>JAXMGQ010000007.1:0-135470 GCA_046347195.1 Steroidobacteraceae bacterium
GGGCTGGGACGGGCTCACGGATGCGCGCCTGCGCCGGCTCAAGCGCAAGGGCTTCTCCGATGCGCGCATCGCCAGGCTGCTCGGCCGTGACGAGCCCGCCGTGCGTGCGCGGCGCATCAAGCAGGGGCTGCACCCGGTGTACAAGCGGGTGGACACCTGCGCGGCGGAATTCGCCACCTCCACCGCCTACCTGTACTCGACCTACGACGAGGAGTGCGAGGCGCAGCCGGACGACAAGCGCAAGATCATGATCCTCGGCGGCGGTCCGAACCGCATCGGCCAGGGCATCGAGTTCGACTACTGCTGCGTGCACGCGGCCATGGCGCTGCGCGCCGACGGGTTCGAGACCATCATGGTCAACTGCAACCCGGAGACCGTGTCCACCGACTACGACACCTCGGACCGGCTGTACTTCGAACCGCTGACCTTCGAGGATGTGATGGAGATCATCCAGAAGGAGAAGCCCGAGGGCGTGATCGTCCAGTACGGCGGACAGACTCCGCTCAAGCTCTCGCGCGCGCTGGCCGCGGCCGGCGCGCCCATCATCGGCACCACGCCCGACAGCATCGACATCGCGGAGGACCGCGAGCGCTTCCAGAACCTCGTGAACAACCTCAAGCTGAAGCAGCCGGCCAACGCCACGGCGCGCACCGAGGAGCAGGCCATCCTGATGGCGCGCGAGGTGGGCTTTCCGCTGGTGGTGCGTCCCAGTTACGTGCTCGGCGGCCGGGCCATGGAAGTGGTGTTCAACGAGGACGACCTGCGCCAGTACATGATCGACGCGGTGAAGGTCTCCAATGACAGCCCGGTGCTGCTCGACCGCTTCCTCGACCTCGCCATCGAGGTGGACGTGGATGCCGTCTGCGACGGTCAGGAGGTGCTGATCGGCGGCATCATGGAGCACGTCGAGCAGGCCGGCGTCCACTCCGGTGATTCCAGTTGCTCGCTGCCGCCGGCGACCCTGTCGGCCGCCGTTCAGGATGAGCTTCGCGCGCAGACGCGCAAGCTCGCCAAGGCGCTGAACGTGATCGGGCTGATGAACATCCAGTTCGCCATCCAGAGCGGCGTGATCTACATCCTCGAGGTCAACCCCAGGGCCTCGCGAACCGTGCCCTTCGTCTCCAAGGCCACCGGCGTGCCGCTGGCGAAGGTGGCGGCGAGGGTGATGACGGGCACGACGCTGGCCGCGCAGGGCCTGGTGAAGGAGCGGGTGCCACCGTACTTCAGCGTCAAGGAAGCGGTGTTTCCGTTCGCCAAGTTCCCCGAAGCCGACCCCATCCTGGGACCGGAGATGAAATCCACCGGCGAAGTGATGGGCACCGGCGCCACCTTCGGCGAGGCCTACGCGAAGGCACAGGCGGCCTCGGGCGTGGTGCTGCCCACGCGCGGACTGTGCTTCATCAGCGTGCGCGACCGCGACAAGCCCTCGGTAGTGGAACTTGCAAGGATGCTCATGGCGCGGGGCTTCGAACTCGCCGCCACTGGCGGTACCTCGCAGATGCTGGAGGAGGCGGGCATCGCCAACCGCCGTGTGAACAAGGTGCGCGAAGGCCGGCCGCATGTCGTCGACATGATCAAGAACGACGAAGTCGTGTTGATCGTGAACACCACCGAGGGCAAGCTGGCGGTGAAGGAATCGCGCTCGATCCGGCGCGAGGCGGTGGCCCGCAAGGTCACCTACTACACGACGGTGGCCGCGGCTCGAGCCACCTGCGATGCCCTGGATCATCTCGGGGACATCGCGGTCAATCGGCTGCAGGACTTGCACAAGGAATTGCCGGCGTGAAACGAACACCCATGACGTACCGCGGCGCCGAGGCGCTGCGGACGGAACTCAGGAAGCTCAAGAGCGAGGACCGCCCCAACGTGATCAAGGCGATCGCCGAGGCGCGCGGCCACGGTGACCTGAGCGAAAATGCGGAGTATCACGCCGCCCGCGAGCAGCAGGGCTTCATCGAAGGCCGCATCGCCGAGATCGAGAGCCGGCTGTCGAACGCCGAGATCATCGACGTCACCAAGCTCCCGGCCACCGGCAAGGTGGTGTTCGGCTCCACGGTGGAGCTCGAGGACGAGGACAGCGGTGCCAAGGTCATCTACCAGCTCGTGGGTGATGACGAGGCGGACATCAAGCGTGGGCTGATCTCCGTGTCCTCGCCGATTGCACGGGCCCTGATCGGCAAGTCCGAGGGCGATGTCGCCGAAGTGGCCGCGCCGGGCGGCATCCGCAACTACGAGATCATCACCGTCCGCTACGCGTGAGTTCCCGAAGGGCGCAATTGCTTCGACTGGCGGTGGTGCTGTGGGCGGGAAGCCTGTGGGCGCTTGCGCTGTGGATCACGCCGGTGCTGTTCCGGCTGGCGCCCTCGAGGGTCCTGGCAGGGCAGATGGCCGGGGCCCTGTTCCGGGCCGAAACCTTGCTCACCCTGGTGGTTGCTGCCCTCGTGGCCTGGATTCACGGCCGCTCACGCGGGCTTGGACTCTATCTTGCGGTAGCTCTCCTCGCAGCAAATGATTTTATTATCAGATACTTGATGCAGCTATCTAAAGTACAAGGACAGGTCCTGGGGCTGGGATTTGGCGCCTGGCACGGCGTGTCCACGGCCCTGTACCTGATCGCCTGCGCCGCCGCGGTCTCAGTCGTCTGGCAGGACGATCTTCGGTAGCGACTCTCGGCGGCGATACAGCACGCCGACGTTGCCGATGCGCTGCACCAACTCGCTGGCCGTCTGCTGCGCCAGCGATGCCAGGGCCGCATCGCGCGACTCGCGATCGCCGACCCGGGCACTGACCTTCACCAGTTCGTGATCCTGCAAGGCGCGCTGGGTCTCGGCCACCACGCCCTGGGTGAGCCCGGCGTTGCCGAGCATGACCACCGGATTGAGCGGGTGAGCGAGGCGTCGCAGGTGCTTGCGTTGTTTCTCGGACAGGGACATCGAACCAGTATAGGCGCTGCGCGAGGGCGGATGCACGGTGTGCAAGGGCAGCGCGGCTGCGCTTGCTTTTGCGCAAACGGTCCCCAAGAAGGCCAGGGCAAGGAACGATCGCAGCGAGTGGCTCGAGCCGCGGGCATGTTTGCAGCTTTTTCCTCGCGCCGCGCAGGTTCCTTGCGGCACCGTCCGGGCAATGTTGCGAAAGCGAGGACGGTGTCACGTCCACCGCGCCTTTCACGGCCTGGGCTCGATGGCGCAGGGGTGGCGGATGGTGTAACGTCGGAAGCGGGTTGGCTGGTGCCTTCCGACCCATGTTTCGTTCCAGTCGGGGTGGTTGTTTCCTTGAATGATCTGACCAAGCAGATTCTCCTGTGGGTCGCCCTGGCCGTGATCCTGCTGGCCATCTTCAGCCAGTTCGGGATGCACAACGGCCAGCCCCAGACCATCGACTACTCGCAGTTCCTCACCGAGGTGAAGAGCAACAACATCGACTCGGTGACGTTGAAGGGCGAGATCATCGAAGGCAAGCGCCGCTCCGGCGACTCGTTCATCACCTACAATCCCGAGACCGAGAACGGCGCGCTCATCGACCTCATGCAGAAACAGGGGGTCAAGTTCCGTGGCGAGCCGCCCAAGCAGCAGTCGGTGTTGCTGCAGTTGCTGATCTCGGCCTTCCCCATCCTCATCCTCATCGGCTTCTGGGCCTATTTCATGCGCCAGATGCAAGGCGCCAGCGGCGGCCGGGGCGCCATGTCCTTCGGCAAGAGCCGTGCGCGGCTGCTGGGCGAGGACCAGGTGAACGTGACCTTCGCGGATGTCGCCGGCGTCGAGGAAGCGAAGCAGGAGGTCGTCGAGATCGTCGATTTCCTGAAAGACCCGGGCAAGTTCCAGAAGCTGGGCGGCAAGATCCCCAAGGGCGTGCTCATGGTGGGCCCGCCGGGCACCGGCAAGACCCTTCTGGCGCGGGCCATCGCGGGCGAGGCCAAGGTGCCGTTCTTCACCATCTCGGGCTCGGATTTCGTCGAGATGTTCGTCGGCGTGGGCGCTTCGCGGGTGCGCGACATGTTCGAGCAGGCGAAGAAGCACGCGCCGTGCATCATCTTCATCGACGAGATCGACGCCGTCGGCCGTCACCGCGGCGCGGGCCTGGGTGGCGGTCATGACGAGCGCGAGCAGACGCTGAACCAGCTGCTGGTCGAGATGGACGGGTTCGAGGGCAACGAGGGCATCATCGTCATCGCCGCCACCAACCGTCCCGACGTGCTGGATCCCGCGCTGCTGCGTCCGGGCCGCTTCGACCGCCAGGTCGTGGTGTCGCTCCCCGACGTTCGTGGCCGCGAGCAGATCCTCAAAGTCCACATGCGCAAGGTGCCGCTGGGCGACAACGTCAAGCCCTCAGTCATCGCGCGCGGCACGCCCGGCTTTTCCGGTGCGGACCTTGCGAACCTGGTGAACGAGGCGGCGCTGTTCGCGGCGCGCGCCAACAAGCGCTCGGTGAGCATGGACGAATTCGAGCGCGCCAAGGACAAGATCATGATGGGCGCCGAGCGGCGCTCGCTGGTGATGACCGAGGAAGAAAAGCGCAACACCGCTTACCACGAGGCTGGGCACGCCATCGTGGGGCTGACGGTTCCGGATCACGATCCGGTGTACAAGGTCACCATCATTCCGCGCGGCCGGGCGCTGGGCGTGACCATGTTCCTGCCGGAGACCGATCGCTACAGCACCAGCCGCCGTCGGCTGGAGAGCAGCATCGCCACCCTGTTCGGCGGCCGCGTGGCCGAGGAGCTGGTGTTCGGCGTGGATGCCGTCACCACCGGCGCCTCCAACGACATCGAGCGCGCCACCGAGCTCGCGCGCAACATGGTGACGCGCTGGGGCCTGTCGGACCGCTTGGGTCCGCAGACCTATGCGGAAGAGTCCGGCGAGGTGTTCCTCGGCCGCAGCGTCACCCAGCACAAGCAGGTGTCGGATGTCACGGCGCATGCCATCGACGAGGAAGTGCGCCGCGTCATCGACAGCACCTACCAGCGCGCCAAGGAAATCCTCACCTCGAATCGCGACAAGCTGCAGTCGATGGCGCAGGCGCTGATGAAGTACGAGACCATCGACGACGAACAGATCAAGGACATCATGGCCGGACGCGATCCCAAGCCGCCGCGGGACTGGGACGACACACCGGCCCCCACGCCACGGGGTCCTTCGGCCGAGTCTCCCTCGGCGCCGCTGACGAGTCCGGCCGGCCAGCACTGACCGGTACGCCCGGCGACCGACCGGGCAGGGGAGGCTGGCGGTGGAAATGTTGTGGCGTTGCCGGCAGCGTGTCGTCGACCTGAGTCGGCCCGTGGTCATGGGCGTCCTCAATGTCACCCCCGATTCCTTCTCCGACGGAGGCCGCTTCGCCACGCACGAGGCCGCCTTCGCACACGCCAGGGACATGGTGGCCCAGGGCGCCGCCATCATCGATGTGGGCGGTGAGTCCAGCCGGCCCGGCAGCGAGCGGGTGCCGGCGGCGGAGCAGCTCCGGCGCGTGGGCCCCGTCATCGAGCGAATCGCGCGCGACCTGGATGTGGCCATCTCGGTGGACACGAGCGACCCGGAGGTAATGCGCGCCGCCGTTGCTGCAGGTGCGCACATCGTCAATGACATCAGCGCCCTGAGGCTACCCGGTGCGCGTGAGGTCTGTGCGGCGAGTGGCGTGGGGGTGTGCCTGATGCACATGCTCGGCGAGCCGCGAAGCATGCAGGATGAACCCCGTTACGGAGATGTGCTGGCCGAAGTGAGTGGCTTTCTCGTTCACGCACGGGAGCGGTGCCTGGCCGCGGGACTCCCACGCGAGGCCATCGTGCTCGACCCGGGCCTCGGGTTCGGCAAGACCTTTTCACATAACATGACGCTGCTCAAGGAATTGCCCGCCCTCGTGGCGCTGGGCTCCCCCGTGCTCGTGGGATTTTCCCGCAAGAGCTTCGTGGGCCGCATGCTCGGGCGCGCGGTGAACGAGCGAGTGTATGGCGGACTGGGACTTGCGGCGCTGGCGGTGTCGGCCGGGGTGCGTATCATCCGCACCCATGATGTGGCCCCGACGGTCGATGCGATCGGGACGGTGGCGGCAGTACTTTCGGGAATGAAGGAATCGTGAGTCGCAAGTATTTCGGCACTGATGGTGTGCGGGGCAAGGTCGGCAAGGCTCCGCTGACCGTGGATTTCGCGTTGCGCCTGGCCAGCGCCGCCGCGCGCGTGCTCGCTCCCAATGGCGGACGCGTGCTGATCGGCAAGGACACGCGCGTATCCGGCTACATGTTCGAATCCGCCCTCGAGGCGGGCTTCGTCGCCGCTGGCGTCGAGGTGCTGCTGATCGGCCCGCTGCCCACGCCGGGTATCGCCTATCTCGCGCAACGTTCCGGCTGCAATTTCGGCGTCGTGATCAGCGCCTCGCACAACCTGTACGAGGACAACGGCATCAAGTTCTTCGATGGGCACGGGAGCAAGCTCTCCGATGAACTCGAGGCGGAGATCGAACGGTTGATCGACGGACCGGTGCTCACGCAGGAGTCGCAGCGGCTGGGCAAGGCCACCCGCATCGACCGCCTGCGCACCCAGTACCAGGAGTTCTGCGCATCGACCCTGCCCGCGGGCATGGATCTCAAGGGCTTCAAGATCGTCGTCGACTGCGCGAACGGCGCGGGCTACAAGGTGGCGCCCCGCGTGCTGGCCGACCTGGGCGCGGACATCGTTCCCATCGGTTGCTCTCCCAACGGACGCAACATCAACGACGGCTGCGGTTCCACCGCGCCCGAACTGTTGCAGCTCACCGTTCCGGGCGTCAGGGCACACGTGGGCATGGCGCTCGATGGCGACGGGGACCGCATCGTCATGGTGGATGCGCTGGGCCGCACGCTCGATGGCGACCAGCTCCTCTACATCATCGCCAACGACCGGCTGGACCGAGGTGTGCTGGAAGGCCCGGTGGTCGGTACCGTGATGACCAACCTGGGCCTCGAGCATGCCCTCGCCGCGCGCGGGGTGAAGGTGCTGCGTGCGCAGGTGGGCGACCGCTATGTCATGGCGCTGATGAAGGAATCCGGCGGCACTCTCGGGGGAGAGACCTCGGGCCACATCCTCTGTCTCGACAAGACCACCACGGGTGATGGACTGGTCAGCGCCCTTCAGGTGCTGGCCGTGATGAAACGCACGGGCGCATCGCTGGCGGAACTGGCCGCCGGCATGAAGAAGTACCCGCAGGTCTTGCTCAACGTGCGGGTCGCGCGCAAGTTCGACCCCTCCGGGGCGCCCGGCGTCCGGGCGGCCATCGCCGCGGTCGAACAGCGTTTTGCCGGGCGCGGGCGCATCGTGCTGCGTCCTTCCGGAACCGAGCCCGTGATCCGGGTGATGGTGGAGGGCGAGGAACCCTCGCTGGTTACCCACAGCGCACGCGAGATCGCCGCGGCGGTCGAGGCGGCCGCCGCCGCCGCCTGAACCGGCCCTGCTGGGGGGGGCGCAGGCCCATCCGGTCGCCCGGCCGGTTCTGAACCGCTTGCAGGATCGCCGCGCCGCCGCTAACCTTCGCCGCCTTCACGACGGGGGTATCCCCTGGAGGCAATTGGTATGCGGCGACCCATGGTGGCCGGCAACTGGAAGATGCACGGTTCTCGCGCCAGCAATCAGTCGCTGGTCGAGGACCTGCAGCGGCGCGTGTCGGAGGAATGGCCCATCGATGTGGTCCTCTGCCCGCCGTTCGTGTACCTCGCGGATGTCCTGCGCATGCTCGAGGGCGATCAGATCCGCGTCGGTTCGCAGGATGTCTGCGCGGAAGCTCCCGGCGCTTTCACCGGCGAAGTGGCCGCCGCGATGCTCGCCGACGTGGGCTGCACCCATGCCATCGTGGGCCATTCCGAGCGGCGCCGCCTGTACGGCGAGGACGATGCGCTGGTGGCGCGCAAGTTCGTCGCGGCACAGGCTGCCGGGCTCACGCCCATCCTCTGCGTGGGCGAGACCCTGGAGGAGCGTGATGCCGGCCAGACCGAAGCCGTCGTGGCGCGACAGCTCGATGCCGTGCTTCGAACCAGCGGTGTGAAGGCGCTGGAGCGGGCGGTCCTGGCCTACGAGCCCGTGTGGGCCATCGGCACGGGCCGCAATGCAACGCCGGCGCAGGCGCAGGCGGTGCACGCCTTCCTTCGCGGCCGCATCGCCTCGCAGGATGCTAAGATAGCGGGCCAGCTGCGCATCCTGTACGGCGGGAGCGTCAAGGCGGCGAATGCAGCGGAGTTGTTCGCCAACACGGACGTCGATGGCGGACTGATCGGCGGTGCCTCGCTGGTCGCCGAGGAATTCGGCCGCATCTGTGCCGCTGCGGGCACCCTGGAGCGGGGCCGCGGCGGTTGAGTTTTCGCAGGATTTGAGAGAGTGCCAGCAGGTTTCATGGTTTCATCCTGACGGTGCACATCGTGCTCGCGGCGCTGATCATCGGCCTCGTGCTGCTGCAGCGTGGCAAGGGCGCCGAGGCCGGTGCCGGCTTCGGTGCGGGCGCCTCGGGCACCGTGTTCGGCGCGCGTGGCACGAGCACACTGTTCTCGAAGCTCACCGCGCTGTTCGCGACGCTGTTTTTCGTGACGAGTCTGACCCTCGCCTTCATGGGAACGCGCCAGAGCGCGGAGCCCACGTCGGTGCTGGAGAGAGCTGCGCAGTCCGCTGCACCTGCGGTTCCCTCGGCGCCGGCGCCTGCGAAATGATCGATGCCGACGTGGCGGAATTGGTAGACGCGCTAGTTTGAGGGGCTAGTGGGGCAACCTGTGCCGGTTCGAGTCCGGCCGTCGGCACCATCGATCTTGAATGTTTGCATGCGCTTCGTCCTGACGCATCGCAATCATCCTGCTACAATCGCGTCCTCGACATGCCCCCGCGATCATCGTGATGCTCCGTGAATACCTCCCCATCCTGATTTTCCTCGGGCTCGCAGGCATTCTGGGCCTGGCCCTGTACACCATCGGCTCACTCGCCGGCCCCAACCGGCCCGATGCCGAGAAACTCTCCCCCTACGAGTGTGGCTTCGAGGCCTTCGAGGACTCGCGCATGCGCTTCGACGTGCGCTACTACCTCGTGGCCATCATCTTCATCGTCTTCGACCTGGAGATCGCCTTCTTTTTCCCCTGGGCCGTGTCGCTCCACGAGACCGGCGGTTTCGGGCTCATCGCCATGCTGGTGTTCGCGCTGATCCTGGTCGTGGCGCTCGTCTACGACTATCGCAAGGGAGCGCTGGAATGGGATTAGAGCAGGCGGTGGCGCCCGCCGGGCGCGGCTTCGAGGTCACCACCCTCGACAACCTGATCAACTGGGCCCGCACCGGCTCGCTCTGGCCCATGACCTTTGGCCTCGCCTGCTGCGCGGTGGAGATGATGCACGCCGGTGCGGCGCGCTATGACTTCGACCGCTTCGGCATCGTGTTCCGCCCGAGCCCGCGCCAGTCCGACGTCATGATCGTTGCCGGCACGCTGGTGAACAAGATGGCCCCGGCGCTGCGCAAGGTGTACGACCAGATGGCCGAGCCCCGCTGGGTCGTCTCCATGGGCTCCTGCGCCAACGGCGGCGGCTACTACCACTATTCCTACGCGGTTGTACGGGGTTGCGATCGCATCGTCCCGGTGGATGTCTACGTGCCCGGCTGTCCGCCCTCGGCCGAGGCGCTGATGTACGGCATCATCCAGTTGCAGAACAAGATCAAACGCAACAAGGCGATCACCCGATGAGCGAACCGGCGGCGGATCAGGCTGCGGCGGTGAGCGCGGCATCGCCGACGCGGGCGCAGAGCCTCGCCTCCGCGGTGACGGCGCAGCTCGGCGGGCGTGTCAGCGCCGTGCCCTCGCGCACGGGCGAGGGCACCTTCGAGGTCAGGAGCGCGGACATCCTCGAAGTGGCGCGAATGCTTCGCGATTCGCAAGGGTTGAAGTTCGACACCTGCATCGACGTGTGCGGCGTGGATTACCTGCACCACGGGATCGAGGAGTGGAAGACCCATGCGGCGACCTCCTCGGGCTTCAGTCGGGGCGTCACACGCATGAACCAGGTCCCGGTGCCTGCGGAGTCTCAAGCCTCGGCCGGCGCACGGCGCTTCGCCGTGGTGTACCACCTGCTGTCGGTGGAGCTGAACCAGCGAATCCGGTTGCGCGCGTTCTGCGAGGATCCGCAAGCACCGATCATCGACTCCGTCACGGCCATCTGGACCTCGGCCGACTGGTTCGAGCGGGAAGCCTTCGACATGTTCGGCATCCTGTTCCGCGGCCATCCGGACCTGCGGCGGCTGCTCACCGACTACGGTTTCATCGGCCACCCTTTCCGCAAGGACTTCCCGCTCTCCGGCCACGTGGAAGTGCGCTACGACCCCGAGAAGGGGCGGGTGGTGTATCAGCCGGTGAGCATCGAGCCGAGGACGCTCGTGCCCAAGGTCATCCGCGACGACAACCGCTATGCCGCCGCCCTGAAGGATGCCAAGCCCAATGGCTGAGATCCACAACTTCACGCTGAACTTCGGTCCGCAGCACCCGGCGGCGCATGGCGTGCTGCGCCTGGTGCTCGAGATGGACGGCGAGGTCATCCAGAAGGCCGATCCGCATGTGGGCCTGCTGCACCGGGCCACCGAGAAGCTGGCCGAGAGCAAGCCGTTCAACCAGAGCATCGGCTACATGGATCGTCTCGACTACGTGTCCATGATGTGCAACGAGCACGCCTACGTGCTGGCCATCGAGAACCTGCTGGGAGTGCGGCCGCCGCCCCGCGCGCAGTACATCCGCGTGATGTTCGATGAGATCACCCGCATCCTCAACCACCTCATGTGGCTGGGCGCGCATGGCCTCGACATCGGCGCGATGACCGTGTTCCTGTTCTGCTTCCGCGAGCGCGAGGACCTCATGGACTGCTACGAGGCGGTCTCCGGCACGCGCATGCACGCGACCTACTACCGCCCGGGCGGCGTGTACCGCGACCTGCCGGACACGATGCCGCAGTACCAGGTCTCGCAGTTCCGCAGCCGCAAGGAAGTCGACCGCCTCAACCAGCGGCGCTCGGGCAGCATGCTGGACTTCATCGAGGACTTCACCAACCGCTTTCCGGCCTGCGTGGACGAGTACGAGACGCTGCTCACAGACAACCGCATCTGGAAGCAGCGCACCGTGAACATCGGCGTCGTCTCGCCCGACCGTGCCAAGCAGCTCGGCTTCACCGGCCCGATGCTGCGCGGCTCAGGGGTGGCCTGGGACCTGCGCAAGAAGCAGCCCTACGAAGCCTATGACCAGGTGGACTTCGACATCCCGGTGGGCACCCACGGCGACTGCTACGACCGTTACCTGGTGCGCGTCGCTGAAATGCGCGAGTCGAACCGCATCATCCGGCAATGCGTGGACTGGCTGAAGGCCAACCCGGGGCCCGTGATCATCGACGACCGCAAGGTCCGGCCGCCGCGGCGCGAGCAGATGAAGGGCGACATGGAATCCCTCATCCACCACTTCAAGCTGATGACCGAAGGCTATTGCGTGCCCGCCGGAGAAACCTACGCGGCGGTGGAAGCCCCCAAGGGCGAACTCGGCGTCTACCTCGTGGCGGATGGCTCCAACAAGCCGTACCGCATGAAGGTCCGCGCACCGGGCTTCGCGCACCTCGCCTCGCTCGATGAAATGGTGCGCGGCCACATGCTGGCGGACGTCGTCGCCGTCATCGGCACCCAGGACATCGTTTTCGGCGAGATCGATCGATGAGCACCGAACTGTCCACCCATGTGCGCGAGGAGATCGACCACTGGTTGAAGAAGTTCCCGCCGGATCGCAAGCGCTCGGCGGTCCTCGCGGCGCTGCGCGCCGCGCAGCACGAGAACAACGGCTTCCTCACCTCCGATCTCATGGACGCGGTGGCGGCTTATCTGGGCCTGCCGCCGGTGCAGGTGTACGAGGTGGCGACCTTCTACTCCATGTTCGAGACGCACCCGGTGGGGCGGCACCACGTGTCCATCTGCACCAATATCTGCTGCATGCTGCGCGGGGCCGAGGACCTGGTCGCACACGTGGAGAAGAAACTGGGCATCAAGACCGGCGAGAGCACACCCGACAAGCGCATCTTCCTCAAGTGCGAGGAGGAGTGCCTGGCCGCGTGCACCGGCGGTCCGATGATGATGGTGGACCACGTCTACCATGAGCACCTGACGCCCGAGTCGGTGGACAGGATCCTGGACGAGCTGAAATGACGGCGAAGGGCACCTAGATGGCGTACGAGCAGAACCTGGTGGTGTTCGAGGCGCTGAAGTACGAGCGCTCCTGGACGCTCGAGAGCTACCGCAAGATCGGTGGCTACGAGGCGTGGGAGAAGATCCTGCGCGAGAAGACCCCGCACGAGAAGATCATCGAGGAGGTCAAGGCCTCGGGGCTTCGTGGCCGTGGCGGCGCGGCCTTCCCGACGGGCGTGAAGTGGAGCTTCATGCCGCGCAGCAATCCCATCCAGAAGTACGTGGTGTGCAACTCGGACGAGTCCGAGCCCGGCACCTGCCACGATCGTGACATCCTGCGCTACAACCCGCACAGCGTCATCGAGGGCATGGCCATCGGCGGTTACTCGATGACGGCCACCGTGGGCTACAACTACATCCGCGGCGAGTTCCTGGGCGAGCCCGTGCCGCGGTTCGAGGAGGCGTTGGCCGAGGCCTATGCCGCCGGCCTCCTGGGCAGGAACATCCTCGGCAGTGGCGTGGACTTCGACCTGTACACCTTCGTCGGAGCCGGCGCATACATCTGCGGTGAAGAAACCGCGATGCTCGAATCCCTGGAAGGCAAGCAGGGCAAGCCGCGCTTCAAGCCGCCGTTCCCGGCCAACTTCGGCCTGTACGGCAAGCCCACCACGATCAACAACTGCCAGAGCTTTGCCTCGGTCCCGACCATCATGCGCAAGGGCGCGGCCTGGTTCGCAGGACTCGGCCCGGCCAACTCCGGCGGCACAGTGATCTTCTCGGTCTCGGGCCATGTCGCGACACCGGGCAATTTCGAAGTGGCGATGGGCATACCCTTCAAGGAACTGCTCGCCCTCGCCGGCGGGGTCTGGAAAGGCCGCCAGCTCAAGGCGGTGATCCCGGGCGGCTCCTCGGTGCCGGTGGTGCCCGCGGCCACGATGCTCGAGCTCAACATGGACTACGACTCGCTCAAGAAGGCGGGCTCCTCCATCGGCTCGGCCGCCGTCATCGTCATGGACGAGACCACCTGCATGGTGAAGGCGCTGGAGCGGCTGTCGCGTTTCTACATGTCCGAGTCCTGTGGCCAATGCACACCCTGCCGGGAAGGGACGGGCTGGCTCAACCGGGTGATCAAGCGCATCCTCGCGGGCGATGGCCGCATGGAGGACGTCAACATGCTGGTCGATGTGGCCAACAAGATCGAGGGCCACACCATCTGCGCGCTGGGCGATGCCGCGGCCTGGCCGGTGCAGAGCTTCGTGAAGCATTTCCGGCACGAGTTCGAGTACATGGTGAAGAACCGCGGACGCTCCATCGTCAGCGCACAAGCAGCGGCGGCGGCTTGAGAGTCGAACGACATGAGCGATGACGTAGTCAACATCGTGGTGGATGACGTGCCGGTGAAGGCACGCAAGGGTCAGATGATCATCCAGGCCACGGACCCGGCGGGCATGTACATCCCGCGCTTCTGCTACCACGACAAGCTCAGCGTGGCGGCGAACTGCCGCATGTGCCTGGTCGAGGTCGAGAAGGCGCCCAAGCCCCTGCCGGCCTGCGCGACACCCGTGGCCGAGGGCATGAAGGTCTACACGCGCTCGCCGCGAGCCATCGCCGCGCAGAAGGCGACGATGGAATTCCTGCTCATCAACCATCCACTGGACTGCCCGATCTGCGACCAGGGCGGGGAGTGCGAGCTGCAGGATCTCGCCGTGGGCTTCGGCCGGGACATCTCCCGCTACGCCGAGCGCAAGCGCGTGGTCAAGGACAAGAGCCTGGGACCCTTGATCTCCACCGACATGACCCGCTGCATCCATTGCACGCGCTGCGTGCGCTTCGGGCAGGAGATCCAGGGCTATCCGCAGCTCGGCACGGTCGGCCGCGGCGAGCACATGGAGATCACCACCTACGTCGAGCAGGCGGTGGACCACGAGCTGTCGGGCAACATCATCGACCTGTGCCCGGTGGGCGCCCTCAACAACAAGCCGTTCCGTTACCGCGGCCGCGGCTGGGAGATGAGCCAGCACGCGCTGGTCTCGCCGCACGATGCGGTGGGTGCGAACCTGTATGCCCACACCCTGCGGGGCAAGCTGATGCGCATCGTGCCCCGGCAGAACGATGCGGTGAACGAGACCTGGATCGCCGACCGCGACCGCTTCGGCTTCGAGGGCATCTACTCGCCGGACCGCGTCCAGCAGCCCATGCTCCGCCGCAACGGCGAACTCGTGGCGGTGGACTGGGAAGTGGCGCTGGCGGCCGCGGCCGAGGGCATCACGGCGGTGCGCGAGCAGCAGGGCGCAGCCTCGCTGGGTGTGCTTGCAAGCCCCTCCTGCACCGTCGAGGAATTCTTCCTTGCGGCGCGCATCGCGCGCGGCCTGGGCACGGACAACATCGACCACCGGCTGCGCCAATCGGATTTCAGCGGCCAGGACACGGAAGGGCCCATGCCGGGCCTCGGCCTCGCCCTGGCCGATGTCGAGCGGCTGCAGGGTCTGCTCGTCGTGGGCTCGGACCTGCGCAACGAGGTGCCACTGCTTGCGCATCGCGTGCGCAAGGCGGCCGTGAAGGGCGGGGCGAAGGTCGGGTTCATCAACCCGCAACGGTTTTCCTACCTGTTCCCGCAGGTGCAGGCCGCGGCGGGGAGCGATGTGCGCGATGTGCTGCGCGGCACGCTGGCGGCAGCGGCGGCCCAGGCGGGTCAGCCGGCTCCGGCGCTGTCGGGCGGCGTGGCGCCAGGCGATGAGCATCGGCAGTTGGCGCAGGCCCTGGCCTCGGGCGAGCGGCGCGCCGTCTTCCTCGGGCAGCTCGCGCAGCGCCACCCGGCCTATGCCGAGTTGCGGGCCCTGGCCCAGGCGCTGGCAGGCATTTGCGGAGCGACGCTGGGCATCATCGCCGAAGGCGCGAACGCAGCGGGCGCTTATCTTGCGGGCGCGGTACCCCATCGTCGCGCCGGCGGTGTGGCCGTGGCCCAGCCCGGCCTCGATGCCCGCGGCATGCTGGCGGGCGGACTCAAGGGCGTCCTGCTGGTCGGCGCGCTGGATGCGCCGCAGGACTTTGCACAGGATGTCGCCGCGCTTCGCGAGGCGAGCTGCGTGGTCAGCCTGACCCCCTACCTCTCCGGGCCGCTGAAGGATCTCGTGCACGTGGTGCTGCCCATCGGCACCTTTGCCGAAGGCGCCGGCACCTTCGTGAACTGCGAGGGCACCTGGCAGAGCTGGAACGGTGCGGTGACGCCGGTCGGCGAATCGCGCCCCGGCTGGAAGGTCTTGCGCGTGCTGGGCAACCTGCTCGCGCTCGAGGGCTTCGACTACGCCTCCGCGGAAGAGGTGCGCGAGGACGCGCGTTCGAAGTGCAAGGGCGGGGCATCGCCGCTCACAGGCTCGACGGCGGCGCCGGGCAGGGCCAATGGCCAGGTGCCCGCGGGTGCCGGTGCTGGCTGGACGATGATCTCCATCTACCAGGGCGATGCGCTGGTGCGCCGTTCGCCGTCGCTTGCGAAGACTCCGGCTGCGCAGGCTGGCGGGGGAGGGGCCTGACCATGTGGCAATGGACGCCCATCCGCGACTTCCTGTCCCAGTTGCTGACGCCGTACTGGACGACGCCGCTCCTGTACGCCGTGCAGATCCTCATCGTCATGATCTGCGTCATCCTGGTGATGGCGTTCTACACGCTGGCCGAGCGCAGGGTCATCGGCTACATGCAGGTCCGGCGCGGTCCGAACCGCAACAACCTGTTCTTCATCAAGGGCGGCCTGCAGCCCTTCGCCGACGTCTTCAAGCTCATCTTCAAGGAAATCGTCATCCCGGCGGATGCCAACCATTTCCTGTTCCGCCTCGCGCCCTTCCTCTCGATGGTGCCGGCGCTCGCCCTGTGGGCCGTGATCCCCTTCGGCCCCGAGAGCGTGTTCGCCAACATCGATGCGGGCCTGCTGTACCTGCTGGCGCTGACCTCGATGGGCGTGTACGGCATCATCCTCGCCGGTTGGGCCGCGAACTCGAAGTACGCTTTCCTCGGCGCCATGCGCTCGGCCGCGCAGATCGTCGCCTACGAGATTGCCATGGGCTTCGCGCTGGTGGGCGTGCTGATGGCCGCACGGAGCCTGAACATCGGCGATATCATCCGTGCCCAGTCCGGCGGTCCCTTGAGCTGGAACTGGTTCTGGCTCATGCCGCTGATGTTCGTGTACTTCATCGCCGGCGTGGCCGAGACCAACCGCGCGCCGTTCGATGTGGCCGAAGGCGAGTCTGAGATCGTCGCCGGATTCCATGTCGACTACTCCGGCATGGCCTTCGCGCTGTTCTTCATCGCCGAGTACGTGAACATGATCACGATCTCGGTGCTCACCGTGGTGTTCTTCCTCGGCGGCTGGCTCTCGCCGTTCCAGGGCTATGGTCTCGTGCCCGACAGCCACTGGCTCGCGCAGCCCAGTTTCTTCTGGCTGGGGTTGAAGACCATCCTGCCGATGTTCTGCTTCCTGTGGCTGCGCGCCACCTTTCCGCGCTACCGGTACGACCAGATCATGCGGCTGGGCTGGAAGGCGCTGATTCCCGTCACGCTGGTCTGGCTGCTGGCCGAAGGCATCATGGCCTGGTGCCAGGTCGGCCCGTGGAAGAACCTCTAGGATCCGACATGCAGGGCGTCCGCAACTTCCTTCGAACCTACCTGCTGCTGGAGATGTTCAGCGGCATGTGGGTCACGCTCAAGTCCTTCTTCGCTCCGAAGATCACCATCAATTACCCGGAAGAGAAGACCCCGCAGAGCTTCCGCTACCGCGGACTGCACGCACTGCGGCGCTACCCGAACGGCGAGGAGCGCTGCATCGCCTGCAAGCTGTGCGAGGCGGTGTGCCCGGCCCTGGCCATCACCATCGAGTCGGACGTGGCCAACGATGGCACCCGGCGCACCACGCGCTACGACATCGACCTGTTCAAATGCATCTACTGCGGCTTCTGCGAGGAAGCCTGCCCGGTGGATGCCATCGTCGAGACGCGCATCCACGAGTACCACATGGAAGCGCGGGGCGAGAACATCATGAGCAAGGACAAGCTGCTGGCGGTCGGGGATCGCTACGAGGCGATGATCGCGCAGGACAAGGCGGCGGACGCGCCGTATCGGTAGCAGGACTTGATAGCAGGACCAGGTAACGGGGCAGGGTAACGGGGCAGGGGAAGGCGGTGTTCGCGACCATTTTGTTCTACTTCTTCGGCGCGGTGCTGATCGGCGCCGCACTGGGCGTGGTGCTCGCACGCAACCCCGTGCATTCGGCGCTGCTGCTGGTGCTGTGCTTCTTCAACAGCGCGGTCATCTGGCTGCTGCTCGACGCCGAGTTCCTGGCCATCACCCTGGTGCTCGTGTACGTGGGCGCCGTGATGGTGCTGTTCCTGTTCGTGGTGATGATGCTCGATGTCAACATCGAGGAAATGCGCCAGGGCCTCGCCGGCTACTGGCCGATGGCCCTCGCGGTCGCTGGATTCGTGGTGTTCGCGATGATCAACGTCATCGTCATCCGCCACCTGGGCGGGGTGGGGCTCGCCGAGGCCGCCCAGGTGCCGCTGCCGGCCTCCAACACCCGCGCGCTCGGCACGGTGCTGTTCACCCGCTACGCTTACCCCGCGCAGCTCGCCGCCATCATCCTGCTGGTGGCGAGCGTCGCCGCCATCGTGCTCACCTTGCGCAGCCGCAAGGGCAGCAAGGCCCAGCGTGCGGCCGTGCAGGTGGCGGTTCGCAAGCAGGACCGCCTGCGCATGGTCAAGGTCGCCAGCGAGAAGCGCACATGATCAGCCTCACCCAAGTGCTCGCCCTGTCGGGGGTCCTGTTCTCGGTCGCCGTGGCCGGGGTGTTCCTGAACCGCAAGAACGTCATCCTGCTGCTGATGTGCATCGAGCTGATGCTGCTCGCGGTGAACTTCAATTTCGTCGCCTTCTCGCGCTTTCGTGGGCATATCGACGGGCAGGTCTTCGTGTTCTTCATCCTGACCGTGGCCGCGGCGGAGGCCGCCATCGGGCTTGCGATCCTGGTGGTGCTGTTCCGCGAGCGGCGCAGCATCAACGTCGAAGACCTGGACACCCTGAAAGGCTAGGCGATGCAATCCACGTACCTCACCATCGCCCTGGCCCCGCTCATCGCCGCCCTGGTCGCCGGCCTGGCCGGCAAGTTCATCGGCCGCGCCGGCGCGCACACCATCACCATCGCAGGCGTCGGCCTGTCCTGCGCGCTGTCGCTGTACGTGCTCAAGCTGTTCATCTTCGACGGCCTGCCCACCTTCAATGGCCCCGTGTACACCTGGCTGGTCTCCGACGGGTTGACCATGCAGGTCGGGTTCCTCATCGACCACCTGTCCGCGATGATGATGGCGGTGGTCACCTTCGTGTCGCTCATGGTGCACATCTACACCATCGGCTACATGCACGATGATCCGGGCTACCAGCGGTTCTTCGCCTACATCTCGCTGTTCACCTTCTCCATGCTCATGCTGGTGATGTCGAACAACTTCATGCAGCTGTTCTTCGGCTGGGAGGCGGTGGGCCTCGTCTCTTATCTGCTGATCGGCTTCTGGTACACGCGGCCAAGCGCCATTTTCGCAAACCTCAAGGCCTTCCTCGTCAACCGGGTGGGGGACTTCGGCTTCGTGTTGGGCATCGCCGCGGTGGTGCATTACACGGGGTCGCTCGATTACCTCACGGTGTTCTCCAAGGCGCAGGCCATCGCCAGCGCACAGATCCACCTCTCGCCGACGGTGAGCTGGTCGGCGATCACCTTCACCTGCATCTGCCTGTTCATCGGTGCCATGGGCAAGTCGGCGCAGGTGCCGCTGCACGTCTGGCTGCCGGATTCCATGGAAGGCCCGACGCCGATCTCGGCGCTGATCCACGCGGCCACCATGGTCACCGCCGGCATCTTCATGGTGGCGCGCATGTCACCGCTGTTCGAGCTGTCGGAAACCGCGCTCACCTTCGTGCTGGTCATCGGCGCGACCACCGCGTTCTTCATGGGCTTGCTCGGCATCGTGAACAACGACATCAAGCGGGTGGTGGCTTATTCCACGCTGTCCCAGCTCGGCTACATGACCGTCGCGCTGGGCGTGTCCGATTACGCAGGCGGCATTTTCCACCTGATGACCCATGCCTTCTTTAAGGCGCTGCTGTTCCTCGCGGCGGGCTCGGTCATCATCGCCATGCACCACGAGCAGGACATGCGCAAGATGGGCGGGTTGCGCAAGTACATGCCCATCACCTACTGGACCTGTCTGGTGGGAACCTTGGCGCTCATCGGCTTTCCCGGTACCTCGGGCTTTTTCTCCAAGGACGCGCTCATCGAGGCCGTGCACGAGTCGCACCTGCCGGGCGCGGGCTATGCCTACTTCTGCGTCCTGAGCGGCGTGTTCATCACCGCGCTGTACTCCTTCCGCATGTTCTTCATGACCTTCCACGGCAAGGAGCGCATGGACCATCACACCCAGGAACACCTGCACGAAAGCCCCTGGGTGGTAACCCTGCCGCTGGTGTTGCTGGCCATCCCCTCCGCCATCATCGGCTGGATGACCGTGAGCAGCATGCTGTTCGGCGGTTGGTTCCACGGCGCCATCAGCGTGCTGCCGCAGCACGATGTGCTGGAGGAACTCGGACGCGAATTCCACGGGCCGGCGGACTTCACGCTTCACGCCTTCGCGGGCCCTGCCATCTGGCTCGCCGCCGCGGGCTTTGGCGTCGCCTGGCTGTTCTTCCTGAAGAAGCCCGAACTGGCCGATGCCACCGAGCGGTCGCTCAAGTGGCTGCACACGGTGCTGGTGCGCAAGTACGGCTTCGACTGGTTCAACGAACATGTGATCGCGGCCGGCAGCCGCCTGCTCGGCGGTGCGCTGTGGCGGGGAGGGGACCAGGGCCTCATCGACGGCGCGCTCGTCAACGGCAGCGCTCGCGGCGTCGGCTGGGTGGCCTCCATCATGCGCTACGCGCAATCCGGTTATCTGTATCACTACGCCTTCGCGATGATCCTCGGCCTCGCATCGCTCCTGTTGTGGTTGCTGTGGCGCGGAGCGGGCACCTGACGGGCACCTGAGCACACCGGAATGAACATGGGGACAAGCATCAATCTGCTCAGTTGGCTCATCTGGCTGCCGGTCGGCGGCGGCGCGCTCGTGCTGGCGTTGGGGGAGTCGCGAGCCTCACTCGCCCGCTGGACCGCGCTCGCGGTGTCGATCGCCGCCTTCGTGCTGAGCATTCCGCTGGCCACGGACTTTCGCAACGGAACGGCGGACATGCAGTTCGTGGAGCTGGCGCCGTGGATCCCGATGCTGCACGCGCAGTACCACCTGGGCGTGGACGGCATCGCCATGCCGCTGATCCTGTTGACCACCTTCACCACCGTGCTCATCGTCATCGCCGGCTGGAGCAGCATCGAGAAGCGCGTGTCGCAGTACTTCGCGGCCTTCCTGATCCTCGAGGGCCTGATGATCGGCGTGTTCGCCGCGCTCGACGGCCTGCTGTTCTACGCCTTCTGGGAAGCCATGCTGATCCCGATGTTCATCATCATCGGCATCTGGGGCGGCGCGCGGCGCGTGTACGCCACCATCAAGTTCTTCCTGTACACCTTCCTGGGCTCGGTGCTGATGCTGGTGGCGCTGATCTACCTGTACCTGAAGACCGGCGACTACGGTACGCCGAGCTACGGCATCGCCGCCTTCCAGAAGCTGCCATTGAGCCTCACCGAGCAGACGCTGATCTTCCTCGCCTTCTTCGCGGCCTTCGCCGTGAAGGTGCCGATGTGGCCGGTGCACACCTGGCTGCCCGATGCACACGTCGAGGCGCCCACCGGGGGCTCGGTGGTGCTGGCGGCCATCATGCTGAAGATGGGCGGCTACGGCTTCCTGCGCTTCTCGCTCCCCATCGCGCCGGATGCCAGCCGCGAACTCGACTGGCTGATCATCAGCCTGTCGCTGATCGCGGTGGTGTACATCGGCTTCGTGGCCCTGGTGCAGCAGGACATGAAGAAGCTCATCGCGTACTCCTCCATCGCGCACATGGGCTTCGTCACCCTCGGCGCCTTCATCGGCTACACCATCTGGGCCAACACCGGCGGGCATGCCGGCATCGGCATGGGGCTGGATGGCGCGGTGGTGCAGATGATCTCGCACGGCCTCGTGTCGGGCGCCATGTTCCTGTGCGTGGGCGTCATGTACGACCGGGTGCACAGCCGCGAGATCAGCGCCTACGGCGGAGTAGTCAACACCATGCCGCATTTCGCGGCCTTCATGGTGCTGTTCTCCATGGCAAACGCGGGGCTGCCGGGAACCTCCGGGTTCGTCGGTGAGTTCCTGGTCATCCTCGCGGCCTTCAAGGCGCATGTGTGGTACGCCTTCTTCGCCGCCATCACGCTGGTGCTGGGCGCTGCCTACACGCTCTGGCTGGTCAAGCGGGTGATCTTCGGACCCGTGGCCAACGAACACGTCGCCGGGCTCACCGATCTCAACGGGCGTGAGTTTCTGGTGCTCGGCATCCTCGCCATTGCCGTGCTGGCCGTGGGGCTGTGGCCCGCACCGCTCCTGGAGGCGATGCAGGGCAGCACGCAGCACCTCGCGCAGCAGTTGCTCACCTCCAAGCTCGCGGTGTCGCCATGAACCCGTTCCATCCAGCAGGCTTCATCGACGGGCTCGTGCTGCTGCAGCCCGAGATCTTCCTCGCCACGGCGGCCTGCCTGCTGCTGCTGGTCGACCTGTTCGTCTCGCAGGAGCGGCGGGGACTCATCGCCTGGTCCGCGGTGCTCATCGTGCTCGTGACCGCGGGGCTGGTGATCGCGCAGCCCTGGACGCCATTCCGGCTCGCGGTGGGCAACATGTTCATTCTCGACCCGCTGGCGCAGGTGCTCAAAGTCCTGACGCTGGTGATCGTCGCGGCCGTGTTCATCTACTCGGGCGACTACCTGAAGCAGCGTTCCATCTTCCGCGGCGAGTACTACGTGCTCGGGCTGTTCGCCACGTTAGGGATATTGGTGCTGGCCTCGGCGGCGAATCTCATCACCGTGTACCTCGGCCTCGAGCTCCTGTCGCTGTCGTTGTACGCCATGGTGGCCTTCGATCGTGACTCAGGCGTCGCGGCCGAGTCGGCGATGAAATACTTCGTGCTGAGCGCGCTGTCCTCCGGCACGCTGCTGTACGGCATGTCGATCATTTACGGTGTCACCGGGAGCCTGGATCTCGGGCAGATCGCGCATGCGCTGCAGGGCGGGGCGGCCGCCAACATCGGCTTGTTGTTCGGGCTGTCCTTCGTCATCGTTGGCGTGGGTTTCAAGTTCGGCGCTGCACCCTTCCACATGTGGATACCGGACGTGTACCAGGGAGCGCCCACCAGCGTGACCCTGTACATCGGCTCCGCCTCGATGGTGGGCTCGCTCGCGCTGATCATGCGCCTTCTGGCTGATGCGCTCGGGTACGCCCAGCACGACTGGTCGCAGATGCTGATCGTGCTCGCGGTGCTGTCGATGGTGATCGGCAACATGGTCGCCATCATGCAGACCAACCTCAAGCGCATGCTGGCCTACTCGACCATCTCGCACGTGGGCTACCTGCTGATGGGCGTGCTGGCCGGCACCAGTGTCGGCTACCGCGCCAGCCTGTTCTACACCATCGTCTACACGCTGATGACCTGCGGCGGGTTCGGCATGATCCTGCTGCTCTCGCGCCAGGGTTTCGAGGCCGACCGGCTCGAGGACTTCAAGGGACTCAACACACGCAGCCCCTGGTGGGCCGGCATGATGGCCATGCTCATGTTCAGCATGGCCGGCGTGCCGCCATTCGTCGGATTCTGGGCGAAGCTGGGCGTCATCCAGGCGGTCCTGGGGGTTGATCTCCTCTGGGTCGCCGTCGTCGCGGTGGTGTTCTCTGTGATCGGCGCGTTCTACTACCTGCGCATGATCAAGCTCATGTATTTCGATGAGCCGCTGGACACCTCGCCGATCGGCGGGTCGGGCATCGTGCGCACCGTGCTCAGCGCCAATGCGCTCGCGGTGCTGGTGCTGGGCGTGGCGCCGGCGGTGTTGCTGGAACTCTGCCAGCGCGTGTTCCCGTAAGCGTCGGCGCTGCGGCGAAAGCAGGGATACTGGGAATCAAGGCTGGACCAGGGGTCGAACGCAGACTTCGGAGGCCGGCTGGCCGCTCAAGATGAGCCTAAGTTCTTGATCTTGTTGGTAGCGGGGGTCCGCTTTGGACCCGTTCATTTTGGACACCACTGCGGAGAAATCAATAACTTACGTATCGGCACCGATTTCCGTTGCGCACCGCGTCGCGGAAACTGTGACCCGGGATAGTTGTCCATGTCTCCAGGTACTGGTTAACTACCCACCATGAAATCGGTCGCAGCAGTCACGTTCACCTTGAGCCTTCCCGCGGTGTTCGAGGATGAGGGCGACTTGGTGGTAGCCAGCTTTCCGCACCTCGATGTGGTGAGCCAAGGCCGAAACCGCGATGAGGCAACCCGCAATCTCATTGAAGCGGCTCAGTTGTTCATCGAATCCTGCTTCGAGCGCGGCGTGCTGCCACAGGTATTGAAGGACTGCGGGTTTTCACCTGGCCATGTCACTATCGAAACTCTAGGCCTCGACCATCTGACGGTGCCAGTAGAGTTGCTCGCGGTCAGGAATGGTTCCCCATCTCACGCCTGTTGACAGCAAAGACCTGATCAGGTTTTTCGAATCCCACGGATTTAAAATCAGTCGACAGAAGGGCTCCCATCTTTCGATGGTTCGACCCGGCACGCTCCGCCCGCTTGTCATTCCTACACCTGGACAAGTGAGCGTAGGGGTAGTTCTCTCCAATTTGAGAACTGCCGGAATTTCTCGGGATTCTCTTCTCAATTGGCTTGAATCGCGCTGATCAGGCCTTCTGCGCCTCCGGCATGACGCTGGTTGTCCACGATTGAGAAGCTCTTGATCTGCCCGAGCACCTTGCCCAGCTCAGAATCCATCCACCAGACCCGATCCGCCGCACCGGGCTGCATCACCTGCACGCGGGACTCCTTCAGCACCGCGGCATCGTAGATCCTCGCAAGCTCACCGTCGTGCCACAGCGCCGAGCCCGACACGCGCATGTTCTCGTAGGTGCCCCCGAACTGGCTCGCCTGGGAGTGGATGCCGCGCAGCTCCTGCTCGCCCAAGCCTGCGGCAGCCAGGCGCGTGCGGGTGAAGGCATCCAGGGACTTACCCGTGGCCACCTTCTCGGCAGCTTTGAGCACCGAGTCCTCGAACAGCGGCGGCGGTGGACCTGGCCCTGCAGACCATGCGCGCCGCGTGGGGAGCAGACGAGGACACCGCGCCCGGGCAGATCGCCCCCGAGATCAAGAAACTCACCGACCAGATCGCCGAGCTCGAGCGCCTGGTGCAGGCCGGCGTCCTCTCGCCAGTCGTCGCCGCCCCCTCGATCGACCAGGCCGAGCGCCAGCGCCGCGCGCTGCTCAGCGCCGGCCGGCGGCGCCCGGAGCCTGGCTCACCCAAGCGAGCAATGTTCGGAGCCGAGGCAGCCTACCGCGATGTGGTGGCGCGCATGGCCGCCGTATTGGCCGCAGGAGATGTGCAGCCGGCTCGGGGACTCCTGCATCAGGATCTGGGAGATGTCCCCGTACGGCCCGCCAGGCGCTGCCTGGAAGCGAAAATTCGCTTGAATTTCCAGCCCTTAGTGAGGGCTGTATCGGGGAGTAGTGAATGGATTGGTAGCGGGGGTAGGATTTGAACCTACGACCTTCGGGTTATGAGCCCGACGAGCTGCCAGACTGCTCCACCCCGCACCGGTTCGAGCCGCGCATTGTACGCGCAACGCCGGCCAAAGCAAGTTGAGGGACTCAATGCGACGTACTGTTCGATCTACCGCAAGGCATAATCGATGATACGAAAAGCGGCTCCGCTTCGAATGCGAAGTCCGATGGAGCCGCAGGTCCAGCTGAGCCAGGTGAATTGACGCGATGCTCGAGCGGTTCGCCTTGGTTGTTTACTGGGTGATGTCCGGCTTTGCCGGTATTTGTGTCCTGGCCGCAATCGCCGCCCCGATATTGAGTGGAGAAGTCAACGGCTGGGTCATGGCGCTGTTCGTTGTTCTTGGCGTGATTCTGTACACGATCGGCCGCGCCGTGCGTTACGTCGTTCTGTGGAAGTAAGCGTACGCGCAGGGGTAACGGATCGGCCTGCCGATAACTGGCGGCATTCATCAGAGGCGCTCATGCCGTCCCAAACTCCCCATCGCTTCCTGGTCATCGGCAGATGCCTGCACCTTGTCGTGACGATCCTCCTGACGGCTGCAGCAGCGCCGGCGGCCCATTCCGCCGGTGATACTGCGTCCTTCGGCAACACTTCGATCTCGTTCGATTGGCGCGTCGTCGACTCCAACGTCACCGGAGTTCGGCAGATGGACTCGGCAAGCGGCGCAGGAATTGCGATCGGCGCGCCTTTTCTCATCACGCTGAAGGATGGCACGAAGCTGGGACTGGAACAGCTCGTGCTCACCAATCCTCCCCACCTTGGCTCGGTACCCGGTGACCCGCGAGCTTCGCGCGCGGCGGCGCGCGGCGGCACCGCACGGGCGACCTTCGACTTTGCCGATGGTGACGGTCGCTTCCGGATCGAATGGCGGCTGATGCAACCGCACGGCGCAACCTACCTCCGCCAGGAGCTCGACATCTCCGCCCTCAAGCAGGACGAGTCGATTGCGCGCGTCGATTTCCTGCAGGCCGTGGTGCCGGGCGCCGCGGTGATCGGCAAGGTCAAGGGTTCGCCAATCGTTGCCGGGCGCCGCTTCTGGATGCTGGAGCATCCGTTGTCGCAGAGCATGACGCGGCTCGACGGCAGCATGCGCCTCTGGATCGAGCGCACCCTGCCGCTGCAGAAGGGTCAGACGATCAGCTACTCCGCGGCGGCCGGCGTGACGCCTGCCGGGCAGATGCGGCGCGGCTTCCACGAGTACCTCGAGGCGGAGCGCGCCCATCCCTATCGCACCTTCCTGCACTACAACTCCTGGTACGACATCGGCTATTTCACGCCGTACACGCAGAGCGATGCGCTCGAGCGCATCGCAGCCTTCGGTCGAGAGCTGCATGAACGACGCGGCGTGACGCTGGATTCGTTCCTCTTCGATGACGGTTGGGATGACCGCAGCGGTCGTTGGGGCTTCAGCAAGGACTTCCGGGATGGCTTCAAGCCCGTGCGGGATGCCGCCGCCAACGTCGGCGCGGCACCTGGAGTCTGGCTTTCGCCCTGGGGCGGATATGGACCGCCAAAGGCCGCACGCATTGCAGCCGGCCAGCAGGCCGGCCTCGAGATCGTCGACGGCGGCTTCGCTCTCTCAGGACCGCGATACTACGAACAGTTTCGCGACGTCACCCTGCAGCTCGTGCGAGAGCACGGCATCAACCAGTTCAAGCTCGACGGCACCGGCAATGCCGACCGCGTGTTCCCCGGCTCGCGCTTCGACAGCGACTTCGATGCCGCCATCGCCCTGATCGCGGATCTCCGCCAGGCGAAGCCTGACCTCTTCATCAATCTCACCACCGGTACTTACCCGTCGCCCGCGTGGCTGCGTTACGCCGACTCCATCTGGCGTGATGGCGACGATCACGACTTCGCTGGCGTCGGGACCCGACGCCAGCAATGGATCACCTATCGCGATCGTGAAACCTTCGAGAATATCGTGGTCGCTGGCCCGCTCTTCCCTCTGAATGCATTGATGCTGCATGGCCTCATTTACGCGCAGCACGCGAAGTTTCTGAATGACGATCCCGGACACGACTTCGCCGCCGAGGTACACAGCTACTTTGGCAGCGGCACCGCGCTGCAGGAGATGTACATCACGCCCTCGCTCCTGAGTGCGGGTGACTGGGACACGCTGGCCGAAGCTGCACGCTGGTCGCGCGCGAATGCCGACGTGCTCCAGGACACGCACTGGGTCGGAGGTGATCCCGGTCGCCTCGACGTGTATGGCTGGGCCGCCTGGACTCCGCGCAAGGCCATCATCACGCTGCGCAATCCCGACATGAGGCCGCAGCGCTTCATCCTCGACGCAGCCCGTGAACTGGAGTTGCCCGCAGGCGCGGTGCGGGCGTTTCGGGTCAGCAGCCCGTGGCGCGGATCAGCGAAGCCGGGGTTCGCGGTATTGCGAGCGGATCAGCCGGTCACGGTCAGCTTGCAGCCAATGCAGGTGATGACGCTGGAGTTGGTGCCGCGCAAGTAATCGAAGGGGATCCGATCATGCGCGTATTCAAACCATTGCTGGCTGCACTGACCTGTTGTGCCACCACGCTGGCCGCGGCCGCCGCGCCTGAAGCTGTGGCCGCACCGGCCGTCGATCGGCTCTTGACCGAATTTCCCTACACGCCGGGTCTCGATGTGACCGCGATGGATCGCAATGCTGACCCTTGCGTCGATTTCTACCAGTACAGCTGCGGCGGATGGCAGCAGCGCAACCCGATCCCGCCCGATCAGGCGAGCTGGAGTGTGTACGGCAAGCTCTACCAGGACAACCAGCGTTTCCTGTGGGGCATACTGGATGGGCTGGCGCGCCAGCAACAGGGGCGCAACGACGGCCAGCAGAAGATCGGCGACTACTTTGCCGCCTGCATGGATGAGGGCGCGATCGAAGCGGCCGGCGCGCGGCCGCTGGCCGGCATGCTCGACAGCATCGAGGCGCTGCGCAACAAGAGCGGCCTGCCCGCACTGCTGGCCCAGCTGCAACTGCAGAGCGGCGACAGCGGGTTTTTGTTCAGCTTCGGCTCGCGCCAGGATTTCGGCGATTCCGCGCAGGTGATCGCCTATGCGGATGCCGGCGGACTCGGCCTGCCCGATCGCGACTACTACACCGACACCGACGCGCACGCCCAGCAATTGCGCACGCAATATCGCCGGCACGTGGCGCAGGTATTCCGGCAGTTGGGCGATGCACCCGCCGCCGCCGCACACCACGCCGCGGCCGTGCTGCGCCTGGAAGCCGAGCTTGCGCAGGCCTCGCTCAAGCTCGTCGACCGGCGCGATCCCTACATGCTGTATCACAAGCTCGATCGCGCGGCGGTCAGCCAACTCACGCCGCACTTCGACTGGAATGCCTACCTGCGGCCGCTCGAGCTGGCGGACATCGGCGCGATCAATGTCGCCGAGCCGAAGTTCTTTTCGGCGCTGGATGCGCTGCTCGCCACCGTGAGCCTGGCCGACCTGAAAACCTACCTGCGCTGGCATGCCGCGAACAGCGCCGCACGCTACCTCTCGAAGAGCTTCGAGGACCAGCGCTTCGCCTTTTTCGATCACACGTTGCGCGGCGTGCCGTTGCAGAAGCCGCGCTGGAAGCGTTGCGTTGCGCAGGTCGATGCGCAGCTGGGCGAGGCGCTGGGGCGCGAGTTCGTGGCCCGCAGCTTCGGCCCGGAACTCAAGGCCGCCACGCTGAAGCTGACCGCGCAGATCCAGCAGGCGATGCGCCAGGATATCGCGCAGCTCGACTGGATGAGCGATGCAACCAAACGCCAGGCGCTGGCCAAACTCGACACGATGGTGAACAAGATCGGCTACCCCGATCGCTGGCGCGACTACAGTTCGATCGACATCCGCCGCGATGACTACTTCGGCAACGTGCTGCGTGCCAACAGCTTCGAGGGTCGCCGTCAGCTCGCCAGGATCGGCAAGCCGCTCGATCGCAGCGAGTGGGGCATGACCCCGCCCACCGTGAATGCCTACTACGACCCGCAGATGAACGACATCAACTTCCCGGCCGGCGTGCTGCAGCCGCCGCTCTACGATGCCAGGATGGACGACGCGCCCAACTACGGCGACACCGGCGGCACCATCGGTCACGAGCTGACGCACGGCTTCGATGACGAGGGGCGCCAGTTCGATTCCACGGGGAGTCTGAAGGACTGGTGGACGCCGGCGGATGCCGACAAATTCAAGCAGCGCGCACAGTGCATCGTCGATCAGTACGCGCAGTACGTGGTGGTGGACGACATCCACATCAACAGCAAGCTGACGCTGGGCGAAGATGTCGCCGATCTCGGCGGCCTTGTCCTGGCGCACGTGGCCTGGCGGGCGCAGACCGCGAACCAGACACTTGAGAACCGCGACGGCCTGACGCCGGAGCAGCGCTTCTTCGTCGGCTACGCGCAGTGGGCTTGCGAGAACGATCGGACGGAAAACCAGCGCCTGAACGCCAAGACCGATCCGCATTCACCGGGCCGCTATCGCGTGAATGGCATCATGGTCAATATGCCGGAGTTCGCGCACGCCTTCGCCTGCAAGGTAGCGCAGCCGATGGTCAGTGCGAAACGCTGCAGGGTATGGTGAACGCGGGCATCCAGATCAATGAGATCCACGACAAGCTCGATGTGTCGCCGTGGGAGGCAGGAAGTGGCCACCGTTCGACGCGCTCCTGATGTTCACACCCTGTGTTCTGCGTTGGCTATTTGCTAGAATTGCGCCGGGGAAGGGTTGCAGGTAGCTGGCTCGGCCCCCGATACCAGTTTCCTCTGATCGCCCCCTCAAGAAGACTCCTCCAATGATCCGCTCGTGCATTGCCCTCGCGACCCTCCTGGCCGTGGGTTCTCCTGCGTTTTTTGCCGCGATGCCGGTGCGGGCCGCGGATCACAAGCCGGCATCCTCCATTCCCGCCGCGGCGTTGATCCAGCCGGCGGCGCTGGCGGCGCAACTGAAGGACGGTGCCGGCGCGAAGCCCCTGCTGCTGCAGGTCGGGTTCCGGAAGCTCTACGACCAGGCGCACATCCCCGGTTCGGTCTACGCCGGACCTGCAGGAACGCCGGAGGGGATCGAGGTGCTGCACACGGCGCTTTCGGACGTTGCGCATGACCGGTCCGTTGTCCTCTACTGCGGCTGCTGTCCCTGGAGCCGCTGTCCCAATGTCGCGGCTGCCTATGACGAGCTGGTCTCGCAGGGCTTCACCGCGGTCAAGGTCCTCTACATCGCCGAGAATTTCGGGGCCGACTGGGTCGAGAAGGGGTACCCGGTCGAGAAGCCATGAACGCCCCGCGGGTCCTCGCGGGCCTGCTGCTGGGACTCTCGCTGTGCGTCGCAGTGTCCGGCGTCGCCGAAGCTGCGAAACCGGCGCCGGTGGAAGCGCCGGAATTCGCCAAGGCGGACCTGCAGGGCGCCACGTGGCGCCTCACTGCGCTGCGCGGCAAGGTCGTGCTGCTGAACTTCTGGGCGACCTGGTGCGCTCCCTGCCTGCTCGAGATGCCCGAATTCTCGGCCTGGCAAAAGGAATTCGGCCCGCGTGGCTTCCAGGTGCTGGGGGTGTCGATGGACGACACGCGCAGCCCCGTGGAACGGCTGGCGCGGCAACGTCCTCCGGGATACCCGCTGATCATGGGTGATACTGCGCTGGCGAAGCTCTACGGCGGCGTCTTCGGGCTGCCCACGACCTTCCTCATCGACCGGCAAGGGCGCATCGTCGCGAGCCATCGCGGCGAGGCGAATCTGCCAGAGCTCAAGGCGCGCATCGACTCGCTCCTGTCGGCCGGCCGCTGAGCCCTTGTCTCGACTGCTATCCAGCAGTCATCTATTCAATAGTTTCATAAACTTATAACATTGATTTGATGTAAGTTATCGTCCCATGACGCCTGCCGATCCACCCCCGTCCCCGACCACTCGCTCCGGCACTGGCCGGTTCCGCGCGCTTGGCATCCAGCTGTCCGCCACCGACCTGCTGCGCGATGCGACCTACCGCCGCCTCTGGTCCTCCATCCTGATCTCCTCCTTCGGCGGCCAGATCACGCTGCTGGCGCTGCCGCTGACCGCGGCCGTGCTGTTGCACGCCAGCCCGACGCAGATGGGGCTGCTGACGGCGATGGAGATCGTTCCCTACGTGCTCTTCTCACTGCCCTCGGGTGTGTGGCTCGATCGCATCAGGAAGCTTCCCGTGTACGTGGCGGGCGAGCTGTCGATCGCGGTGGCCGTGGCCTCGGTTCCACTGGCGTGGAAGCTGGGCATCATCAGCATCTCGTGGCTGTACGTGGTGGGCTTCATCATCGGCTCGATCAACACCGTGGCGGGCAGCGCCGCCCAGATCGTGCTGACGCAGATCGTGCCGCGCGAGCGTCTGGTCGAGGCGCATGCGAAGAACGCGCTCGCTTCCTCGGCGGCGGAGGTCGCAGGGCCGGGCGCCGCGGGCGCGCTGATCAAGCTGACCGGCGCGCCGCTGGCGCTGATCGCCGATGCGGCGATGCTGCTGGCCTCAGCCTTCGTCCTGCGCGGACTGCGCGTGCGTGAGACGCCGTCCACCCGGCACGAGGCCTTCTGGCCGGCGCTGCGGGCGGGGCTGACTTTCGTGCGGCAGCATGCATTGCTGGTGGCCATGGCCAGTTGTGTCGGCGCCTGGGATGCCTGCTCCAGCGCCGCCACCGCCGTGCAGATCCTGTTCGCGACTCACACCCTGGGCTTGAGCGAGCGCGGCGTGGGGCTGTCCTACGTCGCGCTGGGCCTCGGCACCATCGGCACGAGCGCAGTGGGGCACCTGGTGGCGAAACGGCTCGGACCGGGCCCGAGCCTGGTGCTGGGCTTCGCGGTCACCGGTTGCGGCTGGCTCATGCTGGCCATGGCGCCCGTTGGCACCCTGGGCGTTGCCGCCTTCGCCTTCATGTTGTTCCTCTACGGCTGTGGCGCGGTGCTGATCTTCATCAACTTCCTGTCGCTGCGTCAGGCTGTGACCCCAGCTCCGATGCTCGGCCGCATGACCACCACCATGCGCTTCCTGATCCTGATCCCGGCGGGTCCGGGAGCCCTGATCGGCGGCTGGCTGGGCGAGCAGATCAGCCTGCGCGCAACGCTGCTGTTCGCCGGTTTCACCGCGCTGGCGGTCGCGTTGGTTGCCTGGCGACTGCCGGTGATCCGGCGCGTGCGCACGCTGCCCACGGTCAAGGCCGAGGCCGTGACGCCTTTCTGCGCCGAGGACGAGCCCGGCGCGGTGGTGGACGAGGCGGCGGCGGGCGGATCGGCTCGCGGCTGAGCGCGGCGGCGCGGCTGTACTTCAGCGCGCGCTGCACGGCTGCACGGCAACGCGGCCGCGGGGTGCGACGCGATCAGCGGCTGCTGCCGCGGATGAGGTAGACGCCGAGCGTGACGAGCAGGGCGGCAATAGCCCTGGCCGGCGTGATGCGTTCCTTCAGCACCAGCCGCCCGAGCAGCAGGCCGAAGACGATGGAGGTTTCGCGCACGGCGGCAACTGCCGCGATCGGCGCGCGCGTCATCGCCCACAGCGCGATGCCGTAGGATCCCAGCGAGCAGGCGCCACCGGCGAGGCTCCGGGGAGCGTTGCGCAGCAGTTGGAGGCGACTCTGCGTGCCGGCCATCAACAGTGCCCAGAGCATCCAGGCGCTGCCGATGAGCAGGAACAGCCACAGGATGTAGGACAGCGGCTGGCCGGAGGCGCGCACGCCGAGGCCATCGATCAGCGTGTAGCTGGCGATGACGCCGGCGTTGAGCAAGGCGAGGCGCGTCGCCGTGGCATTGCCCGTCCGGCGCGGGCCCCGATGTGCGTGCAGGACCAGTGAAAGGATGCCCGCGGAGACGAGCCCGACGCCCACCCAGGCCCAGCAAGGCAGGTGCTCTCCGGCGAACAGGGCGCTGCCCACCGCCACCAGCAGGGGCGGGGTTCCGCGCATCAAGGGATACGCATGGCTCAGGTCGCCCAGATGATAGGCGCGGCTCAGCAACACCCCGTAGAGCAGCTCGCACAGCGTCGAGGCGGCGAGGAACGCGAAGGCCGCGGGCGCTGGCGGCGGCAGCAGCGGCAGGAGCGCCGCGGCGATGAATCCGGATCCGAGATACAGGCCCGCCGTCGCCAGCAGCTTGTCGGGCTCACGCTTGACCAGGATGTTCCAGCCCGCGTGCAGCAGGGCACCGATCAGCACGGCGGCAAGGACGCTCAGCGGCATGCTTGGCCAGAGCCCGTTGCCGGCCGGGAAGATCGGCGCCGCCGGGTGCGCCGGTCAGTGCGAGGGCTTGGCCTCGACACTGGTCGAGAACATGTCACGGTGAAGCTGCCAGCGTCCTGCGGTGCGCTTCCACACCACGATGTACTTGCCATGATCGATGGGCTGGCCCGACTTCGCCGTGATCTCGTACTCGCCCACCTCGGTTGCCGTCGGTCCCCGTCCATACACTTCCCGGGTGGTGAACTTCACGCCGCCGACGCCTTCGGACAGGGCACCCTGCCAGTACTTCTGGATGGCCGCCGCACCCGTCACGTTGGCCGCCGCGGCGGGCATGAGGACCGCGTCCTGGGTGTACAGCGCGCTCACCGCCGCCGCATCGCCCTTGGCCACGGCCGCGGCAAAGGCGCGATTGCCGGACTCGATGGCATCACGCGTGGGGTCGGCGCTGGCCACCTGGGTGAGCGTCATCGCCAGCAGGAACAGGAAGGGCGGGGTGAGGCGCAGCATGCGAGGACTCCTGGGTGCGTTGTCGAAAGTCGGGCGGCGTCGAGAACCGGGCGATGAAGGTTACTGCAAATCCCGCTTGTAGACCTTGCCTTCCTTCATGATGAAATCGACGCGCTCGAGCAGGCTGATGTCGGCGATGGGGTCGCCCTTGACGGCGATGATGTCGGCGGACTTGCCTGCGGTGATCGAGCCGAACAGCTCCGGGTGGCCGATGAGGTCGGCGGCGTTCACCGTGGCCGACTGGATTGCCTGCATCGGCGTCATGCCGTAGCGGACCATGAAGGCGAGTTGCTTGCCGTTCATGCCGTACGGGCATACCCCGGCATCCGTGCCGAAGCTCATCTTCACCCCGGCGCGCACGGCTTTGGTGAAGTTGCGGCGCTGCGCTTCCGCGAGATCACGGTCGTGCTGCAGGAAATCCGCCGGCGTGTCGGGCGAGGACTGGATGCATTCCTCGTCGTAGATGTCCATGTCGAGATAAGTACCGTGCTGCTTCGCAAGCGCGATGCCTTCATCGTCGATGAGCGTGGCATGTTCGATGCTGGCGACGCCGGCGCGGATGGCATTCTTGATGCCGTCCGTATCGTGCGCGTGCGCCTCCACCTTGAGGCCGAAGGCGCGCGCTTCCTCCACCGCGGCCCGCAGTTCCTCGGGCGTGAACTCCACCGACTTCGGATTGCTGCCGTGGGTGAGCACCGCGCCGGTGGCGAGCACCTTGATGTGATCGGCGCCCCGGTGGGCGAGTTCGCGGATCTTCTGCCGGACCTCCCAGGGGCTGTTGGCCTCGCCGTACCGGAGCTCGAGCGGAAGCTGGATGTCGGGCGCGAGACCGGCCATGGCGCCCGCACCCTGCGAGATGGTGATGTAGGCGCCCGCGACGTACATGCGCGGGCCCTCGATGAAGCCTTGCGCGATGGCATCGCGCAGCGCGACATCGTTGAAGGCGCGGTACACCCCGACATCGCGCACCGTGGTGAAGCCGGCCAGCAGGGTCTTGCGCGCGTTGGGAATGGCCGCGAAGGCTGTCTCGGCCGCGGAGCGCTGCAGGACGTGCAGCGGCTCGCCATCGCCGAGGTCAGCAAGATGCGTGTGGCAGTCGATGAGTCCGGGCAGCACCGTCATCTGCGACAGGTCGATGAGCGTGGCGCCGGCAGGCGCCGCAAGACCCGCGCCCACGGCCTCGATGCGCCGGTCGCGAATGATGATGGTCTGGTCGTTCAGGACCTTTCCCGCCAGGGCGTCGATCAGGTGTCCGGCACGGATCACCGTCACGGCAGCTTCCGCCGCACAGGCAGGCGGGGCCAGGGTTGCGGACAGGCTCGTGAGGATCAGGCCGGCAACGGCGGACACGATGCGGGTCACAGGGTACCTCGTCGGATTCAGGGTCGGGTTCAGGTTCGCGGACGTCGGGTCGTCAGGCTTCGCATCATAACCCTGGGATGCGCGAATCGCGCGGCCGCGGTTTCGACGATGAGCGAGCGGAACCAGGCAAGTCCGGCATCGGCCGCGTGAGACTCGTGCCATTGCATGATCTCGTTCAGCGCGGGCATCCGGAAGCGGGGCAACAGGATGCGGATGGGCAGGTGCGTCGCCTGCCGCCGGGCGAGCTGCTCGGGCACCGTGGCGATCCGCTGCGTGCCGACCACGGCGTGCGGGAGCGCCGCATAGCTGGGCAGCACGAGGCGGATGAGGGGTTCGAAGTGGTAGTTGTCCTGCAACCATTGATCGAACGCGATCAGGTGACCCGGGTCGGGCTGGAACAGCACGTGCTCGGCGGACTTGAAGGCCGCCAGCGACAAGTGCTTGCGCGCGGCCGGGTGGCCGCGGTCGACCACGCACACCAGCCGGTCGGTGAACAGCGGGGCGAATGGAAACCGGGGCTGGCGGTAGCGGTCCGGGATGATCAGCAGGTCGACCTCGCCGCGGCCCAGCAAGGTGGAGGCATCACGGGCGAGTGCGACGACGTCGAGGGTGAGGCCGGGCGCCGCGAGGGCGCAGGCCCGCTGCACCTCGACCAGCAGCACCTCGATGGCGTAGTCCGAGGCCGCCACCTTGATGCGGCGGCGGGCCGATCCCGGATCGAAGCTCGCCGGGCCCTGCAGCGAGGTCTCGACCTGCACGAGGATGGACCGCACGGCTGTGGCGAGCTGGCGGGCGTGGGGTGTGGGTTGCATGCTGCGCCCCACCTGCACGAGCAGCGGATCACGGAAATGCAATCGCAGGCGCGCCAGCGCCCCGCTCATGGCGGACTGACTGAGGTGGAGCTTGCGGCCGGCGGCGGTGACATTGCCCTCGCTCAGCAGGGCGTCCAGCGCGACGAGCAGGTTGAGGTCGAGTCCGCGGAAATGCATGGCAGGGGGGCTTTTCGGGTATCGGTCCGGCAAATATATCTCATCGGTACAAACCATTTCACGGATGGGTCCAGCCCGCCCTATGATGGGCCGTGAAGTTGGGTCGGTGGACGCTTCGGGCGTTCGCCGCCGGGAGGAAAGCGTGCCGATCAAGCTCATGGCGGCTTCACGCCGCCGCCCAGGCCTCACACGGGCCGAATACCAGCGCTATCTCGAGTTCTACCACGGCAGCATCGCGCGACAGGAGCGGCTGAAGATCCGCTCCTACGTGCAGAACCATGTCATCGACGGCGCCTTCGGCGTACTCGAGGACCCCACCCATCAGCAGGTATGCGAGCGTGATGCGGTGGTCGAGCTGCAGTTCGACACCTTTCCGGACATGCTCGCGACGCTCGAACCGGCGACCCCGTCGGCGGCCTCGAGCGACGGCCGGTATTTCGCCGATGAACGCACCAATATCATCGTCATGGCCGAGGAGGAGGAGGTGCCCGTGCCGGCGCCGGTTCCCGCCTTCAACCCCGGGCTGGGCATCATCAGCGGGGTCGGCGCCCTGAAGGTGCTGCTCTACCTCATGCGCGCCGAGCCGGTTTATCCTGAGGATTACCTTCGATACTGGCGCGAGGCGCATGAGTACGCGATGCAGCGGGCACCCTATGCCCGCGAGCAGATGCGGCGATGCGTGTTGAACCGGCGCTGCCGCGCGAACGACAACGATGCCGCCGCGCGCAAGCATTTCAAGATGGTGGATCCACCGGTGTACGACATGGTGGTGACGCAGTGGTATGACACGCTGGAGCAGGCAGGCGCCTTCCGCCAGTATCACGAGGCGCTGCGCAGCTTCCCAACCGCCTTCGTCGACTGGTCGCGATCGTTCTACCTGTACACTCGGCAGGTGGTGATCATCCGCGACACACCTGCCGGCTGAACCGGATCCACCCGAGGAGTATGCCCATGCAGACCGTGATTGCCGAAGACCGGGTGCAGCTCGATTTCACGAAATTCCGCGCCTCGACGGCGGCGAAGGCCGACCGTCCGCCGCTCACTGATGAGGAGCGGCGACGGCCCTTTGCCAAGTACTACGATGAGGACATCCCGAAACCAGATCCTGCGCACCTGGCGAAGATGGATGCGCCATGTGATCCGGCCAAGGCCATCGGCCCCGAGCGGATGAACGACCTGCTGAACCCCGGCGAGCTCGAGGTCGAGATCGGCTGGTGCAACCTGCCGGACGGCGCGGGCTTCATCGCCAACCGCATGGTGTACCCGGAGGTCACCGCGGAGATGGTGGACTGGTGGTTCGCCTGGCATCCGCTCGAGGACCTGCGTTACCGCATCTGGTATCCGCCGCAGCATGGCGGCCTGATGCTCAGTCCCGAGGGGCGCCGGCGCATTCTCGACCCGTCCATCCCGAATCGCGAGAAGAACTGGGGCGTGGTGCATCACGTTACCGAGAACTGCAACTGCGGCATGGAGAACATCGACATCCACTTCCTCTCGCCGCAGGAGTTCGGTTTCGACATGTCGCGCTGGAAGGAGCCGTATGTCTCGACCTTTGCGGGCGGCTTCGGCTGGGCCGTGGCGGTGAACAAGACCGATGACTCGATCACGGCGCCGGCGCTGATGTGCCACATCTTCCGCCAACACCCACAGGGCCTTGAACATCGGACCCGGTTCTGGATGGGATACCGCATGTCGAACGGCCGCCCCGAGCTGACCTTGCCGCCGGGCATCAAGGTGCCGCAGGCTGCGGTGCAGGGTCTCGCGAGGCACAATGTCTGCGAGTTCACGCGCTGGGGACAGTTCCTGCCGCGCATCCACCGGGAGTTCGGTCACGGCATGACCTGCTGAAGGGTCAGCCACACGAAGGAGTCATGACGATGGACGTAGGTATCGCTGCGGGCATCCGCAATCTGCCGGGGAAAGAGCGGCCTTTGGCGCAGCTCTACCAGGAAAGCATCGCGGAGGCCGTGCTAGCCGATGAGCTGGGCTTCAGCCATTTCTGGATGTCCGAACACCACTTCGCCGAGGATGACTGGAATTCCCGGCCCTTGAGCGTGCTGGCCGCCATCGCGTCCCGCACGCACCGCATTCGCCTCGGCACCTACGTGCTGCTGCTGGCGCTGCACGACCCGCTGGCGGTGGCCGAAGAAGCTGCGGCGGTCGACATCCTCTCGGGCGGCCGGCTGGACCTGGGTATTGGTGCGGGCCCCATGCAGCAGGAATGCGAGGTCTTCGGCGTCGCCAAATCCGAGACTTTCGCGCGGACATACGAGATGCTGGCTTTGATCCAGCGCCTGTACACCGAGGAGGAAGTGACGCACGAAGGCAAGTACTACCAGTACCGCAACGTCCGGTTGCGTCCCAAGCCCGTGCAGCGGCCTCATCCGCCGATCTGGATGGCGGCGATGGGCCCACAGAGCATCGAGCGTGCGGCGCAGCGCGGCTACCACCTCGCCTCGGCGCTGCACTCGCCCCTCTGGAAGACTTACCCTGAGCTGCTGGCGAAAAACGGGCGCAATCGAAAGGACCAGAAGATCGTCTCAGGTCCGCTCTGCGTGCATATCGCACCCGCGCGCGAACAGGCCTGGGACGAGGCGGAAGCCGCATTGCACTGGGGCGTGGAGTTCTATCGGCGGCGCGGCGTCAACATGCCGCTGCCCCCCGTGGGCGAGCTGCGTCGCACGAAGAACGCCGGCATCTATGGTGTGCCCTTCGCCGTCGGCACGGTGGAGGATGTCATCGCGGGACTCTCGATCTACCGCAACGAACCCCTCGACCAGCTTGCGCTGCAGTTTCATGCGCCCGGCATGGACGTGGAGCACGTGAAGCGCGCGATGAAGGTGTTCGCTCGCGAGATCATGCCCGAGATCCGCCGCTGGGGTTGAATCGACGGTGCGCACGGCGGTGCGCGCATTTGCGGATGGGTCCAGCGCAAAAAGGCATGGGCCTTCGGATGCGAGACGTGGGCATCGCGCTTTGCTATCGTTTCCCAAGCATGAGCGAACCCCTGGAACAGACCGCCCGCCGCGGCCGGCGCCGCCCCCCGCCCCCGGCCAACAAGCACGCCGCCGTGGATCGCACGCGGATGTATCGCCATTTGCGCAACCCCTTCACTCCGCCCACGGTGTTCAGCGCCGATCAGGTCGAAGCGCTGCATCACGCGGCGTTGCGTTTGCTGGAAACGCAGGGCATGAAGGTGCTCTCGGCGGACGCGCGGCGCATCTACGCGCAGGGCGGTGCGAGCGTCGATGAGGCCAAGCAGTTCGTGCGGCTCGATCCGGCGCTTGTGACCCAGTGTCTCGCCAAGGCGCCGAAGCAGATCACCTTCCACGCGCACGACCCTGAGCACAGCATGCCCATCCACGACGGACGGGTGGTGTTCGCGCCGACCTCCGGGCCGCCCAACATCATGACCACGGAGGGCGGCCGACGCGCCGGCACGATCGAGGACTTCCGCAACATGATCCGGCTCTGCCAGAGCTTCGAGGTCATCCACACGCTGGGCGGCGCCACCGAGCCGCAGGACATCCCGGTGCACCTTCGGCACCTGGAAATGATGCGTTCACAACTCGTGCTGTCGGACAAGATTCCGTTCATCTACTCCCGCGGCACGGGTCAGGTCAACGACTGCTTCGAACTCATGCGCCGTGCCTATGGCCTTTCGCCGGAGGCCTTTCGTGCGGAGCCGCGCGTGTGGACGGTGATCAACACCAATTCGCCGCTGACCCTCGACCTGCCCATGGCCGATGGCATCATCGATTTCGCGCGCGAGGGCCAGGTGTCCATCATCACGCCCTTCACCCTGGCCGGCGCGATGGCGCCGGTGACCATCGCCGGTGCGCTGACCCTGGCACACGCGGAGGCGCTGTTCGGGCTGGTGCTCGCGCAGCTCGTGCGTCCCGGCGCGCCCATCATCTACGGCAGCTTCACCAGCAACGTCGACATGAAGTCCGGCTCGCCGGCCTTCGGCACGCCCGAGTACGTCAAGGCGGCATTCGGGGCCGGCCAGCTCGCGCGCCACATCGGGCTTCCGTGGCGCTCCTCGAACGCGACCGCCTCGAACGTGCCCGATGCACAGGCGGCCTACGAATCGCAGATGAGCCTGTGGGGCGCGCTGATGGGTGGCGCGAACTTCATCCTGCACGCCGCCGGCTGGCTGGAGAGCGGGCTGACGGCCTCGTTCGAGAAGTTCATCCTCGACATCGAGGCACTGCAGATGTTCGCGGAAGTTTTTCTGCCGGTGGGCGCCACGGAGGCGGACTTCGCCCTCGACGCGGTCGCCGAGGTGGGCGCCGGCGGACATTTCTTTGGCTGCGCGCACACGATGGAGCGCTACCGCAGCGCCTTCTACGCGCCGCTGGTCTCGGACTGGCGCAACTACGGCACCTGGATGAACGATGGCGCGAAGGATGCCACGGCCCGGGCGAGTGAGATCTGGAAGAGCACACTGGAGCGCTTCACACCGCCTGCGCGTGATCCCGCGGTGCTGGCGTCACTCGAGGAGTACGTGGTCCGGCGCGTGGCCGAGGGCGGCTCGCCGCCGCCGGGCTGATGGCGCGGGGCGAAGACCCTGCCATCATATCGAGCGTAACGGCGCGCCCATCAGGCGCCAGCGGCACCGCGTGTCTTGCCGCCGTTGACATCCGACTTCGTGGCCTTTCCGCGTAGCGAGCGAGCGGGCGGCGCCTTGCGTGTCGCCCGGGCGATGGCGACTCGCGGACCCGCCGGCCGGCCCTTCGTGTACAGGTAGTGCTGCATGCGGTGGACGATGTCGGGCGGGATGGCAGTCGGGCGGCGCTTGCGTTCCGTCGTGAACACCAGCACCTGCTTCACCCGCATGGCGATCTTGCCCTGGTGGGAGGCTTCGATGAGCAGCTCGCAGGAAGAGCGACCGATCTTCTTCACCCACAGGCTGAAAATGAGCCGGTCGCCGAACCAGGCCGCATTCAGGAAGTCCACCGAGAAATGCACCGTCGGGGTGACGATGCTGCGGTGATACATGAGTCCCGGGGCGCTGGCTTCCAGGCCATCCTCGAACCAGTCCTCCACCAGCGCGGCGATCATCTCGAAATAGCGCGGGTAGAACACGATGGAGGCCGGGTCGCAGTGGCCGAAGCGGACGGGGATTTCACGCTGGAATGCAGGCATGGACGCATCTCTCGAAGGGGATGAAGCGCCGCCAGTATGCCCGCTTGCGGGCAGAAGGAAAGAGGAGCCCGACACGCGGGCAAGGAGCCGGTTTACACTGCATCGCTGGGCACTCCATGGCTGATCCCGTCAACATCCTGGTCGTTTATCACTCCGCCACCGGGGGGACGCTGCAGATGGCCCGGGCCGCGGAGCAGGGCGTGCGCGAGGCCGTCCCGGACGCACAGGTCCGCCTGCTGCACGCGCGCGAGGCCGGGCCTTCGGACCTGCTCGCGGCACAAGGGTATGTGTTCGCGACGCCCGAGAACCTCGCGGCGATGTCCGGCGAGCTGAAGGCCTTCTTCGATCGCAGCTACTACGCGGTGCTGGATCAGCTCGTGGCGCGTCCGTATGTCTGCCTCGTCTGCGCCGGGAGCGACGGCAGCAATGCGGTGCGACAGCTCGAGCGCATCGCCACCGGCTGGCGGCTCAAGGCCATCGCGCCCGCGCTGATCGTGTGCACGCATGCGCAGTCGCCCGAGGCCATCCTTGCTCCCAAGCATCTCGGGCAGGACGATCTGCAGCGCTGCCGGGAACTGGGCGCAACGCTCGCCAGCGGGCTGGAGCTGGGCATCTTCTGATGCCCGAACGCCGGGCCGGCATCTGATTATTGGATGCCGGGCACAGCTTTGCGCCAGTCGGCCATATTCCTCGACCGGCCATGGCCAACCGGCATCGCGCTGCCTGCCGTGGTGTAAGATTTGCGCGCCGGCAGGAGGTGCGCCAATGGCAGCGGTGCGCCGGTGCCTGCAAGCGGGAATGCCTTGCGGAACGATGGGGATGTGATGGCCCGGAAGTATTCAGCCTGGACGTTGCTGCGCGAGTCCCTCGCGAACCACCGGCATTGGCCGCAGGCCTGGCGGGATGCCTCGCCCAAGCCGTCCTACGATGTGATCATCGTGGGCGGCGGCGGCCATGGGCTGGCCTGCGCCTACTACCTGGCGAAGAACCACGCCATCACCAACGTGGCGGTGATCGAGCGCGGTTGGATTGGCGGTGGCAACACCGGCCGCAACACCACCATCGTGCGCTCCAACTACATGTACCCGGAAAGCGCCCGGCTTTACGACTTCTCGCTGCGGCTCTACGAGGGGCTCTCGCGGGACCTGAACTTCAACATCATGCTGAGCCAGCGCGGCCTCATCCTGCTCGCGCACAGCCGCCACGACATGGACGCGATGACGCGCTGGGCGAACGCCATGCGCATGAACGGCGTGGTCGCGGACATGATCTCGCGCGAGGAGATCGCCGAACGCGCACCCCTGGTCGACATGTCCCCGGGCGCCCGATTCCCGGTGCTGGGAGGCTTCACGCAGCAGCGCGGCGGCACGGCGCGCCATGATGCGGTGGCCTGGGGGTACGCGCGGGCGGCTTCCGCTCGGGGCGTGGACATCATCCAGAACTGCGAGGTGCGCGGCTTCCTGCGCGAGAACGGCGCGGTGGTGGGCGTGGAGACTTCGCGGGGCAGCATCCTCGCGGACCGCGTCGGCATCGCGGCCGCCGGGCACAGCTCGGTGCTCGCGAAGATGGCCGGCTTCCGCTTGCCGGTGACGAGCTACGCGCTGCAGGCCATGGTGAGCGAGCCCCTGAAGCCGCTGCTGGACACGGTGGTGCTCTCCTCGGCGACCGGCGCCTATGTCAGCCAGTCCGACAAGGGCGAGATGGTCATCGGCGCGGGACTCGACCTGTGGCCCTCCTATGCACAACGGGGGAGTGTGGCCATCACCCAGGCGATCCTCGCGGCGACGCTGGCCATCTTTCCTTCCTTCAGCCGCCTGCAGCTCATGCGCCAGTGGGCCGGCATCGTCGATGTGGTGCACGACTCCAGCCCGATCATCGGGGCCACACCGGTTCCCAACCTGTACATCAACTGCGGCTGGGGGACCGGTGGCTTCAAGGGAATTCCGGTGGGCGGCTGGACGCTGGCGCATGTGCTGGCCACGGGGCGCAACCACGAGCTCACGGAAGCCTTCCAGCTCGAGCGCTTCCACACCGGCCGGCTGGTCGACGAAGCGGCTGGCTCGGGCATCGCTCACTGAAGCAAGGATGCCACCATGATGTCCATCCCCTGTCCCTTCTGCGGCCGGCGAGACGAGAACGAGTTCAACTGTGGCGGCGCCTCGCACATCAGCCGCCCTTCCAGCGAGGCCAGCGATGCGCAGTGGGGTGATTACCTGTTCTTCCGCGACAACCCCAAGGGCGTGCACCTGGAGCGCTGGCGGCACACGGCCGGATGCGGACAATGGTTCAACGTGGCGCGCCACACACTGACGCACGAGATCCTCGCGGTGTATCGCATGGGTGAGCCGGCGCCTTCGCTCCCCGGGGCGGATTGCGTATGAGCGGATTCCGGCTGGCCGCGCCCGCGGGCCGTGACATCGACCGCAGCCGTCCGCTGAGCTTCGAGTTCAACGGCCGCAGTCTCTCGGGCTTCGAGGGCGACACGCTCGCCTCCGCGCTGCTCGCCAATGGCGTGAGGCTCATCGGCCGCAGCTTCAAGCTGCATCGCCCGCGAGGCATCTTCAGCTGCGGAGTCGAGGAACCGACGGGCATCGTCGATGTCGGCGCGGGCCGGCGACGGACGCCTAACCAACGCGCCACGCTCGTGCCGCTCCAGCCAGGCCTCGTTGCCGAGAGCGTGAACTGCTGGCCCAGCGTGGACTTCGATCTTGGCGCGATCAACGGCCTGTTCGCATCGTTCCTGCCTTCGGGGTTCTACTACAAGACCTTCATGTGGCCGAACTGGCACTGGTTCGAGCCCACCGTCCGTCGCATGGCGGGCCTGGGACGCGGCTCGGGCCAGCCGGATCCCGATCGCTACGAGGAGGTGTCCGCCAGTGCTGATGTGCTGGTCGTGGGCGCGGGAGCGACGGGCATCGCGGCGGCGCTGGCCGCGGCGCAGGCCGGCGCGACGACGGTGCTGCTCGCGAGCGGCGAGCAGCTCGGTGGCATCGCAGCCTGGGCCGCCGACGAGGCGCTGGACGCGCAGATCGGGCGGCTGGAAGGCGCCGGCGTGCGCGTGCTCCGGCGCACGATGGCCTTCGGCGCCTATGATCACAACCTGGTCTGCGCGGTGGAGCGGCTGCCAGGACCCCATGCGGCCGACGGCGCCTCGCCCCGGTTGCGCGAGCGGCTGTGGAAGATCCGCGCCCGCAGCATCATCAGCGCCTGCGGCGCATTCGAGCGGCCGCTGCTGTTCCCCGACAACGACCGACCCGGCATCATGCTGGGCCACGCGGTGCTAGCCTACGCGCGCCGGTACGGCGTCGCCTGCGGCCGCCGCGTGCTCATCGCCGCGAACAGCGACTCGGCCTTCTCCCTCGCCACCGCCCTGCGGCAGGCGGGACTGCAGGTGGCCGGCATCGCCGATGTTCGGCCGGCGGAGCTGATCGGCACGCGCCAGGGAGACATGGCCTGCTGGTCGCAGGCGCACATCGTGTCGGTGCGCGGCGCGCGTTCGGTGAGCGGCTGCACCGTGCGCAGCCCGGAGGGCGACTGCCAGGTCGACTGTGACCTCATCGCGAGTGCCGGCGGCTTCGCGCCCGCGGTCCACCTGCATTCCCAGGCCGGTGGCCGGCTGCGCTGGCTGGAAGAGTCGGCGATGTTCGTGCCGGACGGGCATGCGCCCGGCCTGTACAGCGTCGGCGCGAGCGCGGGCGTGTTCGCGCCTGCGCCCGCCTGCGAGCACGCGGCCGCGGTGGGCAGGGCGCTGGCGCGCGGCGAGACGCCTCCACCAGCGCCGGTGGGTGGCACCGGTTGCTCGCTCGCCGACACGCGGGTGCCCAACGTTCACGGCAAGCAGTTCGTCGACCTGCAGAACGATGTCGCGCACGGCGATGTGGGCCTTGCCGCCCGCGAGAACTACCGCTCGGTCGAGCACCTGAAGCGCTACACCACGACGGGCATGGGAACCGACCAGGGCAAGACCAGCAACGTCAATGCACTGGTGCTGATGGGCACGTTCACCGATCGCGCGCCACCGCAGGTGGGCACGACGAAATTCCGGCCGCCGTTCGCGCCGGTGAGCCTGGGACTGCTCGTGGGACGCCGCACGGGGGACCTTTACCGGCCTCGCAAGCGGCTGCCCGCCTGGCAATGGCACGTGGAGCGCGGCGCGCTGTGGGAGGACTTCGGCCTGTGGCGCCGCCCGGTGGCCTACCCGCGCGGTGATGAGGACCTGGAGACGGCCGCGCAGCGCGAGGCGCTGCACACCCGCACCCACGTGGGCATCTTCGATGGCTCGCCCCTGGGCAAGATCGAGATCTACGGCGCGGATGCGGCCAGGTTCCTTGATCTCATGTACGTGGGCACGATGTCGACCCTGGCCGTGGGCCAGGCGCGCTATGGCCTGGTGCCGAACGAGAATGGCGTGGTGGTCGATGATGGCATCGTCGCGCGCCTGTCGGAACGCCACTTCTGGGTGAACACCACCAGCTCCGGCGCGGAGCAGACCGCGGCGGCCTTCGAGGAGTGGCTGCAGTGCGAGTATCCGCAGTTCGAGGTGCTGATCACCCCTGTGACCTCGCGTTGGGGCAATGTGACCGTGGCCGGACCCAAGGCCTGGCGGTGGCTCGAGGCCTGCGGGTTCGATGCGGCGCTCTCGCCGTCGAACATGAAGCACATGACCCTGCGCGACAGCACGCTCGATGACATCCCGCTGCGGGTGCTGCGCGCCAGCTTCTCCGGCGAGCTGGGCTACGAGATCAACCTGCCCGTGGAATCCACCAGCGAGCTGTTCGAACGCCTGTGGAGCAGGGCCGGCGAATTCGATGCGGCGCCCTACGGCATCGAAGCGCTGGAGATCCTGCGGGTGGAGAAGGGCTTCCTGCACGTGGGCAGCGATACCGATGGCACCACGCTCCCGCAGGACGTCGGATTCGGCGGCGGCATCGCGAAGAAGACCGCGGAGTGCGTCGGTCGCCGCTCGCTGCTTCGAGCGGCCTCGCGCGATCCGGCGCGTCCCACGCTGGTCGGCCTTGCGCCGGCGGATGGCCGTTCGCGGCTGCCGGTGGGCGGGCAGATTTCCAACACGCCGCCGCCGACACTGACCGAAGGACACGTGACCTCGAGCTTCTGGAGCCCAAACTTGCGCAAGCCCGTGGCGCTCGCGATGCTCTCCCGCGGCGCCCATCGCCTGGGCGAGACCGTGCGCGTGCATCACCTGGGTGCGACGGTGGAGGCGGTGGTGGTGAAGCCGCCATTCTTCGATCCGGAAGGGAAGCGCCTGCATGGATGACCGGCACAATCCCTACCAGGATCTCGCGGCGCCGGGCCTTACGGTGTGCATCGAATGGCAATGGCGCGTGGCGGCGCTGCGCCACCTGCGCCGCGAGGGTGAGTTCGCCCGCGCCTGCGAGCGCCTGTTCGAAGTGCCGCTGCCCGCGGCCGGCAAGGCGCAGCGCATTCCAGGCGCCCCCGCGGGCCACGAGGCTCATCTGCTGTGGCGTAACCCCACCAGCACGTTGGCGCTGCTCAGCGACGCGGCGGCTTTTCGCGCGCTGCTCGACGCCTTGCCGCCAGCCGCGGATGGCTGCTGCGTGGATCTCTCCGGCGGCTGGTGGGTGTTGCGGTTGCGCGGCGCGCGCGTGCGGGACCTGCTGGTGCGCATCGGCAGTGAGGCTTCATTCCCCTCGGCTGGCGAGGCGCGCATCAGCCGCATCGCCGAGACCACCGTCATCAGCGTGGCGGCGGAGTCGGGGGATGTGCTCCTTCTCGTCGACCGCGCCTATGCCGAGCACCTGCTCAACTGGATCCGCGTCACGATCGGCGATTTTGTGCCCGGAACCTGATTCGCCGTTGCTCGGTGCCCGCTTCCCGAGCGATGACTTCAACTCGGCGGCGTCTTGTGAAGAAGACACCTGTCCGCTAGAATGTGTATAAAACAGAGAGGTTATACACATCATGAGAACCAACATCGTCATTGACGATAAGTTGATGAAGGACGCGTTGCGAGCCACGGGTTTGAAGACCAAGCGGGAGGCCGTCGAGTTGGGACTTCGGACGGTGGTTCGCTTGCACCAGCAGAAGGCCATTCGAAGCCTGCGCGGCCAGGTGCCTTGGCAAGGGGACCTTGATGCCATGCGGAAAGACCGTTGATCTTGGTCGACTCCAGCGTCTGGATCGATTACCTGCGAGGAACGCTGACGCCGCAAGCAGAGCGACTCGATGCCTTGCTGGGAACAGAACCTGTCGCCATCGGTGATTTCATCCTGGCTGAGGTCCTGCAGGGCTGTGACAGCGATCGAGACTTTGATCGCGTCAACAAGCTCCTGGCGCCTCTGACTCTGGTGGAATTGGGTGGCCGTGATATTGCTGTTCAGGCGGCAAGGAACTTTCGCATTCTGCGCGCGAAAGGCGTGACGATCCGAGGGACTATCGACACCGTCATCGCAACCCGTTGCATCGCAGACAATCTGGCATTGCTCTTCACTGACAAGGATTTTGCCCCGTTCGTCGAGCATCTGGGATTGCGCTCGGGTATGGCTGAGCGCTGAATGCCGGTGCAAGTCCAGGACGCCCGCCGCTAGCGCGAGGAATGCCGATCGTCCGGGTCGAGTCCCCGATCAGCCTCCATTGCCTGCCGCCGGTCGGCCTCCAGGTCCAGTGAACGGCAGCAGGCGATGTACACCAGCGCGGAGACCGGCAGCCCCACCAGCATGGCGATGTCCGCGTTTCCCAGCGCCCGCGCCACCGGGCCGCGGTACAGCTCGGTGCTGAAGAAGGGGATCATGGCGATGAACCCCACGGCGTAGGAAACGAGTCCCCGCCAGTTCCACACGCCGTACATGCCGCGGGGGTTGAAGATCTCGCGCACCGAATAGTGGCCGCGGCGCACCCAGTAGAAGTCCACGAGGTTCACGGCGGTCCAGGGCGTGAACAGGTACAAAAGCACCGCGAGCCAGGTCTCGAAGGCCTTGACGAAATTGTTCGAGGCCAGGAGCGAGATGGCCATGGACAGCAGCGCCAGCAGCAGCAGCGATACCAGGCGCTTGCCCACGGTGAGGCGCAGCTCGCCGAAGGAGTTGATGATCCCTAAGAGCGTGAGCGAGGAACCGTAGAAATTCAGCGTCGAGATGGTGATGAGGCCCAGCATGGAGGCAAACACCAGCGGCGCGCCCAGGCCCGGCATGGCCGCATCCGCGGCCGCCTGCATGGCGGCGGCGACGTTCAGCGCAGGGTCCAGCGCCGCGCCCACCGTGCCCACCAGCATCATCCAGGAACCACCGATGAAGGCGCCCACATAGGTCCACCAGAACGAAGCGCGCACCGAGACATCGCGCGGCAGGTAGCGCGAGTAGTCGGAGACGTAGATGGACCAGCTGATCTGGTAGGAGGCTGCGGCGAACAGGCCGGCGAGGAAGGGCACTCCCTTGAAACCATGCCAGTCGAATGCGTTGGCGGGCCAGCCGGCGCGGAATCCGATGCCGGCCGTGAACAGCGCCAGCATGCCGATCATGATGAAGGCCACCCAGCGCTGCGCGAGATGGATGAGATCGTAGCCCAGCATCGCGAGGGCCACGGCGATGAGGTTGAAGACGATGATGGTGAGCTTGGAGTCCGCCGGTGCGGCCGGCACGAGCTGGTGGAAGGCCTGCGCGGCGAGGATCTGGTTGAAGGCGTTGTAGCCGACGTAGGCGATGAGCGCCACCAGCCACACCAGCAGCGCGCCGCGATAGCCGAACTGCGGCCGCGACTGGATCATCTGCGGCAGGCCGAGCTGTGGGCCCTGCGCGGAATGGAAGGCCATGAAGAAGGTGCCCAGGGCACTGCCCAGCACCACGGCAATCGCGGACCAGAGGAAATTCCCGCCGAGTGCGACCCCCACCACGCCCGCGGCCAGCGTCGCCAGGTGCGCATCGCCCGAGAACCACACGGGCCACAGGTGCCAGACCTTGCCGTGCCGCTCGGCCAGCGGCACGTAGTCGATCGAGCGCCGCTCGACCAGGCTCAGGCGGTGGCGGCGCGGCGTCGCGACTTTCGCATCAGTGCGGCTCATCAGCTTCCTTCAACGAATGGCTCTCGGTGTCGATGCCCAGCCATGATACCGCGGAGACCAGGGCCAGCACCGTGCCCACCCAGAACGCGAGGTCCCAGCGGCCGTTCTGCGACAGGTAGGCGACGATGGGGATGGCGATGATGCCGCCGAGGTTGCCGCCGGTGTTCATCACGCCGCCAACCATCATGGTGTCACCCCGGCCCACGGACATCGCGCCCGCCCAGTAGGACCCTTCGGTAAGTTCCACCAGGCAATAGCACAGGGCCAGCAGGAACACGGCGAGGTAGGGATTGGCCGAACGCACGGCCACGAGCAGGACGATGCCCGCGGCGGGCATGACGATGAGCGGCACCAGCCGGTATCCCCAGCGATCGCCGAGCCGCCGGCAGGCGATGCCGGCGAGCCAACCGCCAAGGCCTGCGCCCAGGCCCGCACCGATCGGCGGGAGCGTCGCCAGCCAGCCGCTCTCCAGCACGGAGAAATGACGCTCCTGCACGAGGTACAGGAACACCCAGTTGGCCAGCAGGTAGAACGTGTAGTTCATGCACAGGTAGGACAGGAACAGCAGGGCGACGTTGCGGTTGGTGCAAGCCTTGAGCAGGCGCTTCAACGTCACGGGCGCCGTCTGCTCTGCCGAACGGTCACCGATGACCGCAAGCTCCGCCGGCCGCACGGCCGGATGATCGCGGGGCGTATCGCGTCCGTACCAGGCCCAGGCGCCGATCAGCAGCAGCGCCGGGAGCGTGGTGAGAATGATGGCGTGCTGCCAGCCGCTGGCCAGCATCAGCGTGGCGATCAGCGGGGGTGTCATCGCCGCGCCCATTTGCAGGCCCATGGATTGCAGGCCCTGCACCAGCGCCCAGTGCCGCTTGGGAAACCAGCTCTCGAACACGCCCGCCGACATCGGAAAGATGCCGCCCTGGGCGAGGCCCAACAGGAACTGCGCGCCGAGCAGCAGCAGGAACAGCGTTTGCCCGCTCGACAGCCACGGGGCGACCGCGGTGCCGATCATCGCGGCGAAGGCCAGCAGGCTGACCAGGGTGAAGGCATGGCGCGCTCCCAGCTTCTGGCCAAGATAGCCCCCGGGTACCTGGAACAGCGCGTACCCGACGATGAACGCCTGCTGGATCCAGCCGATCTGCACCTGCGACAGATGGAGCTCGGGCATCATGCGCTCGGCCGCGACGGGGATGGATTTCTGCTGGAAGTAGGCGATGAGCCCGAAGCCGAACAGGAAGCCGAAGATGCGCCAGCGGATCAAGCCATCGGGCAGGCTGGCGCGCAGGTTCAATGCTCCGTGCTCCGCGCATTACCCGCGCCGCCCATCGGGCCGAGAGCCTGCCTCAGCGGCCCGAGCCAGGGCTCGAAGTTGCGCCACTGGTCCAGCCCTTCCTTGAATATCGGCCGTCGAACCTGCTCGGAGCTTGCGGTGCGCACGCTGCGCTCGTTCTTGTGGAATTCCAGGCATTCGGGCTCGAAAGGTAGTCGGCAGTACTCCAGAATCCGCCGCACGCTGCCTTCGAGATCCGCTACGACGTCCTCGTGCTGCACCCGTAGCACGCGTCCTGGAAGCACGGCGTCCCAGTGCTGCATCAAGGAAACGTACATCCGATAGTAGTTCGCGATGTCGTCCAGGCTATAGGTGAACTCCTGGCCCGATGCAAACAATTGCTTGAAATTGCTGAAGCAGCAGGCCATGGGCTCTCGACGCGCATCGATGATCTTCGCGTTCGGCAAAATGAGCTGTATCAAGCCGATGTGTCGAAAGTTGTTCGGCATCTTGTCGATGAAATACGGCTGGCCCGTACGGTAGGCGCGCGTACTGTCGATGTACATCCTTCCCAAGCGACAAAGATCATCCGCCGTCAGACTGGCCAGAACCGCCGGGTAGCGCGATTCGCCGCCTTTCATCTCCCGGCCTGACAAATCCAGCACGATGTGCTGGATGTCGGCCAACTCCGCCGTACCCTGGACTCGAGAGTGGGATGCCAGAATCTGCTCGAGCAGCGTGGATCCGGAACGAGGCAATCCCACGATGAAGATGGGATCGGGGGCTTCGAAGCCATGGCCTTGGTGGCGCTCGAAAAGACTTGCTGAGCATACCTGCTGCTGCTCGCGGCATACCCGCTCGATGGCTTCGAGGGTGAACCCGCTGTCCTGCTTCTTCAGAGCGTTGCCGCGCGCGTAGTATTCGAATGATTCGGCAAAGTTCCCCTGATCCTCCAGGCACTTGCCCAAGGCAAAACACAGATGCCAGCGGTCCTCGCGCGAAATCTCTGCCGACGATTCCTGCGATCGCATGGTCTGCACCTGCGTTTCCCCAAATCTGTAGGTCTTGAGATTTGCGAGACTCCAGTAAGCGTCGCCGAATTCGGGCCGCACAGCCGTCGCCGCGCAGTAGGCCTGGATGGATTCCGCCTGTCGACCCAGCGTCTTGAGCGAATGGCCCACCGAAAGATGCAGCTGCGACAGCTCGCGGGCAGGAAAGAAGCCGGAGTCTGCCTGTGATGAGTTGCGTACGTGCGCCAGCAGATCGTTCAGCAATGCACGATAGACCTGCAATGCTTCCTCGTGAAGGCCCAAGCCCACCAGAATGCCGGCTTTGGAGGTTCGATAGGCCCGATTCCCTGGCTCAGAGGCAAGGAGCTTGTCGATTTCCTCGTTGGCCTTGGCGTGCTTGTGCCGACGAAGGAGTACATTCACGTAATCGTGGCGAGCCGCGCGATAGTCAGGTGCTGCCTCGAGCACCGCCTCGAGCAACTGTTCCCCGTCATCGAGCACGTCCAGTTCCATGCCGATGCGGGCCAGCAGGCGCATCGCTTCCACATTGTCGGTATGCGATTGCAGATACCCACGGATGATGTGCTCTGCCAGGACCAGATCGCCGTCTGAAAACAGCGCCGTTGCGGTGACCACTTCCGGCGGCAGGGAAGCGAGCTTCGCAACATGCGCGCCAGCCACGCGCGAATTCTCGGTCTCCCCGACCATCTTGTAGAGAACTTCGAGCTTGGCCCAGCTCGCCGGGAGCGCCGGATTCAGATTGACGGCGCGGATGAACGAAGCGATTGCCTGTGGCGCATCACGCAATGCGACGAAGCAATGCCCCCGCTCCTGGAACAATCGGCTGAACCGCGAGTGGTGCGTCTCAAGTTCCGCGAGTGTTTCGAGGGCCTGTGAAACCTGATGAAGGTAGCGTTGACAGACCGCGACGAGGTAAAGAGCATCCCGGTTCTCTGGAAAATCCTTTCGAATCCGCTGCGCTGCTGCCAGTGCGGGCTCGAGCTGGCCCTGCTGGATAAGGGCTTGAATCCGGTTGACCTCGATTTCGACCGGGGACCTGGCAGACGTCGGGCAAGGTTGCATCGTTGGACTCGGAGGCGGTTGTCGCCGTTCGCCTCCGAGTCTACCGCAACTGGCTGCCGCAGCCCGGCAGCCAGTTGGTAGCTGGCCTCAAAACTTCATGCCCACCTTGACTCCCAACACGCGAGGGCGCAGGGGCACTTCCGACTTGATGAACTGCGCCGTCGTGGTGGCGAGCGACTTGTTCTCGTTGGTCAGATTCTGGCCGAATACCTGCACGTTCCAGTTGTCCCTGGAGAAGCCGAAAGCCGCATCCCAGGTGGTGTATGCCGGCATCTCGAAGCGCCAGGTTGTCGAGGTCACCGCCCGGTTCTGGTTCACCGGCAAGTCACCGTTGATGCTGGGGTCCGTATTCGAGTTGTTGTACGAGTGCGCCGTATGTGCGGCGCCCAACTGGGCAAACGCTGCATAGGCGCCGATGTTCCAGTCGTAGCGCGCCCGTAGATTGAACTGCAGCGGGGGTGAGTACGCGGTCGGCACGCCTGCAGCGCCGAATGTATCCACCACTTGTACGAGCGTGCCTCCAGCGTCCAGCGCCTGCGTGATCTGTTTCCCGTAGTTCTTGCTGGCAGGATTGTTGTCCGTGAGGAAGGGCGAGTTCATCTGCTTGCTTTGGTTCCAGGATCCGGAGCCGGTCACGGTCAGCTTCTGGGTGACTCGTGCCGTAACCTGCAGTTCGAAGCCGCGCACTCGATAATCTGCGCCATTCACACCGAAGGTGGTGTTTCCCAGCAGCTGCGGATTGAACAGGCCTTGTTGCACGTTCTTCCAGTCCTCCTGGTAGAGCGAACCATTGACGAGGATTCGACGGTTCCACAATTCCGTCTTGAAGCCGATTTCCTTGTTGGTCAGGGTGTCTGGCGCTACCGTGAGCGGTTTGAAATACTGCGGGATCGGGTTGCCCGAGGAATCCAGATCCGTCGGATCTTTCAGCAACGCACCCGACGAACGATTGAAACCGCCCGGGCGATACCCCTGCGACCACGTCGCATAGACCAGGTTGTCCTCGTTGACGTGCCAGGCAAGGCTTATGCGGCTCTTGAATCCCTTGTAATTCGAGTGGCGATCCTGATCGGAGGGTTGAAAGCCGACACCATACGTGAAATTCGTGCACGGGCCGGTCGGAGCAGTGGGATTGTAATTGAAGCAACCGAAGCTGCTGATCACCGTTCCGCCGAAGTCCATCTTGTAGTCGTAGTGGCGCGTTCCGGCCGTCAAGGTGAGCACCTTGGGAATGATGTCGAGGTCGACTGAGGCGAAGAAGGCGGTCTGCTTGTAAGTGCGGAATGTGTCTTCGAAGAAGCCGACGTTGTCATTGCGCGGATTCGGGTTGCGAACGGGCGAACCTGGAAACGGCTGTACGTTCTGGAAGCACAGCGGGTCGCCGCCGGCGACGCAGGTGGGCACCGTCTTGTAGGACCAGCCGGTATCGTCGTAGATCTTGAAGTCTTCCCAGAACACACCAGCGATGCCGCGAATGCGCTTGTCGTCCGGCGTGCTCAGGCGCAGTTCGTGACTCTGGTGCTTGTTCTTCTCGACTTCGCGCCAGGTGGAACTGGGCGAGAAACAGGTGGGCGTTCCGGCATATGCGCCGTAACACTGGTAATAATCGGCGAATACGCCGCGCGCATAGTTCGTGTAGTCACCGACCTGGTCGACGTCGCGGACCAGATAGCCACCCGCATACACCGTATGGATGGGCCCGATCTGGCCACTGACCGTCAGCGAAGTGTTGGTGAACTTGTCCTTGTTGTAGGTATCGTTGAATACCGTGGCCTGCAACTCGCCGAGCGGTACGAGTTCGGAGCTCAAGGGATATTGGTAGAACACGCCATCGGCATGCATGTTCTGGTAGCTTTGCGTCAGCAGCGCATTCCAGTTGTCGTTGATCTGCCAGAGAAGCGAAGCACGGATACCCTTGTAATTGACCGGGTTTTGATTGTTCTTGGCGATGGCATAGTTGTTGATGACCGGGCTGTTGGGTGGCGGCGCGGCGTTGCCAGTGGCTGGATCGATGTAGCCAGCGTAATAGATTCCGTAGTCCGTCGCCCGCCGCGTGAAGGTGCTGGGTATGTTGTCGATGTAACCACCGCGATCGTCGCTGTACACGACCACGCGTGCGGCCAGTTTGTCGTTGACCAGGGGCAGGTTGAGGACCGCGCTGATGGCCGAGTTCGGATCACCGCCGGCAGTGGTGCCGTAGCTCGCCTCCGCGCTGCCTTCGAACTTGTTCAGCTTGGGCTTGTTGGTGATATAGCGCAGCACGCCGGCCTGCGCACCGCCGCCGAACAGCGTGCCCTGCGGGCCTTCGAGCACTTCGACCCGCTCCAGATCGACCGCGATGATGTCGAGATTGCGATTGGGTATCTGGCCGGACTGCTCGTCCAGGTACACCGCGACGTTCGGAAAGCCGCCGATAGTACCTGATGATTGTGTGCCGAATGACCCGAGCGCCAGACCGCGCATGAAAACATTGCCCTGGCCGGGGCCATTGGTCGCCAACGACACGTTTGGCAGGTACCTGATCATGTCGTCGAACGAGGAAACGCTGAGTTGACCGAGCGTGTCTCCCGTCAGCGCCTGAATCGTGATCGGCACGTCCTGGATGTTTTCCGCCCGACGCTGCGCCGTGACCGTGATTTCCTGCAAACCTTGTACTTCGCCGCCCGCGTCGGCATCAGCAGCATGGACAGCTCCCATGGCCGCGCTGCCCAGGATGGCGGCAATCGCATAGGACAACTTCTGGTTCGGATTCATGCTTCATCCCTTCCCGTATTGTCAGATTTGGTGGGCGCTGGTCGTTGACTGTGATTCTCAAGCTGTTGTGCGCCTGCAACAGCTCATTCCCCTTCAAGGCCGAATATACACTGGATTCTCATCCTCAATTGCAGCAAAAAAACTCATCGAGCCATCTCATATCCATATAGCGAGACGTTGCGCCCATGCGCCTGTCATGAGTGTTCAGGCCCCAGTCGTGACGGGAAACCGGGGGCGCGCAGCGCAGTGCCCACCGCGTCCTCCAGCAGCTTCACGATCATCGAGGACCATGCCGAGCCGCCGTATCGGGCCCGCCCCTCGATGAAGGTCTGTTCCATGAGTGCGGCCAGCCGCAATGGCACGCCGAACCGCCGGCCGAACTCCATGGCGAAGCCGGCGTCCTTGCAGGCCAGGTCCATGGTGAACTGGATGTCGTAGCTGCCATTCAGGATCACCTGGCTCTCGGTCTCGTGGACGAAGCTGTTGCCGGAGCTGGCCTTGATGGCCTCGAAGGCGGCGCGCAGATCGACGCCTCCCTTGGCGCACAGCATCAATGCCTCGCCGGCGGCGATGAGGTGGATGAAAGCCAGCATGTTGGTGACCACCTTGGTCACCGCGCACTGCTCGATGCCGCCGAGGTGGATGATCCGGCCGCCCATGGCTTGCAGTGCCGCGCGGTGCTGCTCGAAGCGCTGCACGGGGCCGCCGACGAGCACGGTGATATCGCCGGCCTCGGCGCGATGCACACCGCCGGTCACCGGACAGGCCAGCACATCGATGCCGCGGCCGCGCGCCTCGACCTCCAGCGCCTGGATCTCCTCGAAGTCATTGGTGCTCATCTCGATCCACGTTGAACCCCGCGGCATCGCCGGCAGGGCCTGCGCCATGACCGCCCGCGAGGCCGCCGGGGAGGGCAGGCAGGTAATCAGCGCATCGCTGCTGGCGGCAAGTTCCGCAACGCCTGCCACCCAGCGTGCGCCCGCGGCTTCGAGCGAGGCTGCGGCATGGCGATCGAGGTCATGAACACCGAGGTCGAACCCCGCACGCTTCAGGTTGTGGGCCAGGTGACGGCCGAGGTTGCCCAATCCGATGAATCCGTAGCGCATGCGATACCTTCAGCCCAGGTTCCGGTCCACCATCTCCAGGTGCAGCTTGTCATCGCCGGTGTACGGGTGGGCGAGCGCCACGGCTTCGTCCAGCTCCACGCCGAGTCCCGGCTCCTTCGGCGGAATCACATGGCCGTCCTGCCACTGGATCGGCTTCTTCAGGATGCGCGCATGGAAACCGCCCCATTGCTGGATGCCTTCCAGGATCAGGAAATTGGGCGAGCAGGTGGCGATCTGGATGTTGGCCGCCCCGACCACCGGGCCGCAGTACAGGTGCGGCGCGATCTGCGCGTAGTGCACCTCCGCCAGCGCCGCGACCTTCTTCGCTTCCAGCAGCCCGCCGACGCGTCCGAGATTGAGCTGCAGGATGTGCGCGGCGCCGCAGGCGAGCACGCGCGCAAACTCGTACTTGGTGGTCAGGCGTTCACCCGTCGCCAGCGGGATGCTCGTGCCACGGGCGACCAGGGCCATCTGCTCTGGCATCTCCGGCGGCACCGGTTCCTCGAACCACAGCGGGTCATAGGGCTCTAGCATCTTCGCCAGCCGCAAGGCGCCGGACGGGGTGAACTGACCATGTGTGCCGAGCAGCAGGTCCGCACGGCTGCCCACGGCCTCGCGGATCAGCTTGAGGAAGCGCACCGTGCGCTCGAGTTGTTCCTGCGTGGGCTGCCGGGGGTCGTACACCGAGAAGCCGCCGGTGGGATCGAACTTGAGCCCGGTGAACCCCTGCTTCACGTACTCGGCGGCGCAGGCCGCGGACCGCTCCGCGTCCCAGTAGAAATCATCGCTCTCACCGGGACCGGGATACAGGTAGGTGTAGGTGCGCAACTGTTCGTGCACCTGGCCGCCCATGAGCTGGTAGCAGGGCTGGTTGCAGGCCTTGCCGATGATGTCCCAGCAGGCCATCTCCAGGCCGCTCATCGCCCCCATCAGCGTCAGGTCCGGCCGCAGGCTGAATCCCGAGCCATGCGCCTCGCGCCAGATCGTCTCGATCTGGAAGGGACTGCGTCCGGCGAAGCGCCGCGCGAACAGGTCCTCGACCGCCCGCTTCATGACCTCGGGCCCGAAGGTGGCCGCGTACACCTCGCCGACGCCTTCGATGCCGCAGGCCGTCCTCAGCTTCAGGAACACGAAGTATCGGCCACCGAAGGCCGGCGGAGGATTGCCGACGATGAACACCTTGACGCTGTCGAGTTTCATGATGCTTCCCTGGTCCGCGAGGCCGCGAGTATGAGGTCCGAGGCCTTCTGCGCCACCATCAGGGTGGGCGCATTGGTGTTGGCCGAGGTGATGTTGGGGAACACCGAGGCATCGGCGATGAACAGATGCTCGAGCCCGTGCACCTCGAGCTGCGGATCCACCACCGAGGTGGCGGGATCCTGGCCCATGCGGCAGGTGCCCACGGGGTGGTACACCGTGGCGGCGCGGGCGCGAAAGTCCGCCAGCATCTGCGATTCGTCCATGCCGGCAAGCTCAGGCCCGATCGGGGCGGCGATGAAACCCCGCATGGCCTGGGTGTTCTGCAGGGCCAGCAGGAGCCGTGCGCCGATGATGACATCGCGCCGGTCCTTCTCCGTCGCCAGGTAATTGGGCCTGATGGCCGGCGCCTCGCGAAAATCCGGCGAGGCCAGTTCGATGCGGCCGCGGCTCGTCGGCCGTGAGGGTTGATGCGAGAGCATGAAGCCGGGGAAGGGATCCGGATTGATGCGCGCGCGCCGCGCATCGCCCGCCGCGTAGGTGATCGGATTGTAGTAGAGCTGGAACTCCGGCCGCTCGGCACCGGGCTCGCCGCGCACCAGGCCGCCGGCATGGTTTACCGACAGTGACAACAGGCCCTTTCTCGTGAGCAGATAGTGCAGGCCCGCGCGCGCCTTGCCCCAGGCCGAATGCAGCTCGCCGTTCAGCGTGGGTTCGGTGGCGCGGTAGGAGTAGGTGATGGCCAGGTGATCCTGCAGCCAGCCTCCCACGACCGGGCTGTCGAGCAGCACGGGAATCGACATCCGCTGCAGCAGGGCGCCCGGGCCGATTCCGGAGAGCTGCAGCAGCTGCGGCGAATTCACCGCACCCGCCGCGAGAATCACGCCGCGGCTCGCGGTGACGGATTCATTGCGGCCATCGCGGCTGTAGTCGACACCCACCGCGCGGCGGCCTTCGAAGCGCACGCGGCTGACCCAGGCATGGCATTCGAGCTTCGTATTGGGCCGGGCGAGGGCGGGGCGCAGGAAGGCATCGGCTGCGGAGCAGCGGCGGCCGTCGCGGGTGGTGATGACGTAGTGCCCGAGTCCTGCCGCGCCATCGGCATTGAGGTCGGCGATCACCGGCAGTCCGATCTGGCGCGCGGCGTCGAAGAAGTGCCGGCAGGTACGATGCAACTGCGGTGCGACATCGGTGATGTACAACGCACCGCTCCCATGCGTGGTCCCATCCGCATCCACGCGCCGCTCGCTGCGCTCGAAGTAGGGTCGCACGTCCTGCCATCCCCATCCCGGCGCGCCCTGGTCGCGCCAGTCATCGAAATCACCGGCAAGGCCGCGGAAATACACCAGTGCGTTGATCGAGCTGGATCCACCGACGACCCGTCCCCTCGGCCAGTATCCGCGGCGCCCATTCATGCCGGCCTCGGGCTGGGTTTCGTATTTCCAGTTCACCCGCGCATCGGCGAAGGTGCGCCCGTAGCCGATGGGCGTGCGGATCCAGAAGCTGTCATCGCTCCCGCCCGCCTCGAGCACCAGCACCCGGTGCCGGCCATCGCGAGACAAATTGTCGGCGAGCACGCACCCGGCGGATCCCGCGCCGACGATGATGTAGTCGAAGCTCCCCACGGCGTTCCTCGTCACCCGCTGGCCGTTTCGTGTCAATGAGCTTACGGCTTCGGGACCCGCATGCTATGCCATTTACAGATTCCGCCATGCCATTTTGAGGAGCTCCAAGGGCAGGCGCTTGCCGGTCGCGGCGGGGCTTCGCTTTAACCAGTCGAAACGGGTATGGTCGGCATCATGGCGGTCGGCGCACCGCTGGCCGCGCGCCGCTGGCCGCACGCCGCCACATCCGACATAACCATGGGGGACGGACATCGAGGATGGCAACTGGAGCTGATCTGGGCGCACCTTCCGGTGCCGGCTACGGTGATGCGAGGCCGTCGAACGCCGCGCTTCCCTCCTTCCTGCAGCGCTGGTACGTGCTGATCATGATGGTGCTCGTGTACACGATGAGCATCGCCGATCGCTACTCCATCTCCACCGTGCAGGAATCCATCCGCCTCGAACTGCACCTGACCGACGCCGGCATCGGCTGGCTGGCGGGTGTCACCCTCGCGTTCTTCTACGTGTTCATGGGCTTCCCGATCTCCTGGCTCATCGATCGCTACAACCGGCGCAACATCATCGTCATCTCGCTGGGCCTGTGGTCGGCGATGACGGCCTTCACCGGCATGGCCAGAAGCTACTGGCCGCTGTTCGCGGCCCGCGTGGGCGTGGGTGTCGGAGAAGCCGGCGGAACACCGGGTGCGAACTCGCTGCTGTCGGATTACTTCCCCGTGGAGCGGCGGCCGATGGCGCTCACCATCTTCGGGCTGGGCGCACCGATCGGCGCCTGGCTCGCGGCTTCGGTGGCGGGTTACATCGCCGATCATCACGGCTGGCGCATGGTGTTCATCGCGCTGGGCGTGCCCGGCGCGGTGCTGGCCCTGGTGATCTGGCTGACGGTGCGAGAGCCGCGGCGGGGGCAGCTCGATGCGACGACAGAGGTGGGTTCGGCGAGCTTCCTCGACAGCATGCGCTTCCTGTGGGTGCAGCGCTCCTGCGTGCACCTGATGCTCGGCAGCGCCGTCACCGCGTTGTGGGGCTGGGGTCTCATGTGGTGGACGCCGACCTTCCTGCAGCGCACTTACGGCATGACGGCGGGCGAGGCGGGCGATGTCATCGGTCCGATCAACCTGGTCGGAGGCATGGGCGCCACCATCGCCACCGGCTGGCTGCTCGGCAGCCGCTACATGATGCATCCGCGGCGCATCGTCATCCTCATGGGCAGCGTGATCGGCCTCGTGACCATCCCCTCGATCATCATCTACGCCACGCATTCGCTCATCCTGGCCAAGGCGATGTTCTGGATCTTCATCCCCTCCATCTACTTCTACATCGGGCCCTGCTTCGGCATCATCAACAACCTGGCGCAGCCCTGCATGCGCGCCATGTTCTGCGCCACGACCCTGTTCGTCGCCAATGTCGGCAACCTGATCCTGGCGCCCGCCATCGTCGGTCACCTGAGCGACTGGCTGGCGCCCAATCACATCGCCAATGCGCAATCACTGCGCACGGCCTTGCTGGTGCTGGCGCCCACCGGTCTGTGGGCGTCCTACCACTACTTCCGCAGCGCCCGCAACATCGTCGCCGACCAGGAACGCGCCACCGGCGTGAAGGTGCAGGAGTAATCCCATGTCCAAGACCAGCATCGACCGGCGCTGGCTGCCGCTGAATGCGCTTCGGGCCTTCGAGGGAGTCGCGCGCCACAACAGCTTCACGGCGGCGGCCAATGCGCTGCTCATCTCGCAGAGCGCGCTGTCGCGTCACGTGATTGCACTGGAGAAACTCATCGGCGTGCAGCTCTTCGATCGCAAGCCGCATTCACTCGCGCTCACCAAGGCCGGCCAGCACCTGCTCGCGGCGGTGAGCAAGTCCTTCGACCGGCTGGAGTACGCGCTGGATGACATCCGCCACGATGGTGGCAGCGCGTTGCGCACCTTGCGCGTGCAGATGCCGCCGAGCTTCGCCATGCACCTGGCCGTGCCCATCCTCAAGGATTTCCGCCGCGCCTGCGCGGAAGTCGAGATCGACCTCGTGAGCCCCTATGGCGTCGGTCCGCCGCTGAGCGAGGTGGACGTGGCCGTCATCTACTCGAAGCCCACGGTAACCGATCTCGTGGCGGACCTCTTGTGGTCGGTGCGGCTGGGCGTGCTGTGCCACCCGTCGGTGGCCGAGCGCCACGCCGGCAAGTCGTTGCCCGAGTTCCTCGAGGCGAACGAACTGGTGCACGTGCGCATCGCCGAACTGCCGCGCCACCATGCCTGGTCGCAGTTCGCGCGCCAGGCGGGCCTGTCGGGCGTGAACGTCGAGCGCGGCCTCGTGTTCGACACTGCGCTCCTCGCGATCCAGTACGTGCTTTCGGGGGATGGCGTCGCGCTGGTCGATACCAACCTGTTCGGCGAGGAGATCCGCACCGGGCGGCTGGTGCGACCCTACGATGCCAGCCTCGATGATGGCTTCGGGTACTACCTCATCACCCCGCCCGAGGCGCTGAGCGACACGGCTATCGCGCTGTTCCGCTCCTGGCTGATCGAGCGTTTCGGTCCGCATGCGGCGGGCGGCGCCGGCGCGAACGTGCGCCTCGCCGTCTCCAACGAATGAACCCGGTGCAAGGAGTCGAGGGATGAAGAGCCACGCGAAAGTGGTGGTCGTGGGTGGTGGCGTGGTGGGCGTGAGCGTCCTGTACCACCTCACCAAGGCCGGCTGGAAGGACGTGCTGCTGATCGAGCGCGCGGAACTGACCTCCGGTTCCACCTGGCACGCGGCCGGTGGCATGCACACCCTGAACGGCGATCCGAACGTGGCGCGGCTGCAGCAATACACCATCAACCTGTACAAGGAACTCGAGCGCATCTCGGGCCAGTCCTGCGGCCTGCACATCACCGGCGGCATCATGCTGGCCGGCACGAAGGAACGCCTGGAGTGGTTGAAGATGGCCAAGGCGCGCGGCCGGTACCTGGGCATGGACCTGGAGATCGTCAGCGTCGATGAGGCGCAGAAGATGTTCCCGCTGATGGACAAGACGCAATTCGTCGGCGGCCTCTACGATCCCATCGAGGGGCACGTCGACCCCTACGGTGTCACGCACGCCTATGCGAAGTCGGCGCAGATCGGCGGCGCCGAGATCGTGCGGCAATGCCGTGTCACCGACATCCGCCAGCGAACCGACGGCAGCTGGGACATCATCACCCCGCAAGGCAACATCAACGCCGAGCACGTGGTGAATGCCGGCGGCCTTTGGGCCCGCGAGGTGGGCCGCATGGTGGGACTGGAGCTGCCCGTACTCGCCATGGAGCATCAGTACCTGATCACCGGCGACATGCCCGAGCTCGTCGGCAGACCTGAGATCATGACGGTGCTGGATTTCGAGGGCGAGATCTACACCCGCCAGGAGCGCGGCGGCATGCTGCTCGGCACCTACGAGAAGGCCTGCGTGCCCTGGTCGCCGAAGACCACTCCCTGGGACTTCGGCCAGGACCTGCTGGCCAATGACCTGGAGCGCATCGCGCCCAGCCTCGAGGTGGGGTTCCGGCACTTCCCCGCGCTGGAGAAGGCGGGCATCCGCAAGATCGTCAATGGTCCGTTCACCTTCGCGCCCGATGGCAATCCGCTCATCGGCCCGATCCGCGGGCTGCGCAATTTCTGGGTGGCTTGCGGGGTGATGGCCGGCTTCAGCCAGGGCGGCGGGGTGGGCCTGTCGCTCGCCAACTGGATGGTGCACGGGGATCCGGGCGCCGACATCTGGGGCATGGACGTGGCGCGCTATGGCGACTGGACCACGCTGGCCTACACCAATGCGAAGGTGCGCGAGAACTACTCGCGGCGCTTCCGCATCCGTTTCCCGAACGAGGAGTTGCCGGCGGGCCGGCCGCTGCGCACCACGCCCATCTACGAGATGCTGCAGGCCGAGCATGCCGTGTTCGGGGACTACTGCGGTCTCGAGCATCCGTTGTGGTTCGCACCGTCCGCGGCCGAGGCGCACGATGAGATCAGCTTCCGCCGCTCCAATGCCCATCCGCATGTGGGGGCCGAGTGCCGGGCGGTGAACGAGGCGGTGGGCCTGCTCGAAACTTCAGCCTATGGCAAGTTCGAGATCACAGGCTCAGGTTCCGCCGCGTGGCTGTCGCGCCTCATGGCCAACAAGGTGCCGGCGGTGGGCCGCATCACGCTCACGCCCATGCTGAACGAGCGCGGCAAGCTCATCGGGGATTTCACCATGTGCCGGCTCGCGGAGGAGCACTTCTTCCTGATCGGCACCTATGCGGCCGAGACCTGGTACCTGCGCTGGTTCGAGCGGCACGCGCCCCCCGCCACGGTGAGCGTGCGTCCCTGCGCGATGCAGTATGTCGGCCTGTCGGTGGCGGGCCCGCGATCGCGCGAGTTGCTGCAGTCCCTGGTGAGCGAGGACTTGTCGACGGCCGGCTTTGCGTTCATGTCCTTCCGCCGGATGCCCGTGGGGATGGTGCCCGCGCTCGTGGGCCGCGTGTCCTTCACCGGCGATCTCGGCTATGAGATCTGGGTGAGCAGCGAGTACCAGCGTGCGCTGTACGCAGCCCTCAAGCAGGCGGGACAGGGCTTGGGGCTCCGCTCCATCGGCGGCCGGGCGCTGAATGCCTTGCGCGTCGAGAAAGGCTTTGGCACCTGGGCGCGGGAGTACCGTCCCATCTATGGTCCCTACGAAGCGGGCCTGGGGAGGTTCGTGGACCTGAACAAGGGCGAGTTCATCGGACGCGAGGCCGCGCTGGCGGAGAAGCAATCGGGCGGTGCGCTGCGCCTGGTCACCTTCGCCATCGACACGGTGGACGTGGACGCACTGGGCGATGAGCCCATCTGGCACGAGGGCAAGGTCGTGGGATGGGTCACCTCGGGGGCCTATGGCCACCGGGTCGGCCGCTCGATCGCGCTGGGTTACGTGCCGAAGGAACTGGCCTCGGCCGAGGCAGGGTTCGAGATCGAGCTCATCGGCGAGCGCCGCCCGGCGGCGCGGCAGGCGGCAGCGCCGTTCGATGCGAGCGGGGCGCGCATGCGCGCATGACCAGCGCCGAGCCCCAGCTTCAGCGTGAGGCGTGCTCGACGCGCTCGTTGGCGCGCAGGTGGATCCAGTCGCGAATGCGGCGGGCATCGGCGATGCGGGTGTACTTGCCGAACGAGTCCAGCAGCACGATGACGATCGGCCGGTCCTCGATGATGGCCTTCATCACCAGGCACCGTCCGGCCTCGTTCGTGTAACCCGTCTTCTGCACGATGATGTTCCAGTTCGGGTTCGACACCAGGTTGTCGGTGTTGCGGAACTCGAGGTCATGCCGGCCGATGCGCACGCGGTGGCGATCATCCGTGGACCAGGCGCGGATCTGCGGGTTGCGGGAGGCGGCGCTCACGAGCAGCGCCAGGTCCTCGGGGCTCGAGGTGTTCTGCGCCGAAAGACCGGTGGGATCCGCGAAGTGACTGTGCGTCATGCCGAGCGCACGCGCCTTGGCATTCATCGCCGCGACGGCCGCGGGCACTCCACCCGGGTAATTCAGGCCCAGCGCGAAGGCAGCCCGGTTCTCCGAGGACATGAGCGCGAGGTGCATCAGGTCCCCGCGAGACAGGGTTGCGCCGGTGGGCAGGCGTGAGTGGCCACCGCGGCCGACCTGCCGGTCGGCCGGCGTGAGCCGGATCATTTCGTCGGTGGACTGGTGTGCATCGAGCACCACCAGCGAGGTCATGAGCTTGGTGATCGAGGCGATGGGGATCACCGCATCGGCCTTGCGCGACATCAGCACTTCCGAGGTGTTCTCATCCACCACCAGCACCGAACTGGAGCGCAACGAGGGCAGCCCGGGCACACCGGCAGGGTGATGCCGGTGATGGCGGATCGTGGCGTGGGCGGTGAGCGGAGCAGCCAGGCACGCGACATTCAGCGCGCAGGCAAGGAGTGCTCGAAGAGCAGTCGGTGTCCGGGTCATGGGCTGTCCGCAGTTAATGTCAAATCAGTGTAGCAGGTATAAGCATCGGATTTAACTCATTTTGAGGTGACGATGAGTGTCACAGATCGGCGACGGCGAACTGTGCGCGCAGCAGCGGAACCACAAAGCTGCGAATGGCCACTGTCAAATGCTGCCGCGTACGGCGCTGGCTGAGGGCGCAAGACCCTCGCGGCATGCATAGTATGATGTGACCATAATCTGCCGCCGCGTGTGCATGCGCGGCGGTGCATCCATGCAAAGGTGAGCCATGAAACTCGAAGACAGCCGCCGCAGCGACAATGTGGAAGATGGACGCAGCGGCGGATTGGGACGCCGCGCAGGCGGGATCGGCCTCGGCACCATCGCGGTGGTGGTGGTCGGTTATTTCCTGGGCATCAACCCGGCAACGCTGCTGGGGCTGCTGTCGGCCACGCAGTCATCCGCGCCGCAGGCCGAGGCGCCGGCGGTCACCGGCGACAGCAGCAATGATCCGCAGGTGGATTTCGTGCGTGCCATCCTCGGTGAGACCGAGGATGTGTGGGGACCTTACTTCAAGGAACACGGCCAGCAATATGTCCCTCCGAAGCTGTTCCTGTTCAGCGGCCAGGTCAACTCGGCCTGCGGCATGGCCAGCGCTGCCGCGGGTCCCTTCTACTGTCCCGGCGACCAGAAGGTGTACATCGACCTGAGTTTCTACCACCAGCTCGCCAACGACTTCGGTGCGCCAGGGGATTTCGCCCGCGCCTACGTCATCGCCCACGAGGTGGGCCACCACGTGCAGAACCTGCTCGGCGTCACCGACCAGGCCGAGCGCGCGCAGCAGGCCGCCGGCCGGCGCGAGGGCAACCATGTCTCCGTGGAGGTCGAACTGCAGGCGGATTGCTTTGCCGGCGTCTGGGCGGAGCAGGCGAACTCTGCCCGCAAGATCCTCGAACCCGGTGATCTCGAGTCCGGACTGCAGGCGGCGTCCTCAGTGGGAGATGACACGCTGCAGAAGCGCTCGCAAGGCACCGTGGTGCCCGACAGCTTCACCCACGGCAGCTCGGCGCAACGCGTGCGCTGGTTCAAGCGCGGTTTCGAGGCGGGCAAGATCGACAACTGCGACACCTTCAGCGCCGGTTCCGCGCTTTGACCAGCGCGGCAGGTGCACATAGAGGCACCGGCCGCAAGCACCAGTTCAGCTTTTCGATGCCATCCATCGAATGCATCGACCCTTCGCGCCGGTTTGACGGCACACGTCGCCACTTGCCAATATCGGCGCAACTTCGGGACATGGCGGAGAGAGGGCAGACATGAAGGATGGCATCACACGGCGCGATTTTCTCAACGGGGTGGCCATGGCCGTGAGCGGCGCGGGATCGCTGGGCTGGCCGCTCGGATCCCGGGCACAAGGTGCTGCGGCGCCGGATGATCGCTATCCGCCGCGGCTCACGGGGCTGCGCGGCAGCCACGCCGGATCCTTCGAGGCGGCACATCGGCTGCGCGACGGATTGCCGTTCGACCTCTCCGCGGCGAAGGTCGAGGAACACTACGACCTGGTCGTGGTGGGGGGCGGCATCAGCGGCCTGTCGAGCGCCTGGTTCTATTCGCAGCGCCGCCCCGGCGCCCGCATCCTCGTGCTGGAGACCAACGATGATTTCGGCGGCCATGCCAAGCGCAACGAGTTCGACGTCGATGGCCGCCTGCTCATCGGCTATGGCGGCACCCAGTCCATCGACTCGCCGCGCCGACACTGGAGCAAGGCGGCGCTGGGATTGATCAAGTCGTTGAAGGTCGACCTGAAGCGCTTCGAGACGGCCTACGACCAGGGGTTCTACGAGCGCTGGGGCCTGCATCCCGGCGTGTACTTCGATGCCGCTCATTTCGGTGTGGACAAGCTCGTGCGCCAGCCATTCAGCCGATCGGGGGACTGGGACGCGGATTCGGACGATGCCGGCGATGCCGCGCCGCTGCGCGAGTACGCGGCGAGTTTCCCGCTCAACGAACGCGCGCGCGCGCAACTGGTCGAGATGTGGACCAGCCGCCGCGACGTGCTGGAGGGACGCAAGCCGGCGCAACGCGAGCAGATCCTCGAGCACACCAGCTATCGGGACTTCATCCGCACGTTCTGGAATGCGGATGAGGACGTGCTGCGATTCCTGCAGCAGCGCACGCACGGATTGTGGGCGGTCGGCATCGACGCCGTGCCGGCCGGCGAGGCCCTGAACCTGCCGGGCATGCGGGCGCAGCGCGAGTTCCTCGCAGGCAAGGGACAAACCGAGGCCCCGGAGCCTTACATCTACCACTTTCCGGACGGCAATGCCTCCATCGCACGCCTGCTGGTGCGTTCACTGGTCCCCGGTATCGCGCCCGGCCAGACGATGGAGGACATCGTCACCGCACCGTTCGACTACGCCAGACTCGATGCGCCGGGGCAGCCGGTGCGCATCCGGCTCGACTCGACGGCGCTGCAGGTCAGGAACGTCGGGAAGGGCGTCGAAGTCGCCTACGTGCGCGGCGGCAGCGTGTCGAAAGTCGCCGCGAAGGACTGTGTCATGGCCTGCTACCACGCCATGATGCCCTACCTCGTGCCGGAGTCGTCCGCCGCACAGAAGGCGGCGATGCACGCCAACGTGCGCGCACCGCTGGTGTATGCCAACGTCGCTTTGCGCAACTGGCGCGCCTGGCACAAGCTGGGCGTGGCCTTCATCGGCAACGTCGCCGGCATGTTCGATGCCATGCTCGACTTCCCGGTGAGTCTCGGTGACTACAAGTTCTCCAGCGACCCCGACCAGCCCATCATTGCGCACCTGCAGTACACACCCTGCGCGCCGAACCAGGGGCTCGACATGCGCGAGCAGTACCGGCTCGGGCGCTCGAAGCTCTATGGCATGGCCTTCGCCGACTTCGAGCGGCAGATGCGCATCGAGCTGGCGGGCATGCTCGGTGGCGGTGGCTTCGATTTCGACCGCGACGTGGCGGGCATCACCGTCAACCGCTGGCCGCACGGCTACGCCTATACTCCCACGCCCCTGTACGATGACATGTCGGGGCAGGAGAGGCTCGCGGCGACCGCGCGCCACCGCATCGGGCGCATCGCCATTGCGAATTCCGACTCTGGATGGGATGCTTACACGCACGTGGCCATCGAGCAGGCGCACCGCGCGGTGGGGGAGTTGACTTGAGTCATGGGGGTCGCTCGCGTCCTCGCCGGGATTGCGCTGACGACGATCGCCGCGGCTTGCGGCCGGCATGCGCCGCCCTCCGATGCGGCCGCCCCCGGCGCTGCGGCGGCCGGCCCGCAGCAGCTCAACGTGTATTCGTGGTCGCTGTACATCGCGCCGGACACGGTTCCTGAGTTCGAGAAGCGCACCGGCATCAAGGTGCGCTACGACACCTTCGACAGCAACGAGGTGCTCGAGACCAAGCTCCTGACCGGGCACACGGGCTACGACATCGTCGTGCCCACCGTGAATTTCTTCGAGCGGCAGGCGAAGGCGGGGGTGTATCGCAAGCTGGACAAGTCGCGACTGCCGAACCTGCGGCACCTGGATCCCGACATCATGCGCCGGCTCGCCGTGCACGACCCGGGCAACCAATATGCCATTCCCTACATGTGGAGCATGATCGGGCTTGGCTACAACCAGGACCAGGTGGCGCGCCGCCTGGGAACGCGCGCGCCGCTGTCCTGGTCGATGCTGCTCGACCCTGCGGTGGCCGCGAAGCTCGCGGACTGCGGCATCTCCGTGCTGGATGCGCCACCGGATGTGGTCGGTGCGGCGCTGATCCGCCTGGGGCGCGATCCCAACGCGGACGATGCGGCATCGCTCGAGGCCGCCTTCGCGGCGCTGCACGCCATCCGGCCCTACATCCGCAACTTCGATTCGCAGCAGTACGTCTCCGATCTCGCGAACGGCAGCGTCTGCCTGGCGCTGGGCTGGTCGGGTGATGTCATCCAGGCCCGCACGAGGGCGCGAGAGGCGGGGAACGGCGTGAAGGTCGCCTTCTTCGTGCCCAGCGAAGGCAGCATCATGACCCTGGATGCCATGGCCATCCCGGCCGATGCGCCGCATCCGCGCAATGCCGAGGACTTCATGAACTACATCATGGATCCCCAGGTGATGGCGCGCATCACCAACGCGGTGGGCTATCCCAATGGCAACCTGGCATCGCTTCCCTTCGTGACTCCCGCGTTCCGGGACGACCCGGCGATCTATCCGGATGCCGCCACCCGCGCTCGCCTGACCACGCAGCGAACCAAGGGCCTGGACTATTCGCGCAACCTGTCGCGCGAATGGACCAAGCTCAAGACCGGTTCCTGAAAGCGCGCAGGGCGAGCACCCGCGGCGCGCCGGTTTGCGCGCGGCCCGCACCCGATGCTAGTGTCTGTGATCGCAGATGGGCGCACACGACGTCCACGGGGGAGATGCCATGAAACACGTGCCGCGGAATGTCCTGTCGTCCACGGGCTGCCACCGACCCTCGGGTCTCGCGCTGATCGTGCTCGCCGTGCTGAACTTCGGCGCGGCGAACGCTGCCGATGAGGCGGGGCAAGGGGAGGGGCTCGCCGAGATCGTGGTCACGGCCACCCGCCACGAGGAAACCATCAGCCGGGTCCCCATCTCCATCAGCGCCTTCAGCCAGGAAACCATGGACCAGAAGGGCATCAAGGACATCAACGATGTGGTGCGCTTCACGCCGGGCCTGTCCATCGACAACTCCGGCACGAACGCCATATCGATCCGCGGCATCTCTTCTTCCGGAGGCGCCGGCACCACCGGCATCTACATCGACGACACGCCCATCCAGATGCGCGCGCTGGGCTTCAACCCCGACGATACGCTGCCCAAGACCTTCGATCTGGAGCGCGTCGAGGTGCTGCGCGGCCCGCAGGGTACGCTGTTCGGATCCGGATCCGAAGGCGGTACGGTGCGTTACATCCTCGCCCAGCCGAGCCTGACGAAGGGCTCCAGTTATGCGCGCTTCGAAGGTTCGTTCACGAACCACGGCGAGCCCAGCTATGAGGCGGGCTTCGCCCATGGCGGACCGCTGATCGAGGGCGTGCTGGGCTACCGGGCAAGTGTGTGGTACCGGTATGATGGCGGCTGGATCGATCGGGTGGATCCGACCACCCGCGACATCGTCGACAAGCATTCGAACCACGTCGGCACCGTGGTGCTGAGGCTCGCGGGCATCTGGCAGCCGCGCGAGGGCCTGACCTTCACGCCGAGCATCTTCTACCAGGACATCAAGCGGCACGATGTCTCGAGCTACGTCGATCCCTACACCGACCTCGGCAGCGGCAAGTTCCGCAATGCGAACCCGAGCCAGTTGCCGATACCGGACAAGTTCTACCTGCCGGCGCTGAAGATCGAAGCCGACCTCGGCAAGGCCACCCTGATCTCCAACACTTCGCTGTTCCATCGCGACGAGATCACAGCCTACGAAGGCACCATGTACAACGTCGCCTTCTACCAGTCGCTGGGCTGGCCCGATGCGGGCTTTGGGCTGAGCTTTGTCGACCCCGCACAGTACCCGCTGATCGATGGCAGCGGCTATCACCTGCCGGCCTCGATCCAGAACTATCGCTCGCCGAACACGATGACCAACAAGCAGGAGAGCCTCACCCAGGAACTGCGGCTGCAGTCGGCCGACAACGACTCCCCGCTGCGCTGGACGGTGGGCGCGTTCTTCTCGGTGTCGCGGGAGGAGAGCGTGGAGGAGATCCACGACCCGATGGTCGACCAGTTCTTCCTGGCCATCTACGGCCTCACCGCCGAGGAGGCCTGGGGGATCGGCCTCATGCCCAATGGGGATTCCTACTACAACCGGAACGTCGCGCACGATCGCCAGGTCGCGGGCTTCGGCGAACTGACCTGGTCGTTCACGGATCGCTGGAAGCTCACCCTGGGCGGGCGCTATGCGAAGATGACCTTCGATCTGAATCACTTCGCCGATGGCCTGCAGAACTTCGGGCCCGACCAGTCCTACGCCAGCCAGTCGGAGAAGGCGTTCACGCCCAAGATGGGCTTGGCCTTCCAGCTGGATCCGGACAACCTGTTCTACGCCACGTATGCGAAGGGGTTCCGCCCTGGCGGCGGCAACCCGCCGCTGGTCGAGCAGTGCGCGGGTGGACTCGTCGACCTCGGCTACACCGACGGCCAGGCGCCGCTCACCTACGACTCCGACAAGACCAACAGCTACGAGATCGGCTCGAAGAACAACTTCAACAACCGGCTGAAGCTGGCCACGAGCCTCTACTACATCAAGTGGAACGGCATCCAGCAGAACGTCTACGTCGTCACCTGCGGACTGCAGTTCACCGACAATCTCGGCACGGCCGTGGCCAAGGGCTTCGACCTGCAGGCCGAGGCCCGCCTCGGCGATCACCTGGATCTCGAGGCGGCCGTGGGCTACACCAGTGCCCGCTACACCAAGGACTCGAAGGCAGGCCTTGCGATCACCGGTGATGCCATCTCGGGCGAGGCGGCCATCGGCGGAAGCCCGGGCGCGATCGCGCCGTGGACGGTATCGCTGGGACTGCAATACCGGTTCCCCAATATCGGCGATGGCGGCTTCGTGCGCTTCGACTACCAGTATCAGAGCCGCAACAACTGGCCGGCGGTGAGCCAGGATCCGCGCTCCTCGCAATTCTCTCCCTACACCTACACCGTGCCGTCCAACAAGTTCGCCTCGTTGCGTGCCGGCGCTGCGTTCGGGGGGTGGGATGTCTCGCTGTTCGTGGACAATCTGTTCGACACCCGCACGACGACCAACTACCTGAGTTCCGTGGTCGATCCGTACTTCCCCGGCGGCAATCCGCCGAATCCGATGTACACGAGCTTCACCTACCGGCCGCGCACCATCGGCCTCACCGCCAGCTTCCGACGGTGATGGTCATGACACGGCAGACCGGCTGGCGCCCCGCGAAGCTCGCGACGATCATGGTGCTCGCGGTCTCGATGCTGCTCGGGAGCTGCGTGCGGCGCGAGCTGCGCATCGTGCCGCCGGATGCAGCCGCGCGCACGACCGCTGCGCTGCGCGCGCGCATCGACACCATCGTGGTCATCTACGCGGAGAACCGTTCCTTCGACAACCTGTTCGGGAAATTCCCCGGCGCCGAAGGCGTGTCGGCCATGATCGATGCCAATGGCGAACCGACGGCTGCCTACGTGCCCCAGCGCGATCGCGACGGCAGCGTGCTGGCGGAACTGCCGAAGACCTGGGAAGGCGTCACGGCGCAGGGCGTACAACCGGCGGTCACCGAGCAGCAGAGCGCGGGGCTGCCCAACGCGCCCTTCGCCATCGAGACGGGGTTCTTCCGGCATTCGCCGGTGCGCCTCGGCAGTGATGTCGTGACGCGCGACCTGTATCACCGGTTCTTCGAGAACCAGATGCAGATCGGCTCGGGGGGCAACGAAGGCTTCGCTGCCTGGTCGGATGCCGGCGGCCTCACCATGGGTCACTACGGCGCCCATCACTCCGCGCTGATCGAGCTGGCGAAGCGTTACACGCTGGCCGATCACTTCTTCCAGGGGGCCTTCGGCGGCTCGTTCCTGAACCACCAGTACCTCATCTGCGCCTGCGCGCCGGAATACCCCCAGGCCAATACCTCGCCCGCCAAGCCGCGCATCACGGCGCTGGAGCGCGATGCGCAGGGGCGGGCGCTGCCGCGGCTGGCGCTGGCGGCCACATCGCCCCGATCAGCGCTGCAAGGTCCGCCGAAGTACGTGAGCAGCAGCTCGATCGCGCCGGCCGACTACTTCGGTGACGGGCGCTTCCATGCCATCAACACGATGCAGCCGCCTTACCAGCCCAGCGCAGCACCGCCGGCGCGTGATGATGTCTCGCTCGCCCATGCGGACCCGCTGCTGCCGGTCACGCTTCCGGCACAGACGGCCGCCACGGTGGGCGACCAGCTCGATTCGCGCGGCGTGAGCTGGGCGTGGTACGCCGGCGCCTGGAACAGCGCCGTGGCCGATGGCCGGCAGCCTGCCGATGTGCCGCGCAAGGTCATCTACACCCCCTCGACACCCGCGGGCGCGCCGGATTTCCAGCCGCATCACCAGCCGTTCAACTACTACGCCGCCTTCGATCCCATCGCCCACGCCGACGCACGCGCGACCCACCTGAAGGACTACGAGGACCTGGTGTCGGACGCCGAGCGTGGCCGGCTGCCGCAGGTGGTCTTCTACAAGCCGCAGGGGAACCTCAACCAGCATCCGGGTTACGCCTCGATCGCGGATGGCGATGTGCACATCGCGGAGCTGGTCGCGCGCCTGGCGAAGTCGCCTCAATGGCCGCGCATGCTCATCGTGATCACCTACGATGAGTTCGGCGGCTTCTGGGACCACCTGCGCCCGCCGCATGGCGACCTGCTGGGGCCGGGCACGCGCATCCCGGCCATCATCGTCTCGCCGGTGGCACGACGCGGCCACGTCGACCACACGCCCTATGACACGGGCTCGGTGCTGCGGCTGATCGGCCGGCGCTTCGACTTGCCGAAGCTCCCCGGTCTCGCGCAGCGTGACGCCGCGCTCGCCGCGCATGGCGAGCCGCCGATGGGAGACCTGACCGAGGCGTTGCGGCTGCCCTGAAGCGCGCGCCTCGCCGGCCGCGCCTAGTTTTCGGCGGACCGGTCCGCGGTTGGCTGGCCGTCCTGCAGGTAGGTCACACCCTGTTTCATCACGAAGCGCACCTGCTGCATGAGGTGGATGTCCTCGAGCGGATTGCCGGGCACGGCCACGACGTCGGCGAACTTGCCCGGCGTGAGCGAGCCGATCTCCTTCTCGTGCCGCAGGAGCGTGGCAGCATTCAGCGTGGCCGCCTGCAAGGCCGCCGCCGCCGGAATGCCGGCCTGGACCATCAGCACGAACTCGCCGGCATTGCGGCCATGGGGGTAGACCCCGGCATCGGTGCCGAAGGCCATCTTCACGCCGGCCTTGTAGGCTCGGCCGGCGGTGCCGGCGATCTGTGCGCCGATGGCGATCGCCTTGGCCGCCACTTGCGGTGGGAAGAAGCCGGGGGTCCTGGCCTTCTCGGCGACGAAGGCGCCGGCGGAGATGGTGGGCACGTACCAGGTACCGCGTTCCTTCATCAGCCGGATGTCCTCCTCGTTCATCAGCGTGCCGTGCTCGATCGAATCGACGCCGGCGAGGACGGCGCGGCGGATCCCTTCCGCTCCATGCGCATGCGCGGCCACCGTGAAGCCGTAATCGTGCGCCGTGCTCACCACCGCTTTGACCTCCTCGAGCGTCATCTGCGAGTTGTCGCCGCTGAGACCCGGATCGAGAACACCACCCGACGGCATGATCTTGATCAGGTCATCGCCGCGCTTGTAATGCTCGCGCACGGCGAGGGCCGCCTGCTCGGGTGAATCGATGATGCCCTCGCGTGGACCCGGCGTGCCGGCCAGGTCCTGGCGGTAGCCATTGGTCGGGTCGGCGTGTCCTCCGGTGGAGCCGATGGCCCGACCGGCGGTGAAGATGCGCGGCCCCACGAGCTCGCCCGCGTTGATCGCATTGCGCAGGGCGAGCACCTCGTCGTTTCGGTCACCCAGGTTTCGCACGGTGGTGAAGCCGGCGAGCAGCGTGCGGCGCGCATAGACGGTGGAGCGGACCGCGAAGTCGGCGATGTTCCAGTGGAAGTCGTCGGTGTAGGTGGTCGGGCTCTGCTGCATGCTCAGGTGCGTGTGGCTGTCGATGAGCCCGGGCAGGCAGCTGAGCTGCGACAGGTCGATGATCTCGGCGCCATCGGGAGAGCTTCGACCTTCCTCGATACGCAGGATCTTCCCCCCATCGATGATGATCGTGGCCGCTCCCGCCATGCGCCCCGCCAGGCTGTCGAACCAGTGCCCGCACTGCAGGGCCAGCGGCCGTGCGGCGGCCTGCGCGCCCGCGCCAACACCCAGCAGAACGACGCCGGCCAGCCAAGTATTCGTCTTCATGAGTGCTCCTGCGATGAGGTGCACGAAGTCTAGCGTGCGCCGGCGCGATACACTGGATGATGTGAACCACAGGCCGGCGACTCCAGCCACGAATGCAACGGAAGGACAGGCCGGGCAGGGTGCTTTCACCTGGCGGCAACGCCTGCGCTCCTGGCGCAACTCGCTGGGCCTCTCGCTCTCGCAGCGCCTGCGTGGCTCGCGAGGCGAGTACCGCGAGCGACCCTGCGGCCGGTTGATTTCCGTTGATGCGCGCATCGACGGTCGGATCCGGGCGCTCCAGGAGCGGTACGCGGTGCGCTTCGAGTCCACGCTGAACTCGCGCACCAGCCTCAACAACTACGCCTACCTCGAGCTGCTCGATCGGGCCTTCGATGCCGCGGGCGAGGCGGCCCCCCGTCCGGGACGGCTGACGGATGTGGGTTGCGCGAGCTTCTGGTATGCGGCGGCCCTGCATGCTTTCTTCCGGCCGGGTGAGCTGGCGGGGTTCGAAATCGAGGGTTACCGGCGCTTCTGGAATGGCCATACCCGGGCCGACTACGCGAGGGGGTATGCCGGCGCGTTGCCCGGGGGGCGCTTCGTGGCCGCCGATTATGGCTCGGTGGATGCGCCGGCCGACCTCATCTCCTGCTGGTATCCCTTCCTCACCGCAGCCCCGCTGCTGGCCTGGGGTCTGCCTCTCAAGCTGCTGAAACCAGTGGAATTATTCGAAAGCATCGGGCGCAATCTTGCCTCCGGCGGCGCCGTTCTCCTCGTCAACCACGGCCAGCGCGAGGCGGCGCTGGCGGCAGGACACGCCGAGCGTGCGGGATTGCACCGGCAATGGATCCGGGCCGAGGCCGATCCTCTTGTTCCGCGGCTCGAACCACCCGTGGCAAGTTATTGGCGGCGCTGAATTAGTTGCTGTATAGTCGCCCGCGGTTCGCTGAACCCTCTTTGTCCGTTGTTTCCTGGTCCCAGCGCGACGTCGCGTCACCTTGGCCACAACCTACATGGCAGGTTTTCGATCCCGGGTGACCGGCGTGATGTTCGCGACCGGCCAGTGTTCGTTTTGTTCTCTCTCTCGCAGGTATTTTTCGTATGACGAAGATGTATGTTGGCAATCTGCCGTTCTCCATGGACGAGGCCGCTGTCCGGGCCCTGTTCGAAAAGCACGGCGCAGTGCAGTCGGTGGCGCTGATCAACGATCGCGAAACCGGACGGCCGCGCGGCTTCGGCTTCGTGGAGATGGCGAGTGCCGATGCCGCTCGCGCCATGCAGGCGCTGAATGGCCAGGAAATCGGTGGTCGCGCATTGAAGGTCAACGAGGCCCAGGAGCGCACCGGCGGCGGTGGCGGCGGTGGTGGCCGCGGCCCGAAGCGCTGGTAAGGCGCCGGGACGGATCCTTGAGTTGATCCCGAAGGCCGCTCGCAAGAGCGGCCTTCGTCTTTTGGCCGGAAGTCCCGGATGGCGTGGGAGGCGGCCTTCCCGCGCGTGCATCGTCGTGGCGCTTTCCTTTCATCCCATGATTTCCTTATAATCGCGGGCTTCGGCGGGGCGGGCCTTGTGCGCCTGTTCCGCGGGCCACGCCAGGGGCCCAGTCGAACGCTTTGTCGTGCAGCGTCCCGCGCCTTTCGGCCTGGACGGCTGCGTTGCAAGAGGGGGCCGCTGGTCCCCTTTTTGTTTCTGGGGTCAACGCCCCGCGGGGAGCTTTCCGGTGGCGGATTTGCGCGAGGTGCTCCTGCCGATGCTCGAGCCGGTGGTGGAAGCCCGGGGATTCGAGCTGGTGGAAGTGGAGTTCGCGTCGGGTGGACGGGGAGGAACCTTGCGGCTGTACATAGATTCGGCCGCCGGCGTCACCGTCGAGGATTGCGCGCGCGTGAGCCACGCGGTGAGCGAGGCTCTCGAGGTGCAGGATCCGATCCCGGGGCATTACACCCTCGAGGTTTCATCACCCGGCTTCGACCGGGTGCTGCGCAAGCGCGAGCATTTCGAGCGCTTCGTCGGGGAACGGGTGGCGGTGGAGATGCGGCTGCCGCTCGATGGGCGCAGGCGCTTCGCGGGGACGCTGAGCGCGGTCACGCAGACCCGCATCGAGGTCGAGGTGGATGGCCGGAAGTACGAACTGCCTCTGGATGGGATCCAGAAGGCGAGGTTGAAACCGGCATGAGTCGAGGCGCGGTGCGCGCCCGGAGTTGGACGAGGAGTTGGGTCGATGAACAAAGAAATTCTGATGGCGGTGGACGCCGTGTCGAACGAGAAGGGCGTCGACAAGGAGATCATCTTCGATGCGCTCGAGGCCGCGCTGGCATCGGCTACCCGCAAGAAGTACGGCGAAGAGCTGGACGTGCGTGTCGCCATCAACCGCAAGACCGGCGGCTACGACACCTTCCGCCGCTGGAAGGTCTTCGCCGACGATTCGAAGGAGCTCGAGTTCACCGAGCGTGAACTCCGGCTCGAGGACGCGCGCGACATCGACACCGAGGTGGAGCCGGGCGGATACGTCGAGCAGCCCATGGAATCCGTGCCCTTCGGCCGGATCCTTGCGCAGACGGCCAAGCAGGTCATCGTGCAGAAAGTGCGCGAAGCCGAGCGCGCGCAGGTGGTGGATGCCTACAAGGATCGCGCCGGCACCCTGGTCAGCGGCATCGTCAAGCGTGTCGACCGCAACGGCATCTACGTGGACCTCGGCGCGAACGCCGAAGGGTTCATCCCGCGCGAGGAGATGATCCCGCGCGAACCGGTGCGCTCGCAGGACCGCATCAAGGCCTTCCTCAAGGAGGTGCGCTCCGAGCCGCGTGGCCCGCAGCTCTTCCTGTCCCGCACGGCGCCGGAGTTCCTGATCGAACTGTTCAAGCTCGAGGTGCCGGAAGTCGGCCAGGGGCTGATCAACATCCTGGGCGCCGCGCGTGACCCGGGTGTGCGCGCCAAGATCGCGGTGCGCAGCAACGATCCGCGCATCGACCCCGTCGGCGCCTGCGTCGGCATGCGCGGCTCGCGCGTCCAGGCGGTGTCGAACGAGATCGCCGGCGAACGCGTGGATATCATCCCCTTCGACGACAACTCCGCCCAGTTCGTCATCAACGCGATGGCGCCCGCCGAGGTGACCTCCATCGTCGTCGACGAGGACTCGCACTCCATGGACATCGCGGTCGCCGAGGACAAGCTCTCCCAGGCCATCGGCCGCGGCGGGCAGAACATCCGCCTCGCCAGCGAGCTCACCGGCTGGGAGCTCAACGTCATGAGCGAATCCCAGGCCGAGGCGAAGAGCGAGAGCGAGTCACAGTCGCTGCGCGAGACCTTCATGAAGCAGCTCGACGTGGACTCCGATGTGGCCAGCATCCTGGTGCAGGAAGGATTCTCCACCATCGAGGAGATCGCCTACGTGCCGGCGAGCGAGCTGGCCGGCATCGAGGAATTCGACGAGGAGATCATCAAGGAGCTGCGCAACCGCGCCCGCGACGTGCTGCTCACCCAGGCGATCGCGAGCGAGGAGTCCCTCGATGCCGAAGGCGCCGCTGGCCTCGTGGAAATCGTCGGGCCGGAGATGGCACGTGGCCTGTCGGGCAAGGGGGTGAAGACCCGGGACGATCTGGCCGACCTCGCGGTCGATGAGCTCGTCGAGTTCACCGGCATCGACGAGAAGCAGGCCGCCGGGTTCATCCTCGAGGCGCGCAAGCACTGGTTCGCGGAAAGCGCGGACGCAGAAGCGAAATCCTAAGGAATATCACTATGGCGGATGTCACCGTCGCTCAGTTCGCCGAGGTGCTGAAGGTGCCAGTCGATCGGCTGCTGCTGCAGCTCGACCAGGCCGGCATCAAGGTCTCCGGCGCCCAGGACATGATCAGCGAGGAGGCGAAGCACGAACTGCTCACGCACCTGCGTCGCAGCCACGGCAACGACCAGGCGGCCGACGCCGCGCCCCGCAAGATCACGCTCAAGCGCAAGTCGCAGTCCGAGCTCAAGCTGGCGAGCCCGCAGGGCCGCGCGCGCACCGTGAACGTCGAGGTCCGCAGCAAGCGCACCTACATCAAGCGCGAGGTGCTCGAGGACCAGGCACGGCTGCAGCAGGAGGAAATCGACCGGCAGCGCGAGGCGGAGGAGCGGGCGCGTGCCGAGGCCGAGGCCGAGGAGTCCGGGCGGCGCGAGCGCGAGAGGCTGGACCGCGAGCGCCAGGAGGAGGAGGTCCGCCGCCGCACCGACGAGGAGAACAAGAAGCGCGCCGCCGAGGACGAGGCGCGGCGCGTCGCCGAGCAGCAGGCGCGCGAGCAGGCCGAGCGTGATCGCAAGGCGGCTGCACCCAAGCCGGTGAAGGCGCTGCGACCCGAGGAAGACAAGTCCACGCGCTATGGCCGGCAGGAGCTGCACATCAGCGGCGATGTCAGCGCGCGCCACAAGAAGAAGAAGTCGCGTGACGGCCGGCGCCGCGCGCTGGGCGAGTCCGAGGGCAAGCACGGCTTCGAGATGCCCACCGCCAAGGTCGTTCGCGAGGTCGCGATCGGCGAGGCGATGAGCGTCGGGGAGCTCGCGCAGAAGATGGCGGTGAAGGCCACGGAGGTCATCAAGGCGCTCATGACCATGGGCGTGATGGCGACCATCAACCAGATGATCGACCAGGACACCGCCGTACTGGTGGTGGAAGAGCTCGGTCACACCCCGGTGTTGCGCAAGGAAAACGTCATCGAGGAGGGACTGCAGGGCGCCACCGAGGAACACGAAGGCGTGGCCCGGCCGCCGGTGGTGACGGTCATGGGACACGTCGACCACGGCAAGACCTCGCTCCTCGACTACATCCGCCGCACCAAGGTGGCGGCGGGCGAGGCGGGCGGCATCACCCAGCACATCGGCGCCTATCACGTGCAAACGCCGAAGGGGCTGATCACCTTCCTCGACACCCCGGGACATGCGGCCTTCACCTCGATGCGCGCGCGCGGCGCGCAGGTCACCGACATCGTGATCCTGGTGGTCGGCGCGGACGACGGCGTCATGCCGCAGACCGTGGAGGCGATCCAGCACGCCAAGGCCGCCGAGGTGCCCATCGTGGTGGCGATCAACAAGATCGACAAGCCCGAGGCCGATGCCGAGAAGGTCAAGCAGGAGCTCACCAAGCACGGCGTCATCCCCGAGGAATGGGGCGGCGAGAACATCTTCGTCAGCGTCTCGGCGCGCACCGGCCAGGGCATCGACGAGTTGCTCGACAGCCTGCTGCTGCAGGCCGAGGTGCTCGAACTCAAGGCGCCCGTGGATGGACTCGCGGCGGGCTTCGTCATCGAGTCGAGCCTCGAGAAGGGCCGCGGCGCGGTGGCGACCGTGCTGGTCCAGCGCGGCACGCTCAAGCTGGGCGATCCCTTGCTGGTGGGGCAGGAGTTCGGACGCGTGCGCGCCATGTTCGACGAGGCCGGACGGCCGGTGGAGCAGGCAGGTCCGTCCATCCCCGTGGTGGTGCTGGGCCTGTCCGGCGCTCCCAATGCGGGCGATGAGCTGCTCGTCGTGGAGACCGAACGCCGCGCCCGCGAAGTGGCCATGCATCGCCAGGCCAAGCAACGCGAGGTGAAGCTCGCGAGGCAGAGCGCGAACATCCAGGACGTGTTCTCCACCATGGGCGAGGCCAAGGCCAATGTCGTCAACCTGCTGATCAAGGCCGACGTGCAGGGAAGCGTCGAGGCGCTGCGGGACTCGCTGCTGAAACTGTCCACCGACGAGGTGGCGGTGAACGTGATCTCCTCCGGCGTGGGCGGGCTGACCGAGTCCGACGTGACGCTGGCGGCCGCCTCCAAGGCACGCATCATCGCCTTCAACGTCCGTGGCGACTCCGCCGCGCGCGCCGCCCTGAAGGATTCGGGCATCGACGTGCGCTACTACAGCATCATCTACGAGGCCATCGACGACATGCGCACGCTCATGACGGGCCTGCTCGCGCCGGAGGTGAAGGAGCAGATCGTCGGCCTCGCCGAGGTGCGCAACGTGTTCCGTTCGAGCAAGTTCGGCACCGTCGCGGGCTGCATGGTGATCGACGGCTACGTGCGCCGGAACTTCCCGATCCGCGTGCTGCGCGACAACGTCGTCATCTTCGAAGGAGCGCTCGAATCCCTCAAGCGCTTCAAGGACGATGTGAACGAGGTCCGCGCGGGCACCGAGTGCGGCATCGGCGTGAAGAACTACAACGACGTGCGCGAGGGCGACCAGATCGAGTGCTACTCGCGGGTGGAAGTGGCGCGCACGCTGTAGCGCGCCCCCCCTTCCGCCATGGGCAAGGACAATCCGCGTCGCCGCCGGCTGGCGGAACAGATCCAGCGCGAGCTGTCGGATCTCCTGCGCCGCGAGGTGAAGGATGCCCGCATCGGCAACCTGACCATCACGGCGGTGGAGGTGACGCCGGACCTGCGCGCGGCGAAGGTGTACTACCTCGTGTTCGGGCACGAGGGACCCGATGCGCGCGTGCAGGCGGGCCTGGAAAGCGCCGCGCCCTTCCTGCGTTCATCGCTGATGAAATCCCTCAAGATCCGCTACACCCCCACGCTGACCTTCGCGCTCGATGAGACCCTCGAGCGCGGCGTCAAGCTCACCCAGCTCATCGAGTCGGTCGCCAAGCCACATGACTGAGGCGGGCGTCCGCGTGAGCGGGGACGTCCACGGGATCCTGCTGCTCGACAAGCCCCTGGGGCTGACCTCGGCGGCGGCGGTGGCGAAGGTCAAACGGCTCCTGGGGGTACGCAAGGTCGGGCACATGGGCTCGCTCGATCCGCTGGCCACCGGCCTCCTGCCCATCGGGGTGGGCGAGGCCACCAAGTTCGGCGCGCAACTGCTCGACGCCGACAAGACCTACCGGGTGACCGTGCGGCTGGGCGAGCGCACCCCGAGCGCAGACCGGGAGACGGCGGTGTGCGAGCAGGCGCCGGTTCCAGCGTTGGATGAGCAGGGGATGCGGTCCGCCCTGGCCGCCTTCCCGCGGCGATACGCGCAGATGCCGCCGATGCATTCCGCGCTGAAGCAGGGCGGCCGGCCGTTGTACTCCTACGCCCGGGCCGGCATCACGCTCGAGCGAGAGGCTCGTGAGGTCCTGATCCACGGCCTCGACTTCCTGGCCTGGCAGGCACCGGAGCTGAGCTTCGAGGTCACCGTGTCCAAGGGGACCTACATCCGCACCCTGGCCGAGGACATGGCCACCAGCCTTTCCACGGTGGGCCATCTGACCTCGCTGCGTCGCCTCGCCGTCCGGCCGTTCGGTCCTGATGCCATGATCGACCTGCAGGCCCTCGAGGCTACCCCCATGGCGCAGCGTTCGGGGTTCCTCTTGCCGGTGGACGCAGCGCTGGGACACCTGCCCCGGCTGCTGGTGGACGAAGCCGCATGCCTGTCGCTGTCCCGCGGGCAGGCGGTGGCGGTGCCGGTGGCCGATGGACCGCCGGCGGGCCAGGTCCGCATCATCGAGCCTTCCGGCCGGTTCCTCGGCATCGGCGAGATCGATGCGGCCGGCCTGTTGCATCCACGTCGCTTGGTGGCGGCACCCGCCGCGGCCGGCGCGCTCCCGGCCGGGCCGCGGCGTTCCTGATTCTTGATCTCGCTTGAGGACGGCGCGGGCGACAGGTACAATGCGCGGCTTCCCAAAGGCCCTAAGTGATTGATTGAGGTTTGTTTTCAATGCCACTGAATCGCGAACAGAAGTCGGCCGTCGTCGGCAAGTTCCAGCGCTCGACGCACGACACCGGCTCTCCCGAAGTGCAGATCGCCCTGTTGTCCGAAAGGATCAACGGGCTGTCGCAACATTTCACCTCGCACAAGGCTGACCACGCGTCACGACGCGGGCTGCTGAAGATGGTGAACCAGCGACGCAAGCTCCTCGACTACCTCAAGAGCACGACGCCGGACAAGTACGCCCAGGTCGTCGAACGGCTCGGCCTGCGCCGCTGAGCGCGCCACTCCCGCTGCTGCATGCCGGCAGTGTGGTCCTGCGATTCATGACAAAACATCCCAAGAGGTAGGTCACGTGACTGCTATCAAGAAGACATTCAACTACGGTGGGTCCGACCTCACCATCGAGACGGGAGAGATGGCCCGGCAGGCCGACGGCGCCGTGGTCGTCACGATGAACGACACCGTGGTGCTGGTCACGGCGGTGGGCAAGCGCCAGGCGGTGCCGGGGCGCGACTTCTTCCCGCTCACCGTGAACTACCAGGAAAAGACCTATGCCGCGGGACGCATTCCCGGCGGCTTCTTCAAGCGTGAAGGCCGCCCGACGGAGAAGGAAACGCTGACCTCGCGTCTCATCGATCGCCCCATCCGCCCGTTGTTCCCCGAAGGCTTCAACAACGACGTGCAGGTCATCGCCAACGTGCTGTCGGTGAACGCCGAGGTCGACCCCGACGTTCCCTCTATCATCGGCGCTTCCGCTGCGCTCGCGATCTCGGGCCTGCCCTTCATCAGCCCCATTGGTGCGGCGCGCGTCGGCTACATCAACGGGCAGTACGTGCTCAACCCCACCGCCTCGCAGCTCGCCGAGTCGGATCTCGACCTCGTCGTGGCCGGCACCGAGGAAGGCGTGCTGATGGTGGAGTCCGAAGCGGACTGCCTGCCCGAGGACGTGATGCTCGGCGCCGTCGTGTTCGGCCACGAGAAGATGCAGGTCGCCATCAAGGCCATCAAGGAACTCGCGGCGCAGGCCGGCAAGCCGGCCTGGGACTGGAAGGCGCCCGAGCCGAACAACGCCCTGAAGCAGGCCGTGGGCAATGCGGCCGAGAAGGGCCTCGCGGAGGCCTACGCCATCACCGAGAAGCAGCAGCGCCACGCGCGCATCGGCGAGGTCAAGAAGGCGACGCTGGCCGCGCTCGCGGAAGGGGACGGTGCGCAGTTCACCGCCGAGCAGGTGGGCGGGGAGTTCTTCAACCTCGAATACCGGCTGGTGCGCGAGCGCATCCTCGAAGGGCGCCCGCGCATCGACGGTCGCGACACCCGCACGGTGCGCAAGATCAGCATCCGCACCGGTGCGCTGCCCCGCACGCACGGTTCCGCGCTGTTCACCCGTGGCGAAACGCAGGCCATGGTGGTGACCACCCTGGGCACCGGTCGCGATGCGCAGATCATCGACGGGCTGACGGGCGAGCGCAAGGAGCCCTTCATGCTCCACTACAACTTCCCGCCGTTCAGCGTGGGTGAGACCGGCATGGTGGGTTCGCCCAAGCGCCGCGAGATCGGCCACGGCAACCTCGCCAAGCGCGGCGTGAAGGCCGTGATGCCGCCGATGGACAAGTTCCCTTACGTCATCCGCGTCGTGTCGGAGATCTTCGAGTCCAACGGCTCGAGCTCCATGGCCTCGGTGTGCGGCACGAGCCTCGCGCTGATGGATGCCGGCGTGCCGATCCGCGCGCCCGTCGCGGGCGTTGCCATGGGCCTCGTCAAGGAGGGCGCTCGTTACGCCGTGCTCACCGACATCCTCGGCGACGAGGATCACCTGGGCGACATGGATTTCAAGGTGGCGGGCACGAAGGATGGTGTCACCGCGCTGCAGATGGACATCAAGATCACCAGCATCACCAAGGAGATCATGAAGGTGGCGCTGGACCAGGCGCGCGAAGGCCGCCTGCACATCCTGGGCGAGATGAACAAGGTGCTGGCGAAGCCGCGCGAGAGCATGTCGGAGTGGGCGCCGACCATCATCACGCTGAAGATCGATCCGGAGAAGATCCGCGACGTCATCGGCAAGGGCGGTGCGGTCATCCGCCAGATCACCGAGGAGACCGGCACCTCCATCGACATCGAGAACGACGGCACGGTCAAGATCGCCTCGGTGCAGGGACCCGCCGGCCGGGAAGCGCAGCGGCGCATCGAGCTGATCACCGCCGATGTCGAGGTGGGGCGCATCTACGAAGGTCGGGTCGCGCGGCTGATGGACTTCGGCGCCTTCGTCACCATCCTGCCGGGCCGGGATGGCCTGGTGCACATCTCGCAGATCTCAGAGGAGCGTGTCGAGCGCGTCGGCGACAAGCTCAAGGAAGGCGATGTGGTGCGCGTGAAGGTGCTGGAAGTGGACCGTCAGGGCCGCGTCCGTCTGTCCATGCGCAACGTCGACGCCGCCTGATCCGATGGCGGCGGCTTCGCGCCGCCGCCGTCCTTCAATCGCGCGGGCGCAGGTGTTCGGTGGCGAACGTGCGCATGCTCTGGTCCAGGTAGCCGCCCACCAGGCTGTGGGAGGGCTCCCCGTAGGTCCTGATGACGTTCGCCAGGAACTCCTGGCTCATCACCGGTTCACCCTGGTGCTCCTGCTCGGAGATCACCTGCAGCAGGATGCTGCGCGTGATGTCGAGGTTGGACTTCTTGTCCACCACCAGGAAATCGGTCTTCTCGATGACCAGTTTCTTGATGTCGGACAGGGTGATGTAGCGGCTCTCGTACGTGTCGTAGAGCCGCCGGTTCGGGTACTTCTTGATCACTCGCGGTTCGCTCATTGTCGGCTCCTCGCTGGTGCAGATCCGCCATAGCGCAGTGCAATGTGAGCAGGATAGCGCAATGCGGTCGATGCGCAATTGCTCATGCGCCGCATTACCGAAGGGTGATCTGCCTCTGGCGGGTAATATTTTCAACACGCCAGCGCCTGGCCGCCCAGGTCAGCAGTTCTCCAGGGGATTCCAGCGGCTCCTCGCAGGGCGGCTGTCCCAGCAGGGAAAGGATGAACCGCAGGGTCGGCAGGGCAGCCGCCGGATCCACCGGCACACTGCGGCGGGACTTCGCCAGCTTCGAGCCATCCGGTTCCAGCAACAGCGGCAGGTGCGCATAGCCTGGCGTCGGGAATCCGAGCGAGCGCTGCAGCTGGATCTGCGCGCCCGTGCTGTCCAGGAGATCCGCCCCGCGCATCACCTCGCTCACCCCCTGGTCGGCATCATCCACGACCACCGCGAGCATGTACGAGAGGATCCCGTCCCGCCGCTGGACCACGAAGTCCCCCTGCGTCGCCGCCGGATCCTGCTCGATGCTGCCCTGGATGCGATCCTCGAACCGCACGGTGCCGGTGTCGAGCGCGAATCGAAGTGCGGCGGGCGAGTCGAGCGGAGCGGGGTTGCGTCGGCAGGTGCCTGGGTAGATCGCCTGGCCCTGCAACGCCTGCCGCGGGCACGCGCAACGGTACAGGCGGCCCTGCGCCCACAGCGCGGCGATGCAGTCGCGGTATCGCGCCTGCCGATCGCTCTGACGCAACGGTGGGCCGTCCCAGTGCAGGCCGAAGGCCTCGAGGCATCGCAGGATACGCCCGGCGGCGCCCGGCAGTTCGCGGGGCCGGTCCAGGTCCTCGATGCGGACCAGCCAGGACCCTTCCTGGGCGCGCGCGTCAAGGAAGCTGGCTACCGCGGTGAACAGGGAACCCAGGTGCAGATCGCCGCTGGGGGACGGTGCGAAACGGCCGACGTATCGCAACCCGGCAGAAGGAACGCGGCCGGGTCCGGGTCGGGCGCCGGGCGTGGGCGAAGTCTCAGCGATACCGGTCGTCGCGGTCGCCGTACTGCTTCTCGCGCCGCTCGCGACGCTCCTGCGCTTCCACCGACAGCGTCGCCACCGGCCGTGCCTCGAGCCGCTTGATGCCGATCTCCTCGCCGGTCTCCAGACAGTAGCCGTAGCTGCCGTCCTCGATGCGCTTGATCGCCTCGTCGATCTTGCGGATCAGCTTGCGCTCGCGATCGCGCGTGCGCAGCTCGAGGCTGAATTCCTCCTCCTGCGTGGCGCGATCGTTCGGGTCCGGAAAATTGGCGGCCTCGTCCTTCATGTGCAGCACCGTGCGGTCCACCTCGACCATGAGGTCGCGCTTCCAGTTCGCAAGGATGCGCGCGAAGTGATCGAGCTGCTCCTTGTTCATGTACTGTTCGCCGCGCTTGGAGATGTACGGCTTGACGTTGCGCGGACCGGCCAGGAGGCTTGCGGGCACGGCAGGCTCGCCATCGGCATCCTCGTCGGCGGAAGGCGCGGGACGCGGCATCACCATGGGCCGGGCGTCGAAGCGGATGTTGCCGGATTCCTCGGCGCGCGCCGTGGCGGCTCGTCCGGGCGACGCCGCCATGCCCGCAGGCGCAGGCGCGGCAGGCTTCGCCGCCGCGGGCCTGGCATTGACCGGTTTCGCGGCCGCCTTGGGGGCGGCAGGCTTCGGCACGGCTGCCTTCACGGCCGGCCTGGCCAGCGGTTTTGCCGGCCTGGCCTTCGCCTTCGAACCGGGAGCGGCCACCACGCGCGCGGCCTTCTTCGCCACCGCGGCCTTGGGTGAGGCTGCCTTCTTCACGGCGCTGCGCGCCGGCTTCTTCACGGCTTTTGCGGTCTTCTTCGTTGGCATGTCGACCTTCCCGCCCTGTCCTAATCCTTTCGAGAGCGCGCGATTATACCGGCGCCGGCAACGCTGTACAGGGTCCCAGGGGCTATATTCCAAGTGTATGAATCATAAGCAATTCATGGCAGCTCACACGGGGTCATGGCAGCGTCACACGGGGTGTGCCGGCCCAGCCAGGGCGCTGGTGCTCCACTACCACGCTGGTGTGGATGCCGCCGCGGACATTGAAGCGCGCGGTGAGGCGCATGAAGCGGGGCGCGGTGACGGCGACGAGGCGTTCGAGGATCTCGTTGGTCACCGCCTCATGAAAGGCGCCGCGATCACGGAAGGACCAGATGTACAGCTTCAGCGACTTGAGCTCGACGCAGAGTTCATCGGGCACGTACTCGAGCTCGAGCGTCGCGAAATCCGGCTGGCCCGTCTTCGGACACAGACAGGTGAACTCCGGGATGCTCATGCGGATGGTGTAGTCCCGCGTGGGCGCTGGATTTCGAAACGTCTCGAGCTGATCGACGGGCTGTGTCACGAGGGTGTCAGGGGTTTACGAAAATGCCGATTACTTTACACTAACCCGCTTGCCGCGCGGCCCGCGCGCCTCACGCAAGGTATCCGTCCCGCCCATGCGCCTGGTAAAACTCAAGATCGCCGGTTTCAAGTCCTTCGTCGATCCGACCACGGTGACTTTCCCCAGCAGTTTGACCGGCGTGGTCGGTCCGAACGGTTGCGGCAAGTCCAACATCATCGACGCCGTGCGCTGGGTCATGGGCGAGATCTCCGCCAAGCACCTGCGTGGCGATTCGATGGCGGATGTCATCTTCAACGGCTCCTCCTCGCGCAAGCCGCTCGGCAACGCGTCGGTTGAGCTCGTGTTCGAGAACTCGGAAGGCAAGATCGGCGGCCAGTATGCGAACTACACCGAGGTGGCGCTTCGCCGCAGCGTGAGCCGCGATGGCACCTCGGACTACTACATCAACGGCATCAAGGTCCGGCGCAAGGACATCACGCAGCTGTTCCTGGGCACGGGGCTTGGCTCGCGCAGCTATGCCATCATCGAGCAGGGCATGATCTCCCGCGTCATCGAGGCAAAGCCCGAGGACCTGCGGGCCTTCCTCGAGGAGGCGGCGGGCATCAGCCGCTACAAGGAACGGCGCCGCGAGACCGAGAGCCGCATTTCCCACACCCGCGAGAACCTCGAGCGTCTCAACGATGTGCGCGAGGAGGTCGAGAAGCAGATCCGCCACCTGCAGCGGCAGGCGGCCACCGCCCGCCGCTACCAGACGCTGAAGGAGGAGGAGCGCCGCCTGCACGCGGAACTGCTGGTGCTGCGCATGCGCGGGCTGGACACCGAGGCGGCGGCGGCCGACGAGAGCGTGCGGGCCTGCGAGACGGCGCTGCAGGCCGTGCTCGCGGACCTGCGCGAGGTCGAGGCGCACATCGAGCACATCCGCGCCGAGCAGTCCTCGCGCAGCGATTCGCTCAACCTCATCCAGGGCCGCTACTACGAGGCGGGTGCCCAGGTCACGCGCATCGAACAGAACATCACCCACACGCGCGAGCTGCGCGAGCGCCGCCAGGCCGAGCTGACCCAGTCCGAGGAGCAGCTCGCCGAACTCGGCGAAGTCGAGCGGCGCGACCGCGTACAACTCGTCGAACTCGCCGCGGAGCTGGCACAGCTCGCGCCGCGCAGCGATGCGGTGCACGCGCTGGAGACGAGCACCGCCGCCGAGCGCGATGCCGCCGAGCAGTCGCTCGCACAGTGGCAGCACGCTTGGGATGAGCATTCCGCGGCGCTCGCGGGCGCCCAGCGCGAGACCCAGGTCGAGCGTGCCCGCATCGAGCAGCTCGAGACGCAGGAACGCCGATTGCTGGCGCAGCGCGAACGCATCGACGCCGAGCTCGAGCTGCTGCGCGGGGTGCGCCCCGAATCCGGCATCGAGGCGCTCACCGCGCGGGAAAGCGAGGCGCGCGAGTCGGGCCGCCGTTCCGAAGAGGAGCTGCAGTCGCTGCTGGGCATGCTGTCGGCCTCGCGTGAGCAGGAAAGGGCCCGCGCGGCCGCGCTGAACGCGCTGCGAACCCGCTGGCAGGAGTGCAAGGGAACGATGGTCTCGCTGGAGGCGCTGCAACAGGCGGCGCTGGGGCAGGTCAGCGGCAAGGTGACGCAGTGGCTGGCGGCGCAATCCCTCGACGCGCGGCCGCGCCTGGCGCAGCAGTTGCGCGTCGCGCGCGGCTGGGAGAAGGCCGTGGAGACCGTGCTGGGCTCCTACCTGCAGGCGGTGTGTGTCGACGGGCTCGATTCGGTCGCGGCCGTGCTCGACAGCTTCGACGGCGGGCAACTCGCGCTGGTGGTCACCGGCGAGCAGGCCGCGCCGGCCTCCGCCGAGTCGCTCCTGTCGAAGGTGTCCGGCGCCACGGCGCTGCACGCGATGATGGGCCAGGTGCACACCGCGGATTCACTGCAGGCGGCGCTGGCGCTGCGGCCCCGCCTCCAGGCGGGCGAATCGGTGGTGACGCGCGATGGCATCTGGCTCGGACGGGACTGGCTGCGGCTGTCGCGTGACAAGGACCCCGCCGCCGGCGTCATCGAGCGGGAAGAAACGCTGCGCACGACGCGGCTCGAGGTGACGCGCCTCGGCGAGGAGATCCAGCAGCTCGAGCGCGCCGTGGAGCAGGACCGCTCCACCGTGCACGAACTCGAGGATCGTCGCGAGCAGCTCCAGCAGCAGGTCAACCGCCTGCATCGCGAGCACGTCGACCAGCGGGCCCGGCTCGAGGCGGCCCAGAACCGGGCCCGCGAGGCCACGCGCAGGCTCGAGGAACTCACCGCCCAGCACACGGACCTCGTCGAAGAGACCCGTACCACGGATGAACAACTGCGCGCCTCGCGCGCCCAGATGCAATCCTCCATCGATTCGCTGGCCTCGCTGGAGCCGAAGCGGCAGGAACTGGAGACGGTCCGGGACCGGTTGCGCGAGGGGCTCAACGCCGCGCGGACCGCGGCCCAGGCCGCGCAGGCCCAGGCGCGCGAGCTCGCGGTGCAGTTCGAGTCGCGCCGATCCTCGCACGCCTCGCTGACCACCACGCTGACGCGCATCGAACAGCAGATCCAGAGCGGCCAGCAGCGCCGCGACGACCTGGCCACGCAGCTCGCGGAAGGTGAGGAGCCGCTGCAGCGGCTTCAGCTGGAGCTGGAAGAGGCCCTGCAGCAGCGGCTGGCGGTGGAATCCGAGCTGCGCGCCGCGCGCATCGCGCTCGAGGAGAGCGATCAGCAGCTGCGCGAACGCGAGTCCGTGCGCGCCGGCACCGAGAACCGCCTGGAGCAGACCCGCGGAGAGATGGAGAATGCGAGGCTGGCCGCGCAGCAGGTGCGCGTGCGGCGCGAGGGCCTGGCCGAACAGTTCACCGCCACGCGCTTCGAGTTCGAAACGGTGCTGGCACAGCTTGCGCCGGAGGCGGAAGTTCCCGGATGGGAATCGCAGCTCGCGGAGACCACCGGCAAGATCGAGCGGCTGGGCCAGGTGAACCTCGCCGCCATCGACGAGTTCAAGGAACAATCCGAACGCAAGGAGTACCTGGACCGGCAGCTCAAGGATCTCACCGACGCGCTGGAGATGCTCGAATCCGCGATGCGCAAGATCGACCGCGAGACGCGCACGCGCTTCCAGGACACCTTCGATCGCGTCAACGCCGGCCTCAAGGAGAAATTCCCGCGCCTGTTCGGCGGCGGTCACGCTTACCTGGAGATGGTGGGCGAGGACTCACTGGCCGCGGGCGTATCGATCATGGCGAGGCCACCCGGCAAGCGCAATGCCACCATCAGCCAGCTTTCAGGCGGCGAGAAGGCGCTCACCGCGGTGGCACTGGTGTTCTCGATCTTCGACCTGAATCCCGCGCCGTTCTGTCTGCTGGACGAGGTGGACGCACCGCTCGATGAGAACAACGTCGGGCGATTCTGCGACATCGTGCGCGAGATGTCCCGCAGCGTGCAGTTCATCTTCATCACGCACAACAAGAGTACAATGGAACTTGCCTCGCAACTGGTGGGTGTCACCATGAACGAACCGGGCGTTTCACGCCTGGTTGCGGTCGATGTGGACGAGGCGGTGCGCATGGCAGCGAGCTAACGAGGTCGGCATCTTGTCCGGGTTTCGCTGGATTCTGCTCGGACTGGGACTGCTGTTGCTGCTCGGCATCTGGTGGTCGGGACGCCGTGGATCATCGCAGGCGCGCGGTTCCCCCGGCTTCGATGCGGAAGCGGGCGGCCGCATGCCGCCCGTCCTCGAGCCTTCCGCGGAACCCCCTCTCGCCGTGCTGCACGAGGCGGCTCCGCCGCCGCGGGAACCCGCCGTCAGGCCCTTCGAGCCGCTGCGGGTGAGCGCGGCGGATGGCCCGGTGGAGCCGGGTTCGGTGAGCATCCCGGTCCTGGCACAGCCCGAAGATGATTCGGGCATCCTGCTGCTCGATGACGTCCAGGCCTTTCGGGAAGCGCCGGCCGGAGACACCCTCGAGGTGTCGGTGGCGGACGAGGTGCCCGCCGAAATGCCGGCCGAGATGCCCGCCGAGATGCCCGTGTTCGAGACCGCCGAGCTGCCGTTCACGGATCCCGCGGTCCCGCTCGAGCACCCCGAAACGTTCGACCCATCGGTGCCGGAGCCCCCCGTGCGCAGCGCGCCCGCGCCCGTTCCCGAGCCACACCTGGCAAGCGGGCGGTTCGCGCGCCGCGAGCTGCGCCCGGCGCCGCGCACCGACACCAGCGGCCGGTTCTCGAGGGTCAAGGCTGAACCCCCGCGTCCCATCGAACTGCAGAAGATCATCACGGTGCGCGTGCACGCGATGGGTGAGGGCGGATGGTCCGGCGAGGACGTCGCCACCGCGCTGGCCGGTTCCGATCTGCTTCACGGCCGCTACGGTGTCTTCCACCGGCTTCATCCCGACGGCCGCACCGTCTTCTTGGTCGCCAGCCTGATCGAGCCCGGCAGCTTCGACCCCGAGCGCATGCACGAGCAGCGTTTTCCCGGATTGTCGATCTTCGCGGTACTGCCAGGCCCCCTCGCGCCGGTGCAGGCGCTCGAGGATCTCTTGGGCTGTGCCCGGCAGCTCTCCACCGACCTGTCGGGCATGATGCAGGACGAGCAGGGCAACCCGCTCTCGCCGCAGCGCATCGGGCTGCTGCGCGAGGAGATCCATCACTTCGAGCAACAACTGCAGGGCGCGGATTCGCCGTGAGCGGGTCAGGCCGGGGCGCCCACTCGGTCCCTGCGCGGGTGGAGGAACTGCGCGAACTCCTGCACCGCTACAACCATGCCTACCACGCGCTCGATGCGCCGGAAGTCTCCGACGCCGAATACGATGCGCGGCTCGAGGAGCTGCGCTCGCTGGAGCAGCAGCACCCGGACCTGATCACGCCGGATTCCCCCACGCAGCGCGTCGGCGCATCACCGCTCCCGTCCTTCGGCGAGGTGAAGCATCGCGTGCCGATGCTCTCGCTCGACAATGCCTTCGAGGAAGCGGTGGTCCGCGATTTCGACCGTCGCGTGCGCGAACGCCTGCGCAGCGAGCCGCTGCGGTACTCGGCGGAGCCCAAGCTCGACGGTCTGGCCGTCAGCGCCACCTACGAGCGGGGCCGCTTCGTGCTCGGGGCGACCCGCGGCGATGGAGAGACGGGCGAGGACATCACGCAGAACCTGCGGACCATCGCCGCCCTGCCGTTGAAGCTGCGTGGCAGGGACTTCCCCCGGGTGCTCGAGGTCCGCGGCGAGGTGTTCATGCCCAAGGCCCGCTTCGAGCGCTTCAATGCGCAGGCGCTGACGCGCGGCGAGAAGACCTTCGTCAACCCGCGCAATGCCGCCGCCGGGAGCCTGCGCCAGCTCGATGCGAGGATCACCGCCCAGCGCCCGCTGGATATCTTCATCTACGGCACCGGGTACGTCGAAGGTGGCGAGCTGCCGGGCACCCACGAAGGGCTGCTCGACGCGCTGCGCGGCTGGGGTTTCAAGGTGTGTCCGGAAACCCGCATCGTCGATTCCATCGACGCCTGTCTTTCGTACTTTGCCGACATCGGTGGACGCCGCGAATCGCTCGCCTACCAGATCGACGGCGTGGTCTACAAGATCGATGACCTCGACCAGCGCCGCCGGCTGGGGTTCATCGCCCGGGCGCCGCGCTGGGCCATCGCGCACAAGTACCCAGCCGAGGAAGAGACCACGGTGGTGAAGGACATCGAGTTCCAGGTCGGCCGCACCGGCGCACTCACGCCGGTCGCAAGGCTCGTGCCGGTGTTCGTGGGCGGGGTCACGGTGAGCAACGCAACGCTCCACAACATGGACGAGGTTCACCGCAAGGACGTGCGCGTGGGCGACACCGTGGTGGTCCGTCGCGCCGGGGACGTGATCCCCGAAGTGGCGCGGGTGCTGCACGAGCGGCGCCCGGAAGGCACCCACCCGCTGCGGCTGCCCAGCCATTGCCCCGTCTGCGGCTCGCCGGTGGTGCGTGACCCCGAAGCCGCGGTGGCGCGCTGCACGGGCGGGCGCAACTGCCCGGCGCAGCGCATCGAGGAAATCCGTCACTTCGCCTCGAGGCGCGCGCTCGACATCCAGGGGCTGGGAGACCGGCTGATCGAGCAACTGGCCGGCCGCGACCTCGTGAGGTCACCGGCGGATCTCTGGTCACTCTCCGCGGGGCAGCTCGCCGAGCTCGACCGGATGGGCGAGAAATCGGCGCAGAAGATCATCGATGCCATCGATGCGGCCCGCGATACCACGTTGCCGCGGCTGCTGTTCGGCCTCGGGATCCGCGATGTCGGGGAGGCCACCGCACTGGCGCTCGCGCAGCACTTCGGCTCGCTGGAGGCGCTGCAGCGGGCCAGCCAGGACGAGGTGGAAAAGGTGCCGGACGTGGGGCCGGTGGTGGCTGCCAGCGTGGTCGCCTGGTTCGGGCTGCCCGACAACCGGCTTCTGGTCGAGCGCCTGCTGCAGGCCGGCCTGCGCTGGCCGGCGATGGGCCCGCGGCGCGGCGGAGAACTCGCCGGCAAGACCTTCGTGCTCACCGGCACGCTGCCCACGATGAGTCGGGAGCAGGCGCAGGCCGCCCTGCAGGAAGCGGGCGCCCGCGTTTCGGGGAGCGTGTCGAAGAAGACCAGCTACGTGGTGGCCGGGAGCGACCCCGGAAGCAAGCTGCGCAAGGCCGAGGAGCTGGGCATCCCCGTGCTCGACGAGGATGCCCTGCGCGAGCTGCTCAGATCTTCTTCTCGATCTTAGCGGTCTTCTTCAGCTCGTCGATGTAGGCCTGCAGCTTCTTCTGCATGACCCGGCTGGCGAGCTGCTCGCGCACCTGCTCGAACGGCGGCGGTGAGGCATCGCGGGTCTCGTCCAGCTTGATGATGTGCCAGCCGAACTGGGTCTGCACCGGCTCGGCCGTCATCTCGCCCTTCTTCAGGGTTTTGACCGCATCGGCGAAGGGCTTCGCCATGCCGCTGGGGGAGAACCAGCCGAGATCGCCCCCGCGCTCCTTCGAGCCGTCGATGGAATTGGCCTTGGCAATGGCCTCGAAACTCCCTCCGCCCTTGATCTGCTTGATCAACTGCTGCGCCAGTTCCTTGGTCGCGACCAGGATGTGCCGCGCGTGGTACTGGGTCTTGTCCATGCTGGTGATGGCGGACTCGTACTCGACGCGCACCTCCTGCTCGCTCGGCTCCTTGCCCTTGAGGTACTTCTGCGCCTCGCCGTCGGCCAGCAACCGCAGGCGTGCCACGGCCAGCCGCGATGCGGTCTCGCTGTCCTTCTCGAGGCCGTCCTTGATCGCCTGGTTCGCGATGAGCTGGGTGTTGACCAGCTCGTCGAGGACCTGCGACTTCTGCTCGGCCGTCAGCTCGTTGGCATTCTTGCCGGCCACCGACTTGGTGTAGAAATCGTAGATCTCGCGCGAGATGGGCGTGCCGTCCACCGTCGCCACGGCCTCCGCCGACTTTGCGTCCCCGGCGGCCGGAGCCGGCCCGGCGGACGGGGAGGCGGCGGGCTTGCACGCACCCAAGGCGAGGGCCAGGGCCAGGAGGCCAGCGGCGCGCGACGGAATCACGAGGGAATTGATCATGAGATACCTTCGGGAAGTGAACAGCGGCGCCAGTCTAGCCGGAGCGCTCACCGGGCGCACGCGCAACGATCGCGAGAGCATGGACATCGGTGCGCATCAACTCGCCGAGGGCGGCATAGATGCGCTGGTGCCGCGCCACCGGTGACAGCCCGGCGAAGGCCGCGGACTCGATGTGCACACGGAAATGCCCCTGCCCGCCGGCGGCGCCGGCATGGCCCACGTGATGATGGCTCTCATCCTCGACATCGAGCCGCGAGGGAGCGAACTGCGCGGTGAGGCAGGCGCGGATTCGCTGCACGCGGTCGATGGCGCTCACGGCAGCCGCTCGCCCGGGGCCGGCGCTTCCTGCGGAGCACGTCCGGCGAGCCAGAACACCTGCGGTAACACGAACAGCAGCGTTGCCACCGAGACCCCGTAGGTGTGGAAATGCACCCAGACGGTCTCGGAGTAGTGCTGCGCGATGTACAGGTTCGCAAAGGCCACCAGCGCAAACCAGGCGGCCCACACGACGTTGAGCGCGTGCCAGCCGCGCAGCGACAGCCGGATGCCCTCCGGCAGCATCGCCAGGAACAGGCGCTGCATCAGCGGACGCGCGCCCACCAGGCTGCTCAGAGCCAGGGTGGCGGCGAGCAGGCCGAACAGCACCGTGGGCTTCCACTGGATGAAGCGCTTGTCATGCAGGAACAGGGTGGCGGACCCCAGCACCACCACCAGCACCGCGGTGATGACGTGCAGGTCCTTGAACCGGCCGTGGAGAGCGCGATGCACCAGCATCACGGTGACGCTGGCGACCATGAGCGCCGCGGTGGCCGGGTATATCCCGCCCCAGAGCCAGGCGATGAAGAAGGCGGCGAGCGGAGCGAGTTCGAGCAGCGTGCCCATCGTTGCGTATCATAGCCAAATCCATGGCCGTCTATTTGCAGCTCCACCCGGTCTCCCCCCAGAAGCGCTTCGTGAGGCAAGCGGTGGACGCGCTGCGCTCCGGGGGCGTGATCGTCTATCCCACCGACTCCTGCTATGCCCTTGGTTGCCACATCGGCGACAAGGCGGCCCTGGAGCGGATTCGCGCGCTGCGCGAGGCCGACCGGCATCACCATTTCACGCTCGTCTGCCGCGATCTGTCGGAAGTCGCGCGGTACGCCCATGTCGAGAACTGGCAGTACCGCCTGCTGCGGGCCAACACGCCGGGGCCGTACACCTTCCTGCTGCGGGCGACCAAGGAAACCCCGCGCCGGCTCAAGCACGAGCGTCGCGGCACCATTGGCCTGCGGGTACCCGATCATCCGGTGACCGCCCTGATGCTCGCCGAACTCGGCGAGCCGATCATGAGCTCGACGCTGCACATGCCGGGCGATGAGTTGCCCATGACCGACGCCCGCGAGATCGCCGAGCGCCTGGGCACGCGCGTCGAACTCGTGCTCGATGGCGGCAACTGCGGGCTCACGCCCACCACCGTGGTCGACCTGTCGGGTGAACAGCCAGTACTCGTGCGGCAGGGCCGCGGAGATCCGGCCCCCTTTGCGGGTGGCTGATCCGTATAATGCGCACCGCCCGCCGTCAAGCGGAAGTGACAACAATTCCAAGAGAAAGGTACAGGGTATTGAATAGCAAGGATTTGTCAGCATGACTCCAGGGCCCCTCCAGAACCGGCGCATCCTCTCCGGCATGCGCCCGACGGGACAACTCCACCTGGGCAACCTGCACGGCGCACTGAAGAACTGGACCGAGCTGCAGTACCAGTACGACTGCTATTACTTCGTGGCGGACTGGCATGCGCTGACCACGGGCTACGATGACACCTCGAAGCTCGAGGAACACGTCTGGACCATGGTCATCGACTGGCTCGCGGCCGGGCTGAACCCGGGCGTGAGCACGCTGTTCATCCAGTCGCGGATCCCTGAGCATGCGGAACTGCACCTGCTGCTGTCGATGATCACGCCCCTGAGCTGGCTCGAGCGCGTGCCGAGCTTCAAGGACCAGCAGGAACAGCTCTCTGAGAAAGATCTCGCAACCTACGGATTTCTGGGATACCCGTTGCTGCAGTCCGCCGACATCCTGCTGTACCGGCCACAGTACGTGCCGGTGGGTGAGGACCAGGTTGCGCACGTCGAGGTCACCCGCGAGGTGGCGCGGCGCTTCAACCACATCTACGGCCGCGAGCCGGAGTTCGAGCAGAAGGTGGAGAAGGCCATCAAGAGCCTCGGGGCGCGCAATGCCACGCTGTACCGCACCCTGCGCAAGGATTACCAGGAGAAGGGCGCGGAGGAGTCGCTCGCCCGGGGCCGTGCCCTGGTGGAATCCAACGCCCGCCTCACCGTGGCCGACCGCGACCGGTTGCTCGGCTATCTCGAGGGTGGCGGCATCAGCATCCTGCCCGAGCCCGAAGTGCTGCTGACCAACACGCCGAAGGTGCCGGGGCTCGACGGACGCAAGATGTCGAAGTCCTATGGCAACACCATCGGGCTGCGCGAGGACATCGACAGTGTGGTGAAGAAGCTCAAGGCCATGCAGACCGATCCGGCGCGCGTGCGCCGTACCGATCCGGGTGACCCGGAGAAGTGCCCGGTGTGGGACCTGCACAAGATCTACTCCGACGAGGCCACGTGCAAGTGGGTGTACGACGGCTGCCGCAGCGCCAGCATCGGTTGCCTCGACTGCAAGAAGCCGCTCATCGACAAGGTGGTGGAAGAGATCAGCGCCATCACCAAGCGTGCGCAGGAGTTCGAGGAGAATCCCGAGCTGGTCCGGGGTATCATCGCGGAAGGCTGCGACAAGGCGCGAACGGTGGCGCGTGAAACCATGGACGCCGTGCGCGAGGCGATGGCGCTCAATTACCGATGAAACCCGAACTGACCCTGGTCTCCAGCAAGCCGGCCGCTCCCGTGGCAGCCCCACCCGTGGTCCCCGCCCAGGCGGAAATGCCCTTCGCCGTGGTCGAGGGCGAGCCCATCACGGAGCTGCCGAAGGACCTGTACATCCCGCCGCAGGCGCTCGAGATCTTCCTCGAGGCCTTCGAAGGGCCGCTGGACATGCTGCTGTACCTGATCCGGCGGCAGAACCTCGACATCCTCGACATCCCCATCGCGGAGATCACCCGCCAGTACATGCAGTACATCGAGCTCATGCAGGAGCTGCAACTCGAACTGGCCGGTGAGTACCTGCTCATGGCCGCGACCCTCGCCGAGGTGAAATCGCGCATGCTGCTGCCGCGGCCCAGGATCGAGGGGGAGGCGGAGGAGGCGGATCCCCGTGCCGAACTGGTGCGGCGCCTGCAGGAGTACGAGCGGTTCAAGAAGGCGGCGGAGAACCTGGACCGCATTCCGCGCCAGGAGCGCGACACCTGGATCGCGGGTGCGGAACTGGTGGATCGCAAGGTGGTGCGGCTGCTGCCGCAGGTCACCCTGCAGGAAATGCTGGTGGCCTTCCAGGAAGTGCTCTCGCGCAGCGACATGTTCGCCCATCACCACGTGCAGCGCGAGCCGCTGTCGGTGAGACAGCGCATGAGCGAGGTGCTGTCGACGCTCGAGGGCGGCGCATTCGTGGAGTTCGCGCAGCTGTTCCGCCCGGAGGAAGGCCGTCGCGGCGTGACGGTGACCTTTGTCGCCATTTTGGAACTGCTTCGCGAGGGCCTCATCGATATTGCACAATCCGAACCCTATGCGCCCCTGCACGTGCGCAAGGGGAATCCGGCCGGCCGCCACCTGGCGCTGGTCGCTGATACGGCTGACTCCGGGACGACATCATGACCGAACTGTACGTACGCAATGTGGTGGAGGCAGCGCTGCTCGCGGCCGGACGGCCTTTGGCGGTGAGCGAGCTGGCAGCGCTGCTGGGCGCCGGCGAGACTCCCGCGGAGGAAGCGGTCAGCGCAGCGCTCGCGGAACTCGCCGCTGACTACGAATCACGCGGCATCGAGCTGAAGGAAGTCGCCAATGGCTGGCGCATCCAGATCCGCTCCAGCGTGGCGGATCCGGTGTCCAGGCTCTGGCAGGAGCGGCCGGCGAAGTATTCGCGCGCGCTGCTCGAGACACTCGCGCTGGTGGCCTACCGCCAGCCGATCACGCGCGGTGAGATCGAGCAGATCCGTGGCGTGGCGGTGAATCCGAACATCATCAAGACGCTGCTGGAGCGCAATTGGGTTCGCGTCGTCGGCCACCGCGACGTTCCCGGGCGCCCGGAGCTGTTGGGCACCACCCGCGATTTCCTCGACTACTTCGGGCTGAAGAAGCTCGATGACCTGCCGACGCTGGTGCAACTCAAGGAGATGGAGGATCTGCGCATCCAGTTGGCGCTGCCGGGCGCGGAGCCCGTGGCGCCGGCGGCCGAGGTCGCCGAAGCCGGCGAACCGGCGGCGGCCGAGGCCATCGCCGACATCGAATCCGGCGCCGATGAACCCCTCGCGGAGGATGAGGAGCCGGGCACTGCGGAGGATGGCACTCCCGGGCTCGAGGCCCGCCCGCAGGGCATGGTCGCTTCCGGCCCTGACCGGGACGACTGACCCCACCTGGCGTGACGCATCGCCGACCGGCGCGACGCCGGACTCGTGCCCCCGGCCGCGGCAAAGCCGCGGCGGCAGCCCCCACCGAACGCATCCAGAAGGTGCTGGCTGCCGCAGGCGTGGGCTCGCGGCGCGAGATCGAGCGCTGGATCGCGGCCGGTCGTTTGCTGGTCAACGGCGTCGTGCCCGAGCCGGGCGCAAGGCTCGGCGAGGCCGATCGGGTGACGGTGGATGGCCGGCCCGTCCGCCTCAAGTCACGGGCTCCCGACGAGCCGTCCCACCTCTTGCTGCTGCATCGGCCGCCGGGTACCCCGCTGGATCTCAAGGAGGCGGCGCTGCGCGCCGCCGATCACCTGGGGAAGTCGGGAGCCGCACGCCGCTGGCTCGCGATCAACCGGCTCCCGCCGGTGGACGGTGGCCTGGAACTGCTGACGGACGATGGGGCGCTCAGCCTGCGCATCTCGCGCGCCGTGCACGCGCTCACCATGGACTATGTCCTGCGGGTGCGGGGTGCCATCAGCGAGGAACTGCTGCGCGACCTGCGTGATGCCACCGAAGTCGAAGGCGAACCGGTGAGCATCCTCGAGGCCGAGGCACAACTCGGCGAGGGGCAGAACCACTGGCTGCAGATCACGGCCCGCGCCACGCGTCCGGCGTCGATCCGCCACTGGCTGGCGGCGCGCGGCATCATCGTCAGCCGGCTCATGCGCATCCGGCTCGGGCCGGTGCACCTGGGGCGCGATGTGCCTCGTGGCCGGCTGCGGGAAGTGACCCTGGGCGAGCGCAATGCCTTGCTGAACGAGGTGGAGGCAGCGTGCCGCTCAGCGGTGCGATTCGCCGAGCAATGAAACGAGTTCGTCCTTCCACATCACGGCCCAGGTGTGCGTGCCGTGGCCGTGGGTGGCGAGCGATGCCGGCAGCAGCGTGAAGTGGCCGCGCGGCAGCCGCTTCGCCTCGCGTTCGGCGATGCCCAGTTCCGGTGGATTGATGAAATCATCCGCGGAGTTGACCCATGCAACGGGCACGTGGATGTCCTGCAATTTCCGCGAAGGATCGTAGTTGCGTGAGGAGGCGACCTGGTACAGCAGGTCGTTCGCATCGAGGCGCGCCATCGAGCGTGCGAGGGTCTCTTCCATGAATCGGTCCGCCGCCTCGCGGGTGGGGTAGCTCATCTGCCAGGGCAGTGGCGCGCTGCCCGCGAGCATCAGCAGGCCCGCCGCGGTGCGCAGCGCACGCACCGGCTGCACGGTGTACTCGCCCCCGCGCCAGTCGGGATCGGTGCTGATGGCCGTGAGGATCAGGTCGCGCCAGATGCGGTTGCGCCCGGCGATCGGCACGGGCAGGCAGGCCAGCGGCATCAGCGCAGCGGCGAACCCCGGGTAGGTCTCACCCCAGACCCAGGCGTGCATGCAGCCCATCGAGGTGCCGAGGATCAGCCGCAGGTGGTCGATGCCCAGACCCCGCAGCAGCAGTTCATGCTGCGCCCGGACCATGTCGTCGTAGTCATAGTGCGGGAACCGCGCGTGCAGTCCATCGCTGGGCTTGCTGGAGCCGCCATGGCCGAGGTTGTCGGGCATGATGATGAAGTATTCGCGGACATCCAGCGGCTGACCGGGTCCGAACAGTTCGCCGGCGAACTGCGGCACCAGGAACTGCGCACCCGAGCCGCCCGTGCCGTGCAGCAGCAGCACCGCGTTGTCGATGCGACCCTGCGCGTCGCGATGCGCGGTGCCCAGCGTCGCGTAATGCAGCCGCAGTCGCGGCAGGGACTCGCCGGAGCCGAAGCTGAATGAGGCGATCTCGAAGTCCGCCGACGTGGGCGCGGGGAGCGGCGATGCAGGCGGGTCGGCCGCCGCACCGGCCGCACCGGCCGCGCTCGCCAGCAGTGCGAGCAACACGGCCAGGAACCGGCGGCAGGAGACCTCACTGCGCATCGAAATGCTGCCCGTTGATGCCTCGACTGTCCGACCCCAGCAGGTACAGGAACACGCCGGTGAGCGAGCCGGGCTCGCGCACGCTGGCGGGATTTTCGGCAGGATAAGCGGCTGCACGCATCGGCGTGCGCATCGCGCCGGGGTTCACGGTGTTGACGCGCAGCCGGCCTTCGGCTTCCACCTCGAGCGCCAGCATCGCGCCCAGGGACTCGAGGCCGGCCTTGGCCACGGCATAGGCGCCCCAGTAGGCCTTGGGCCGCCGGGCAACGCTGCTGCTGACGAACACGATGGACGCATCGGCCCCGCGGCGCATCACCGGCATCAGCACCTGGGTGAGGATGAACGGCGCGGTGAGGTCGACGTGCAGCACCTTGCACCAGGTGGGCACATCGTACTGGTCGACCGGCGAGCGATCCCCGAGCAGCGCTGCGCAATGCACCAGTCCGTCGAGCCTCCCGAACTCCCGCTCGATGACACCGGCCAGTTCGTCGTACTGCACGGCCGTCGCCGTGGTGAAGTCGATGGGTGCCAGCGCGGGCCGTGGACCACCGCTGGCCTCGATGGCATCGTAGACGCACTCCAGGCGCGACTGCCGCCGCCCGCACAGCACCACCTGCGCGCCGGCGCGCGCGCAGTCCAGCGCCAGCGCCTTGCCCAGGCCGCCGCCCGCGCCGGTCACGAGCACCACCTTGTCGCGCAGCAGGTCCCGGGGCGCCTGGTATCTCAAGGGGTCGATCATGCGAAGCATCCGTTCATAGCCACTCACGCTGCCGCAGCCATTCGAGCAGCTCCTGCGGCTGCTGCAGTTCGCCATCGGCCTGCCAGTCGGCAGGATGGTCCTCCTCGCCGAGATAACCGTAGCGCGCGATCAGCGAGGTCATGCCGCGGCGCGCCGCCTGGATGTCGCGCTCGGCATCCCCCACGTACACACAGGCCGCGGCCGGCGCGCCCGCGAGGCGCGCGGCATGCAGCAGCAGGGCCGGGTGCGGCTTGCGCGTGGGCAGCGTGTCACCGCTCACCACGCAGGCAAAGCGGTGCAGGATCCCGAGGCGCTCGAGCAGCGGCTGCGTCAGCCAGCCGGGCTTGTTGGTGACGATGCCCACGGGGATGCCACGAGACTGCAGCTCATCCAGTGTCGCCGACATGTGGGGGAACAGGCAGGTGCCTTCGAACAGGTTGTCGCCGTAGATCGCGAGGAAGCGCTGCTGCAGGCTCGCGTGCCCGGCTTCATCATGATCGGGGAACCCCACGCGCACCAGGCGCAGCGAGCCATGGCTCACGCTCGGCCGCAATGCCTCGAAGGCCATCGGCGCAAGACCCTCTTCCGCACGCAGGCGGTTCAGGGCGCCCGTCATGTCCGGCGCGGTATCGAGCAGCGTCCCGTCCAGATCGAGCAGCACTGCGCGGCTCGCGGCCCGCGCATCACGGGCGATCGAGCTGGAAATGCGCAAGGTAGTTCACATCCGCATCCTGCGTGCAGCGGAAACTCTGCAGGAACGGGTTGTAGGCGATGCCGGTGACATCGCGCAGCGTGAGCCCGAGGGACCGTCCCCAGCGCGCCAGCTCCGAGGGCCGGATGAGGCGGCGGTATTCGTGCGTGCCGCGGGGCACGAGCCGCAGCAGGTGCTCGGCGCCGATGATGGCCAGCGCAAAGGACTTCAGATTGCGATTGATCGTGGAGAGGAACAGCAAACCGCCGGGTGCGAGCAGGGTGCGCATGGCCGCGAGGCTCGAGGCCGGGTCCGGAACGTGCTCGAGCATCTCCATGCAGGTGATGACATCGAAGGTTCCGGGCGCCTCCGCCGCGAGGTCCTCCACGGTCTGCTGCCGGTAGTGGATGTCGAGCCCCGCCTCCAGCGCATGCAGGCGCGCCACCTCGAGTGCCTCGGCCGCCATGTCGATGGCCGTGAGCCGCGCGCCGGCTCGGCGCAAGCCTTCGGCAAGGATGCCGCCACCGCACCCGACATCGAGCACCGGCCGGTCGCGCACGGTGGCACGGGCGAGGACGTAGTCGAGCCGCAGCGGATTCAGGTCGTGCAGGGGCCGGAAAGGACCGCGCGGATCCCACCAGCTTTGCGCCTGCGCGTTGAACTTGTCGAGCTCGGCGACATCGACATTGGCGCCCATCGAGCCTGTATCCGGTTGCGTGGAGGGACCCGCAGTCTAGCACCTGCCTCGTGGCCCCGCCTCGCGTCAGTCCGCGCCCTGGCGCAGCAGCCAGTCCTGCGCACGGGCGCGCAAGGCGGCCCAGTCGAGTCGAGTGAATCGTCCCTGTTCGAGCAGCGCTTGACCTGCCACCCACACATCGCTCACCCGATCGCCGCTCCCGCCTTGCAGGAGCTGCGCAAGCGGATCGCTCAGCGGCTGCAGCGCAGGATGATCCAGGTCGATGCAGCAGAGGTCGGCCCATTTGCCGGGCTCGAGCGTGCCGCATTGGTCACCGATCCCCAGTGCGCCCGCGGCCCCCCGGGTCAGGAGACACAACGCATCCCAGGCGGTGAGATCCGCGGCTCGCCGCGAGCCGAGGCAAGCGAGGCGCAACTGCAACCAGGGATCCGGGGATGTCGCCATCGACGGCACATCGGTGCCAAGCCCCACGCAAAGTCCCGTCGAGAGCCAGTCCTGCAAGGGCGGCGGTGTACCCAGGCGCGACCAGGCACCTTCCGGAAACAGCGTGATGCCGATGCCGCCGCGCCGGGCCAGCTCGAGGTCCTCCGGCGTCAGCGAGTTCATGTGCTGCGCGTCGAGTTGCGGGGTGAGCAGCCCCAGCCGTTCCGCGCGCTGCAACGGCCGTTCGCCATGCCGTGCGATGCAACGCGACACCTCATCCTGCGAGGCGTGCAGCGGCATGATCACCAGCAAGTCCAGCTCATCGGCCAGCGTGCGCACGCGTCGGACGGTCTGTTCCGACAGCGACGCTGCCTCCGGCAGCGCGAAGGCGCAGGTGATGCGCGGATGACCCTTGAACTCGTCGCGCACGCTCAACGCCTTGCCCAGGCATTCGCCGGCATCCGACGCCCACGCGCTGGCTTCATCGCGGACCGGCAGGCCGATCACGGCGCGCAGGCCATGCTCCGCCACCGCCCGGGCGCCCACCTCCGGGAACAGCGAGGTGTCGGCGAAGCAGGTGACGCCATTGCGCAACATCGTCGCGATGGCGAGCAGCGCGCCATCGTGCATGAATCGCTCCTCATCGGCCCGCCGCCCGGCGGTGCGCAGCGCGGCTGCGCGAGGGTCCGATGCGAGCCGGCCTCGCAGCAATGCCTGCGAGGCGAGCGTCTGGCCATTCACGAGGCCCGGCATGATGAGGTGCTGGTGACGCATCACGCGCCGGGCGCGCGGGTGCTGCTGCAGCGCCTTTTCCTGCGGCAGGACCTCGAGGATGCGTCCACCACGCACCAGGATCGCGTGGTCCTCGAGCAGGACCTCGGGTGCATCCATCGGCAGGATCCAGCGGGCTTCTATCGACAGATCGGTGCTTTCGGGCATAGGGCTTTCAGTATATCGGCAAGCGGCGCGGGAGCGGATCGCGGCAAGGTGCCATTTGCCTGCCTTTTTGGCGCTTTCGAGGCCTCGCTGTGCTAGAATTCCACGCATGATGATGCATCGTTCCGCCGTCCCGGCCCTCGTCCACTAACGCCCGTTTCCAAAAGCAACCGGACTCTCGCTCATGGCCGAGATCGCTCGCGAAGTATTGCCCGTCAACCTCGAAGAGGAGATGCGCAAGTCCTACCTCGATTACGCGATGAGCGTGATCGTCGGCCGCGCGCTGCCCGACGTGCGCGACGGCCTCAAACCCGTGCACCGCCGCGTGCTGTTCGCCATGCACGAGCTGTCGAACGACTGGAACAAGGCGTACAAGAAGTCCGCGCGCGTGGTGGGCGATGTCATCGGCAAGTACCACCCGCACGGCGATGCCTCGGTGTACGACGCCATCGTGCGCATGGCGCAGCCCTTCTCCATGCGCTACATGCTGGTGGACGGGCAGGGCAACTTCGGTTCGGTGGACGGCGACCCGGCGGCGGCGATGCGCTACACCGAAGTGCGCATGGCGCGCATCACCCACGAGCTGCTCGCCGACATCGACAAGGAAACCGTCGATTTCAACCCGAACTACGACGAGTCGGAGCGCGAACCCGCGGTGCTGCCCGCGAAGATCCCGAACCTGCTCATCAACGGTTCCTCCGGCATCGCGGTGGGCATGGCCACCAACATCCCGCCGCACAACATCAACGAGATCGTCGCCGCCTGCATCGCGCTGATCGACAACCCGGAGCTCACGCTCGCCCAGCTCATGCAGATCGTGCCGGGACCGGACTTCCCCACCGCCGGCATCATCAACGGCTCGCAGGAAATCGTCGCCGCGTACAAGACCGGCCGCGGCCGGCTGCACGTGCGGGCGCGCACGCATGTCGAGGAGGTGGGCAGGGGCGAGCGCCAGGCGATCATCATCACCGAGCTTCCCTATCAGGTGAACAAGGCGCGGCTGATCGAGCGCATCGCCGACCTGGTGCGTGAGAAGCTCATCGAGGGCATCGCGGCCGATGGCCTGCGCGATGAGTCCGACAAGGACGGCATGCGCGTGGTCATCGAGCTCAAGCGCGGCGAGGTGCCCGAGATCCTGCTGAACAACCTGTTCGCGCAGACCCCGATGGAAACCGTGTTCGGCGTGAACATGGTGGCCCTGGTGGACGGGCAGCCGCGCCTGCTGAGCCTGAAGGAGATGCTCGAGGCCTTCCTGCGACACCGTCGCGAGGTGGTGACCCGCCGCACGGTGTTCGACCTGCGCAAGGCGCGCGAGCGCGGCCACATCCTCGAGGGCCTGGCCATTGCGCTGGCGAACATCGACGAGATGATCGCGCTGATCAAGGCCTCGCCCTCGCCGGCGGATGCCCGTGTGGCCATCATGGGCCGGCTGTGGGGACCGGGCGCGGTGCCGGAGATGCTCGCCCGCGCCGGCGCCATCAGCACCCGTCCCGACGGCGAGACCCAGCCCCTGGGCCTCGTCGAGGGCCGCGACCGGCTCACCGAGCTGCAGGCCCAGGCCATCCTCGACATGCGCTTGAACCGCCTGACGGGACTGGAGCAGGACAAGATCATCGCCGAATACCAGGAACTGCTCGCGCAGATCATCGCGCTGTCGGACATCCTCGCGCGCCCGGCGCGCCTCCTCGAGGTCATCAAGGAAGAGCTGCACTCGCTCATCGCCACGTTCGGCGACAAGCGGCGCACGGAGATCATTTCCGCCCACGAGGACCTCACCATCGAGGACCTGATCGCCCCGGAAGATGTCGTCGTGACGCTGTCGCACGGCGGCTATGCCAAGGCGCAACCGGTCTCCGCCTACCAGGCGCAGCGGCGCGGCGGGCGTGGCAAGGCCGCGACCACCGTCAAGGACGAGGATTTCGTCGACAAGCTGTTCGTCGCGAACACCCACGACACGCTGCTGTGCTTCTCCGATCACGGCAAGCTGTACTGGCTCAAGGTCTACCAGCTCCCGCAGGCCGGCCGCGGTGCGCGCGGCAAGCCCATCGTCAACCTCTTGCCCTTGTCCGAGGGCGAGCGCATCAGCGCCGTGCTGCCGATCAAGGAGTTCGACGAGGGCAAGTACGTCTTCATGGCCACCGCCCAGGGCACGGTGAAGAAGACCTCGCTGTCGGCATTCTCGCGGCCGCGCGCCAGCGGCATCATTGCCGTGGCGCTCGAGGAAGGCGACCAACTCGTCGGCGTGTCCATCACGGACGGGAACCGCGACATCCTGCTGTGCACCACCGCCGGCAAGGCGATCCGCTTCCCGGAGGGCGAAGTGCGCCCGATGGGCCGCGAGGCGGCCGGTGTGCGCGGCGTCAGGCTCGGCGATGCCCAGCGCGTGAATGCCCTCATCGTCATCGACCAGGGATACATCCTCACCGCCTCCGAAAACGGCTTCGGCAAGCTCACGCCCATCGAGGACTTCCCGACGCACGGGCGCGGCGGGCAGGGCGTCATCGCGCTGCAGCTCACCGAACGGAACGGCGCCATGGTGGGCGCCCTGCAGGTGAATCCGGACGATGAGGTGATGCTCATGAGTCAGTCCGGTGCGCTGGTGCGAACGCCAGTGAGCAACATTTCCATCGTCGGCCGCAACACGCAGGGCGTGCGCCTGATCCGGCTGGAGGAGGGCGATCGCCTGTCCGGCCTCGAGCGGCTCGATGGCCTCGCGAACGAGGACGATGGCCTCGCGCCCGACGATGCGGGCGGCGATGACGCCAGCGCGGAGGCTTCCGGTGCATCGGATGGGACTGAAACCGGCGATGGGCCCTGATAGACTGCCGCACGGTTTTTCCTTCGACCGGGATTTCAAATGCGCGTATTCAATTTTGCGGCGGGCCCTGCCACCCTGCCGCTCGAGGTATTGGAGCAGGCTCGCGATGAACTGCTCGACTGGCAGGGCTGTGGCATGTCCGTCATGGAAGTCAGCCATCGCAGCAAGGCCTTCGTCGCGCTGGCCGAGCGTGCGGTGTCGGACCTGCGGGAGCTCCTCGCCGTGCCCGCCAATTACCGCATCCTGTTCCTGCAGGGTGGGGCGACCGGCCAGTTCGCCGGCATCCCGCTCAACCTCGCCCCGGCCGAGGCCGTGGCCGACTACATCAACACCGGGCAGTGGTCCAAGAAGGCCATTGCCGAGGCGCGCCGTTACTGCAAGGTGAACGTCGCGGCGGACGCAGGCGGCAGTACTGCCGTCCCGCCGCAGTCGGCCCTGTCGCTCACGCCCGGCGCCGCCTATCTCCACTACACCCCGAACGAGACCATCGGCGGCGTGGAGTTCAGCTATGTGCCGCAGTCCGGCGAAGTTCCGCTGGTGGCGGATTTCTCCTCGACCATCCTCTCGCGGCCGCTCGATGTCGCCCGCTTCGGCCTGATCTACGCCGGCGCACAGAAGAACATCAGGCCTTCCGGGCTGGTGCTCGTCATCGTGCGCGAGGACCTCGTGGGTCGCGCGCGGCCCGGTACGCCGGCCATCTTCGACTACAAGGCCATGGCCGATGACCAGTCGATGCTCAACACCCCACCCACCTTCGGCTGGTACGTGGCAGGGCTCGTGTTCCAGTGGCTGAAGCGCCAGGGTGGACTGGCCGCCATGGGCGAGCGCAACCGCGCCAAGGCGGCGAAGCTGTACGAATGCATCGACGGCTCGGTTTCTACGCAAACCCGTGGAACCCGTCTCGAGGTCCTGGATGAACGTGCCGTTCACGATGGCGCGCCCGGAACTCGGAGAAGGAGTTCCACGCGGGCGCCGCCAAGGCGGGCCTCGTCAACCTCGAGGGCCATCGCTCGGTGGGTGGCATGCGCGCCAGCATCTACAACGCCATGCCCATGGCGGGTGTCGAGGCGCTGGTGGCCTTCATGCGTGAATTCGAACGGACCCGGGGTTGAGAGGACACATGAGTTTCAGGATCCAGACGCTGAACAACATCTCGATGAGCGGGCTCGAGCGGCTGCCGCGCGATCGCTTCGAGGTGGCTTCCGACATCGGTCACCCGGATGCCATCCTGGTGCGCTCCGCCGACATGCACACGATGACCATTGCCGAGTCGGTCAAGGCCATCGCCCGGGCCGGTGCCGGCACCAACAACATCCCGGTGGCGGCGATGAGCAAGCGCGGCATCCCGGTGTTCAACGCGCCGGGCGCCAATGCCAATGCCGTGAAGGAGCTGGTGGTCGCGGGCATGTTCCTGGCCGCCCGCAACATCTGCGAGGCGTGGGCGTTCGTCCGCGGACTCAGCGGCGATGACCACGCCATCGAGGAAGCGGTGGAGAAGGGCAAGAAGCGCTTCGTGGGCTTCGAGCTCCCCGGGCGCACGCTCGGGGTCATCGGTCTCGGCGCCATCGGCGTGGAAGTGGCCAACACGGCGCTCGGACTGCGCATGAAGGTGCTGGGCTACGACCCGCTGATCACGGTGCAGCGCGCCTGGCAGTTGTCCTCGGCGGTGCAGCAGGCCGTGTCGCTGGATGACCTGTTCGCACGGTCCCAGCTCATCACCTTGCACGTGCCGCTCAACGACAAGACCCGCGGCCTGGTCAACGAATCGCGCATCCGCCTCATGCCCAAGGGCGCCGTGGTGCTGAACTTCGCGCGCGCGCCCATCGTCGATGAGGCGGCGGTGGTGGCGGCGCTGGGCGAAGGACACCTGGCGGCCTACGTCTGCGACTTCCCCTCGGTCCGCCTGAAGGACCACCCGAAGGTCGTCGCGCTGCCGCACCTCGGCGCGTCGACGAATGAAGCGGAGGAGAACTGTGCGGTCATGGTGGCCGACACCTTGCGGGACTTCCTCGAGACCGGCAACGTGCACCACTCGGTGAATTTCCCCGAGAGCCTGCTGATGCGCATTCCGAACACCACGCGCATCGCCATCGCCAATGACAACGTGCCGAACATGGTCGGCCAGATCTCCACCTGCCTCGCGGAAGCGAAGCTGAACATCGCGGACCTGCTGAACAAGTCCCGCGGTGAGCTCGCCTACACGCTGATCGATGTCGACGGCGAGGTGCCGGAGTCCGTGGTGAAGAAGATCCGTGCCATTCCCGGCGTGCTGACGGCCCGGGCGTTCTGAAGGAGTCGACCATGGCGGCGCGCAAGACGAAGGTACGAAAGCCCACCCGCGCCGCGGCCGCCAAGCGGCCGGCTTCACGGGACGCTTCGCGCGTCGCTTCGCGGCACGCTTCGCGGCACGCGACACCGGTCACGGCGGGCGCCGTGCGACCCGGCGTGGTGCCAGCCACGACGGACCTCAAAGCCATCCGCGAACGCATCGATGGCATCGATGCGCGCATCCACGGGCTGATCAACGAGCGGGCGCGACTCGCGCAGCAGGTCGGCATCTCGAAGGCGGCCAGCGGCAGGACCGTGGATTTCTACCGGCCGGAGCGCGAGGCGGAGGTGCTTCGCAATGCCATGCGGCGCAACCAGGGGCCGTTGAGCAACGAGGAGATCGTGCGGCTGTTCCGCGAGATCATGTCCGCGTGCCTGGCGCAGCAGGAGCCACTGAAGATCGCCTTCCTCGGGCCCGAGGGCACCTTCACGCAGGCCGCCGTCCTGAAGCACTTCGGCCACTCGGTGCGGGCGCTGCCGCTGCCGGCCATCAGCGAGATCTTCCACGAGGTGGAATCCGGCGTCGCCGACTTCGGCGTGGTGCCCATCGAGAACTCGACGGAAGGCACCGTCAGCCATACGCTGGACATGTTCCTCACCTCGCCGCTGAAGATCTGCGGAGAGGTGGAGATGCGCATCCATCACTTCCTGATGGCGCGCTCACCCGAGCTCGAGGCCATCAAGCGCATCTGTGCGCACGCCCAGGCCCTGGCGCAATGCCGGGGCTGGCTCGATGAACACCTGCCGGAGGTCGAGCGGGTGCCGGTGGCGAGCAACGCGGAAGGCGCCCGCCGGGCGCGCGATGAGCGCGGCAGCGCCGCCATCGCCGGTGAAGCCGCGGCCCAGCTCTACGGGCTGTCGGTGCTGGCCCGGGAGATCGAGGATCGCGACGACAACAGCACGCGCTTCCTGGTGGTCGGACGCAAGCTGTTTTCCGGGAGCGGCGCGGACAAGACCACGCTGCTCGTGTCCGCGACCGGCACCGACGATGCCGGCACGCTGTTCCGGCTGCTCGAGCCCTTGGCCAGGCACCAGGTCAACCTGACCCGCATCGAGTCGCGCCCCTCGCACCGGCGCAAGTGGGACTACGTGTTCTTCCTCGACCTCGAGGGTCATGTGTCCGATCCGCCGGTGGCGGCGGCGCTGGGCGAGGTGGAACGCATCGCCACGCTGTACAAGGTGCTCGGCTCGTATCCCAAAGCGGTGATGTGACGGACGCGCCGATGCGCAGCTACCAGGCATCACCCGTCGCGCAAGTGGCCGGCGAGATCACCGTGCCGGGCGACAAGTCCATCTCGCACCGCTCGGTGATGCTGGCCGGCCTGTGCGAGGGCACCAGCCGCGTGGAGGGCTTCCTGCCGAGCGAGGATTGCCTCGCCTCGATGCAGGCCATGCGCGCCCTGGGCGTGCACATCGAACGCCCGGCAGTTGATGTCGCCGTGGTGCGCGGGGTGGGATTGCACGGCCTGCGCGCGGCCGGACACGACCTCGACATGGGCAATGCCGGCACCGCCATGCGCCTGTTGACGGGCCTGCTGGCCGGACAGCGCTTCGATTCGCGCCTGGTCGGCGATGCCTCGCTGAGCCGGCGCCCCATGGAGCGCGTCGCGGCGCCGCTCCGGCTCATGGGCGCACGCCTCACCACCACGCGCGGCACGCCGCCGGTGAGCATCCAGGGCGTGCAGGCGCTGCACGGCATCGACTACCTGATGCCGGTGGCCAGCGCCCAGGTCAAGTCGGCGCTGCTGCTCGCCGGACTCTTCGCCGATTCGCCCACGCGCATCATCGAGCCGGCCGTGTCGCGCGACCACAGCGAGCGCATGCTCGAGGCGATGGGGGTGTCGTTGCGGCGCGAGGCGCTGCAGGTGGAACTGCAACCACCCGCACGGCTGCACGCCCGCGACCTGAAGGTCCCGGGCGATTTTTCCTCGGCGGCATTCTTCATCGTCGCGGGCCTCATCGGCGCCGGTCCCACGGGCCTGCTCATCCGAAACGTCGGCATCAACCCCACCCGCACCGGTCTTCTCGACATCCTGCGGCGCATGGGAGCGCGCATCGAAGTGCTCTCCGGCCGGCAGGCCGGGGCGGAAGCCGTCGCCGATCTTCACGTGCAGCGCTCCGAACTGAGTGGCGTGCAGGTGCCGCCGGAGCTGGTCCCGCTGGCCATCGACGAATTCCCCGCGCTGTTCATCGCGGCGGCCTGCGCGCGAGGGGAGACCCAGGTGAGCGGGGCCGAGGAACTGCGGGTCAAGGAGAGCGACCGCATCGCCGTGATGAGCGAGGGACTGCGCTCGCTGGGCGTGCCGCACGAGGTCCAGCCGGATGGCATGCGCATCGAGGGCCGGCCGGAGGGGCCGGTGTTCGCCGGCGGCATGATCGACAGCCACGGCGACCACCGCATCGCCATGGCCTTTGCGGTGGCGAGCCTGCGGGCCAGCGCACCGCTGCACATCCGCGACGTGGCGAATGTCGCCACCTCGTTCCCGGGGTTTGCCGATCTCGGCCGGCGCGTGGGACTGGCCCTGGAAGATGGCGGGTCGGGGACCTGAAGCGCCCATGGCCCCGGTCATCACCATCGATGGCCCCTCGGGCTCCGGCAAGGGAACGATCAGCCGTGCGCTGGCACGCGCCCTGGGGTTCAACCTGCTGGACAGCGGCGCCCTGTATCGCCTGGTGGCCCTCGCCGGGCGTCGGGCTGGCCTCGACCTCGACGACCCGGCCGCGCTGGCTGCGAAGGCCCTGGGCCTCGACATCCGGTTCGACTCGACGCCCTCCGGCGAGGAACGGGTGCTGCTGGATGGGGTCGAGGTCACGCAGGACATACGCTCCGAGCAGGCCGGCAACGATGCGTCCCGGGTCGCTGCCCTGGGCCCGGTCCGTGAGGCGCTGCTGGACCGCCAGCGGCGATTCGCGCAGGCGCCGGGCCTGATCGCCGACGGCCGGGACATGGGCACGGTGGTCTTCCCCGCCGCGACCTTGAAGATCTACCTCCTCGCAAGCGCCCAAGAGCGGGCCCACAGGCGCTATAAGCAGTTGATGGAAAAGGGACTTCCTGCTAACCTACCCGACCTTTCGCGTGCCATAGCCGAGCGTGACCGCCGGGACATGACGCGCGCAGTGGCGCCACTCGTACCCAGTGCGGATGCGGTGGTGATCGATTCGACCGGCCTTTCGATCGACGAGGTGGTGGCGCAGGTGCTGCAACTCGCCCGCGATCGTCTTGAAGGTCGGTTGAACCGTTGAAGGCAAGTCCCGTGCAAAGGATGCGCACGGGTTTCGTGTAACAACCCTTGGGCAACCGAAGGATCGGCGCGCAAGGCACCAGCTTTCGAAGCCAGCGGCTTCAAGTGACAAGGCACATGACAGAAAGTTTTGCAGAACTGTTCGAACAAAGCATCGCCAGCCAGCGCATCAAGCCCGGAACCATCCTCAACGGCCTGATCGTCGAGGTGGGGCAGGATTACGTCGTCGTCAACGTCGGACTGAAGTCCGAGGCCGTGATCCCCGCCGAGCAGTTCAAGAATGACAAGGGCGAGATGGAGGCAGTGGTCGGCGCCGAAGTCGAAGTGGCGCTGGACAGCGTCGAAGACGGCTCGGGCGAGACCCGCCTGTCGCGCGAGAAGGCCAAGCGCGCCCGTACCTGGACTCGCCTCGAGCAGTCCTTCGAGAAGCAGGAAATCGTCAGCGGCATCATCACCGGCCGCGTCAAGGGCGGATTCACCGTCGAGATCGACAACGTGCGCGCCTTCCTGCCAGGTTCCCTGGTGGACGTGCGCCCGGTGCGCGACCCGTCCTACCTGGAGAACAAGCCGCTCGAGTTCAAGGTCATCAAGCTCGACCAGAAGCGCAACAACGTGGTGGTGTCGCGCCGCGCGGTGGTGGAACAGGAATACAGCGCCGAGCGTTCGGCCCTGCTCGACAACCTGCAGGAAGGCGCGGCCGTGAAGGGCGTGGTCAAGAACCTCACCGACTACGGCGCGTTCGTCGACCTCGGCGGCATCGACGGCCTGCTGCACATCACCGACATGGCCTGGAAGCGCGTCAAGCATCCTTCCGAAGTGGTCAAGGTGGGCGATGAGATCGACGTGCGCATCCTCAAGTTCGACCGCGAGCGCCAGCGCGTCTCGCTGGGCTTGAAGCAACTGGGCTCGGATCCCTGGCAGAACATCGCGCGCCGCTACCCGGCGAACACGCGCCTGTTCGGCAAGGTCACCAACATCGCCGACTACGGCTGCTTCGTGGAGATCGAGGAGGGCGTCGAGGGCCTGGTGCACGTCTCCGAGATGGACTGGACCAACAAGAACGTGAACCCCGCCAAGGTGGTGCACGTGGGCCAGGAAGTCGAGGTCATGGTGCTGGACATCGACGAGGAGCGTCGCCGCATCAGCCTCGGCATCAAGCAGTGCAAGACCAATCCCTGGAAGGAATTCGGCGAGAACTACAACCGCGGCGACAAGGTCAGTGGCCAGATCAAGTCGATCACCGACTTCGGCATCTTCATCGGCCTGCCCGGCGGCATCGACGGCCTGGTGCACCTGTCCGACATCTCCTGGGACGTGCCCGGCGAGGAAGCCGTGCACAGCTACCAGAAGAGTCAGCAGCTCGAGGCCATGGTGCTGTCCATCGATCCGGAGCGCGAGCGCATCAGCCTTGGCATCAAGCAACTGGCGAAGGATCCCTTCTCGGCCTACATCGCCGAGCATCCCAAGGGCAGCATCGTCAAGGGCGTGGTCCGCGAGGTCGACGCCAAGGGCGCGATCATCGACCTGGGCAACGGCGTGGAAGGGCAGTTGCGCGCTTCGGAGCTGTCGCGCGATCGCGTCGAGGACGCGCGCACCATCCTCAAGGTGGGTGAGGAAGTCGAGGCCAAGTTCACGGGAGTCGATCGCAAGGGCCGCAGCATCGCGCTGTCGATCAAGGCGAAGGACATCCACGAGGAGCAGGAGGCCATGCAGAACTACCGCACCGATTCGCCCACCGGCACGAGCCTCGGCGATCTCCTGAAGGAACAGATCTCGGGACAGGACTGATCGATATGTGCTGCCGGCGCCCCGCGGCGCCGGCAGCCTAGTCAAGTTCACATGACCCACGAAAATGATGGATCGATCATGACCAAATCCGAGCTCATCGAGATCATCTCGGCGAAGCAGAAGCACCTGCCGGCCAAGGACGTCGAACTGGCGGTGAAGCAGATCCTGGAAATCATGAGCGACGCGCTGGCCACCGGCGAGCGCATCGAGATCCGTGGCTTTGGCAGTTTTTCCCTGCATTTCCGCCCGCCCCGGCAGGGCCGCAACCCCAAGACGGGCGAGGCGGTGGCGCTCGCCGGCAAGTACGTTCCCCATTTCAAGCCCGGCAAGGACCTGCGCGAGCGCGTGAACGAGGGTGCCGGCCAGCCCATCCGGGACTAGTCCCGAATCAGAAGTTCCTGGCTGATTTGGCCGCGCCTCGTCGCGGCGCGTTGCGCAGATACCCACGCGCCAATCTGCTCGAACCGGGCAATTTCACGACTCGTCTCGCGCCCTCACTGCGCTTAACCTGTCCTCCACGGCGAATTCCCGCCGTCCAACGTTCATGGAGGAACACATGCATTCATCAATCGCTCGTATCGCCTGCCTGCTCGCCGTGCTGTGCATGCCCGCGCTCGCCGTGGCGGGTCCGGTCAACGTCAACACCGCGGACGCCTCGCAGATCGCAAAGGAACTGAAAGGGGTGGGCCTGGCCAAGGCCCAGGCCATCGTCCAGTACCGCGACAAGAACGGCCCTTTCAAGTCCGCCGACGATCTGCGCAAGGTGAAAGGCTTCGGCCCCAAGATGCTCGAGCGCAATCGCGCCAACATCCGCCTGAACAACGCCAGGCCCGCCAAGGGGGTGGAGGCACCCTCGGCGACCGCGGAACCCTAGGGTCTGCGGTAGTGGGCCGCGCGGCGGGCGCGGCCCACTTTGTGGATTGCGACGCAGTCCGCTTCCGGCATTGCGGTATCATCCCGCCATGAGCATCTACAACGTGAAGACGGCGGTGTTTCCCGTCGCAGGCCGTGGTACGCGCTTCCTGCCGGCCACGAAGGCAAGCCCGAAGGAAATGCTGCCCATCGTCGACAAGCCGCTCATCCAGTACGCGGCGGAGGAAGCGCTGTCAGCGGGCGCCGAGACGCTGGTGTTCATCACCGGCAGCTCCAAACGGGCCATCGAGGACCATTTCGACAGCGACCCGGAGCTGGAATCCGCGTTGGAAGCCCAAGGCAAGCAGGATCTGCTCGATACCCTGCGCGGCATCCTGCCGAGCTGGGCGGCCTGCGTGTACATCCGCCAGCCCGCGCCGCTCGGGCTGGGCCACGCCGTGCTCTGCGCGCGCCCCGTCGTCGGCAATGCTCCCTTCATGGTCCATCTCGCCGACGACCTCATCGATGCGAAGGTTCCCTGCCTGCGCCAGATGGTGAAGGTGCACGCCTCGCATGGCGGCAGCGTGCTGGGCGTGCAGACCGTGCCGAAGTCGGAGACGGACAAGTACGGCATCGTCTCGGTGGACGATGAGATCGCCCCGCGCGTGAGCCGTGTGTCGCACATCATCGAGAAACCCAAGCCCAACAAGGCTCCCTCGACGCTCGCGGTGGTGGGCCGTTACCTGCTGACCGGCCAGCTGTTCGAGGAGCTCATGCAGATCGGCAAGGGCGCGGGTGGGGAGATCCAGCTTACCGATGGCATCGCGCGGCTGATGAAACGCGAGTACGTCTACGCCTACGAGTTCGAAGGCAAGCGCTACGATTGCGGCAGCAAGCTGGGCTACCTGCAGGCCACCGTGGAATACGGACTGAACCACAGCAAGCTGGGCAAGGATTTCCGCGCCTACCTCAAGGCGCTGAGCAAGACCCTCTAGCGTCCCGAATCATGGGCGCGCGCCGCGCGAAGGTGCCCGGCACGAATGCCGGGCATTGCCGTTCCTAGCGGAAACCGCGTTGATGACGCCGGCCGCCCCGGCCGGCGGCCGGGTGAGCGCGCCGCTCGTGCGGACGCGCCGGCTGTCCCTGGGCCTGGCGCGGGTGGCCTCCCGGGGGACGGCCCCCCGGTGCATGGCGGGCGGGGCGAGCGTTGCCGCGATCCTCGGCCGGCTGATCGGCGCGACCGTGCGGCGTGGCAGGTTCGCTCACGGTGAAGGCGGGCGTCGGCAGCACCGGCACACTGCGGCGAAGCACGCGCTCGATGTCGCGCAGCAAGCTGGCCTCGTCCGGGGAGACCAGCGAGACCGCCGCTCCGCCGGCGCCGGCACGGCCCGTTCGGCCGATGCGATGCACGTAGTCCTCCGGCACGTTCGGCAGCTCGTAGTTGACCACGTGCGGCAGCTCCTTGATGTCGAGCCCGCGGGCGGCGACCTCGGTCGCCACCAGCGCGATGATGCGACCCTGCTTGAAGGACTCGAGCGCCTTGACGCGCGCCGACTGGCTCTTGTTGCCATGGATGGCCGCCGCCGTGATGCCGGCGTTCTCGAGCTGCTGGCAGAGGCGGTTGGCGCCATGCTTGGTCCGCGTGAACACGAGCACCTGGTGCCAGTCACCCTCGCGGATCAGGTGCACCAGCAGGTGGCGCTTGTGCTCCTTGGGCACGCGATAGGCCTGCTGTTCGACGATCTCGACGGCGGCATTGCGCGGTGTCACCTGGATGGTGGCCGGATCGCGAAGCAGCCGGCCCGCGAGGGCGCGGATCTCATCGGAGTAGGTGGCCGAGAACAGCAGGTTCTGGCGGACCTCGGGCAACAGCCTGATGACGCGCCGTATGTCGTGGATGAAGCCCATGTCGAGCATCCGGTCCGCCTCATCGAGCACGAACATGCGCACCCGCGACAGGTCGAGCGCACCCTGCTGCTCGAGGTCGAGCAGCCGTCCGGGTGTCGCGACCAGCAGGTCGCATCCGGCGCGAAGATGCGTGATCTGCGGGTTGATGTTCACTCCGCCGAACACGACCTGGGTGCGGATGCGAAGGTACTTGCCATAGACGCGTGCATTGTCGGCGACCTGCGCGGCAAGTTCGCGCGTGGGGGTGAGCACGAGCGCCCGCGGTGCCGCGCCGCGATCGTTTGCCTCGCTCAGCTTCTGCAGGATGGGCAGCACGAAGCCGGCCGTCTTGCCCGTGCCGGTCTGCGCACCGGCGAGGACATCCCTGCCGGCGAGCACCGCGGGAATCGCCTCGCGCTGAATGGGAGTGGGGGTGTCGTAGCCCTTGTCGGAAACGGCACGCAGGATGTCGGGGATGAGCCCGAGTTCGGTGAATGTCATTGAAACTCTTTTGTGAACTGGTGTTGGCTCGCACGGCGCGCTGGTGCTTTCGCATCGCGCAGCGGTCAGTTGCGAGTGGGGTGAATCGACGAAGCTCGTCCCTTCGAGGGGCGTTGCTGCGAGCACAGGGTGCGGTACTGACCGGTACCGCACGAACCTGGCGGGCGGCACTGTACAGGTTTACAGCCACCCTGTCCACAACGTCTACAATGCGTGCCGTGAACACTGCTGCGCGATCCTCCCTCCTCATGCCCGTGGCCGCGGCGGTGGCCGCGATGGGCTTCATCCAGGTCGGCGCCTCGATCATCAAGGGCCTGTTCCCGGCCGTGGGGGCACAGGGTGCGACCCTCCTGCGCTTAGGGGTAGCGAGCCTCGTGATGCTCGCGATCTGGCGTCCCTGGCGCTCCCGCGCTGCCGGTCTTCCGTGGCGCTGGATCTGCGCCTACGGGATCTCGCTCGGCTGCATGAACTCGGTCTTCTATGCCTCGCTGAGCCGCATCCCGCTAGGCATCGCCGTCTCGCTGGAGTTCGTCGGTCCGCTGGGTGTGGCGCTCATGTCCTCCCGCCGGGCGATGGACTTCATCTGGGTGTTGCTCGCCGCTGCCGGCATCCTGCTGCTCATGCCCACCGGCATCACGGGCCAGCGAGTCGACCCAGTGGGAGTGGCGCTGGCATTGGGAGCAGGATTCTTCTGGGCCTTGTACATCATCTTCGGAAAACGCGCCGGGAGTGGCGGGAGCGGGCCGGCCGTTGCCTACGGCTCCTGCATCGCCACCCTCGCGGTGCTGCCCTTCGGCCTTGCGCAGGCGGCACACGGCGTGCTCGAACCCGGGGTGCTGCCCGCGGCCATCGCAGTGGCGATGCTCTCCAGCGCGATTCCCTACTCGCTGGAGATGGGTGCGATGACGCGCCTGCCGGCCCGCACGTTCGGCGTGCTGATGAGCGTGGAGCCTGGCATCGGGGCCGCGGTGGGCTACGCGCTGCTGGGTGAAAGACTGGCACCGCTCCAGTTGCTCGCGATCGGCTGCATCATCGCCGCATCGGTGGGCAGCGTGCGGTCGCATGCCGTGGCCAGCGCGGCGGACAGCGCGTTGCACGAGTAGCCTGTCGCCGCAGCCTCACTGGCCGCAGCCTCACTGGCCGGCGCCTCACTGATTGTCGGCGAACCGGCTGCGCCAGGCCTGCAGATCGTCCTCGCTGCGCTGCAGTTCGCGCTCCAGCTGCGGGATCTCCGCCTCCATCTGCCCGGCACGCTCGACCAGCTGGTGCGTCGCGACCAGTGCGTGTGCGCGGTCCTCTGGAATGGATTCCGGGCTGACGATGGCGGCGGCATTGCCGATGATCTCGTGCTGGATCCGATCGCGCTCATGGCGCGCGGCCGAGAGCCGCGACGCGGCGGCATCGACCCGGCTCTGCAGCACGTACAGTTCGTGCCCACGCCGGTAGGAGGCGAGGAACCCGCGCTCCAGCGGCGCGGGGCACACGCCGCCGTAGCTATCGCCGTTCACGCCGGCGCGATAACCGTTGGCGGGCTGACAGTACTCATGCAGGCCTTCGTCGCGGCCGGCCTGGTAGGCGCTGAAGTCGGAGCGTATGCCGTGCTTGGCGCAGGCAGTCTGGTAGTACCCGAAGTGCTCGGCGGAGCGGCCGTGGGCGCCATCCTGGTAACCGATGGCACGCCAGTCGACAGCCGTGCATTCCTTGGCGCTCATGCTGCTGCAGCCCGCGAGGATCGCCGGGATCAGGACGAACAGGACACGTGCGCCGCGTCCAACGTGCAGGCCCATACGGGTCACCCACAGAGGCCTCCCGGATCGGGAGCGTGATCACGATAGCCGGGCAGGCAGGACCCGGATGTGCAGCCCGTCACAGCATCGGACCGGCGGGGCGTGACGCACCCGACAGGGCCTCAACGGCGCAGGAGGTTGCCCAACACCCCGCGGATGATCTCGCGGCCGACACTCGAGCCGATGCTGCGGAATGCCGACCGTGCCGCGCTTTCGGCCAGCCCCTCGTGCTTGCCGCCGCGCGGGCCGGTGCTGCCCAACAGCGCGTCCTTGAGCTTGCCCAGCAGGCCGCCATCTCCCGCCAATGGCGGCGGTGGCACCGCGGCGGACGGGCTCGCGCCGCCGGCGGCGGCGGCTGCGCCGGCCGCGGCTGCACGGCCCTTGAGCTTCTCGTACGCAGACTCGCGATCGACTGCCTTTTCGTAGACGCCGGCGACCAGCGAGTCGGTGATCAGCGCGCGGCGCTGCTCCGGGGTGATCGGGCCGATCTGGCTGCCGGGCGGAATCACGAACACGCGCTCGGTGACCGAGGGACGCCCGCCCGCATCCAGCAGGCTCACCAGCGCCTCGCCGACCGCGAGCTCCGTGATCGCCTTCTGCAGGTCGAGCTGCGGGTTGCCGCGCATGGTGTCAGCGGCCGACTTCACCGCGGCCTGATCGCGCGGAGTGAACGCGCGCAGCGCGTGCTGCACGCGATTGCCGAGCTGCGCGAGCACGGTGTCGGGCACATCGAGCGGGTTTTGCGTGGCGAAGAACACGCCCACGCCCTTGCTGCGCACCAGCCGCACCACCAACTCGATGCGTTCGAGCAGGACCTTCGGTGCATCGGTGAACAGCAGGTGAGCCTCGTCGAAGAAGAACACCAGCTTCGGCTTGTCGAGGTCCCCGACCTCCGGAAGGCTCTCGTACAGCTCGCTCAGCATCCACAGCAGGAAGGTGGCGTACAGCCTGGGGCTCGTCATCAGGCGATCCGCCGCCAGGATGTTGACCACGCCCTGGCCGCCCACCGTCTGCATGAAGTCCGCGATGTTGAGCATCGGCTCGCCGAAGAACTTGTCCCCGCCCTGCGCCTCGATCTGCAACAGGCCGCGCTGGATGGCGCCGATGCTCGCCGGCGAGACGTTGCCGTACTCGGTGGTGAACTGGCTGGCGGCGTCGCCCACGTGCTGCAGCATCGCGCGCAGGTCCTTGAGGTCGAGCAGCAGGAGCCCCGCGTCATCGGCGATCTTGAACACGAGCTGCAGTACGCCCGCCTGGGTCTCGTTCAGGTCGAGCATGCGCGACAGCAGCAGCGGTCCCATGTCACTGATGGTGGCGCGCACCGGATGACCCTGCTCGCCGAACACATCCCACAACGTCGCGGGGCAGGAGGCCGGCGCCGGCGCGGCGAGGCCTCGCTCCTTCAGCACGCCCGCCAGCTTCTCGCCGATCACGCCCTTCTGTGTGATGCCGGTAAGGTCGCCCTTGATGTCCGCCATGAACACCGGCACGCCCTGGCGGCTGAAGTTCTCCGCCATCGACTGCAAGGTGATGGTCTTGCCCGTGCCGGTCGCACCGGTGATCAGGCCATGGCGATTCGACATCGACGGCAGGAGGAAGCACTGGATGGCGCCGTGCTGGGCGAGCAGGATGGGCGAGCTCATGGGGTACCTTCGCGGTGGAGGGCGGCTGGGCGCGGGATGGGAGAAGTCGTTTGGTTGTTGGCTCCCCGGGGGTGATTCGAACACCCGACCAACGGATTAACAGTCCGTCGCTCTACCGCTGAGCTACCGGGGAATTGTCGGAAAGAGGCGCGGATTGTCGGGAAGCCGCGCATCGAAGTCAAGGAACCGGACCGGTCGGCAATGGCCCTCGTTCAGGCACTTCAGGCACTTCAGGCACTTCGGGCCGCCGGCCGGTCCAGCGCGGCAGCCATCCGCGCCAGCGCGTCTTCGAGGGTTGCAAGGCTGCAGGCGAAGGACAGGCGCATGTGCCCCGGTGCGCCAAAGCCCGAGCCGGGCACGACCGCCACGCCCGCCTGCACCAGCAGGTACTCGGCGAAGGCATTGTCATCGGCGATGCTCAAGTTTCGCATCGCGCCCTGCACGTTCGCGAACGCATAGAACGTGCCGGCGCCGGGCCGGCAGCTCACGCCGGGCAGGCGGTTCAGCCCCGCGACGATGAAGTCGTGGCGCTGGCGGTAGGCCTTGTTCATCTCGGCGACGCAGGACTGGTCGGCGTTCAGCGCCACCGTGGCGGCGCGCTGCGACATGCTCGCGGGGTTGGAGGTGGACTGGCCCTGGATGGTGGCCATGGCGGTGGCGAGTTCGGCGGGCGCGCCGCAATAGCCGATGCGCCAGCCGGTCATCGCGTAGGCCTTGGAGTGGCCGTTGATGGTGACGGTGCGATCGTAGAGGCCCGGGTTCGCCTGCGCGAAGCTCGTGAAGGCTTCCGGCGCCCAGTAGATGTGCTCGTACATCTCATCCGAGGCGATGACGATCTGCGGGTGCTCGGCGAGCACGGCGCCCAACGCGGCCAGTTCGGCCCGCGTATAGGCGGCGCCGGTCGGGTTGCTCGGGCTGTTGAGCATGAACAGTCGCGTTCGCGGAGTGATCGCGGCGCGCAGTTGTTCCGGGGTAATCTTGAAACCCTGCTCCTGTCCCGCAAATATCGACACGGGCTTGCCATCGGCCAGCAGCACCATGTCCGGGTAGGACACCCAGTAGGGGGCGGGGATGATGCACTCATCGCCCGGGTCGAGAACCGCGGCGCACAGGTTGAAGCAGGTTTGCTTCGCACCGCAGGACACCACGATCTGCTGGCGCGTGTAGGTCAGCTCGTTGTCGCGCTTGAACTTGGCGATGATCGCGTCCTTGAGCTCGACGGTGCCATCGACGTTGGTGTAGCGCGTGATGCCCTTGCGGATGGCCTCGATGCCTCCTTCTGCGATGTGTGCCGGCGTATCGAAGTCCGGCTCGCCGGCGCCCAGGCCGATGATGTCCTTGCCTTCGGCCTTGAGGCGGGCGGCGCGGGCGGTGACGGCGAGGGTGGGTGAGGGCTTGACCTTCCTGACACGCTGGGAGACTTGCACGGGCACGGCTGGGAAACCTCGACGGATGTGGGACGCGCGCAGTGTACGAAATCCTCCCCGGAGCGCCAACCGCATTGCATTCGGCCACTTCTTCGGGACAATCGGCACATGAACTTCGAACTCACGGGTGGCTACCAACCTGCCGGCGATCAGCCGGAGGCGATCTCCCGGCTGGTGGACGGATTGAAGGAGGGCCTCGCTCACCAGACCCTGCTGGGGGTCACGGGTTCGGGGAAGACCTTCACCATCGCGAACGTCATCGCACAGGTGCAGCGGCCCACGCTGGTGCTGGCCCACAACAAGACCCTGGCCGCCCAGCTCTACGGTGAGTTCAGGGAGTTCTTCCCGAAGAACGCCGTGGAGTATTTCGTCTCCTACTACGACTACTACCAGCCCGAGGCCTACGTTCCCTCCTCGGACACCTACATCGAGAAGGATTCCTCGATCAACGAGCACATCGAGCAGATGAGGCTCTCCGCCACGAAGGCACTGCTCGAGCGGCCCGATGCGATCGTGGTCGCCACGGTGTCCGCCATCTACGGCCTCGGCGACCCCAAGGCCTACCTCAGCATGGTGCTGCACGTCTCGCGAGGCGATCCGCTCGACCAGCGCAAGCTCCTGCGGCGCCTGGCGGACATGCAGTACACGCGCAACGAGATCGACCTTCACCAGGGCACCTTCCGGGTGCGCGGTGACGTCATCGACATCTTCCCGGCGGAATCCGAGCGCGAGGCGGTGCGCATCGAGCTGTTCGACGATGTGGTGGATGCCTTGAGCCTGTTCGATCCGCTCACCGGCGAGGTGATGCGCAAGGTGCCGCGGCTGACCGTGTTCCCCTCCACGCACTACGTGACGCCGCGCGAGCGTGTTCATCAGGCCGTCGGCGAGATCCGCGAGGAGTTGCGCAGCCGACTGCTGGAGCTGCAGGGAGCGGGCAAGCTGCTCGAGGCGCAGCGCCTGCAGCAACGCACCACCTTCGACCTGGAGATGATGAACGAGGTGGGCTATTGCTCGGGGATCGAGAACTATTCGCGCTACCTGTCGGGCCGGCAGGCCGGCGAGCCGCCACCGTGCATGTTCGACTACCTGCCCGCGAATGCGCTGCTGGTCATCGACGAAAGCCATCAGACCATTCCGCAGCTCGGCGCCATGTACCGTGGTGACCGTTCGCGCAAGGAGACGCTGGTGGAGTATGGCTTCCGCTTGCCGTCCGCCCTGGACAACCGGCCGCTGCGTTTCGATGAGTTCGAGCGGCTGGCGCCGCAGACCATCTACGTCTCCGCGACCCCGGGACCCTACGAGACCGGCCTGTCAGGACAGATCGTCGAGCAGGTGGTGAGGCCCACCGGGCTCGTCGACCCGGAAGTGGAACTGCGGCCGGTGCGGGCGCAGGTCGATGACCTGCTGTCCGAGATTCGTGATCGCGTGAGCCGGCATGAAAGGGTGCTGGTGACGACGCTCACCAAGCGCATGGCCGAGGATCTCACCGAGTATCTCAACGAACACCAGGTCAAGGTCCGTTACCTGCACTCGGACGTGGAGACGGTGGAACGCTCCGAGATCATCCGCGACCTGCGGCTGGGCAAGTTCGATGTCATCGTCGGCATCAACCTCCTGCGTGAGGGCCTGGACATGCCCGAGGTGTCGCTGGTCGCCATCCTCGATGCCGACAAGGAGGGATTCCTTCGCTCGGAGGGTTCGCTGATCCAGACCATCGGCCGGGCCGCCCGCAACATCAACGGCAAGGCCATCCTGTATGCCGATACGCGCACCGGCTCGATCGAGCGGGCGCTGGCCGAGACCGAGCGACGTCGCGCGAGGCAGATCGACTTCAATCGCATCCACGGCATCACCCCCCGCAGCATCGTCAAGGGGGTCACCGATGTCATGGAGGGTGCGCGCAGCTCAGGCCCCGACCGTCCGGGGGGCGAAGCCGGGGAGGTGGTCCCCGAGCAGGCGGTCAAGCGCATCAAGAAGCTGGAAGCGGAGATGTTCAAGCTGGCGCGAAACCTCGAATTCGAGCAGGCTGCGCGCCTGAGGGACGAGATCCAGCGGCTCAGGGCCTCGGCCTTTGGCATGCCCGACAAGCGCGCCGGTTGAGTTTACATATTCTGTCCAAATCGGGTCTTTCGTCACATTGCCAGGGAGGGGGGTCGGATAAACTATGGATATGGCAAAGGTGCAAGGGTCTCCTCCCGTGCAGGAGGTCGACCTCGACAAGACCGACGAATTGCCGGTGCTGGACATGGTCAAGCTGTCGGCTGCCGAGGCCGACCCCGCGTTGCTCGCCCGTCTGGATCCGAATGCGACCACCGCGGACACGGATCGCCACGCCCGCGTCGATCTGCCCTCGCTCATCGACAGCGTGCAGCAGGCCGAGGCGCGCATCGCGCAGCAGAGCGCGCACCAGGAGGTCCTCGACCGCGAGCTGAAGACGGCGCGGGAGAAGATCGAGGAATCCACCCGCGACATCCTGCGCCTGACCGGTGAGGCCCAGGCGCTGCGCAGCACGCTGGAGGCCCGGGAAGAGTCGCTCGCGCAGGCGCTGCGCACCGTGGGGGATCGCGACCATGCGGTCGCGGAGTTACGGCGCGATCTCGCCGGAATCCAGGCGAAGCTTGCCGAGGCGCGCACCGCGGCCGAACAGGCCGAACAGGAATTCGCCGCCACGCAGGGACGGCTGACCAAGGAACACGCGGCGAACCGTGCCCAGCTCGGTGATGAACTGGCCGCGACGCGCGATCGCCTGCAGGCGGACCTCGCAGCCACCCGTTCCCGCCTCGAAGGCGAGCTGTCGAGCACCCGCGAGAAGCTGGGCGCCGAACTGCAGAGCGCACGCGGGCAGATCGAATCCGGGCGTTCCGAGCTGGCCGCCTCACAACGAAACCTCAGCGAGCTGAGCGCACGACTGGCGGATGGCGAGAACAGCCTGGCGTCGGCGCAGCGCGAGGCCGAAATGTACCGCAAGCGCTCCACCGAGTTCCTCGAGAACCTGCGCTCCAACGAGTTTCGCCGCAGCAACCAGGAAGACATCTTTCGTGAGCTGGACGCCCGGCTTGCCTCGGCCCAGGGTGAGGCCGCCAACGCCGTGAGCCAGGCCGAGCGGCTGGAACAGCAACTGCGCTCGAGCCAGGCCGACGCGGACGCAAGGTCCCGGCGCAACGCGGAACTCGAATCCACCCTGGCAAAGAGCGCGCAGACCCTGGAACAGCAGGCCTCCACGCTGACCGCGGCCGATCGAACGCGGCAGGAGCTGGATGCGCGCCTTCGCGATCTCGAGGCGCAGATCACCCGCAATGGCCGCGAGCGCACGCAGTTCGTGACCGACCTCGCCGCCCGCGACCGCTCCCTCCAGGAAGAACGCGAGACCAAGTCCCAGCTCCAGGTGCAGTTGCAGTCGCTGGAAGCTGCGCAGGCCGAACACCTGGCGCGCCTCGCGGAACTGGATCGGCGGCTGGGAGATGCGCAGCAGCAGAAGCGGCTGGACGATGAGGCGTTGCAGCGGCAGGCGGGGGCCCTCGAGTCCTCGCGAGCCGATGCCGCCGCGCAGCTCGGTCGTATCGCCACGCTCGAGGGCGAACTCAGTGCGACCTCGGCGTTGCTCGAGGAGGTGCGACGGCCCATCGAGGATGCCGAAGCGGAGATCCGCCAGCTGCGCATCGATCTCGAGACGCGCGGCCGGGAGATGGAAACCTCGCGCGAGGAGATCAAGCATCTGCAGACCTCGCTCGAACGCTCGAAGGGTGCGCTGGAGGAGCGCGAGTTCCTCATCCGCCGGCTCGAGCGCAGCGCCAACACCAGCGCCCAGGTGCTGGGAAGGCTGCAATCGAGCATCGAGCGGCTGGGGACGGCGACCCCGCTGCCCGCCGCGGCGTCGGCCGAGCCGGCCGCGGAACCCTCGGCCTTCCACCCGACGCTGTTGCGCATCGACAATGGTTCGGCGACGACGTTCGCGCTCGGACAGAGGACACGCGTGGGGCGCTCGCCGGAAAGCGACGTGCGCATCGAGTCCTCCTCGGTCAGCCGGCATCACGCCCTAATCATCACGGGCGCGCGTCACTGCATCATCGAGGACCTGAACAGCACGAACGGCGTCCTGGTCAATGGCCGCAAGGTGAACCGGCAGAAGCTCAAGGACGGTGACACGCTGGTCATCGGCGAGGCCCATTTCAAGTACATCGAGTCCGGGGCTTTATCCGAAGAGCCAAATCCGGTATCGTTCGCGCCCTCATAGCTGGCGCGCTTAGCTCAGCGGTAGAGCATCACCTTGACATGGTGGGGGTCAGTGGTTCGATCCCACTAGCGCGCACCATCCGTTCCTGGCCTCGTCCTTCCCGGCGGTAAAAAAGCGGCGCCTGCTCTGCTATATTGCGGCGCTTATGCCCGTCATCACGCTACCGGATTCCAGCAAGAAGCATTTCGAGCAACCCGTGACGGTGGCCGAGGTCGCCTCCAGCATCGGCCCCGGACTTGCGAAGGCAGCCCTGGCCGGGCGCGTGGACGGCAGGCTCGTGGACGCCTCCTTCCGCATCGATCGGGATGCGGCGCTGAGCATCGTCACCGACAAGGACCCGGAAGGGCTGGAGATCCTCCGGCATTCCACCGCGCACCTGCTCGCCAATGCCGTGCAGGAACTCTTCCCGGACGCGCAAGTGACCATCGGGCCGGTCGTCGAGGACGGGTTCTACTACGACTTCGCCTACAAGCGGCCGTTCTCCACCGAAGACCTCGCCGCCATCGAACAGCGCATGGCAGAGATCGCGGCGAAGGATCTGCCGGTGAAGCGAAGGACACTGCCGCGCGATGAGGCCATCGCGCATTTCAAGGCCATCGGCGAGCACTACAAGGCGCAGATCATCGAGGCCATCCCGGCCGGCGAGACGATCAGCCTGTACGGGCAGGGCGCCTGGGAAGACCTCTGCCGTGGCCCCCACGTGCCCAGCACCGGCAAGCTCAAGGCCTTCAAGCTGATGAAGGTGGCGGGCGCCTACTGGCGCGGGGATTCGCGCAACGAGATGCTGCAGCGGATCTACGGCACCGCCTGGCCCAACGACAAGCAGCTCAAGGAATACCTCACCCGCCTGGAAGAAGCGGAGAAGCGCGATCACCGTCGCATCGGCCGCGAACTCGACCTGTTCCACCTGCAGGAGGAAGCGCCGGGCGCGGTCTTCTGGCACCCGAAGGGCTGGACCCTGTTCCAGACGCTGGTCCGCTACATGCGCGAGCGGCAGGCCGAGGCCGGTTTCCAGGAAGTCAACACACCGGAGATCATGGACCGCGAGCTGTGGATACAGTCCGGCCACATCGAGAAATTCGGCGAGAACATGTTCATGACCAAGACGCCCGACGAGCGCGTCTTCGCCATCAAGCCGATGAACTGTCCAGGACACGTGCAGGTGTTCAACCAGGGGTTGCGCAGCTACCGCGAGCTGCCGCTGCGGCTGGCCGAGTTCGGCAAGGTACACCGGTACGAACCCTCCGGCGCCTTGCACGGCCTCATGAGGGTGCGGGCTTTCACGCAGGATGATGCCCACATCTTCTGCACCATGGACCAGATCACCGCGGAATCCGTCTCGGTCACCGAACTGATCTTGAGCATCTACCGGGACTTCGGCTTCACGGACGTTCGCATCAAGTTCTCCGACCGGCCACCCAAGCGGGTGGGGGCGGATGAGGTGTGGGACCGTTCGGAAGCCGCCCTGAAGGCAGCGGCGGCAGCGGCGGGCATCGAGACCACGCTCAACCCCGGCGAGGGCGCCTTCTATGGTCCCAAGCTGGAATTCGTGCTTCGGGATGCCATTGGCCGGGACTGGCAGTGCGGCACCCTGCAGGTGGATTTGAACCTGCCAGGGCGACTGGGCGCGGCCTACGTGGGCGAGGACAGCCAGAAGCACCCACCCGTGATGCTGCACCGCGCCATGTTCGGCTCCCTGGAGAGATTCATCGGCATTCTCATCGAACACCATGCCGGACGGCTGCCCACCTGGCTCGCGCCGGTGCAGGCCGTGGTCATGGGTATCACCGAGCGGCAGGCCGACTACTGCGAGAAGGTTGCGGAACACTTGAGAAATCAGGGGCTTCGGGTCCAGACGGACTTGAGGAACGAGAAGGTTGGCTTTAAAATCCGCGAGCACACATTGCAACGGGTTCCGTACCTGCTGGTCGCTGGAGACCGGGAAGTGTCGGGACAATCCCTGGCCGTGCGCACGCGCAGCGGCAAGGACCTCGGCAGCATGAGTCTCGATGAGCTCGCTGCCGGCCTTGTCCGGGAAAGCGCGAGCCGCGGCCGTTATGTTTTGGAGGATCGCTTATCGCAACGTCCAAGCGCGTAAGGCGTAACGAGGAAATTTCCGCACCCGAAGTGCGAGTGATCGCTGCCGACGGCAGCCAGGCCGGCGTGATGAGCCGGACTGCAGCACTCGAGATGGCGAGCTCGCAGCAGCTCGACCTCGTGGAGGTTTCACCGATGGCGGCGCCGCCGGTGGTGCGGGTCATGGACTTCGGCAAGTTCCTGTTCGAGCAGAACAAGAAAGCCCATGCCGCCAAGCGCAAGCAGAAGCAGATCCAGGTCAAGGAAGTGAAGTTTCGTCCCGGAACGGAAGAGGCGGATTACCAGGTCAAACTGCGTAATCTCATCCGCTTCCTGTCCGAGGGTGACAAGGCCAAGGTGACGTTACGTTTCCGCGGCCGTGAGCTCGTACACCAGGATATCGGCAGGCGACTGTTGTCGCGCATCGCCGAGGACCTGAGCGCGCATTCCACGGTGGAGCAGAATCCACTGATGGAAGGCAAGCAGATGGTCATGGTGTTCGGGCCCAAAAAGAAGTGAGCGGCGAACCTTAAGCAAGTCCGCCATCCGCCTGTAACGGCTCGGCGTCGACTCCGGTCGGCGGTGAGCTTGTGAGCAGGGCCATACAATCAGGAGTCGAGCATGCCCAAGTTGAAAACCAAGCGGGCTGCGGCGAAGCGTTTCGTCAAAACGGCGAACGGCTTCAAGCGCGGCCAGTCCCACCGTCGTCATATCCTGACGAAGAAGCCGAGCAAGCGTAAGCGCCAGCTGCGCCGCGAGTCGCACGTGCACGAGACCGACGTCGGCCGCGTCGTGCAGATGCTGCCCCACGCTTAACGCCCATAAAGTCAGGAGAGAACCATGGCACGAGTCAAACGCGGCGTCATCGCTGGCCGCCGCCACAAGAAGATCCTCAAGAAGGCGAAGGGCTATTTCAATGCCCGTCGCAAGGTGTTCCGCACCGCGAAGCAGGCCGTCATCAAGGCGGGCCAGTATGCCTACCGTGGGCGTCGCGAGAAGAAGCGCGAGTATCGCGCGCTGTGGATCACCCGCATCAACGCCGCGGCCCGGCTGTCCGACCTGTCGTACAGCCGCCTGATCGCAGGGCTCAACAAGGCGGGCCTGGCCATCGATCGCAAGGTGTTGGCTGATCTCGCGGTACACGACCTGCCAGCCTTTGCTGCCATCGCGGAGAAGGCCAAGGCAGCGCTCGCGGCCTGAAGCGCATGCCAGGGCCGATGATCGCGGCGAGTCGGGACTGCCGCCCGCCGCGGGTGCGCCGATGAGCGCCCAGGAAAGCCTGTCCGGACTGCTCGAGAGTGCGCTCGCGGCCATTGCCGCGAGCGCCGATCTCGCCGCGCTCGAGGAGCATCGTGTGCGGCTGCTCGGCAAGAAGGGGCAGCTCACCGACCAGCTCAAGGCGCTGGGCGCCCTGCCTGCGGCGGAACGGCCCGCGGCCGGCCAGCGCATCAACGAGGCCAAGGAACGGCTGCAGCATGCGCTGGAAGCGCGTCGCGCGGCCCTCGAGGGCGAGAAGCTGGAGCGCGAGCTTGCCGCCGGCGCCATCGACGTGACGCTCCCGGGCCGTGGCGAGGAGGGCGGGAGCGTGCATCCGGTCACCAAGGCCCGCCTGCGCATCGAGGTCATCTTCAAGCAGGCCGGATTCATCGTCGCCTCGGGACCCGAGGTCGAGGACGACTTCCACAACTTCGAGGCGTTGAACATTCCCGCCGACCATCCGGCGCGCGCCATGCACGACACGTTCTATTTCCCCGATGGCCGCCTGCTGCGCACGCATACCTCGCCGGTGCAGATCCGCGCGATGCGCGCGCTGACCCCGCCGTTCGCGGTGATCGCTCCGGGGCGGGTGTACCGCTGCGACTCGGACATGACGCACACGCCGATGTTCCACCAGGTCGAGGGGATCGTCGTGGGCGAGAACGTCAGCCTCGCGAACCTCAAGGCCATGCTCATGTCGTTCGTGGAGCAATTCTTCGAACGGCCCCTGGGGATGCGGCTGCGCCCCTCGTATTTCCCGTTCACCGAGCCTTCCGCGGAAGTGGATATCGAGTGCGTGTTCTGCAGCGGCAAGGGCTGCCGCGTCTGCAAGCAGACCGGATGGCTCGAGATCCTGGGCTGCGGCATGATCCACCCGCACGTGCTGCGCGCCGCCAACATCGACCCGGAGCGCTGGCAGGGGTACGCGTTCGGCATGGGCATCGAGCGCGTCGCGATGCTGCGATACGACGTCAACGACCTGCGGCTGTTCTTCGAGAACGACCTGCGCTTCCTCAGGCAGTTCCCATGAAGATCACCCATTCCTGGCTGCGCGAATTCGTGCCCAACCTCGCGCCGCCCGAGGCGCTGGCCGCACAGCTCACCCTGGCGGGCCTCGAGGTCGAGGCCATCATTCCCGCCGCGCCGGCCTTCGACCAGGTCGTGGTGGGCTCGGTGATCACCGCGGTCCGGCATCCCAACGCCGAGAAGCTGCAGGTCTGCACGGTCACCACCGATGGCGCCCACCGCCTGCAGATCGTGTGCGGCGCGCCCAATGCGCGCGCCGGCCTCAAGGTCGCGGTGGCGCAGGTGGGCGCGCATCTGCCGGGCGATGTGATCATCAAGCGAGCCAGGCTCAGGGGTGTGGATTCCGAGGGCATGCTGTGCTCCGCGCGCGAGCTCGGCCTGGGCACCGAGCATGACGGCATCCTCGAGCTCGCGCAGGACGCGCCGCTGGGCGAGGACCTGCGGCGACTGCTCGATCTCGATGACACCGTGCTCGAGGTCAACGCCACGCCCAATCGCGGCGATTGCATGAGCGTGCTGGGTATCGCGCGCGACCACACCGCAGCGATCGCCCGCCGATTCCTGCGTCACGAGGTGAATCCCACGCGCGCGGTGATCACCGACCGCTTCCCGGTGAAGATCGATGCGGGCGATGCCTGCCCGGTCTTTGCCGGACGCGTGGTGCGCGGCGTGCGAGCCGATGCGCAATCCCCGACCTGGCTGAAGGAGCGCCTGCGGCGCGTGGGTCTCAACAGCATCTCCGCCATCGTCGACATCACCAACTACGTGATGATGGAACTCGGCCAGCCGATGCACGCCTACGACCTGTCGCGTCTGCAAGGCGGCATCACCGTGCGCTGGGCGAGGCTGGCAGAGCCAGCGACCCTGCTCGACGGCAAGACCTATACGCTCGATCCGCAGTGCCTGGTCATTGCCGACGAAGCCGGCGTGGTCGGCCTCGCCGGCGTGATGGGCGGGAGCGACAAGGCCATTTCCGATGCGACCACCGATGTGTTCCTGGAGGCGGCGCATTTCACTCCCGCGGCGGTTGCCGGACGCGGCCGGCGCTTCGGGCTGTTCACCGACGCTGCACAGCGGTTCGAGCGCGGCGTCGATCCGGCGCTGCCGGCGCAGGCCATCGAGCGGGCCACGACGTTGCTGCTCGCCATCGCAGGCGGAGAGGTCGGCCCGGCGTGTCTGACACGCGGCGCTGAGCCCGCGCCGCCGGTCACGATCAGCCTGAGGCGCGATCGGCTCGGACGCCTGCTGGGCGCGGCGGTGCCGGATGATGAGGCCGAGGCCGTGCTCCGCGCGATCGGCGAGCACGTGACGGCGACGCCCGACGGCTGGCAGGTCCAGGCGCCGACCAGCCGCTTCGACCTGCACATCGAGCCCGACCTCATCGAGGAAGTCGCGCGCCTGCGCGGCTTCGACAAGATCCCGCCGCGGCATGCGGTCGTCGAGCAGAAAGGCGGGGAGTCCAGCGAGTCCCGCATCCCGGCGACGCGCCTGTACACGAGCCTGGCCGACCGCGGCTACCATGAGGTAATCACCTACAGCTTCGTGAGTCCGGAAGATCAGCGGCTGCTGTTCCCTGAGGTGCAGGCCCTCGCGCTGACGAATCCGCTGTCCGCCGACCTGTCGGAGATGCGGGTATCGCTGTGGCCGGGCCTGCTGCGCGCCTGCGCGCAGAACCTGCGCCGACAGCAGGCTCGCGTGAAGATCTTCGAAATCGGACGCAAGTATCTCCCCGGTCCTTCGGGACTGCGCGAGGTGGACACGCTGGCCGGCGTGGTGGCGGGAACGCGCCTGCCTGAGCAATGGGGCGCACCGCGCGAAGCGCTCGATTTCTACGACGTCAAAGGCGACCTGCAGGTCCTGTTCGAGCAGACCGCAGCGACGAAGAGCTTCAGCTTCAACGCGGAGACGCTCTCCTGTCTTCGCCCCGGGCGCACCGCGCGCATCCTGCGCGATGCCCAGCCCGTGGGCTGGCTGGGCGAGTTGCATCCGGCGGTGCTTCGTAAACTCGACCTCAGTACTTCTCCCTATGTGTTCGAGTTAGAAATAGATTCAGCTTTCAAGTGTAACTCATTGCACTTTGAGGATATTTCTCGATTCCCGAGCGTGCGACGCGACCTCGCCGTGGTAGTGGACGAAAACGTTGCGTTCGCAGCAATCGAGGAAAATGTTAGTGTTAGCGCCTCAGGCCTGCTGCGCGAACTTCGAGTCTTCGATGTATATCGAGGTCAGGGGATAGAAACAGGACGAAAAAGTGTGGCTTTAGGCTTGATTTTACAGGATTCTTCACGCACGCTTACTGATGACGACGCGGATGCCGTCGTGGCTGCCGTCGTTGCGCGGCTGCGGCAGAAGTTGAACGCCACGATACGAGACCAATAAGCAAATGGCAGCCCTGACCAAGGCAGAAATGGCGGAAGCGCTGTTCGACCAGCTCGGTTTGAACAAGCGCGAAGCACGGGAACTCGTCGACTTGTTCTTCGAGGAAATCCGCTCCGCTCTTTCCTCCGGCGAGCAGGTGAAACTGTCTGGCTTCGGCAACTTCGATCTGCGCGACAAGAACCGCCGTCCGGGCCGCAATCCCAAGACCGGCGAGGAAATTCCCATCAGTGCGCGCCGCGTGGTCACCTTCCGCCCAGGACAAAAGCTAAAGGCACGCGTCGAGGCGTATGCTGGAACCAAGCAATAACAACGAACTGCCGGCGATACCGGGGAAACGCTACTTCACCATCGGCGAGGTGAGCGACTTGTGCGGCGTCAAGCCGCACGTGCTGAGGTACTGGGAACAGGAGTTCCCGCAACTGAAGCCAGTGAAGCGGCGCGGCAACCGGCGCTATTACCAGCGCCAGGACGTGCTCATCATCCGCCAGATCCGAAGCCTCCTGTACGAGCAGGGCTTCACCATCGGCGGCGCCCGCAATCGCCTTGCGGGAGACGAGGCACAGGTGGACCTCAACCAGAGCCAGCAGCTCATCCACCAGATGCGCGTCGAGCTCGAGGAACTGCTGAAGATCCTGCGGCGCTGATCGGCTTGTCGGGCGAGCCGAATTCGCAAGGCCAGGAAGGCCTGTTTCGGCTATCATTTCAACACGGTCGGGGCGTGGCGCAGCCTGGTAGCGCACTTGCATGGGGTGCAAGGGGTCGCAAGTTCGAATCTTGTCGCCCCGACCAATTACTTACGCGTGTCGAGATTCGGGTTTAGGTACACCCCAAGTCCCAAACGGCTTGATCTTCGCGGAAATGCCGCTGGGAGGCGGACGCACGACGCCTGGCGTCCACAGGGTCGGGGGTACCGTTCGACGGACTCAGGGTCCCCGTTCCCCGTTCGTGCATGGATTGCTTGCGCACCTCGAAGCGAAG
>JAXMGQ010000070.1:0-16008 GCA_046347195.1 Steroidobacteraceae bacterium
GGTAGTTCACGAATTCACGCTGCCGGTGTTTGACTGACGCTGATGACTCGAGGCATCACGAGTCGGTGAGCGAGAGGCCTTCGTGACGTTCGATGGCGGTGATCATCGCCGCGGGCCACGGCGAGGGCCGACCGCCCGCTGCTTCGATGTGTACGTAGACGAGCTCGATGACGGCGCGAAGGTCCTCCGCGCCGAGCCCGTGGAACTCCATCGAATAGGTCATGGAGGTGCGGCCGATGCGCACCACCTTCACGCACAGGTCGATGCGCTCATCGAGCGCGATGGGCTTCCGGAACTCCACGGTGGCCTTGGCCACATGGACCTCCGGCGCCTGCGTGCGGATGCGGCCTTCCTCGAACAGGCCCAGCGCCCGCCAATACTCCACGGCGGCGAGGTCTGCGTAGTCGAGATACCTGGCGTTGAATACCACCGCCTGCTGATCCATGTCCGACACGCGCACGCGATGGGTGAAGCAGAAACCGTATTCGGAGCGGGCCATCGGTGCAGCGTAGCAACAATTTCACGCCCGGTGAGGCCCCTTGAGTATCATCCCGGGCCATGAATGCCGCGAGCCTGTTCATCATTGTCTCCATGGTCATCGATGCGATGGGCTGGGGCCTCATCATCCCGGTGGCGCCCAAGCTCATCATGCAGCTCACCGGCACCGATCTCGCGGCCGCCGCACCGATATCCGGCTACCTGACCGTGGCCTACGCCGCGATGCAGTTCGTGTTCGCGCCGGTGGTGGGAGCGCTCAGCGACCACTGGGGGCGGCGCCCGGTGCTGCTCGCCTCGATGGCGGCGCTGACGGTGGACTACCTGCTGATGAGCGTGGCGCCCGTCATCGGCTGGCTGTTCCTGGGACGCCTCATCGCCGGCATCGCGGGTGCGACCTACCCCACGGCGAATGCCGTGATCAGCGACGTGCACGCGCCCGATGAGCGGGCGAGGTTCTACGGCATGGTCGGTGCGGCCTGGGGAGTGGGCTTCATCCTCGGACCTGCGCTGGGCGGGTTGCTCGCCGGACTGTCGCTGCGGGCGCCCTTTCTTGCCTCGGCGGCTCTCGCGGGGATGAATTTCCTGCTGGGGCTCACGGTGTTTCGCGAGACGCTGCCGAAGGACCGGCGACGCAGGTTCAGCATCCGGCGCGCCCATCTGCTGGGCAGCCTCTCGCAGCTCAGCCACCACCGTGGCCTGCTGATGCTGCTGGGCGTGATCTTCCTGTACCAGATCGCCCACGACGCCCTGCCGTCCACGTGGACGTTCTTCAGCATGCGCCAGTTCTCCTGGAGTGAATCGCAGGTGGGACTGTCGCTGGCGGTCGTGGGCCTCACCACCGCCATCGTGCAAGGTGGCCTGATCGCACCCGTCACGCGCCGCCTGGGAGAATCACGCGCCGCTGCCTTCGGTTTCCTCGCCGGCGTCCTCTCGATGGCGGGTTATGCGGTGGTGACCCAGGGCTGGATGGCCTACGTGCTCATCTCCATCGGCTCGTTGTTCGGCCTTGCCATGCCGGCCATGCAGAGCATGATGAGTCGCCAGGTGCCGGGCGATGCCCAGGGTGAACTGCAGGGAGCGATCGCGGGGCTGCAGAGCATCAGCGCCATCATCGCACCGCTGATCATGACCCAGCTCTTCCACTGGGCGACGCGGCCGGCGGTGGGTCGCGGCCTGCCCGGCGCACCGATGCTGCTCGGCGCCGTCCTGCTGGTCGCGGCCGGCTTGTTGTTCGCGGCGGCGATGCGGCGCATGCGCGCCGTCGGCGCCTGAGCTGCTTCAGGCCGCCGGCGCCGCGCGCAGCGCGAGATACCAGGCGAACATGATCGCCGCCAGCGCCGTCGCTGCGGCCGCGGCCTGTACGGCGGCGCTGCGGGAGCGGGGCACGTCCGCACGTGAGTAGGCCCAGCCGCAGGCCACGCCGCACAGGAAGCCGAGTCCATGGCCCAGCACATCGACATGGTCGGTGCCGGTGCCGAACAGGGTCATGAGGCTCGCACCGATGATCAGCGGCGCCCAGCGCCAGGCCCAGCGCTCGCGCAGGCGCAGGCGAAGTCCCCAGCCGTAGCCCGACAGCAGCCCCAATGCGGCGAACACCGCGGTGGAGGCGCCCGCCGCCCGATGCCCCGCCGGCGCGATCAGCATCTCCAGCAGGTTGCCCGCCGCGCCGGCGGCCAGGATGCTCGCCCAGGCAATGCCCGGACCGAACAGCCGGCCGACCACGACGCCGGCGGCGATGCCGAACAGCAGGTTGCCGACCAGGTGCAGGGCATCCAGGTGCAGCGTGAGCGCGGTGAACGCCCGGAAGAGGTCGATGCCGCCCTGCGCATTGCGACGCAGGTCGCCCGCATCGAGCCAGTCGGCGCCGAACCAGTCCGCCCCGGAGGCATGCGCGATCAGCAGCAGGAGCAGCGCGTAGCCGGCAGCGGCGGCCTGCGCGCCCGGAAACGGTGGCCGTTGCGGGAGCCGCGTGCGGGGGACGCTGCGTTCCAGCGCATAGCGCGAGAGTTCTTCCCGTGCCATGGGCTCGAGCTCGGCGGTGACGGACAGGATCCAGCCGCCGTCCTGCTCGATGAGCTGGTAGGGAATGGATCGCGCATCCAGCACGAGCCCGTACTCGAGGCATGCTCGCTGCGTGCCCCCGAAGACGGTCACTTCCGCCGCCGATTCGCCGCTCATGGGTGCGGTGCGAGGCAGCGCTGATACCGGCCCTGCACGCGATGTGCGTACCAGTCCGTGCTCAGCGCACGCGAGAGCTTCGCACCGTGCAGCTCGATGTGCGGCACCACGGCGCGTGGCATGCCCGCGCCCCTCGATCCATCGGCGAGCGTGAACACACGCTGGTACAGGACTGTGCGCTCGAATTCCGCCTTGCGACCGAGTTCCAGCGCCTCGTCGATGTCGTGCCCGGACAGTTGGAGCTTTTGCGCGATGGCATGCGCCGCGCGTGCCGTGCTGCCGGCGCCCTTCGCCTTCGGATCGCGTGCCAACAGCGCACCATCGGGATTGAGCTTCACGTTCGCGACACGGCCGAGCGCCACCTGGAAGGCCGCATTGCGGCTGGCGAACTGCCCGGCATTGAAGTCGGCGAATCGGTACAACGCATCGTCATAGGGAGGATCATAGGCGTACAGGTGCGCGATGCCGAAGTACACGCTGCCGCGCCGGTTGAACAGCTCATCCTCGAGGGTTCCCTGGATGGCGAAGGGGTAGGCATGACGGGACACTTGTTCCTGCGCGAAGGCCACGTTCACCTGCATGGGGCCACGCGTGCGCACCGGGTTGCGGTCACTGAACAGGCGCTTGCCCATGGGCACCAGGGAGATGAAGTCCTCGTAGATGTCGCTCAGGTCCCTCTCGGTACGGACGTGGTCGATGCGCTCGCTGAAGCTGCGGCCGGTCGTGGAGGGCAGGCGCAGCGCGCCGTGCACGAGGAAGGTGGGAACTCCCGCGGCATCGGCGCGGCGGTCGATCTCCCGCCAGGCGATCGAGGGGAGCCCTGGCACCTCCGGATTCACCTTGAATCCCGATTCCTGCGCGATCACGGCGATCACACCGCAAGCCCGCTCGCGCGTGGGCGGAAGTGACTGCGCGGCGAATCCGCCGTAGATGTCCTCGGTCCAGCCGGGCCGATCCGACAGTCCCCGCGGCAGGAGCCCGGCGATCATGGCGCGCGCCTGCTCCGGGGTGAGCCTGGGCTGCGATTCCGGCGGTTCGCTGGCGCAGCCCGCAACGGCGAGGCAGGCGATGAGCAGCGCACGGGGCCAGCGCGGGCCTGTGGGCACCGCGGGCAATGGTAGAATCCGAACCGGTTTCATGATTCCGGTGAGAGGCTCCTCATGAAAGCATCCTATCAGCTCTACGGCCGCCCCAACTCCGGATCCTTTGCCGTGCAGGTGGCGCTCGAGGAAGCCGGTGCGGCATATGAACGCATCTGGGTGGGACGGGAGCCCGCCGACGTGGAGCAGCTGCGGCGCGTGATCCCGACGGGCAAGGTGCCGGCGCTGGTGCTGGGGGACGGCACGGTCATGATGGAGTCCGCCGCCATGCTCGCGCATCTGGCAAATGCGCATCCGGGTGCCGCTTTGGCGCCGGCCCCGGGCGGCAGCGAACATGCCCGCTTCCTGCAATGGATGGTCTTCCTGTCCGCGAACGTGTACGAAGCCGCGTTGCGCCTGTACTACCCCGAGCGGGTGACCAGCCGGGGTGCCGCCGATGCGCCGGCGGTCAAGGCAAAGGCCGCACAGGATTATCTCTCTCACCTCGAGCTGCTGTCGCGGAACCTGTCACCTTACCTGCTGGGCGCGCGCTACAGCATCGCCGATGTGTACCTGTACATGCTGGTGTGCTGGTGGCCCGAGGACCGGGCGGCGCTGTACGCGCGGGCTCCGGCGCTCGAGTCCCACGTGCAGCTCGTCTCGCGGCGTCCCGCGGTGCTCAAGGTCGAGGCGGACCACGGCGGCTGAAGGGCTGCGTCCATGGGCAGGATCTCCACCGGCGCCATTCCGGACATCTACATCACGCGGATCCACAATCCGCAGGATCCGGATTGCGAGGTGCATTGCGAATCCTTCAGCCGGCTCGCGGAGATCTTCGGGCGCAACACCGGCGCCCACCGTCATTCCCGCTTCTACCAGGTGCACCTGCTGCACCAGGGCAGCATCCGGCTGCACCTGGACGAGGGCGTGCACGCCGGGCAGGCGCCGCTCGTGTTCCTCACGCCTCCGGCGGTTCCGCATGCCTTCCATTCCGATGACCAGACCGAGGGCTGGGTGATTTCCGTGCGGCAGGAGGTGGTGCGGGGCTGGCGCTCCGAGATGACCGGGCAGGTGCCGGGGGACTGGTTGCGGCGGCCGGCTTTCCTGCTGCTGGGCGATGGCACGGGCGCCCTGAGCGATGAGGGCCGCCGGCTGATGGATTTCGGCCGGCTGCTGCAGGGGGAATTCCGTGGCGCGGGGCTCGGCCGGTCCGCACTGCTCAAGGCGCTGGCGCTGTGCTTCTTCACGAGCCTCGGGCGGCTGCTGGCCTCGCGCACGGTGAGCTCGGTGGAATCGCGTCGCAGCGGAGAGGACCTGCGCATTTTCCTCGGTTTCTGCGACCTGGTGGAAGCACGTTTCCAGGAGCACCTCGCGCTGCGCCAGTACGCGAGGCTCCTGCGGGTCACCGAATCGCGGCTGAACGATGTGTGCCGGCGGGTGGCCAGCCTTGCCTCCAAGGAGCTGGTGCACGAGCGCCTGCTGGCCGAGGCCCGGCGGCTGCTGCGATTTTCCTTGATCCCGGTAAGCGAGCTCGGTTACCGGCTCGGATTCGCCGACCCCGGCTATTTCTCTCGCTTCTTCAAGCAGCGGGCCGGCTGTTCGCCCAGCGAATTCCGGCAGCAGCACCAGGCCGAGGCCCTGAAAAGTACAAGCGCTCTTGGCTGACGTCCATGTTGGCCATGCGCCGTGGCTGCTGCAATGGGCGGCATGCGGCAAGATGCGACGCATTCTCATGGGTTTGATCCACGGCGGCGCTTCGTGCGGGTGCGGCGCCGTCGCGACAATGGCCTGGTGGAGTTCGAGTTCGCCATCGGCGAGCCGGAGATGTTCGTCGAGCTGATCCTGCCCGAGCCTGCCTTCCAGGAATTCTGTGCCGCCAACGCCGTCAGCCTGCTCGAGGGCGATGACGATCCGCCGGTGAGCGAGGAGGAGCGCGAGTCGCGCTGGACCTTGCGGGAGGCCACCGCCCAACGCTTTCGTGGAGACGCTGCATGCACATCGACCTGCGCACCATCACCCTGACGCCGCTCCGCCAGACCTTCGGCCACATCGCCCGGCGCCAGGGCGACAAGCCGGCCTCGCGCTACGTGGAAGGGACAATGGACCTGCAGCCGGTGGAGAACTTCCACTACCGGCCTACCTGGGATCCCGCCCACGAGATCTTCGACCGGACGCGCACCTGCATCACGATGCGCGACTGGTACGCGCTGAAGGACCCGCGCCAGTACTACTACGGCACCTGGACGCTTGCCCGCGGCCGCATGCAGGAAACCGCCGAAGCCGACTTCGAGCTGGTCGAGGAGATGGGGCTCACCGCCGCGTATCCGGCCACCGGCCGCGCCGTGGCGAATGCGGTGTTCCTGCCGCTGCGCCATCTCGCCTGGGGCTCGAACATCAACAACTCCTTCATCGGTTCCTTTGCCTACGGCATCGCGATGTCGCAGGCAGCGACCTACGCCAGCATGGACCAGCTCGGTGTCGCGCAGTACCTGACGCGCGTGGGTCTGGCGCTCGATGGCACCGAGTCGCTCGCCGTCGCGCGCAAGGCCTGGCTCGAGGATCCGGCCTGGCAGGGCCTGCGCCGCTACGTCGAGGACCTGATGGTGCTGCCGGACTGGTTCGAGGTGTTCATCGCCCAGGACCTGGCGCTCGAGGGCTTGCTGTATCCGCTGGTGTTCGAGCGGCTCAATGCCCACCTGAACGCGGTGCATGGCCCGCTGCTGTCGCTCCTGACGCGTTTCCCGCGCGAATGGTACGCGGAGAGCAGCAAGTGGGTGGATGCCGTGGTCAAGGCAGCCGCTGCCGAGAACGCGGACAACAAGGCGCAGCTCTCGCGGTGGGTGAAGAACTGGGGAGCGCGCGCGCGCGAGGCGCTCGAGCCGCTCGCCGCACGCGGCTTCGGTGAGCAGGGTCCGGCCCAGCTTGGCGAGGTCCAGAAGCAATTCGACGCACGTGCCGGCAAGGCCGGCCTGATGGCTTGAGGGCGCGCGCATGACTTCCAACGCCTTCATCGCCTTCCAGAAGAACGAGGATACCCGCTGCATCGTCGAGGCCATCCTCGAGGACAACCCCGACGCCGTGGTGGTGGACCAGCCCGCCATGGTCAAGGTGGATGTCCCCAACCGCCTGGTCATCCGCCGCGCCACGGTGGAAGAGAAGATCGGCCGGTCCTTCGACCTGCAGGAACTGCAGGTCCACCTCATCACCCTCTCGGGTCACCTGGATGAGACCGACGATGAATTCAGCCTGTCCTGGGGGTCCTGATCATGCACAACGCTACGCAGTACGCCACGCCGAAGAAGCTCAGTCTCAAGGAACGCTACACGCTGATGACCCGGGACCTGGCCTGGGACACCACCTACCAGCCCATGGACAAGGTGTTCCCGCAGGTCGGCTACGAGGGCATCAGGATCCATGACTGGAATGCCTGGGAGGATCCGTTCCGGCTGACCATGGATGCCTACTGGAAGTACCAGGCGGAGAAGGAGCGCAAGCTGTATGCCATCCTCGATGCCTTCAACCAGAACAACGGGCATCTGTCGGTGACCGATGCGCGCTACATCAACGTGCTCAAGCTGTACCTGGGTTCCACGCCGCCGCTGGAGCTGATGGCGGCGCGCGGCTTCACCAACATGGGGCGGCAGATGGTGGGCGCGGGCCCGCGCGTGGCCTGCCTCATGCAGGCGGTGGACGAATATCGCCACTTCCAGACCCAGATCCACTCGGTGTCGAACTACAACCGCTTCTACAACGGGCTGGATGAGTTCGCGCACCAGCAATCGCGCATGTGGTACCTGTCGGACGGCAAGTCCTTCTTCGATGATGCCATCACCGCGGGGCCCTTCGAGTTCATGGTGGCCATCGGTTTCGCGTTCGAGTACGTGCTGACCAACATCCTGTTCGTGCCGTTCATCTCGGGCGCTGCCTACAACGGCGACATGGCGGCGATGACCGTGGGATTCTCGGCGCAGTCGGACGAGGCCCGGCACATGACCCTCGGTCTCGAGTGCATCAAGTTCCTGCTGGAGCAGGACCCGGCCAACCTGCCCATCGTGCAGCGCTGGATCGACAAGTGGACCTGGCGCGGCACGCGCAAGCTCGGCGCCGTGGGCATGATGATGGATTACATGCTGCCCAAGCGCATCATGAGCTTCAAGGAAGCCTGGGAGATCTACTTCGAGCAGAACGGCGCGGCGCTGTTCAACGACCTCGCCCGCTACGGCGTCAGGATCCCGGCCTGCTTCGGCCAGACGGTGGTGGAGAAGGAGCACGTCTCGCATCAGTCGTGGATCGGCTTCTACATGAAGGCCAAGGCGATGAGCTTCCACACCTGGGTGCCGGCAAAGGAGGAGCTCGATTGGCTGTCGGCGAAGTACCCGGATACCTTCGATCGCTACTACCGGCCCACGCTCGAGTACTGGGACAGGATGGAGAAGCAGGGCAAGCGCTTCATCAACCACACCCAGCCGATGAACTGCCAGTGCTGCCTCAACACCGTCAAGTACAACGAGCCCGACGACCCGATGAGCACCTGCTTCCGCGAGTCGGTGTACAAGGGCGAGAAGTTCCACTTCTGCTCGGATCACTGCAAGGCGATCTTCGACGCCGAACCCGAGAAGTACATCCAGGCCTACATCTCTTCGCATCAGGCGCTGCAGGGCAATTGCGCGCCGGAAGGGGTGGATGCGTCGGCGCCGGATTTCGACCCAGGCCCCTACATGGCGGAGTTCTGGCGGCTGGATCCGCGCGCCACGGGCGACTTCAACGGTTCGGATGACCAGAAGAACTTCGCGGCGTGGCGCCAGCTCGCCACGACCAATTGAGGAGTGCGCTCATGACCGTCGCATCCACGGCCAGGTATGAGTTCGAGTCCAGTGATTCGCTGCGCCGCTTCCACGGCAAGCAGTTGCTGTACGTGAACTGGGAGAAACACCGCATGTTCTCCCGCCCGTTCGTGCTCGCATTGCCGCCGGACACGCCGTTCCGGGTGCTGCTGGAGAAATACATTCCCGATGCCTACAGTTTCCATCCCGACTTCCCGAAGATCGACTGGGCGGCGGTGAGCTGGCAGAACTCGAACACACCCTTCGCGCCGGATCCGGACCGAAGCCTTGCGCAGAACGGCATCGGGCACAAGGACCTGATCCGCTTCACGACACCGGGGCTCGACGGCATCGCAGGCTCCGGCTACTGATGGGACGGCTGGAGCAACGGGAACGACGGGCGGCGATGCGGGCATGAGCTACGAACTGACCATCGAGCCGCTGGGACGCAGCGTCACCGTGGAGGAGGGGCAGACCATCCTCGATGCCAGCCTGCGCGCGGGCATCTTCCTGGCGCATGCCTGCGGCCAGGGCTACTGCGCCACCTGCAAGGTCAAGGTGAGCGAGGGCGAGGTGGATCACGGCAATGCCTCCAACTTCGCGCTGATGGACTACGAGCGCGAAGAAGGGCAGACGCTCGCCTGCTGCGCCACCCTGCTGGCGGACACCACCATCGAGGCCGACATCGAGATCGACCCGGATGCCCGTGATCTGCCGGTGCGGGACCACACGGGCACTGTGACGCGCATCGTCGATCTCACCCCCACCATCAAGGGCGTGTGGATACGGCTTGACGGGGAGCCGATGGTTTTCCAGGCGGGGCAGTACGTCAACTTCCATTTCCCGTCGGAGATCGGACACCGCGCCTTCTCGCCGGCGAACGCGCCGGGTGCCGCGGAACTCGAGCTGCACATCCGTCGCGTGCCGGGGGGACGTGGCACGCAGTGGATCCACGAAACGCTGAGATCGGGTGACCGTGTCACGGTGAGCGGACCCTACGGCCGCTTCGTCGTGCGCAAGTCCGCGAATCTTCCGTCCATCTTCCTCGCGGGCGGCTCAGGGCTGTCGGGTCCCCGGTCGATGATCCTGGATCTGCTGGCGGAAGGCTTGGCCTTGCCGCTGACGCTGTTCCAGGGCGCGCGCAGCCGGGAAGAACTGTACTATGAGGCGGAGTTCAACGAGCTGGCAGTGCGCCATCCGAATTTCACCTACGTTCCGGTGTTGTCCGACGAGCCGGCCGGCAGTGCCTGGAACGGCAGGCGACAGTTCGTGCACGCGGCCGCGGGCGAGCATTTCCACAGCGACTTCCGCGGCCACAAGGCCTACCTGTGCGGACCTCCGCTGATGATCGAGGCCTGCATCGCCACGCTCATGCAGGGCCGGCTGTTCGAACGCGACATCTACACCGAGAAGTTCTTTTCCGCTGCGGATGCGCAGCAGGTCCGAAGTCCGCTGTTCAAGCGGTTGTAATCAGGAGATCCGCATGGGTGAATTAGTCCTCGCCGCCAAGGTGACCCACGTCCCCTCCATCTTCATCTCGGAGATGCAGGGCCCGCTGCACGGCATACGCGATCCGGCGGTGTAAGGGCTCGAGGAGATCGGCCGCCGCATCCGCGCGGCCAACGCCGACACCGTCGTGGTTCTCGACACGCACTGGCTGGTGAACTCGGGTTATCACATCAACGCCTGCTCGCATTTCGAGGGGCTGTTCACCAGCAACGAGTTCCCGCATTTCATCCAGAACCTGAAGTACCAGTACGAGGGCAACCCGGGCCTGGGTGATGCGATCGCCGCGGCCGCCACGCGCAAGGGCGTGCGCACCCGCGCGCACCACATTGACACGCTGGACGTGGAGTATGGGACGCTGGTGCCGCTGCACTTCATGCGCATGCCGGCCAGCACCCGCGTCGTGTCCATCGCCGGCTGGTGCGCCTTCTCGACGCAGGAGGAGAGCCGCATCGTCGGCACCGCCATCCGCGAGGCCATCGAGGCCTCCGGAAGCCGCGTGGCGCTCATCGCCAGCGGTTCGCTGTCGCACCGCATCCACGACAACAAGGTGGTGGAGCAGGGCACGCTCACCATCAGCGATGAGTTCTATGCCCAGGTCGACCAGCGGGTGATCGAGCTCTGGCAGCAGGGCAGGTTCCGCGAGTTCACCGCGATGCTGCCGACCTACTCGAAGACCTGCCATGGCGAGGGCTGGATGCACGATACCTCGATGCTGCTGGGCGCACTCGGCTGGGAGCAGTACCAGGGCAAGGTCGAGGTGCTCACGCCGTACTTCGCAAGCTCAGGCACCGGCCAGCTCAACGCGGTGTTCCCGCTGAACTGAAGCCGCGCGCCGGCCGGCGTGCTCGATGACGGTCCGGGCGGCAGGACATCGGTCCGTGGTGTTACACTCGCGGCCGTATCCTCCGGGAGACCGATCCTTATGCATGCATGGTTTGACGGAATCTGGCGTGGAATCCGCCGCGGCGGCGTTGCCTCGGGATGGGTGTTCGTCGCGGTGACCGCCGCTGCGGCGCCACCGCCGCTCGAGTCGGATCTGTCCAAAGGCAACCGGGTCGAAGTACTGCCGGCCCCGAGCCCGCATTGGCTGTGGGTGAACGACATCGTGTTCGCGCACATGCCCGACGGCAAGGCTCACCTGGTGGATGGCGATTCCGGGAAATACCTGGGGCAGCTCAACACGGGCTTCGGCTTTGGCCGCATCGTGCTGTCGCGCGACGGCGCCACCATCTACTCGCCAGAGACCTACTTCGCCCGGGGCACCCGTGGCGAGCGGCAGGACGTCGTGACCTACTACGATGCGCGCACGCTCGAGCCCACGGGTGAGACGCTGGTCCCGCCGAAGCATTCCTCCAACCTGCCGGTCAGCGCGAATGCCGAGCTCACGGACGATGGCCGGTTCCTGCTCATCTACTTCTTCAATCCCGCCCAGTCGGTGGGTGTCGTCGATGTCGCCGGCCGCAAGTGGGTGGGGGAGATCGAGACACCGGGATGTGCCCTGGTCTACCCGACGGCGGCGCGCTCCTTCTTTTCGATCTGCGCCGACGGAGCCGTGCAACTCATCGATCTGGATGAACGCGGTGCGCTGGCGAAGCAGCGCCGCATCGAGAGCGTGCTCGCGGTGGACAAGGATCCGGTGGACGAAGAGCCGGTGCGCCACAAGGACGGCTGGCTGTTCTCCAGCTTTGCAGGGCGCATGGTGCCGGTGAAGGCCGATGCCGAGACGGTGCGTGCGGGTGAGTCCTGGTGGCTGACCACGGCGGCGGAGCGGGCAGCGCGGTGGCACCCCGGCGGGCATCAGAAGATGGCGTTGAGCCTGGCGCTGAACCGCCTGTACGTGCTGATGCTGCAGGGCGGCCCGGATACGCACAAGGATCCCGCGCAGGAAGTGTGGGTGTATGACCTCACCACGCATGCCAAGGTCCAACGCATCCACCTGCAGGCCCCCGCCAGCTCGATCCAGGTCTCGCGCGACGACAAGCCCTTGCTCTACGCTGCATTTCTCGGCGCCCCGGAAATCGGCGTCTACGACGCACGCAGCGGCAAGGCTCTGCGCAGGATCCAGGAAGTGGCCACGACGCCCACGCTGCTGCTCAGCCCCTGACGCTCATGCGAGCCCTGCAGATGCTCAGTCTCGACCCGGCAGTCGCGGATGTGATTGCTGCTGCGCTGGCGCTGCTGCTGGGCCGCGCCGCGTTCGACAAGTTCAGCGACCTGGCGCGGTTTCGTGGCATCCTCGATGCGTACGCCGTCCTGCCGGCATCGCTCGTTCCCCTGATGACATACCTGGTGCCGGTGGTGGAGGGCGCAGTTGCGGCCGGGCTCCTGGCGAGCTGCTTCGATGATGCGCTGAGGAGGATGGCGGGCCTGTCTGCGGCAGTGCTGCTGCTCGCATACGCAATGGCCATCGCCGTCAACCTGCTGCGCGGGCGCACGACGCTGGACTGCGGCTGTACGCCTTCCGGGGAGCGCCGTCCCATCGGAGCGTGGATGGTGGCGCGCAATGCGCTGCTGGCGTCGCTCTCGCTGGCCTCGACCCTGCCGGTGGGCGCCCGCCCGCTCGGCCTCGTCGATGCGCCGCTGCTTGCCGGTGGCATCATCGCCGGCATCACGCTGTACGCGACGCTGGACACCCTGCTCGGCCGTATCGCGCCGGTCACTGCGGCGTTGCGGGGCACGCGATGAACACGGTGAATGCTCTGTTGATCTCCAACGTGGCGCTGTGGGTGCTGGTGGTCGTGCTCTCGATCACTGTGCTGGCGCTGGTCCGCCAGATCGGCGTCCTGCACGAACGCATCGCTCCGGTCGGTGCGCTGATGCTGACGAAGGGGCTCAAGATTGGAGACCCCGCGCCCGTGCAGTCTGCGCAAGACCTCGAGGGCCAGGAGCTGATGATCGGTGGTGTCCGGGGTGACCGGCGCAGCACCTTGCTGGTGTTCGTTTCACCCACTTGTCCCGTGTGCAAATCGCTCCTGCCGGCGCTGCTGTCGAGCCGGGTCGGCGAGCGCGACTGGCTCGAGATCGTGCTGGCCAGCGACGGTGATCCCGAGGAACAGCGCCGCTTCGTGGCGAAGCATGCCCTGGGACCGCTGTCTTTCGTCAATTCCGCGCCGCTTGGCATGGCCTACCAGGTGAGCCGTCTGCCCTTCGCCGCTCTCATCGACGCCGACGGTGTGCTCCGCGCCCGCGGCATCGTCAATTCGCGCGAACACCTGGAAAGCCTGTTCGAGGCGAAGCGCCTGGGCGTGGGTTCGATCCAGGAATATTTCGAGAAGGCTGAACGGGAGCGCACCGCATGAGATCATGGCGCCCGCAACCGACGAGGTGGATGCGATGAAGTGGATGGACAGGGTTACCGAACGCTTCAGCCGGAACGTCGCGCAGCGGACCTCGCGACGCGGCGTGCTGGGCGGTCTTGGCGTCATGATGCTCGGTGCTGCGGCTTTCCCGCTGCTGCCGGTGGCGCGCGGCGCGGAAGCACCAGCCGCGAAGCCGCCTGCCGCGAAGCCGCCGAAGGTGCCCGGACCCAGGGGATCGGCATCCGCGGGTGGAAACCCTTCGCAGCCGGTGGATCCGGGCGATGCGGCGTCCTGCGAGTACTGGCGGCATTGCGCCATCGATGAACTTCCTGTGCGGCTGCTGCAATTGGCTCGGCCTCGAGCTGTCCGCCCGGCACGCATGTCCGCCGTCACCTGGATCGGCACCTGCCACAATCCGGGCGATGGCCGCGACTTCGTCATCTCCTACAACGATTGCTGTGGCCGCAGTGGTTGTGGCCGGTGCTTCTGCAACCGCAATCAGGGCGATACGCCGCTCTACCAGCCGGGCCGGGCGAACGACTACAACTGGTGCACCGGGAGACAGCACCGCCAACATTCCTACCACTGCTCCACTGCGCGCATCGTGGGAGTGGCGGAGTAGCGGATGCGGTGGCTGGGCGTACTCGCTTTGCCTTGCGTTGTTCGCCGCGGCCGCGCGAACGCTGGAACCCCAGGGCCCGCTGGCAGCTCCAGTGCATGGGCTGTCATCACCCTGATGGTGCGGGTGAGGCCGATCGCGTTCCCTCCCTGCGCGAGACCCTGGTTCCATTTTCGGCCTCCGAGGACGGGCGGCGGTTCATGATCCGCGTGCCTGGTGTCGCACAGTCGATGCTGAGTGACCCGGAGGTCGCCGCGCTCCTGAACTGGATGGTGCACAATCTCAGCGAGGTGGCGGTACCGCAGGATTACCGCCAGTTCACCGCGGCGGAAGTCGCCGCCGCACGCCGGCAGCCGCTGGCTGCCGTCAAGGCGGAGCGCGAACGCTTGTTGGGCCTGATCGCCGACCGCGCTCCGGTTTCACCTTCGCGGTAGGCGCGGTGCCGCGCGACTCGCGCACCAGCGTATCCACCCCGTTGCGAAGCGTTTCGCGCAAGGCCGTTTTCCCGGCGGCGCCCAATCCAGTGGCCGTGAACACCATCCATCCCTCGATCAAGGCGGCAACCTGCCGCGCGATGGACAGGCAAGTCGTTTCAGCGCAATCCGGACGGACGGCGGCGATGAAGGGGGCCAGGTTCTTCACGTGATGTGAATAGGCCTCCTTGAGCAAGACACCGGCCAACGGGTTGTGGCAGCTCAACACCCAGAAGCCATAGAAGAACCGCCGCGTGTCCTGTTCGAAGATGTCATCGATCAGGAAGTCGAGGATGGCCGAGAGCCGGGCCGTCGGGTTGAAGGGAAGCTCGCGCACCATCGATTCGTATTCCGCGTCGTAGCGCGAAATGACGTATTCGAGCATGGCGACGAGCAGGGAATCGATGGTCGGAAACACGTGCTGAACGGAGCCGAGGCTCAAGCCTGCTTCCTTCGCCACTTGCCTCGCGCTGAAGCCACCGGGTCCCTGCCGGATGAACAGTGAGCGCGCGGCCCGCAGGATCTTGTCGGCTTGCTTGGTGCCCTCGTGGCGGGTGCGCGATACCCGGGCCGTCCGGAATCTCATGTCGGGTCCTGTTCCGTGCGAAGGATCATCTGCAGGACAATGGTGCCGCGATTTGCGCCATGAAACAAACACTTGACGGGAATGGACGGCCCCTCTAGATTGCCATCTAAGTCACCCGACCTACTTGGCTGATAAATTTGACAAAAACGGCATGCCGGCAAAGCCGGTGCCAGATTGGGGACTTGCGGGACAGGGATTCGACGCTGGAGGGATGTTGAGATGCGAATGCAGATCGCTCAGGGATTCCATTGCCTGACTGTCGTCACTGCTTGCTGTGGCGGATTGCTGGCGGGTGCGGCGTGGGCCGCCGATGAGCCCAGCACGCTGGAGGAAGTGGTCGTCACCGCACAGAAGCGCGAGCAGAGCATCCAGGACGTCGGCATCTCGATGGCTGCCGTCAGTGGCCAGCAGCTCGCGAACCTCGGCATCTCCAATACCACGGAGATCACCCAGCAGGTGCCGGGCCTGCAGCTCACCACCTTCTCTCCGGCGCTCACCGTGTTCAACCTGCGCGGCATCTCGCAGAACAACTTCCAGGACAACCTGGAGGCGCCGGTGGCGGTGTACGTGGATGGTGCCTACGTTGCCACCATGAACGCGATCAACGGGCAGCTCTTCGACATGGACCGGGTGGAAGTACTGCGCGGCCCGCAGGGAACGCTGTTCGGCCGCAATGCCACCGGCGGCCTGATCCATTTCCTCACGCACCGGGCCACTGACAAGGAGCTCAACGGCTACCTCGAACTCAGTGGTGCGCAATTCAACACGAAGAGCGCCGAAGGCGCCATCGGCGGCGCCTTCAACGACCGGCTGCGGGGCCGTCTGGCGGCGCGTTGGGAGAAGTCCGACGGCTACATGAAGCCGGGAACAGCCTTTGGCGTGCCGGCCACGGGCGGCAACGCGGGTGGTGCCAACGGCTTTGCGGTCCGTGGCTCCATCCAGGC
>JAXMGQ010000071.1:0-15883 GCA_046347195.1 Steroidobacteraceae bacterium
CGGGCACCGGTCCCGGCGTGATGGCCGTGGTCTCGGTGGTGAAGCTCACCATGTTCACCATGCCGGAGGCGCTCTCGGCCGCCTTGGTTTCCTCGGTCTTGCCGGAGGCCGCATCGTCGGCCTTCTTCTTCTTGGAGAACAGTCCGCCGAGCAACTTGCCGCCGACGCGCGCCAGCGTCTGCGAGGCGATGGTGCCACCCACGGTGCCATTGGCCGCCTTTGCAGCCGCCGCCTGAGCGGTGGAATCGGCGACGGCCTGGGTGGCCGCCGTGCCGAGGTCCCCGCCTCCGGGGCCGCCGGCTCCGGAACCATCTGAATTCTTCTTCGCCGATGCACATTGCGGTCCGCCGTAGGAGACGCGGAACGCGGTGCGGAGCGGTGTTCCCTTCAGGTCCGCCGACTTCGCCTTGAGCTCCTTCAACTGCTCGGCATACGGGGCCATCATCTGCTGGACCGCCTTCATCATCTCCGCGCCGGCCTCGCCGGTGAAGCCGATCTTCTTCATGTAGGCCTGCATGAACGCCGTGCGGTCCTCTAGCCCCTCGATCCTGTCCCCGGTCAGCCAGGTGTCGAAGCCGAACTGCATGTCGCAGACCTCGTGGGTCTCGGTGTTGGTGCAACTCGAGGTGAGTGTGGCCTTCGTATGGTGCACGTCGTGCCCGAGGATCTGGCCGTCGCTGCCCAGGTTCTTGACCTCCATCCTGGCCGGGGACATCTGGCACTTCGAGGTGTCCGGTCCCTGCTGGGCCTGGGGCTGCTGCGCCTGGCATTGCTTCATCTTCTTCATCATCGCTTCCATGCGCTGTTGCATCTCGCGACGCTCGGCCTCGGTGGGCAGCGGATGCTCACGGTAGCGCTTCTTCGAGGGCTCGAGGTCATAGATCATGCCGCGATCCAGGCGCACGATCTCCCCGCTTCCCGAGTTGCCGCAGAACATGGACATGAAACCCTGGCAATGCATCGCCGTGTCGTGGCGCTTGCGATCACCGGCATAGTTCTCGGTGGTCTCGCTGGTGGCCTTGAAGATCGGAAGATCCATCGAGATCTTTTCCTGGATGGTGACATCGGCATGAGCGATGGCGGCAAACAGCAGTCCTGCGGCCGCGAGGAACGGCAGGCGAGTCGAAGCTGGCATCGGTATCCCCTGGTTGGTCGTACGTCGGCGCCAATGCTGGCGTCCAAGCACAACGAGTATATCAGGGGGTCGGGCCCGCCAACCGCAGCACGGTCTGCCCCAGGCGGATCCACTGGAGAGTATCGAACCGACTCGATGAGGCCATCCGATGGCGACGTGGGCCGTCAGGCGCGTGACGGTGGACACGGTGGACACGGCGGTCATCCGACTGTCATCCATCTGCAATATCAAGATATTGGAGACAACACTTGAACAAAAATCTCATGCCATGGCCGACCCTCACCGCCGGCAGAGGCCCGACCTCAGAGCTTGTGCGTGGTCAGCAACAGGCTGGTCTCCGAGCGCGCCACGCCCTCGATGCGGCGGATGCGGCTGATCACCTGGTCGAGCGCCGCAAGGCTGTCCGCGCTGATCTCCGCCACCAAGTCCCAGCGGCCATTGGTGGTATGCAGAGTGTGCACCTGTGGATCTCCCCGCAGGGTGCGCAGCACGCGTTCGAGGTGGGTACCGGCCACCTCGATGGTCATCAGCGCCGCGATCCGGTTGGCATCGGCCTGGGGCTGCAACCGGACGCTGTAACCGACGATGGTGCCCGAGCGTTCCAGACGCGCGATGCGGTTCTGCACCGTGCCGCGGGCCACCTTGAGGTGCTTGGCGAGCGAGGCGATGGTGGCGCGGGCGTTGACCCGCAGCAGGGCCAGGAGCTGGCGGTCGATGTCATCCATGGGCCGATTCTATCAAAACGCCAATCTGATTGATCGTTTTGCTCAAGTTATCCATGCATTATGGCAGTTTGCTGGCTTCTTGTTATCGCGCTTCCCCGGGATCATGGATCTTCGTTCCTCCCGGAGATTCGCCCATGGTCGATTACATCGGAGTCCGCGATGTGGCCCACCTGATCGCCACCTTGGGCGCCGGCGAGTTCATCGAGCGCCTGGCCGGCGAGATCGAGTCCGACTACCAGCGCTGGAGCCAGTTCGAGAAATCCGCGCGCCTGGCCAGCCACTCGCCGGTGGGCGTGATCGAACTCATGCCGACGAGCGATGGCCGCCTGTACTCCTTCAAGTACGTGAACGGCCACCCCAAGAACACCGCGCAGGGCCTGCTCACGGTCACCGCCTTCGGCGTGCTGGCCGATGTCGACACGGGCTATCCCCTGCTGCTGTCCGAGCTCACCGTCACGACGGCGCTGCGCACGGCGGCGATGTCCGCCCTCGCCGCCCGGTGGCTGGCGCGCCCCGACGCGCGCGTCATGGCGCTGATCGGCAATGGCGCGCAGAGCGAGTTCCAGGCCATCGCCTTCCAGCGCATGCTCGGCATCCGCGAGCTGCGGCTGTACGACGTCGACCCGCAGGCATCCGCGAAGCTGGAGCGCAACCTCTCGGCCCTGCCGGAACTGTCGGGCGTCTCGCTGGTGCGTGCCGCCTCCACCCAGGAAGCCTGCCGCGGCGCCGACATCATCACCACGGTCACCGCCGACAAGCGCAACGCGGTCATCCTCACCCCACCGATGATCCGTCCGGGCATGCACCTCAACGCGGTGGGAGGCGACTGCCCCGGCAAGACCGAGCTGCATGCCGATGTCCTGCGCATGCCGGACCTGCGGGTGGTGGTGGAATACGAGCCGCAGTCGCGCATCGAGGGCGAGATCCAGCAGATGCCGGCGGATTTCCCGGTGATCGAATTCGCACAGGTCTGCTCGGGCCAGCTCCCCAGCCGGCGTTCGGCCGAAGAGATCACCCTGTTCGATTCGGTGGGCTTCGCGCTCGAGGACTACTCGGCGCTGCGGTTCCTGCACGGCCTGCTCGCCGAGCACCGCGACGTCGGCCGCAAGATCGACCTCGTGCCCGAACTCGGCGACCCGAAGGACCTGTTCGGTGGAACCCTCGGCGGTGGCGTCCGCACCCGCCTGCGACGGGTCTCCTGACCCGACCGCATGCCCGCCCCGGTTTCCCTGATCGGCGCGCCCACCGACATCGGCGCGGGCATGCGCGGCGCCTCGATGGGACCGGAGGCACTGCGTGTCGCTGGCCTGCGCGCCATGCTCGAGTCACAGGGCGCCGGGGTCGAGGATCGCGGTGACCTCGCGGGCCCTGCCAATCCACAGCGTCCGCCCGAGGGTGGCTACCGGCACCTGCGCGAGGTGCTCGCGTGGTGCCAGGGCGTGCACGATGCCGTGCATGCCGAACTGCGCGCCGGCCGCCTGCCCATCCTGCTGGGCGGTGATCACGCACTGGCCATCGGCTCGATCAGCGCCGTGGCGCGGCACTGCCGCGAGCGAAGCATCCCCTTGCGCGTGCTGTGGCTGGACGCGCATGCCGACTTCAACACCCGCGTGCTGACGCCCAGCGGCAACCTCCACGGCATGCCGGTGGCCTGCCTCTGCGGTCACGGACCGCCCGAGCTCACCGCCATGAGCGGCACCACCCCGGCGCTGCCGCCCTCGGCGATCCGCCAGATCGGCATCCGCAGCGTCGACCAGGGCGAGAAGCGCTTCGTGCACGAAGCCGGCCTCGAGGTGTTCGACATGCGTTACATCGACGAGGTGGGCATGCGACGCACGCTGGAGGTGGCGCTGGATGCGCTGCCGGCCGATGCGCACCTGCACGTGAGCTTCGATGTCGACTTCCTGGACCCCGACATCGCGCCGGGCGTCGGCACCACGGTGCCCGGCGGCCCTTCGTACCGCGAGGCGCAGCTTTGCATGGAGATGATTGCGGACACCGGCCGCATGGGCTCGCTCGACGTGATGGAACTGAACCCGGCGCTCGACCTGCGCAACCGCACGGCCGAGGTCGCGGTCGATCTCATCGCCTCGCTGTTCGGCAAGAGCACGCTGATGCGCCGCTGAGCGCAGCCTCCGCCCGCCCTCCTCACCACGCAAAACCGCTTCCGGCGCGGACCTCGTGCCGTAGAATGCGCGCACCCTCGACGAACCACGGAAACCCCCATCATGCCGATGGATGCCGATACCCAGGCGCTGCTCGCGCGCCTCGCCGCCTCCAGCATTCCCCGCTACGAGCTGCTCAGCGCGGCCGTGGCGCGCCAGTTCTACGAGGCGGGGCGGCCATTGCTGAGTCCCGATCCGGAAAGCGTGGCCAAGGTGCGCGACCAGAGCATTCCGGGCCCGAACGGACCCATCCCGTTGCGGCTCTACTGGCCCACGGGACCCGATCACGCCCTGCCGGTGCTCGTGTACCTGCACGGCGGCGGCTGGGTACTGGGCAACGTGAACACGGTGGACTCACTATGCCGGTCCCTTGCCAATGCCTCCGGACACCTGGTGGTCTCCGTGGACTACCGGCTCGCGCCCGAGCATCCCTTCCCGCAAGGACTGAACGATGCGCACGCGGCACTGTGCTGGGTGGCCGGGCACGCGGAAAGCCTGGGCGGCCTTGCGGATCACATCGTCGTGGGCGGGGACAGCGCGGGCGCGAATTTCGCCGCGGTGCTCGCCTTGCGCGCACGCGATGAAGGCGGCCCGCACATCGCCTACCAGATGCTCATCTACCCGGCGACGGACTTCCGGATGCAATCCGAATCACAGCGCGCCTTCGCGGATGGCTACCTGTTGACGCAGGCGAACCAGGCCTGGTTCCAGCATCACTACCTCGGCGGCCACGCCGATCTCACCGATTGGCGTCTCTCACCGCTCCTCGCCGCCGATCACGCGAACCTGCCGCCGGCCTTCGTGCTGACGGCGCAGTTCGATCCGCTGCGCGATGAAGGCGAGGACTACGCCATGAAGCTGGTGCGGGCCGGCGTACCGGTCACCGCCTGGCGCATCCCGGGTCAGATCCATGGATTCATCACCATGGGCCGGGTGCTGCCCGCGGCGCGCGTGGCCATCGACACCCTCGCCCGCGCGCTGCGCGCCGCGGCGCGCGGCCGCTGAACTCCTGCAGGAAGGACACGACGAACCATGGGACCGTTGACGGGCGTGAGGATTCTGGACCTGAGCCGCGTGCTGGCGGGACCCTGGGCGACGCAATGCCTGGCCGACTTCGGCGCCACGGTCTGGAAGATCGAGAAGCCGGGGAGCGGGGATGACACGCGCCAATGGGGACCGCCCTGGCTCAACGACCGCTGCGGCCGGGCGAGCAGTGAATCCGCCTACTTCCTCGGCACCAACCGCGGCAAGAAATCCATCGCAGTCGACCTCAGCCAGCCGCGCGGACAAGCGTTGATACGCAGGCTGGCGGCGCGCGCCGATGTGCTGGTGGAGAACTTCAAGGTCGGCGGCCTTGCGCGCTATGGCCTGGACTGGCCATCGCTCCAGGCGGTGAATCCGGCGCTCGTCTACTGCTCGATCTCGGCCTTCGGGCAGGACGGGCCGGAGGCGGCCGGCGCCGGCTACGATGCGATGATGCAGGGCAAGGGCGGGCTCATGAGCCTGACCGGCAACCCCGCGGGCGAGCCCGGCGGCAATCCGCAGAAAGTGGGCGTCGCGGTCTGCGACCTCATGACCGGCATGTACGCGGTGGCGGGGATTCTCGCCGCGCTGTACGAACGCCGCGGCTCGGGCCAGGGGCAGCGCCTCGATCTTGCGCTGCTCGACACCCAGGTTGCCATGCTCGCCAACCAGAACATGAATTACCTCTTGACCGGACGTTCACCGCAGAGGCTGGGCACGGCGCATCCGAACCTCGTGCCCTACCAGGCGGTGCCGGCCGCGGATGGAGACTTCATGCTGGCGGTGGGCAACGATCGCCAGTTCACGGACTTCTGCCGGGTCGCCGGGCACGAGGACGTCGCGCGCGACCCGCGCTTCGCCACGAATGCGGCGCGGGTGGCGAACCGCCGTGAACTGCTCGTCGACATCGAGCACTGGTGCCGTTCGCAGCCCCGGGCATGGTGGCTCACGCGCCTGACCCGCGAGGACGTCCCCTGCGGGCCGATCAACGACCTCGCCGCGGTGTTCGCAGAACCCCAGGTCCGGCACCGGGGCATGCGCATCGACCTGCCGCATCCGCTCGCAGGTTCGGTGCCGCAGGTGCGCAATCCCCTGCTGTTCTCGCGCACGCAACTCGAATACGAGCACGCACCGCCGCTCCTGGGCCAGCACACGGCCCAGGTGCTCTCGCAGGAAACAGGACTCGACTTGGGCGTGCTGGCCGAACTACGGACCGCCGGCGTCATCGGCTGAGCGGCGGCGGGTCTTGCCCGGCGCGCGCCGCGGCTTGGCGGCACGCGCAGACCGGGTGGTGGTGGCATCGGCCGGCCGGGACTCGGCGACGAAACGCAGGTTGGAGGCGATACGCGCGCGCTTCTTGGTCTCCGCGACCTCCTCGCGGTCGACCACCATGTCCTTCGGCACGACGAAGCCCAGCCGTACCGAACCCCCGCGAATCCGCTCGATGGTCAGGACGATCTCATCGCCGATGCGCAGTGCCTGGCCGGCACGCCGCGTGAAGCACAACATGCGTCAAAGCTAACATGCCCATGACGCCACCGCACTCACGGTGGGACCAGCCGCCGCTTGCCATCCTGCGATCGCGCGACACCCGGCTGGTCGAGATCGAGACGATCCCACAACTCGCAGGTGACCTCGCGATGACGCTGGTCCAGCGCCTCGCAATAATTGGTGTACTTGCACAGCCGCACCGTGGTCCCGCGCCCTTCGCGCACCTTGACGAACCAGTCCGGGTCGGCGAGGGCCTGGCGCGCGAGGGCGATGATGTCGGCTTCACCGGCCTGGAGCGATGCCTCGGCCTGCTTGAAGTGATGCACGCCGCCCGCGAGCACCGTGGGGGTGGTGTACCCGGCCGCGCGCAACGCCTGCCGGATGGCGATCGCCGGCTCGCGATTGCGCCCGAAGGGCCCGCGCGCATCCGAGTAGTACGAGGGCATGCACTCGTACCCGCTGCGCCCGGTGTACGGATACGCCGCCTCGCCCACCTTGGGCTGCGAGGCATCCTCGAACTTGCCGCCGCGCGACAGCGAGATGAAGTCCATGCCGGCGCCGGCGAAGGCACAGGCGAAATGCTGCGCATCCTCGACGACGCTGCCGCCCTCGATGCATTCCTCCGCCAGCATGCGGCAGCCGACGGTGTAGCGCGGACCCACGGCATCGCGCACGGCCGCGAACACCTCCAGCGGCAATCGCACGCGCGCCTCGCGCGCACCACCGTAGCCGTCCTCCCGGCTGTTCCGCGCCGACAGGAAGGAGGCCATGGTGTAGGCATGCGCATAGTGCAGTTCCACGCCATCGAACCCGGCCTTCGCCGCGCGCGCCGCCGCGGCCGCGAACGTGCCCGGCAGCGTCCGGGGCAACTCGCGCACCGCCGGCACGTCGAGATCGGTCACCCGTTCGCGGAACCCCTGCTGCAACGACTCCCAGTCGCGAGGTGCGAGCGCGGCTCGCAGCGCCTCATCGTCCAGCCCCAGCAGGTGCTCGCGCACCTGCAACTCCGGCGCATCCGCCATGCCCAGCCGCTCGCGCAGCGCGGGCGTCAATTTCAGGTGCTGGCCGAGGAACTTCTCGCGGGTGGGCCGCCGGCGGATGGAGAGGAAGTCGATGAGCTGGATGAACAGCCGCGTGCGTCCGCCGCTCGCGCGCCGCACCGTGTCGACGATCCGCGAAAGCCCCGGCAGGAAGCGGTCATCGCCGATGCGCAGCAGGGGTCCGCTCGCCACATCGCGCACGCCCGTGGCCTCGATCACGATCACGCCCGGCTGGCCCCTGGCGAAGCGCTCGTACCACTGCAGGACGGAAGGGGTCACCTCGCCGTCCTCGGAGGCGCGCCACGGCACCATCGCCGGCACCCAGGTGCGGGAGGTCAGCGTGAGCGAACCGACCTGCACGGGCGAGAACAGCAGCGAGCGCGCCGCGACTTCCGCATCCGGCCAAGGCTCCTGGAGCGGTGCGTACTTGATGCGCTCAGGCGGACGCCAGGTTGCCATGGGCGGGCAGCTTCACGGTTGCATCGGAGGCGCCTTCCGGGATGACGGCCGTGGCCTCGATCTCCACCAGCGCCTCCTTCTCCATCAGGCCCACGACCTGGATCACGGACATCGTCGGGAAATGCTTGCCCAGCACCGCGCGGTAGGCCGCGCCGATCTCGCGGATCTCCTCGTGATAGGCATCGCGGCTGACCACGAACCAGGTGAGCCGGACGAGGTGCTCGGGACCGCCGCCGGCACGCTCCAGCACCGCGAGGATGTTCTCGAGCGCCTGCTTCACCTGGCTCGACAGCGTGCGGGTGAACTTGCCCTGCGTGTCCCAGCCGATCTGGCCCGCGATGAACACGGTGCGGCCAGTCGCCGCGATGCCGTTGGCGTAGCCCTTGGGCCGGGGCCAGTGCGGCGGCTGCAATATCTCATGGGTCATTTCGTAGCTTCCTGGAGCAATTCCCTGCCGATGATGAGTTTCTGGACCTCGCTCGCGCCCTCGTAGATGCGCAGCGCACGGATTTCCCGGTACAGGCGTTCGAGCACCTCGCCACGGACCACGCCACGCCCGCCGAACATCTGCAGCGCGCGGTCGATGATCCATTGCGCGGATTCGGTGGCGGTGAGCTTGGCCATCGCCGCTTCCCGCGTGACGCTCTCGCCGCGATCGCGAAGCCACGCGGCGCGGTAGGTCAGCAGCGCCGCGGCGTCGATCTGTGTCGCCATGTCGGCGAGCGCCGCCTGCGTGAGCTGGAAATCGGACAGCGTGCCGCCGAACATGCGCCGCTCGCGCGCGTGCCGCAACCCTTCGGCCAGCGCCCGACGCGCGAAGCCGATGGACGCCGCGGCCACGGTGCTGCGGAACACATCCAGCGTGCGCATGGCGATCTTGAACCCCTCGCCCTCCGCGCCGATGCGCTGCGCCGCGCCGATGCGGCAGCCCTCGAAGGCGAGCACGCCCATGGGATGCGGAGCGATGAGCTCGATGCGGTCGGCGACGCGGAAACCTGGCGTTCCCGCATCGACGACGAAGGCCGAGATGCCCTGCGCGCCGATGCTGCCATTGGGACGGCGCTGGCCTTCGGCCGTGCGCGCGAACACGCAGTAGAAATCCGCGATGCCGCCGTTGGAGATCCAGGTCTTGCCGCCGTCGAGCACGTAAGTCTCACCCTCCGCGCGTGCCCGAAGCTGCATGGCGGCGACATCCGAGCCGGCCTGTGCCTCGGAAAGCGCAAAGGCGGCGAGGGCCTCGCCGCTCGCGACGCGCGGCAGGTAGCGGCGCTGCAGCGCCGGCGGCGCGGCCAGCGACAGCGCCCCGCTCCCCAGCCCTTGCATGGCGAAGGCGAAGTCCGCGAGTCCGTCGTGGTAGGCCAGGGTCTCGCGGATCAGGCCGATGGCGCGCGCATCGAAGTCCTCGAGCGCACCGCCGAACTCGCGCTTCACGCAGTAGCGCGTGAAGCCGGCCTGGCCGAGCCGGCGCACCAGGTCGCGGCAGTGCGCATCGACCTCATCGCTGGATTCAGGATGTGCATGACCCAGCGACTCCTGCGCCCAGCGACCGATGTCGGTCGCCAGCTTGCGGTGCGCGTCCTCGAAGAAGGGCCAGTCCGTGTGATTGGCGAGGCGCACGGGTCAGTTTCCTTCGAACCGGGGCTTCTGCTTGGCGGCGAAGGCCTCGAAGGCGCGGCGGAAATCCCCGGTCTTCATGCACAGCGCCTGCGCCTGCGCCTCGGACTCGATGGCCTGGTCCAGGCCCATGTTCCATTCCTGGTTGAGCATGGTCTTGGTGATGCCATGGGCGAAGGTGGGACCCTGCGCCAGCGTGACGGCGAGTTCCTCGGCGGCGGTGCCCAGGCCTCCGTGCGGCACGAGGCGGCTGTAGAAGCCGCAGGCCAGAGCTTCCTCGGCGGGCACGCTGCGCCCCGACAGCAGCCACTCCGCCGCGCGGCCATGGCCGATGATGCGCGGCAGGATGGCGCAGGCGCCCATGTCGCAGCCGGCGAGGCCCACGCGCGTGAACAGGAAAGCGGTCTTCGAATCCGGCGTCGACAGGCGGATGTCCGAGCACATGGCGAGGATCGCGCCCGCGCCCGCGCACACGCCCTCCACCGCGGCGATCACCGGCTGGGGACAGCCGCGGATGGCCTTGACGAGATCGCCGGTCATGCGCGTGAAGTCGAGGAGCTGCGGCATGCCCATGCGCGTGAGGGGCCCGATGATCTCGTGCACGTCACCGCCCGAGCAGAAGTTGCCGCCCTCCCCGCCCAGCACCACGACCTTGACGTCGGTGGCATAGGCCAGCTTGCGGAACAGGTCACGCAGCTCTGCGTAGCTGTCGAAGGTCAGGGGGTTCTTGCGCTCGGGGCGGCTGAGCGTGGCCCAGCCGATGCCGTTCTCCACCTTCCAGTCGAAATGCCGGGCCTCGTACTGCGCCAGCGCAAGCTTGCCCACGTCCATCTCGCTCACATCAGTTCTCCTCCGGCGACCACGATGCTCTGTCCGGTCACCGATTCACTTCCAGGCAGGCACAACCAGGCGACTGCGTTCGCCACCTCCTCGGGCCGCACCAGCCTTCCTTGCGGGTTGGTCTTGGTCATGGCCGCCACCGCCTCGCCCTGGCTGCGGCCGGTGACCGCGGCGATCTTCTTCGCCGCGCTCTGCACGATGTCGGTGTCGGTGTAGCCTGGGCACACGGCGTTCACGGTGATGTTGCGCGCCGCCACCTCGCGGGCCACGGCGCGCGTCAAGCCCACCACGCCGTGCTTGGCGGCACAGTACGCGGCCACGTACGCATAGCCGGTGAGCCCCGCGGTGCTCGCGACGTTGACGATGCGGCCACGATCCTGGCGGATCATCTCGGGCAGCACCGCCTGGATGAAGTAGTACGTGCCGCTGAGATTCACGGCGAGCATGTCGTTCCACACCGCATCATCACGCTTGGTGATGGGGGAACTGGCCGCCTGGCCGGCATTGTTCACGAGGATGTCGATGGCGCCGAAGGCCGCGCGCGCGGCGCCCACCGCGGCATCCACCGCCTCGCGCCGCGTGATGTCGGCGACGTGGCAGCCCGCCTCTCCGCCCGCGGCCTGGATATCCCCGCGAATCGCCTCGAGTGTCGCTGCCGTGCGGCCGACCAGGCTCACGCGCGCGCCGGCCTGCGCCAGGCGCCTCGCGATGCTGGCACCGATGCCGCGTCCGGCGCCGGTGACCAGCGCATGGCGGCCCTGCAGGTCGGCGCGGCCCGCGGCGATGATGGAATTCACTTGATCGGCCTCGTAGCTGTTGCCAACGGCGATGTTGGGGCGCCGGCGCGAACCATGGCGAGGATCCGCTTCATGGGCGCATTATAGGCACAAGTAATGTTTTAATCATGAAATATTCGGCCGCGGGCGCGGACCGGGGGCGGCCACGATCAGCCGATCCGGATCAGCCGATCCGGATCAGCCGGCCCCGACGAGCTTCAGTTCCGCGATCTTGCCGGCGAGCCTGGCGCCGCTCTCATCGGCCAGCGCCGCCTCGCGCAGCAGCCGCACCTGCTCGGCGCCGCGTCCCGTGCCCACCAGCGCATTGGCCAGGGCGCAGATCTCGCCGAAGGACCGCCAGCCGCGCTCGTGGGTCGAGCCATAGCCCTTGACCAGGTTCTGGCACTCCGCGATCTCCACCGCGAGGTCGTAGTCGGTCACGGCGAGCTGGCGGATCTGCCCGAGCCACTGCTCGATGCGCGCCTCCTCGACGCTGAATCGCAGCGTCCCCCGCCGCAGCCGGCGCAGGGCGCCGAGCAAGCGCAGCAGCAGGAAGCCGCTGACGCTGGTGGTGCTGACGCGGCGGCCCTCGGTGAAGTTCTCCACCCAGCGGGACAACCGCGGCGAGCCTTCCAGCCAGCGCCCCAGGCGCGCGGGCAACGTGCCGCAGATCTCCTCGAGCCCCGGCTTGACGAACTCGCTGACCCGCACGAGGTCCGACGGACCCGCACGCACTTCCCGGCGGATCTGCTCGAGGCGGCCGGCGCGGGTCTTGACCTGCGCCACGCGCATCACGTCCTCGAAGCTCATCCACAGCGCCAGCGACCGGGCAGTGGCGCGCGCCAGCCGGCACTCGCCCCGCGTATCGGGTTCGAGCTGCAGGATCCCGGCGATGCGCTCGAGATAACTTTGCGCATGCCGCTCGTCCTGGTAGTCGGCCAGGCGCACGATGGCCCGGGTCAGCAGGTCCTGGAGCGAGGGCGGGAAGTCGCGCTGCAGGCGCTGCACGCAGCGCGGGGCATGGCGCGCCGCGTGATCGCGCAGCGCGGCGGCCGGCTCGGCCGTCGTCGCGCCCGCCGCCGCGGCGCAAGCCCCGGCAGGCGACTGCGTCGCGGCCTGGATCGCCGCCTGCCGGCCCGCATCGAACGCCGCCAGGCTCTCCTTGACGCCGATGCCCGATTCGCGGATCGCCGCCTGGAAGTGCTCGGTCTCCCAGGGCAGCACCCCGCTGCCGGCGATGGCGCCGAAGATCACGGCGCTGATGCGCCCGCCCGCCCGCTCGGCGACCTCGGCCATGTCGAAGGCGATGCAGCGGCGCGCGCTGGACCGTGCCGCCGCCAGCAGTTCCCCGCTGCGTGCGCGGCCATCGCCCGGCGAGGACTTCTCGCTGATGGTGTAGTCGCGATGCGTCGAGGTGATGAGCGTGGTGCGATCCGGGGTGACGAGTCCGCGGTTGATGACGCGGCCGGACTCGAGCAGCTCCGAGGCCACCACGATGTCGACGTCGCCGGGGTTCGGCATCAGCGCCATGACGGGCTCGCGGCCATCGCGCAGGGCGGCGATCGGGAACAACTCGAGGTAGTAGATGGTCGCGCCGGTGCGCTGCGCCACACCCGGCACGGAAGTGGCCTGCGCGATGTGGCCCGCGCTGCGGGCCGCGAGCACGAGCCAGTCGGTGATCACGCCGCCCCCCTGGCCGCCCAGCGCCGCGATGGTCAGGCTGATGGGACGCACGGCGCTCATGCCGCCACCTCCGGCGGCGCCGCCCGTCCGGCAAACAGCCGGATCACGGCGCCGCGGACGGCCTGCAGCAGGCGGTCCCAGAGCGTGGGATTGACGATGATGTCCGCGCGGTAGAACGAGGGGCAGAGCACCGCCGCATGCGCCACCTCACCGCACACGCCGCAGCCGACGCAGGAATTGTCCACGTAGGCCACCGGGTCGCGGCGCAGCGGATCGGTGTGCGTGCGGATGGTGAGCGAGGGGCAGCCCGACAGGCGCACGCAGGAGTGATCGCCGGTGCACACGTCGGCATCGACGCCGAAGCGCTGCCGCACCACGCGCTGGCCGGCGCCGGTCATGCGACGGATCAGCGGCGCGACGCGGCGCTGCCGGTTCAACTGGCATTCACCCTCGGCGATGATGATCTTCGGCCCCAGGAACTCGCTCTGCAGCGCTTCCTTGAGCGTGCGCATGACCTGCCGCATGTCGTAGGTGCGGATGGTGCGCACCCACTCCACGCCGACGCCGCGCACCGCGGTCTCGATGCGGTTGCGCGCCCGGCGTCCCTTGATCTCGGCGCTCGAAGACGGGATGTACTGCCCGCCGGTGGCGGCCGAGTAGCCATTGTCGACGATGATGGTCACGCCATCGTGACGGTTGAACACGGCGTTGCCGATGCCGCTGGTCAGGCCGTTGTGCCAGAAACCGCCGTCGCCCATCATCGACAGCGCGCGGCGGCGATTGGGGATGTTGAAGGAGGCGCCGCTCGCGGGGCCGAGGCCATAGCCCATGATGCTGCCGCCGATGTCGAAGGGCGGGAGCGTGGCGAAGGAATGGCAGCCGATGTCGGCGCTGACCTGCATGGGCCCGATCTCGCGCGCCAGCAGCTTCATGGATGCGAACAGCGGACGCTCGGGGCAGCCGGTGCACAGGCCGGAGGGGCGCATCGGCACGTTGGAGAGGAGCTGCGCCGCGGGCACCAGCGGCTTCGCCTGCTCCGGCAGGAAGCCGAATTCACCCAGGAACTTTCGCAGGCCCGCCAGCACGGCCGCACCGGTGTACTCGCCTGCCATGGGCAGGGGACCCTTGCCGAGGATGCGCGTCTGCAGGTCGGCCTTGCGCAGGAACAGGCTCGCGGCCTGCTCGATGAACTCCGGCTGGCCCTCCTCGACGATGAGGATGGCCCGCTTGCCCGTGGCGAAGCGCACGAACTCATCGCCCACCAGCGGGTAGGTGACGTTCAGCACGTACAGCGGCACCTGCGATTCACCGAACGCATCGGCGAGTCCGAGTCGCTCCAGCGCGCGCAGCACGGTGTTGTACAGGCCGCCCTGCAGCACGATGCCGACATCGGCACGCCCCTCGCCGAGGAACTCGTTCATGCCACGCTCGCGGATGAACTTCTCCGCCGCCGGCCAGCGCTGCTCGATCTTGGCGCGCTCCTGCGCGTAGGTCGAAGGCGGCAGGATGATGCGATCGAAGGTGCGGACCGGGTGATCCATGGCCTGCTGCAGCGTGAACGGCGGCCGCCGGTTCGCGCGGGTGCGGAAGCGCCCGACGACGTGGCAGGCGCGGATGCGAAGCATGAGCATGACGGGTGTGTTGCTGGCCTCGGACAGCTCGAACCCCTGCTCCACCGCCTGCACGATGTTGGGCAGGCTGGGCCGCGGATCGAGCAGCCACACCTGCGACTTCATGGCGAAGGCGTGGGTACGCTCCTGCATGATGCTGGCACCCTCGCCGTAGTCCTCGCCCAGCACGATGAGCGCACCGCCCACCACGCCAGCCGAGGCCAGGTTCGACAGCGCGTCGGAGGCGACGTTGGTGCCCACCGTCGACTTCCAGGTGACGGCGCCGCGAATGGGGTAGTTCACCGACGCGGCAAGCATGGCCGCAGCGGTGGCCTCGCAGGCCGAGGACTCGAAGCGCACGCCGAGTTCGGTGAGGATGTCGCTGGCGTCCGCCAGCACGTCCATGAGGTGGGAGATGGGCGCACCCTGGTAGCCGCCGACGTAGCCGACGCCCGACTGGAGCAGCGCCTTGGTGACGGCAAGGATGCCCTCGCCCTCGAACAGCTCACCCGACCCGAGGCGCAGCGCCTCGACTTCCTTCGCAAAAGATCGCTCGGCCACGACTGCCCCCGCAGAATGCGCGCGACGCCGGCGCGTGGGGTTCACCCTATGGCATTCACGTGAAAAGTCAAGCAATGCGCTGCGGCGAAGTCCTTGCGCCGGCCATGGAAACTGTCACCATGCGCGCATGGAACCCCGACGCCGCCCGAACCGTGGTCGCCGCGTGGATGCCAAGGTCCTTGCCGACCCGGCATACGAGCGTTTCCTGCTGGACGACTCCCCCTTCTACCTCATCGCCCGCACCAGCGGGCGCTATGCGCTGGACATGCAACGCATCCTCAAGTCGGTGGGCATGGACATCCCGCGCTGGCGTGCGCTCATGATCCTGCGCGAGCACAACCCCTCGAGCGTGTCGGAGATCGCCGAGCGCGCGGTGATCCAGCTCTCCACGGTGACCCGGGTGGTGCAGAGGCTGCAGAAGCAGGGACTGGTGCGGCTGTCCAGCCGCAAGTCCGACGGCCGCAAGACCGACGTGACCCTCACCCCCAAGGGGCACGCCGCCGTGGAAACCGTGCGCGAATGCGCGAGCCGGATCTACCGGCTCGCCTTCCACGACTTTTCGGCCAGCGAGATCCGGCAGCTCAACTCGCTGCTGCGCCGCGCCTTCGCGAACCTCGACTTCAGCCGCTGAACCTCGAGGCGCCGCGACGCCCGGCCCCTAGCGCCCCGGCACCAGCGCCAGCACCCGGCACGGACTTCCCGATCCGTTCACGATCTTCAGCGGCGGTGCGATGACGATGGCGCCGGTGGGCGGAAGCTGG
>JAXMGQ010000072.1:0-13839 GCA_046347195.1 Steroidobacteraceae bacterium
CGCATGCTCGAGGGCGAGCGCGAGAAGCTGTTGCGCATGGAAGAGGCGCTGGAGAAGCGCGTGGTGGGCCAGAACGAGGCCGTCAAGGCGGTGGCCAATGCCATCCGCCGTGCGCGCGCGGGCCTGTCGGATCCGAACCGGCCGAGTGGCTCGTTCCTGTTCCTCGGGCCCACCGGTGTCGGCAAGACCGAGCTGTGCAAGGCGCTGGCCGAGTTCATGTTCGACACCGAGGAGGCCATGATCCGCATCGACATGTCGGAGTTCATGGAGAAGCACTCGGTGGCGCGGCTCATCGGCGCCCCGCCGGGCTACGTGGGCTACGAGGAGGGCGGCTATCTCACGGAAGCCGTGCGCCGCCGTCCCTACGCGGTGATCCTGCTCGATGAGATCGAGAAGGCGCACCCCGACGTGTTCAACGTGCTGCTGCAGGTGCTCGACGATGGACGGCTCACCGACGGGCAGGGGCGGACCGTCGACTTCCGCAATGCCGTGGTGATCATGACCTCGAACCTCGGCTCGCAGGCCATCCAGGAGATGGCCGGGCAGAGCGCGGAGATCGGCCATTACGAGAAGATGAAGGCGGCGGTCCTGGAAGTGGTCACCCAGCATTTCCGCCCCGAGTTCATCAACCGGATCGACGAGATCGTGGTGTTCCACGCGCTGGGCCGGGAGCAGATCCGCGCCATCGTGGACATCCAGCTCGGACGCCTGCGCAGCCGGCTCGCCGAGCGCGACATCCAGTTGCGCCTGGACGAGGCCGCGCGCGACAAGATCGGCGAGGCGGGCTTCGACACCGTCTACGGCGCGCGGCCGCTGAAGCGCGCGATCCAGGCGCAGATCGAAAACCCGCTGGCGCAGCGCCTGCTGCACGGGGATTTCGCGCCGGGCGATCGGATCATCGCCAAGCTCAAGCGGGGCGAAGTCACCTTCGAGAAGGAACGGCTGCACTGAAGCGAGGCCCGCACCAGGATCCGCGGAGCCCGAAAGGGCCCGCGGGCTTTCGCTATACTTTGCGCAACGGGAGCTGCGATTTGACAGTTCAGGGGATGTGAATGCCGTTTTACGAGTATCAATGCGCCAAGTGCGGTCATCACCTCGAGGCCATGCAGAAGGTGTCCGATGCACCGCTGAAGAAGTGCCCGGACTGCGGCAAGTCCGCGCTGCAGCGCCTGATGTCGGCCCCGGTGTTTCGGCTCAAGGGTTCGGGCTGGTACGAGACCGACTTCAAGTCCGAGCAGGACAACAAGCGCAATCTCGCGGACAAGCCTGAAGCCGATGGCGCCAAGGACGAGAAGAAGGACGACAAGAAGGACGCCAAGGCCGACGCGAAGCCGGAGGCGAAGCCCGGTGAGCCCTCGAAGCCCGGTGAGCCTTTGAAGTCCGGGGAAGCCTCGAAGACGGGTGATGGCGCGAAGCCGGATTCCGCCAAGGCCGCCAAGCCGGCAGCGACAGCGGTGACGCCGGGCAAGTCACGCAAGCTGACGCCTGCGCGCAAGGTTCGATCCAAGGCGAGAGCCGCGCGCCGCTGAGCGCGGAAGCGCTTGCCGCGCCTGCCCGCGGCCCGTAGCATTTGCCGACCATGCGTACCCACTACTGCGGGCAGGTCAACCGCGCCCAGATAAACGAGACCATCACCGTCGCGGGCTGGGCCCAGCGGCGCCGCGACCATGGCGGCGTCATCTTCGTCGACCTTCGCGACCGCTCGGGACTCCTGCAGATCGTGTTCGACCCAGACCATCCGCAGGTGTTCGCGCAGGCCGAGAAGGTGCGCAACGAGTTCGTGCTCAAGGTGACCGGCAAGGTGCGCGCGCGGCCCGCGGGCACGGCGAATGCGAACCTGAAGTCCGGCGAGGTGGAGCTGCTCTGCCAGGAACTCACCATCCTCAACCGCTCCGAACCGCTTCCCTTCCAGCTCGATGAGACCGTGAGCGAGGAAGTGCGGCTCAAGTACCGCTACCTCGACCTGCGGCGCGAGGAGATGCGCGACCGGCTGCTGCTGCGTCACCGCATCACGCGCGCCATGCGCCAGTATCTCGACGAGAACGGCTTCATCGACATCGAGACGCCGATGCTGACCAAGGCGACGCCCGAGGGCGCGCGCGACTACCTCGTTCCCAGCCGCACGCATCCGCGCAAGTTCTTCGCGCTGCCGCAGTCGCCGCAGATCTTCAAGCAGTTGCTGATGGTCGCGGGCTTCGACCGCTACTACCAGATCGTGCGCTGCTTCCGCGACGAGGACCTGCGCGCCGACCGCCAGCCCGAGTTCACCCAGCTCGACATCGAGACCTCCTTTCTCGAGCAGGACGACATCCAGCGACTCATGGAAGGCCTGTTCGTGCACCTGTTCGACGCGGTGCTCGGCGTGAAGATCCCGCAGCCCCTGCAGCGCATGAGCTATGCCGAGGCCATGCGCCGCTTCGGCTCCGACAAGCCGGACCTGCGCGTGCCGCTCGAACTGGTGGACGTCGCCGACCTCGTGAAGGGATGCGACTTCAAGGTGTTCGCCGGCCCCGCCGCCGACCCCAAGGGCCGCGTCGCCGCACTGCGCGTGCCCTTAGGGAGCAAGTTCACGCGCAAGGAGATCGACGACTACACCGCCTTCGTGGCCCGCTACGGCGCCAAGGGCCTTGCCTACATCAAGGTCAACGAGAAGGCCAAGGGACGCGATGGCCTGCAGGCGCCCATCCTCAAGTTCCTCTCCGATGCCGCCATTGCCGGCATCCTCGAGCGCACCGGGGCGGCCGATGGCGATCTCATCTTCTTCGGCGCCGACTCGGCCAAGGTGGTGAGCGATGCGTTGGGCGCCTTGCGCGTGAAGGTGGGCCAGGACCTGAAGCTGGTGGAGCCAGGCTGGAAGGCGCTGTGGGTGGTCGATTTCCCCATGTTCGAATGGGACGAGGACGCGAAACGCTGGGCTGCGATGCACCATCCCTTCACCAGCCCGAAGAACCTGGACCCGGCGGCGCTCAGCGCGGATCCGGGTGCCGCGCTCGCCAAGGCCTACGACCTCGTGCTGAACGGCTCGGAGCTGGGCGGTGGTTCGGTGCGTATCCACTCGCAGGAGCTGCAGGCCAGGGTGTTCGAGATGCTGGGCATCGATGCGGAGGAAGCTCGCCTGAAGTTCGGCTTCCTGCTCGATGCGCTGAAGCTCGGCGCACCGCCCCACGGCGGCATCGCCTTCGGCCTGGATCGCATGGCCATGCTCATGGCGGGCGCCGAGAGCATCCGCGATGTCATCGCCTTCCCCAAGACACAGACCGCGGCCTGCCCGCTCACCGATGCGCCCACCGAGGTGAGCGATGCGCAGTTGAAGGAACTGCACATCCGCGTGCACGTGCCCATCAAGATCGACTGACGGACCGGTCCGTGCCGCATCGCGAGCGGTCGGTGGTGTTCGTGCATGGCCTGTGGATGACGGGCCACGAAGCATTGTTCCTGCGGCGGGACCTGCGGCGCCGGCTGGATGCGCGCACCGCGGTGTTCCGCTACCGCAGTGTCGTCAAGGACGTCAGCGAGAACGCCGCGGCGCTGCGGACCTTCCTCGCCGGACTCACCGCTCGCCGGCTGGATCTCGTCGGCCACAGCCTGGGGGGACTCATCATCCTCAACTGCCTGGAACAGGCAGTGGATCTGCCTCCGGGGCGGGTGGTCCTGCTGGGCTCGCCGCTCCAGGGCAGTGCCGTCGCGCGGGCGCTGTCGCAGTACCCGATGTTCAAGGCCATGCTCGGCCGCAGCATCACGGCCGAAGCGGTTGGCGACATCCGGCGCCATTGGCAGGGCGAGCGGGAGGTGGGCGTCATCGCCGGCAGCTTGTCCCTGTCCCTCGGGCGCCTGTTCGCACGGCTCCCCGAACCCAATGATGGCACCGTGACCGTGGCGGAGACCGACCTGCCCGGCGCGACCGATCGCCTGGTGCTGCCGGTCAGCCACACCAGCATGGTGTTCTCCCCGCTCGTCGCCGAGCAGACGGCGCATTTCCTGGATCATGGCCGCTTCGATCACGCCGGAAGGCTACCGCAAGGCAGCGCGCCGCCCGATCAGCCGGGCTGATCCTCCCCATCCAGCACCTTGAGCCGGTACAGGAGATCCAGCGCCTCGCGCGGACTCAGCGCATCGGGATTCGCGGCGCGCAGCAGGTCCAGCGCCGCCGATGGCCGGGGAGCAGCGAGGTCCGTGGCAGGCGCAGGCGCCGCCGGGGTGGTGTCGAACAACGGAAGTTCGCCTTGCGGTGAGGTGTGCGTCCGCAGCGCATCGCGTTCGCGCTCGAGCTCGGTGAGATACCGGCGTGCCTGGCGGATCACCGCCGGCGGGATGCCGGCGAGCGCGGCCACCTGCAGGCCATAGCTCTGGTTCGCCGGCCCCTCGCGCACGCTGTGCAGGAAGACGAGCTTCTCGCCATGCTCCACGGCTTCCACGTGCACGTTCGCGACCCCCGGGACTTCGCTCGCGAGGCTGGTGAGCTCGAAGTAATGCGTGGCGAACAGCGTGAAGCAGCGCAGGCGCGTGGCGATGTGCGCCGCGCAGGCCCAGGCCAGCGAAAGGCCATCGAAGGTGCTGGTGCCGCGGCCGATCTCATCCATCAGCACCAGGCTCTGGTCAGTCGCGTTGTTGAGGATATTGGCGGTCTCGGTCATCTCCAGCATGAAGGTGGAGCGGCCGCCGGCGAGGTCATCGGAAGCGCCGATGCGGGTGAAGATGCGATCCACCGGACCGAACACCGCGCGGCGCGCCGGCACGAAGGCGCCGATGTGCGCGAGCAGCGTGAGCAGGGCCGCCTGGCGCATGTAGGTGCTCTTGCCACCCATGTTGGGACCCGTGATCACCAGCATGCGCCGCTGCGCATCGAACTTCAGGTCGTTCGGGATGAAAGGCTCGCGCGCGGCCTTCTCGACCACCGGATGCCGGCCCGCCTCGATGCACAGCTCGGGCTCGCGCACCAGCTGCGGGCGGGTGCAATCCAGGCTCCGCGCCCGCTCGGCGAGACAGGCGAACAGGTCGAGCTCGGCGATCGCCGCCGCCGTGCGCAGCAGGTCGGCCAGGGCCGCGGTGAGCGTGTCGAGGAGGGATTCGTACAGCTCGCGCTCGCGCGCGAGCGCCCGGTCGCGCGCGCCGAGCACCTTGTCCTCGAAGCTCTTGAGCTCCGGGGTGATGAAGCGTTCGGCGGACTTCACGGTTTGCCGCCGCGTGTAGCCGGCCGGCGCCTTTTCCGACTGGCTGCGGTTGAGCTCGATGTAGAAGCCCGAGATGCGGTTGAAGCCGAGCTTCAGGCTCGACAGCCCGGTGCGCTCGCGCTCCTGGCGTTCGAGATCCAGCAGGAAGCGTTCGGTGTCGGTACCGAGCAGGCGCGACTCGTCGAGTTCGGCGTCGAAGCCTGCGGCGATGACCCCGCCGTCGCGCAACCAGTGGGGCGGGGAGTCGACGATGGCGCGGCCCAGCAGGTCGCGCTCCTGAGCGTGTTCGCCGAGTTGCCCCAGCAGTTCGCGCAGGCGCTCGCCCTGCACATCCTCCAGCGATTGCCGCAAGGCGGGCAGGGCGCACAGCGTGGTGCGCAGCTGCGCCAGGTCCCGGGGGCGGGCGCTGCGCAGGCCGATGCGGGCGAGGATGCGCTCGACATCGCCGATCGCCCGCGCGGCTTCCGACAGTCGCGCGTGGCGGTCTGCCTCGAGCAGCTCCTGCACCGCATCGTAGCGAGCCTCGAGCAGCGCGCGGTCGCGGATCGGGCGATGCAGCCAGCGGCGAAGGAGCCGCGCCCCCATGGGCGTCACCGTCGTGTCCAGCACCCCGGCCAGCGTCAGGTCGGGGCGGTTGGCCAGGCTCGTGTCCAGCTCGAGATTTCGGCGCGTGGCAGGGTCCATGAGCACGGCCGCATCGCGGGTCTCGGTGATGAGCCCGCGCAGGTGCGGGAGCGAGGACTTCTGGGTGTCGCGCACATAGGCGAGCAGCGCGCCGGCCGCCGCCACCGCGAGCGGCAGGTCCTCGCATCCGAACCCGGCGAGATCCCGGGTGCCAAACTGCTCGCACAGGGCGCGGCGCGCGGAATCCGATTCGAAGTGCCAGGGCGCCCGCGGCCGCCAGGGGCGCGGGGTTGCGGGCTGCAAGGCGGCGGGCGGCGGTGCATCATCGGCGATCAGGATCTCGGCCGGACGCAGGCGCTCGAGTTCGGCATCCACCGCCTCCGCGCCATCGAGCTGCATGACGCTGAAACGGCCGGCGGCGAGGTCCAGCCACGCGAGTCCGAAGTTCTGGCCCCGGCCGCCCGTGCCTTGGCCGCGCGTGCCCTGGCCACCGGCGATCGCGCCGCCCGTGGCGAGGCTCGCGAGCAGCGTATCGCGCCGCTCCTCGAGCAGCGCTTCGTCGGTGACGGTCCCGGGGGTGACCACCCGTACCACCTCGCGCTGCATGGGCCCCTTGGTCTTGCCCGGCTCACCGCGCTGTTCGCAGATAGCGACCGACTGTCCGGCGCGAACCAGCCGCTGCAGGTAGCCATCCAGTGTCACGGCGGGAACTCCCGCCATGGGGATGGGTGCGCCGGCCGAGGCGCCGCGCTGGGTCAGCGCGATGTCGAGCAGGGCGGCGGCCCGCCGCGCATCCTCGTAGAACATCTCGTAGAAGTCGCCCATCCGGTAGAACAGCAGCACCTCGGGGTATTGAGCCTTGATGCGCAGGTACTGCTGCATCATCGGCGTGTGCTGGGACAGATCGGCGAGGCTCGACATAGGCGCGTCGAAGCGTAGCATGCCGGGCATGCCCAGCGACTCGACTCTGGAACGGCTCAGCGCCGCCGTGGGTGCGCGGCTCCTCGCGCGGGGCCATTTCATCACCACCGCCGAGTCCTGCACGGGCGGCTGGGTCGCGAAGGCGCTGACCGACATCGCGGGCAGTTCGCAGTGGTTCGCGCAGGGCTGGGTCACCTACGGCAACGAGGCCAAGCATGCACAGCTTGGCGTGCCGCTGCGGGTCCTGGCCCGGCATGGCGCGGTGAGCGGGCCGGTGGTCGAGTCCATGGCGCGTGGCGCCCTGCGCCGTGCCGGCGCCCACGCCCGCATCGCCATCGCCGTCAGCGGCATTGCCGGTCCGGGCGGTGCGGTGTCGGGAAAGCCCGTGGGCACGGTGTGGTTCGCGTGGGCATGCCGCGGCGCGCGCGGCATCGAGGTGTTCACTGAACGGCGCTTGTTCCGCGGCGATCGGCAGCAGGTGCGCCGGCGCTCCGTCGAGTTCGCCCTGAAGCGGGTGCTGACTCTTTAGGGCCCGCTTATACAGTAGTGGCGAAGCGCTCGTACTGTATGAAAATTTTCGAAAATCTCGGTAAAAACAGTACATTTTGCGACTGCGCCGAGCGCCGGATGTGAAATAATATGTCCATCCCCGGTTGAAGGAATTCGTATGGAAGACAATCGCAAGAAGGCTCTCGCCGCCGCGCTGGGCCAGATCGAAAAGCAGTTCGGCAAGGGCTCGGTCATGCGGCTGGGCGATGCCGGCGCCACCTATGAAGTGGACACCATCCCCACGGGCTCCCTGGGCCTCGACATCGCGCTCGGCGTGGGTGGCATCCCGCGCGGCCGCGTCATCGAGATCTTCGGGCCGGAGTCCTCGGGCAAGACCACGCTCACCCTGCAGATCATCGCCTCGGCGCAGGCCAACGGCGGCACCGCGGCGTTCGTGGATGCCGAGCATGCGCTCGACCCGGTGTACGCCGAGAAGCTCGGCGTGCGGGTCAACGACCTGCTGGTCTCGCAGCCCGACACCGGCGAGCAGGCCCTGGAGATCACCGACATGCTGGTGCGCTCCGGCGCGGTGGACGTCGTGGTGGTCGACTCGGTCGCGGCCCTGACCCCGAAAGCCGAAATCGAGGGCGAGATGGGCGACTCGCACATGGGCTTGCAGGCCCGCCTCATGTCGCAGGCGTTGCGCAAGCTCACCGGCAACATCAAGCGCTCCAACACCGTGGTCATCTTCATCAACCAGATCCGCATGAAGATCGGCGTTATGTTCGGCAACCCCGAGACCACCACCGGCGGCAATGCGCTCAAGTTCTACTCCTCGGTGCGCATGGACATCCGCCGCATCGGCGCCATCAAGTCCGGCGAGGAAGTCGTCGGCTCGCAGACCCGCGTGAAGGTGGTCAAGAACAAGGTGGCCCCGCCGTTCCGCGAGACCGAGTTCGAGATCATGTACGGCACCGGCATCTCCAAGGAAGGCGAGCTCATCGAGCTGGGCGTGCTGCACAACCTCGTGGAGAAGTCCGGCTCCTGGTACAGCTACAAGGGTGAGCGCATCGGCCAGGGCAAGGACAACGCCCGGGTGTTCCTGCAGCAGCACAAGGACATCGCCCAGGACATCGAGCAGCAGCTTCGCGCCAAGCTCATCCCCGAGAAGGCCACCATGAATCGTGGCGTGGTGGAGCCGAAGGAAGCCCGGGAGGCCTGACCTGACGGAACCCTGGCGGCCGGCGTTGGTCACGCCAGCGTCGGCCGTCCCGCATCTTCGCCAGAGGTGAGGCACGATGCCGCGCGTGGTGGATGATCCCGAAGACGCTCGGGCTGCCCGCATCGCCGCCCTCGACCTGCTCGCCGGCCGGGACCGCCCGGGGGCCCAGGTGCGGGAGAAGCTCGAGGAGCGCGGCTTCTCTGCCGCCACCGCCAGCGCCGTCGTCACGGCGCTCGTCGCCGAAAACCTGATCAACGAGCGCCGCTACGTGGAGCATTTCGTGGCCTGGCATGCCGGCCGCGGCCAGGGCCCGATTCGTGTCCGGGGCGAACTGCGGCAGGCGGGCGTCGATCCCGAGCTGATCGATGAGTTCATCGACGCCTATGACGAGTGGGATCAGCGCGCCCGGGAGGCCCGGCGCAAGAAATTTGGGTCGGCTGTGTGCGATGATTACGCCGCAAAGGCGCGGCAGTCGCGCTTCCTCGCGTACCGGGGGTTCACCGGCGCACAGATACGATCAGCCTTGGGGCCCGACCCGGACGACCATGAAACGTGATTTGAAGTTGAAGAGCATGACCGCGGCGGAGATCCGCGCGAGCTTCCTGGAATTCTTCCGCAAGAACGGCCACACCGTCGTCCCCTCGAGCCCGCTGGTCCCCGGCAACGACCCCACGCTCCTGTTCACCAATGCCGGCATGGTGCAGTTCAAGGACTGCTTCCTCGGCAAGGACAAGCGCGACTACACCCGTGCCGCGAGTTCGCAGCGCTGCGTGCGCGCCGGCGGCAAGCACAATGACCTCGAGAACGTGGGCTACACCGCACGCCATCACACCTTCTTCGAGATGCTGGGCAACTTCAGTTTCGGGGATTACTTCAAGCGCGAGGCCATCCACTTCGCCTGGAACTTCGTCACCGTCACGCTCGGCATCCCCAAGGACCGGCTCTGGGTCACGGTGTTCCGCGAGGACGAGGAAGCGGCGCGGCTCTGGGTGGAGGAGATCGGCATCGACCCCACGCGCGTGGCGCGCATGGGCGAGAAGTCGAACTTCTGGGCCATGGGCGAGACCGGTCCCTGCGGCCCGTGCACCGAGATCTTCTACGACCACGGCCCGGAGATCCCCGGTGGGCCGCCGGGCTCGCCGGACGAGGACGGCGACCGCTACGTCGAGATCTGGAACCTGGTTTTCATGCAGTTCGACCGCGGCAGCGATGGCACGCTCACGCCGCTCCCCAAGCCCTCGGTGGACACGGGCATGGGCCTGGAGCGCATCTGCGCGGTGATGCAGGGCGTGCACAGCAACTACGACATCGACCTGTTCAAGACGCTGATCGAGGCGGCCGCGGGTCTCACCGGCACCACCGACCTCGCTTCCTCCTCGCTGCGGGTCATCGCCGATCACATCCGCGCCTGTTCCTTCCTCATCATCGATGGCGTGGTGCCCTCCAACGAAGGCCGCGGCTACGTGCTGCGCCGGATCATCCGCCGCGCCATCCGCCACGGTTACAAGCTGGGCCAGACCCGGCCCTTCTTCCACCAGCTCGTGCCGACGCTGGCGCAGGAGATGGGCGCCGCCTACCCCGAGCTCATCGCACAGCAGGAGCGCGTCATGCAGGTCCTCGCGCAGGAGGAGGACCGCTTCGCCCAGACACTGGCCACCGGCATGGAACTGCTGGACGCCGAGACCGCCCGGCTCACGAGCGCCGTGATTCCGGGCGATGTGGTGTTCAAGCTGTACGACACCTACGGTTTCCCGCTCGATCTCACCGCGGATGTGGCGCGCGAGCGCAACCTCACCATCGACCAGGCCGGCTTCGACCTGGCCATGGAGGCGCAGCGGCGCCGGGCCCAGGCCGCCAGCAAGTTCGGCGTGGACCTGCGCGATACCGTGCAGCTGGAGGGCCGCACCAGCTTCCTGGGTTACGACAAGCTGTCGAACCAGGGCAAGGTGACGGCGCTCATTGCCGATGGTGTGCAGGTGCCGCGGCTCGCGAGCGGACAGAAGGGCCGTGTGGTGCTCGACCAGACCCCGTTCTATGCCGAGAGCGGCGGCCAGGTGGGCGATGCCGGCGTTCTGCGCGGTGGGGACAGTATCTTCACCGTGTCGGACACGCAGAAGATCGGCGCCGCCTTCAGCCACATCGGCGTCGTGGAGTCCGGCACCATCGCCGTGGGCGATGTGCTCACTGCCGAGGTCGACGGTGAGCGCCGCGCCGACATCATGCGCAATCACACCGCCACCCACCTGTTGCATGCGGCGCTTCGGCAGGTGCTGGGCCGGCATGTCCTGCAGAAGGGCTCGCTGGTGGCGCCCGATCGGCTGCGCTTCGACTTCTCGCATCACCAGGCGGTGACGGCCGAGGAGCTGCAGCGCATCGAGAAGCTGGTGAACGAGCAGGTCCGCGCCAACGCCGCCGCCGACATCCGCCTCATGGGGTTCGACGAGGCCGTGGCGGCGGGCGTCATGGCGCTGTTCGGCGAGAAGTACGAGAGCGAGGTGCGCGTACTGCGCCTGGGGGATTTCTCCATGGAGCTGTGCGGTGGGACGCACGTCAGCCGCGCCGGCGACATCGGCTTCTTCAAGATCATCGCCGAGTCCGGCGTGGCCGCCGGCGTGCGCCGCATCGAAGCCGTCACCGGCAAGGGTGCCTACGAGTGGGTGCAGCGCACCGATCAGTCCCTGCGCGACATCGCCTCGCTCCTGCGCGGGTCGCGCGAGGAGGCCGAGGACAAGGTGCGTGAGCTGCTCGAGCGCGCGCGCCGGCAGGACAAGGAGATCCAGCAGCTGAAAGGGCGCCTGGCCAGCGGCCAGGGCGGTGACCTCACCGCGCAGGCCGTGTCGGTGGAGGGCGTGAAGGTGCTGGCGACGCAGATCGACGGCGCCGATGCAAAGTCCCTGCGCGATGCGCTGGACCGCTTCAAGGACAAGTTGGGAAGCGCGGTGGTCGTGCTCGCCACGGTGGAGGCGGGCAAGGTGGTGCTGGTGGCCGGCGTGTCGGCTGACCTCACCGCGAGGCTCAAGGCAGGCGATCTCGTCGGTGCCGTGGCCTCCCAGGTCGGCGGGCGGGGCGGCGGCCGGGCGGATTTCGCCCAGGCCGGCGGCACCCAGCCGGAAAACCTGCCCGCCGCGCTCGCGAGCGTCGCCACGCTCGTGCGCACCCGGCTCGCGGCCTGAAGGGGCGCATGTCCGGGCCGTTTCGCGCTGCCACCCCGTGGCGCTGATCGTCCAGAAATACGGCGGCACCAGCGTCGGGTCCCTGACCCTGATCCGCAACGTCGCCGCGCGGGTGGCCGCACTCCGGGACCGCGGGCACTCGGTGGTGGTGGTCGTCTCCGCAATGGGGGATGAGACCGACCGGCTGCTCGAGCTCGCCCGCGAACTCGTCCCGGCGCCGGCACCGCGTGAACTGGATGCCCTGCTCGCCACGGGTGAGCAGGTCAGCGTGGCGCTGCTCGCCATGGCGCTGTGCGCCCGCGGTGTCGAGGCGCGCTCGTTCACCGGAGCGCAGGCCGGCATCCGCACCACCCCGCTGCACGGCAAGGCACGCATCGAGTCCATCGACATCCGCCGCCTGCGCAACGAACTGGCGGCGCACCACGTGCCGGTGGTCGCCGGATTCCAGGGTGAGGACGCCGCCGGTGACATCACCACCATCGGCCGCGGCGGCTCGGACACCACGGCCGTCGCGCTCGCCGTGGCGCTGCAGGCCGATGAATGCCAGATCCTCACCGACGTGGACGGCGTGTTCACCACCGACCCGCGCATGGTGTGCGAGGCGCGCTGCCTGGAACGCCTGTCGTTCGAGGAAATGCTGGAACTGGCGGGGCAGGGGTCGCGCGTGTTGCACCTTCGGGCGGTGGAATTCGCCAGGAAGTACACTATGCCGCTGCGCGTCGCCTCGGCCTTCCATGAGTGCGCCGGCACGCTGATCGGCCCCGAGGAGCCCACCGTGGAAGCACCTGTCGTATCCGGCATCGCGTTCAATCGCGACGAGGCGCAGATCACCTGTTTCGGATTGCCCGAGGAGCCGGGCACCGCGTACGCCGTGCTCGGGCCGCTGGCCGAGGCCAATATCGAGGTCGACATGATCGTCGTGAATGCCGCCCGTGAGGGGCTCACCGACCTGTCCTTCACCGTGCACCGCGATGATTATGTTCAAGCTAGGGAAATTGCCCAATCCTCTCTACGGTGTTTCCCCCAATCGCGCCTCGCCGCCACCGATCGCGTGGCCAAGCTCTCGGTCGTGGGAGTCGGGATGCGTTCGCATGCGGGTGTTGCGGCGCGGCTTTTCGAGACGATGGCCGCCGAAAGGATCAACGTACGGCTGGTGTCGACCTCGGAAATCAAGATTTCGCTGCTGGTGGAGGAGACCCAGCTCGAGCGCGCCGTCCAGGCTTTACATACTGCGTATGGATTGTCCGACGATGTCGTTAAGCGCTGTGAATCCCGCGGGTAATTCTTGTATTCTTCTGGTCTCGACGATTCGAAGCGGGCTCGTGTGCCACTGTGCAGGCCCTGACTTCCAGGAGCCATCATGCTGATATTGACGAGACGGGTGGGCGAGACGGTGATGATCGGCAACGAAGTCACCGTGACCGTCCTTGGCGTCAAGGGTAACCAGGTTCGCATCGGCGTGAACGCGCCCAAGGACGTGTCGGTGCACCGCGAGGAAATCTACGAGCGCATCAAGCGCGAAGAGGAAGGCGAGGCCGGCGGTTCACGCAAGGTCCGGCTCACCGACGAACCCTGACGAATTCACCGGCACGCAGTGAGGCGCGCCGGCCTGACGGTCATTCTCCCGAAAGAACCCCTGCCCGTGCCTCGCTTTACGTAAGCGAGTACGGGCAGTTATCATTCGCCCGCCCCGTGGGCTCACCCGCTGGAGAGATGGCCGAGTGGTCGAAGGCGCGCCCCTGCTAAGGGCGTATGGGTCAAAAGCCCATCGAGGGTTCGAATCCCTCTCTCTCCGCCAGTTTCTCTTCTCGCACCGTTTCAGACAGTCTCGAAATTGATAGAAAACCCTGCAAAAACAAGGTTATTCATTTCTCAGGCTGTCTCATAGGAGGTTTTGCCGGTTCTCAAGTCTGTTGGTACCGGCGTTGGTACAATAAATCGGCACCGAAAAGCGCCGTTCCAAGTCTGGTACTTGGCGACCGATGTGGATGTCTCTCTCTCCGCCAAAATTTTCCTTAGAAATCATATATTTATGGCATTTCCCGCGGAGATTCTGCCCAAATCTAGGGATTCGAATCTACTGGGTCCCCGCTGCTGATGTCGGGCCTTCATCGACATACACGGGTGAATGCGCCAGCGTGTCGGTCTTGTCGACATTGCATCCCGCCAGTTCCCTTACAGCAGCAACGTAACCGGTAACTACGCGGCGTCTGGACCTACGTTTGCCGGGTGTGCAGGC
>JAXMGQ010000073.1:0-13749 GCA_046347195.1 Steroidobacteraceae bacterium
AGGGGGCCCAGGTGTCGGAGCTCGCCCTGGAGGCGGGCCGGCTCATGAGCCGGTACCACCCGGCCGAACTCAAGCCGCCCATCGCGGCGCTCGCGGGCTCGACCATCCTGCCCACCAACGCACCCGTGGCCGGGACCCACCAGGCCGTGGCGGTGCTGCAGCGGGTGCTGTGGGTGCTCGGCGAGACCCCGGATTTCCGCCAGGGCTTGCTGCGGGTGGTCAATCTCGGGGGGCACGCCGACATCCAGGGGGCGCTGTTCGGGCAACTGGCAGGCATCCTGCTGGGGGCGGAGGCCATCCCGCCGGAATGGCGCGCAGAACTCCTGCGTGCCGCGCTGCTGGAGTCCACCGCGCAGCGCCTGCTGGGGGCTGCTTCGATCCGCGCCCGCTGATCTATACTGCCCGGGCTCCTATGCCCGCCACCTCCGCAAGAACCCGGGCCCGTGCCCGAGATCCCCGGCATGCCCATGCCTGGGAGTCGCTCAGCGACGATCAGCTCCTGTCGCTGCGCTTCTGCGACCTCGGGTTGCGCGTGGAGCATTCGCCGGTGCACGAGTCGATCCAGCGGCTGTACGAGGAGCTCGATGCCCGCGGCATCCGCTTCCGGCCGCATTGCTGGTTCTCGCAGGAGTGGTTCTCTCCCGACGGGGTGCCGGGCATCGCCATTCCGTTCTACCTCGCCCACGCGCGATTGGCGCGGATCGAGCGACACTACATGCGCGAGGTCGAGGGCGGCAATCGCAACTGGCTGATGCGCATCCTGCGCCACGAGGCCGGGCATGCGTTCGATTCCGCCTACCGGCTGCGCCGCCGCCGCCACTGGCGCGAGGTGTTCGGCCCGGCGTCCCTTCCGTATCCCGATTCCTATCGGCCCCGGCCGGGGAGCCGGCAGTTCGTGCAGCACCTGGGATCCTGGTACGCGCAGGCGCATCCCACCGAGGATTTCGCCGAGACCTTCGCGGTGTGGCTCAAGCCGCGCTCGGCGTGGCGGCGCGAGTACCTCGACTGGCCCGCGCTCGCCAAGCTCGAGTTCATCGACCAGGTGGTGAGCGAGGTCGGCGAAAGCCCCGCGCCCGTCGAACAGCGCATCACCATCGAAGATGTGCGTGAGGACACGCGCACCTTGCGCCAGCACTACGAGCACAAGCACGCGCGCTATCGAACCCCGAGGCGCTCGGGAGCCGATGAACTGCTGCTGAAGATCTTCACCGCGCATCCGGCGCGGCGTTCCACGCCGCGCGCGGCGCGCGTGGTGCGGGAGATGCGCCAGGGCCTGCGGCGCCAGCTCGTGCGCTCGGGCGCCTTCAGCGAGTATCTCGTCCACCAGGTGCTGCGCCTGGTGATCGAGCGCTGCGACTCGCTCGACCTGTACCTCGCGGGCCCGCGCCGCGAGCTCAAGGGTCACCTGCTGTGGGTGGTGGGGCGCCTGGCCCGGCACCACGAGGAGCGACAGTTGCCGCGCGTCGCATTGTGAAGAAATCCAAGATCCTGGTCCTGGTCCACGAGACGCTGGTACCGCCCGAGTCCCTCGAGGGCCGGACCGACAAGGAGATCGAGGAGTGGCGCACCGAGTACGATGTCATCACCCACCTGAAGAAGGCGGGCCACGAGGTCCGTCCGCTCGGCATCAGTGACAGCCTGTCCGAGCTTCGCAGCGCCATCGCCGACTGGCAGCCCGACATCGTGTTCAACCTGCTCGAGGAGTTCGACGGCATCGTCACCTACGACCAGCACGTCGTCGCCTTCCTCGAGCTGATGCGCCAGCCCTACACGGGCTGCAACCCCCGCGGAATGCTGCTCTCGCGCGACAAGGTGCTGTGCAAGCAGCTGCTCTCCTACCACCGCGTGCCGACGCCGCAGTTCCTGCTCGCGGTGCGTGGACGCAAGTTGAGGCTGCCGAAGAAGCTCGCCTTCCCGCTGTTCGTGAAGTCGGCCACCGAGGATGCCTCGCTCGGGATCGCGCACGCCTCGGTGGTGGCCGACGAGAAGCAGCTGCGCGAACGCGTGGCCTTCATCCACGAGCAGATCAACTCGGATGCGCTGGTGGAGGAGTACATCGAGGGACGCGAGCTGTACGTCGGCGTGCTCGGCAACGACCGGCTATCGGTGCTGCCGGTGTGGGAGATGTCCTTCGGCACCTTGCCGGAGAACCTGCCGGCCATCGCCACGCGCAAGGTGAAATGGGATCGCCGCTACCAGCAGAAATACGGCATCACCACCGCGGCGGCGGATAACCTGCCAGAGGGCACGATGGCGCGCCTGGAAAAGCTCTCCAAGCGCATCTACCGCGCCTTGCACCTGACGGGCTACGCGCGCATGGATTTCCGGCTGCGGGCCGACGGCGCGCTGTACGTGCTCGAGGCGAATGCGAACCCGAACCTCGCGGCGGAAGAGGACCTGGCGCAGTCCGCGCTCAAGGCCGGCATGTCCTACGATGAGCTGCTGCACCGGATCCTGCTGCTGGGCGATCATTACCCGGCAGCCTGGCGCATGCTGGATTCCTGATCAGCCCCCGCTCTTCGAGGGTGGCGTCCTCGAGGTCCAGCGATTCAGCCAGTCGAGCACCACCTCGTACCACTGCATGCTGTTCGCAGGCTTCAGGATCCAGTGGTTCTCGTCGGGGAACACCAGCAGTTCGCTGGGGATGCCGCGCCGCTGCAGGGCCGTGTAGGTGGAGAGCCCCTGCGCGTAGGGCACGCGGAAATCGAGCTGGCCGTGGATGACCAGCGTCGGGGTCTTCCAGTCCTTCACGTGATCCACCGGGTTGTAGCGCGCATAGCCTGCCGGGTTGAGGAATTCCGGACCGCCGAACTCCCACTCGGGAAACCAGAGCTCCTCGGTCGAGTAGTACATCGAGCGGTTGTCGAACAGGCCGGCGTGGCTCACGAGGCAGCGGAAGCGTTCCGGCATCTGGCCCGCGATCCAGTTCACCATGTAACCGCCGTAGGATCCGCCCAGCGCGCAGGCGCGGGTCCCGTCGATCCAGCGGTAGCGCGCCAGCGCGGCCGCGAGCCCCTTCTGGATGTCCTCCAGCGGCTTGCCGCCCCAGTCCTGGTTGATGGCGTCGGTGAACGCCTGGCCATATCCCGTCGAGCCGTGGAAGTCGATCATCAGCGCCGCGTACCCGGCGCCGGCGAAGGACTGGGCGTTCCATCGCCAGTGCCACTCATTGGCCATGCTGCCCTCGGGTCCGCCGTGGATCAGCACCGCGAGCGGGTACTGCTGCGAGGCGCGAAAGCCGGCGGGCTTCACGAGGTAGGCATAGACCGTGTCGCCCTTCGCGCCGCTGAAGCTGAACTGCTCGGCCTCGCCCAGGCGCCTGGCCGTGCGCAGGTCGGCGGCGATGCGCGTCAGCACCGTGGCGCGACCGCCGGTGAAGGCCACTGACTGAAGATCGGGCGGGCTGGCGAGATCGCCCGCGACGAAGATGATGCGGTCCTTGCCCACGCTGAAGTCCGCCGTGGTTCCCGCGCCGGTGATGGCCGAGGCGCGGCCGGAAGCCACGTCCACCATCCACAGCGGCTTTTGTCCCAGGTGCTCGGCCTGCACGAACAGGCTGTGACCATCGGGACTCCAGGCCAGGGATTCGATGCTGCGGTCCCAGTTGCCCGTCAGCACGCGCGAGGTTCCGCTCTTCCAGTCGAGCAGCGCCAGCCTCTGGCGGTCGGCCTCGTAGCCTGGCCGCTCCGCCGCGAGATAGGCGAGCTGGGTGCCGTCGGGGGAGAATGCCGGTCGCAGGTCGGCCGCCGGATTCGAGGCCGTGAGGTTGCGCGGCGTGCCACCCGTGATGGGTACCGCATACAGGTCGAAATTCGTCGACCAGCTCTCGGTGCGCGGCGCGATGCGGACGCTGAACACGACATTCGCGCCGTCCGGGCTGATCGCATAGTCCTCGCGGCCGCCGAAGGGCTTGCCCGGCACATCGCCATCGAGGCCGCGGGTGAGCGCGACCACGGGACCCGCGGCCGCGCCACTCGCATCCAGGGGCATCGCGAAGAGCTGCGAACGCAGCCCGGTGTCCCAGCTGTCCCAGTGACGCACGAACAGGTGATCGTGAAGCTGGCCGCTGGCTGCGTGCGACTGCCGGGTCTTCAGGCGTGCCGCCGTGCAGGCGAGGTCCGCGCAGTCGGGGAACACCTCCGCGGACACCACGAGCTTCGCGCCCGAGGGCGCGAGCCGGAAGCTGCCGATGTCCACCGGCGACTGCGTGACCTGGATCGCGGCGCCACCGGCGGCCGGCACGCGCCACACCTGCGATGAGCCGTTGCGGTTCGAGAGGAAGAAGACCGCGCTGCCGTCCGCGCTCCACTGCGGCGCCTGGTCATCCGCCGGATCCGCGGTCAGCTGCAGCGGCTTCGCGCCGCGGTGGCCCGTGTCGAGCGTCCACAGATCCTTGCGTCCCTTGTTGGCGGTGAGATCGGTGCTGCGCAGGACGTAGACCACGCGCTTGCCATCGGGCGAGACCTGCGGATCGCTCACCCGCTGCAACGTGACCAGGTCCAGCGCCGTGAAGGGCGGTGCAGCGGCGGCGCCGGCCGCGCCAGCCGCCAGGCACAGGAGCAGGGGCAGGTGGGCATTCTTCATCGGCTCATCGTCCCTGCGGTGCGCACCGCGATCCCCGCCACGCCGGCGTGCGATAAGCTTAGCGCACCTGTCCCGCACGCGACACTTGCACGATGCCCGATGACACGGTCCTGAGTTTCGACCTGGACGACACCCTCTGGCCGATCGCGCCGACGATCCTCGCGGCGGAGCGGGCGGTGTTCACCTGGATGGAGGCGAATTGTCCGCGCGCGGTGGCCGCGCACAGCGTCGAGACCATGCGCGAGCTGCGCCTGCGCATGCTCGAGCGCTTCCCGGATCGCGCGCACGACATGACCTTCCTGCGCCGGCAGGCACTGGCCGCGCAGTTGCTGGAGACGGGCTACCCCGAGCACCTGGCCGATGATGCCTTCGAGGCCTTCTATGCGGCGCGCAACCGCATCACCCCCTACGAGGACGTCGTGCCCGCGCTCGAGCGCCTGTCGTCCCGATACCGGCTCTACGCGCTGAGCAACGGCAACGCCGACCTCGGGCGCTGCGGCCTCGCGCGCTATTTCAGAGGCCACGTCAATGCGCAATCGGCCGGCGCCGCGAAGCCCGATGCGAGGATCTTCAACGAGCTTGCGCGCCTCGCGGCAGTCCCGCCGGAGCGCATCATGCACGTAGGCGATGACCCACACGCGGACGTTCACGGCGCGCGCAGTGCGCGGCTGCAGGCGGTATGGGTGCGCAGGGAACCGCGGATATGGCCCACGCAGCTCGAGCGGCCGGCCCGGATCATCGCCTCGCTCGCCGAACTGGATTAGCAGCCGACCTGGGGGATTGCTGATTGCAGATCCTGCCGGGTTTTCGGCATTTTCCGTCAAGGAATCCTCGACTGCATCACTTCACTTCGCGTCTCGAACGCCGATAGGATCGCATCATGCGTGTTGCACGCACGCGCGGACGGAGTGACGCGGATGCAGTCGATCAACAGAGGACCTGTGATTGCGGTCAGCTCGCTGCAGGAATTCTTTCGTGACGCCTTTCACTCCGCAGCCGTCCACCAGCGCCTGAAGATCGACGAGAGCGTCGAGGCCTACGTCGTGAGCCTGCTCACGCTGTTCTCGCGGGTCGAGGCGCTGTTCGACCGGACACCCGAGGGCCCGCGCCTGCGGCCGCTGGCGCTGATGCTCGCCGATGCGGTGGATGCGCCGACACCCGTGGCGCGGCAGCGCGCCTTGCAGCGGTTGGGAGACGTGTCGCTGTTCGTCGCCGGATTCTTCGTCGGCAGCTTTGCGCGCAAGCTCGTGGATGTCGACTATCACATCGCCATGGGCGGCAACGCCTACGGATGCCTCGCGCAGGCGCTGCAGCGCTCGGCGCGCGGCCGCGCGGCGGCGGAAGTCTACGCACAGCTCGCCGACAAGTTCCAGGGCCTGGTGGATGCCTTGAACGAGGTCAGCGAGATGTCCCACGCGCACAGCGATGCGGATGTGCTGCGCCTGTACGAGGTGTGGCTGAAGACCGGCAGCCCGCGGGCGCATGCGCTGCTCGGCAAGCTGGGTGTGCAGCCGGTGCGCGCGGCCGGGGCGCGGCGCGAGCACTAGCGCCATGGTCGCCCGGCGCCTGCAACGGCTGCTCGAGCACCTCTACGATCTCGATGGTGGTCCCGACGTCGGCGATTTCCTCGTGACCGATCGACGCGCCCTGCTCGGCCTGCAGCCGTGCAACGACTCGCGCCGGCTCGACGAGCAGCTCCTGCTCGCGCAGACCGAGGACGGGGCGGCGGTGTCCCTGTACATCGACGCGGCGGTGCTCTCGCGACTGGAGCGCCGCGATCCGGAGAGCGCGCTGGACGAGCGCAACCTGCCGGACTTCTGCACGGTGCTCGAGGGCGTGAGCCATTTTCTCTACGCCACCTGGCGATTGCGCCAGGACCACCCGCTGTCGCTCCTGGAGCTGGAGACGCAGGCCGAGGTGGACAAGTTCGCGCTCACGGTGCTGCTGCTCGCGCAGCAGCGCGAGGGGTCCCATCCGGCGCACGCCTTCGGCTGGCTGTTCGAGGCCGTGCGGTTCGACGAACGGCTCACCCCGGAGCAGCTCGACCGCTACCAATGCGCCCACCACAGCGCCGCGCGCTATTGCAGGTTCCTCGAGCGGCGTTTCGTGCGGCGGGGCAGGGCGGTGATGCCGCCGATGCTGCGTGAGCTGCGCCGCTTCTACCGGCTCGGGCACTCGGCCAAGCTCGACCACGCCACCTGCGCGGCCTGAAGCCTGACGGGTGGCGCGGCGCCGCGCCGATTCACTCCTCGCCCTTGTCCTCCACCTGCTTCTTCAGGCGGATCCACTCGCCCAGCTTGCGCAGGTCCTTCTTCGCGAACCGCTTGCTGCCATTGCGGCTGAGACGGCCGCTGTCGTAGGGATCGTAGCCCTTGCGCGCGCCGCCCGGATTCTCGCGGACGCGCTCGGCAGGGGAAGGCTCGGTGTCGACGATCGACAGCTCCACGTTCGTGAGCTTCTTCAGCCGGGTGCTGGTGGTCGCCGTCTGGAAGCGGCCGCGGGGCTTGGACCATTCCCAGACCGCCTGGCCGCGATCATCGAACGTGACGTGACCGCTCTCGGTCATCGCCTCCTCGTGCGCCGAATGGGGCGATGCGCGTCCGGCGGCAGCGCCGGATTTCGGGGGAGGCTTGGAGCGTGAGGAACTCATCGGGGCGGAAAGCAACGGGCTGCGTGATGGTTGGAGGGAGCTTACTCCCCGCCCGGGTGATGTCGCCAGCACGCTCGCGCCGATGTGCGCGCCGCGTCTCAGGTCTGCAGCCGGCCGTGGGCCCGCAGCAATGCCAGGGCGGTCTTGCCATCGTCGAGACGGCCGTCGATGACCCTGCGCATCGCCTCCTCCAGCGGGAGCCAGGTGATCTCGAGCTCCTCGTCGCTCTCGGGCGTTGCCTCTCCCTGGGTGAGCCGCATGGCCAGGTACAGGTGGACGCGCTCCGTGATGAGCCCGGGCGCGGGCAGGTACAACCCCAGTGACTCCCAGTGGCCGGCCGTGACGCCCGCCTCCTCGGCGAGCTCCCGTACCGCCGCGACCTCCGGGTCCTCGCCCCCGTCGAGCTTGCCGGCGGGAATCTCCCAGAGGAAATCCTCGATGCCGTGCCGGTACTGGCGCACGAGGCAGACGCGCCGCTGATCATCGATCGCGACGATGGCCGAGGCACCGGGATGCCGGATCATGTCGATGTCGTGCTCCTGGCCGCTCTCGAAGCGCAGGCGGTCGGTCCAGACGGTGACGACGCGACCGCGATGATGCTGCGTGCTCGAGACCTGCTGCGGCTTCTTCACTTGCCCTTCCCCGGGGCCTTCGCGGCGCCGGCCTCGCGGGCCTGCGCGTGGTACTCCTCGTTGGGCTGCATATCGACGGCGGCGGCGAGCCGGTTGCTCATGTTGAAGAAGGCCGCCACCGAGGCGATGTCCCAGATGGCGCGATCGGAGAACCCGGCAGCGCGCAGTGCCTGGCGCTGTGGCTCGCCCGCCTCGTGCGGGCGCACCGTCAGCTCGTGCGCGAAGTCGAGCATGGCGCGGTGCCGGGGGGTCAGGTCCGCGGCGCGATAGTTCATCACCAGCAGCTCGCCCAGCATCGGGTCCCCGGACAGCTTGCGCACGGCCGCGCCGTGGGCGGTGAGGCAGTAATAGCAGTGGTTGGCCGAGGAGACCACCACCGCGATCATTTCCCGCTCGAGCTTCGACAGTTCCGAGTCGGCGAGCATCAGGTCGTTGTAGAAGGCGGTGAACGCGCGCAGCTTCACCGCATCGAAGCTGTAGCAGGCGAGGACATTGGGCACGAAGCCCAGCTTCTGGTCGCAGACCTCGAAGTACTGCCGCATGTCCTCCGGCAGCGCCGCACGCTCGGGCAGGGGGATGTTCAAGGCCATTTTGTGTTTCGGTCGACTCATCGGTTCATTTCCCTGTGATCTGTCTCATCGCGCCACACGATAGCCTCAGGCGATGCTCTCTTGCCAGATGTGAACTGCGTCGCCATCTGGATATGCGTACAGTTTCGCCGGTATAGTTGCGCCATGCTCAAGTCCAAGCCCAGCTCCTTCGATTCGCTCACCGCCGCCCAGCGCAAGGCGGCCACCTTTGGCGCGGGCGTGGAAGGCAAGGGCTTCAGGTCCGGCCCGCTGCTGATCATCGCCGGCGCCGGGACCGGCAAGACCATGACGCTTGCGCACCGCGCGGCGCACCTGGTGCTCAACGGCGTGGACCCCGCGCGCATCATGATGCTCACCTTCACCCGTCGCGCGGCGCAGGAGATGATCCGCCGCACCCAGACCATCGTCGCCGAGGTGCTCACCGAGCGCGGCAAGCTGGGCGATCGCAGCGTCATCTCGCGCATGGTGTGGACGGGCACCTTCCACTCCGTGGGGGCGCGCATCCTGCGCCTGTTCGCGAAGCACCTGGGGCTGTCGCCCAACTTCTCGGTGATGGACCGGGCCGATGCGGCCGATCTCCTGGACGTCATCCGCCACGAGCTCAAGTACTCGGCCAAGGAAAAGCGCTTTCCGCGCAAGGACGCCTGCCTCGCCATCTATTCGTATCGGGTGAACACGGGCCTTTCGCTCAAGCAAACCCTCGAGGAACAGTTCCCCTGGTGCCGCGAGTGGGAGGAGGAGCTTTCGACGCTCTACCGGGAATACGTCGGCCGCAAGCAGAAGAACAACGTCCTCGATTACGACGACCTGCTGCTGTACTGGCACATGATGATGCAGAACCCGGCGCTGGCGCAGGCGCTGTCGAAGAACTTCGACCACGTCCTGGTGGATGAATACCAGGACACGAGCAAGCTGCAGGGCGACATCGTGCAGGCGATCAAGCCCGACGGCTCGGGGGTCACGGTGGTGGGGGATGACGCCCAGGCCATCTACTCCTTCCGTGCCGCGGCCGTGGACAACATCCTGGGCTTCGCCGATCGCTTCACTCCGAAGGCCGAGATCATCGTGCTGTCGCAGAACTACCGTTCCACGCAGCAGGTGCTCGACACGGCCAACGCCTTGATGGCGGAAGGGTCGCGCCAGCACCGCAAGTCGCTGATGAGCACGCGGCAGTCCTCGACGAAGCCGCAGTACGTGAACCTGGAGGATGCCTACGGCCAGGCCGAGTACATCGTCACCAGGATCCTCGCGACGCGCGAGGTCGGCGGCTCGCTCAGGCGGCACGCCATCCTGTTCCGCAACTCGCAGCACAGCGACGCGCTGGAACTGGAGCTGACCCGCCGCAACATCCCCTTCGTGAAGTACGGCGGCCTGAAGTTCCTCGAGGCCGCGCACGTGAAGGACATGATCAACGTGCTGCGCTGGGCCGACAATCCGGCGAACACCATCGCGGGCTTCCGGGTGTTGAAGCTGGTGCCCGGCTTCGGCCCCGCGCATGCGCGCCAGGCGCTCGAGCACCTGGAGGCGAAACGGTTCAGTCTGGCGGCGCTCTCGGAGTTCGCGCCGCCGCAGGCCAACCGCATGGACTGGAAGCATTTCTGCGAGCTGATGCGCAAGCTCGCGGATCCGCAGACGCCCTGGGCGGGGCAGGTGAGGCTGGTGCGCGACTGGTACAAGCCGCAGCTCGAGCGCATCTACGATGCGGCGTGGACGCGCATGGGCGATCTCGAACAGCTCGAGCAGCTCGGCGCGCAGCACGGCTCGCGCGAGCGCTTCCTCACCGAACTCACGCTCGACCCCCCCGTCGCGAGCAGCGACCAGGCGGGCGCGCCGTCCAAGGACGAGGACTACGTGATCCTCTCCACCATCCATTCCGCCAAGGGCCAGGAGTGGGACGTCGTCTACCTGCTCAACGTCGCCGACGGCAATTTCCCCTCCGAGTTCTCGACCGGCAAGCCCGACCTCATCGAAGAAGAGCGCCGGTTGCTGTATGTGGCCATGACCCGGGCGCGCAACGAGCTGCACGTGTGCGCCCCGCTCAAGTTCGCGGTGACCCAGCAGGCCAGGCACGGCGATGCGCACGTGTACGGCGCGAAGAGCCGCTTCATGAGCGACAAGGTCATGGAGACGCTGGAGAAGGCCAGCTACCGCTCATTGCGGGGCGTGGAGAACCTGCAGGCCTCGGACTCGGACACCGTCGATGTGGCCGCCAAGCTGAAGGAGATGTGGTAGCTGCCCTGCGTCAGGGCTTGCGGAACTTCAGCGTGAAGCGGTCCGACTCGCCGATCTGCTGATACTTTTCCCGATCCTTGTCGCCGAGTGTGAGCACGGGGGGCAGGGTCCACACGCCTTCCGCGTAGTCCTTCGTGTCCTTCGGATTCGCGTTGACCTCCGAGCGCCCGGCCAGCTTGAAGCCGGCGGCCTCGATCATCCTGATGGCAAAGTCCTCGTTGACGTAGCCGGATTTCGCCTTCGGATCCTGAGGCGTCGCCGGGTTGCCGCGATGTTCCTCGATGCCGAGGATGCCACCGTGCTTCAGCGCCTTGAACATGAGCGTGAGCGCCTTGTCGGCCCAGCCGGCGTCCATCCAGTTGTGCAGGTTGCGGAAGGTGACCACCATGTCCACCGACCCTTCGGGCGCCATCTCCGCAACGTCCGGCCCGAACGGCACCGTGTTCAGCGTGCCGAAGGCCGCGGCATGTTCGGCGAACTTTTGCTTCAGCGCCTTCATGCCCGCCGTGTCCTCGGCGTCCATCGACTTCGGCGGGGTCACGCCGGCGGCGTAATGACCCTTTTCCTTCAGCACCGGTGCGAGAATCTCCGTGTACCAGCCGCCGCCGGGGGCGATCTCGATGACGGACATCTCACGCCGCAGCCCGAAGAACTCGAGGGTCTTCAGGGGATGGCGATAGGCGTCGCGGGCGCGGTTCTTCTCGGGGCGTTGGCTGCCGCCGACGGAGGCCTCGATGGCCTTGAGGGTGGCGGGGTCGGTTCTGGGCAGGGCGGGAGCGGCCGCAACAGCCATCCCCGAGACGCCGATGCCGAGCAGCACGGCGCCGAGGAAGCCGAGCGGCCGCGCGCATGCGACCCTGCGCGCGGTGATCAGCATCGAAACTACCAGCGCCTCGGACCGCCGCCGCCGCCACCGGGGGGCGCGGCGAGCGGGCCGGTCGTTCCTGCGCTTCGTTCACGCGCAGCGGCCGTCCGCCCATCTGGAAGCCATTGGTCTGCTGGATGGCCGTCTGCGCATCCGACGATGGCATGTCGACGAAGCCGAAGCCGCGCGGGCGGCCGGTCTCGCGATCCATCACCAGCTTCACGGATTCCACCTTTCCATGCCGTTCGAACAGCTTGCGGACTTCGTCTTCAGTCGCCGAGAACGGAAGATTCCCCACGTAAATCGTCGTCATTCAAGGGCTCTCACTGCTTGAAGCGCATCCGGACGGATGTCTCCCCCCGCCGTTTTTGCGCGAAATTGACTCGCATTTGATGCTACGCCACGAATTTGCAGTTTTCAATTCGGTGCCTGCAGGCTCGCAGGGCCGTCCTCGCCCTCGAGATAGGCGTAACCGTCGAGCTCGGTTTCGTAGAAGCGTTTGACGGTCTGACCCTCCGCGAGGGTCATCCGGCCCTCCCGGACCGCGCGCTCGCAATCGCGGGCCAGCCGGGGTGACAGCTCGTCCGTGTCATATTCCATGTATTCCAACACCTTATTGGCGGTGTCGCCCTTGACCACCTCCTCGATCCACCAGCCACCTTCATCGTGCAGCCGGATGTGGATGACGTGGGTGTCGCCGAACAGGTTGTGCAGGTCGCCCAGGGTTTCCTGGTAGGCGCCGACCAGGAAGGCAGCCAGGTAGTACGGCTCGCCGGGCACGAGGTCGTGCACCTCCAGGGTGCGCTTGGTCTCCCGGGGGTGGACGAAGCGGTCGATCTTGCCGTCCGAGTCGCAGGTGATGTCCGCCAGCACCGCATTGCGCGTGGGCCGCTCGCCCAGCCGGTGGATGGGCATGAGGGGAAAGAGCTGGCCGATGGCCCAGCTGTCGGGCAGCGACTGGAACACCGAGAAGTTGCAGAAGTAGGTGTCGCTGAGCATGGCCTCGATGTCGTGCAGTTCCTCCGGTACCCGGTCGAGCTTGCGGCACAGGTCGCGGATCTTCGCGCAGGTGCCCCAGTAGAGCCGCTCGGCGAGGCCGCGGAACTCGAGGCTCAGGTAGCCGAGGTTGAACATCTGCAGCGCCTGTTCGCGGGCCTGCAGGGCATCGTGATAACACTCCACCAGCCGCCGCTCGTTCACGGACCGGAAGCTGTCGAACAGGTCCTTCACCGGCGTGGGGATGCGCTCGTTGCCACGGTAGTCGTCCTCCACGCGGCCGCTGATGCGGAACTGGTCGAGGCGCGAGGATCCGAGCACGTCGAACACCAGCACGCTGTGGTGGGCGGCGATCGCACGGCCGGACTCGCTGATGATCATGGGGTGCGGCACCTTCTGCGCATCGCACACGCTCTTGATGCGGTAGACCACATCGCTCGCGTACTCGTTGAGCGTGTAGTTCATGGACGACTCGTAGTTGGTGCCGCTGCCGTCGTAGTCCACGCCCAGTCCGCCGCCGATGTCGATGTAGGTGAGCCCGGCGCCCATGCGCTTGAGCTCCGCGTAGACGTGGGCGAGCTCGTTGATCGCATCCTTGACCCGACGGATGTCCTGCAACTGGCTGCCGGTGTGGCAGTGGACCAGCTGCAGGCAGTCGAGCATGTCGTGCTGCGCCAGCAGCGCGTGCAGGTCGAGGATCTCGCTGATGAACAGGCCGAACTTGGATTTCTCGCCGGCCGATTCGCGCCAGCGCCCGGCCCCCTCGGTCGCGAGCTTCACCCGCACGCCGATGCGCGGCCGCACGGCGTGGGCCTGCGCCTGGCGCAGGATCAGGTGGATCTCCTCGAAGTTCTCCACCACCGGAATGATGGTGCGGCCGAGCTTGGTCGCGAGGATCACGGCCTCGATGTAGCTCTCGTCCTTGAAGCCATTGCAGACGATGAGTCGGTCGGGCGCATTCTCGGTGATCGACATCACCGCCAGCAGTTCGGGCTTGGAGCCCACCTCCAGACCGAAGCCGAACTCCCGTCCGTATCGATACACCTCCTCGACCACCAGTCGCTGCTGGTTCACCTTGATGGGGAACACCGCCGCGTACCGGTTCTTGTACTCGTTCTCGGCGATGGCGGTGGCGAAGGCTTCCGACAGGTGGCGCAGGCGGTGCGCGAGGATGTCCGAGAACCGGATGACCACCGGTGT
>JAXMGQ010000074.1:0-13486 GCA_046347195.1 Steroidobacteraceae bacterium
TTCTTGCGGTCCACTTCGTCGAAGCGGATCAGGTCTTCGAATGCTACGCGGCGGCGAGTGCCGACCATTCGCGCCGGCAGCTTGTTCGCTTCGATCAGTTTCACCACGTAGGGGCGGGAAACGTTCAGGTAGTCGGCGACCTCTTGTGTAGTCAGTTCCACCTTTTCGGGCAGTATCGTGACGCCACGGCCTTGTCCGAGCTGCGTCAGTACGTCCATGAACAAGCGCACCGCTCCTGGGGGAAGCGAAATCATTTCGTGGCGGTTGTTTTCGGTGGCGAGGCGTAACGGACGCTTTCCTTTCGGCAGCAATTTCGCCAGCTGACGGCTGGCTTCCCTGGCCTGGGCGACTTCGTCTTCGGTCGGTGGCTGGGGCGGGCGTCGGTTGGTTACGGACATGGTTGGGTCCTCTCTGGGCTGGCAGAGATTCTATCAGTTTTTCGAAATGAACGAAACGAACGAAACAAAAGTGTGACTTGGATATGATTTGGCGACGCCGGTCGGTCTATCGCCGAGGTGTCTGAGGTGGCTCCTTCTTCAGGCGCGACGCTTGTTCATCTTCACACCGCCGGCGACCGGCATTCTTGTTCCCCCCGGGTCGGCCACAAACGCGTGAAGCCGAACTCAGCGATCGCCCGAGATCGTGACTTCTTCCGGCTTGTTGACGAAGTACCCCTGGATGAACTCGATGCCGAGCTGCCACAGCACCGCCATGGTGTTGGCATCTTCGACGCGCTCGGCAATGGTCTCCATCTTCTTCTTCTTGGCCGCCTCGACCAGGCCCTTCACGCGCTGCTGCTGCATCTGGTTCGTCGCGAGGCCCTGCATCAGCGAGCCGTCGATCTTGATGAAGCTCATGTCGATGTCGGCGAGGAGCTTCAGCGGATCGCGGCCGGTGCCGAAGTGCTCGATGGCGAAGCGGAAGCCGAGCTTCTTCAGCCGGTCGGCGAGCTCGCGCGTGGGCTGCACGTACTGCGTGGCGATCTCCTCGGAGACCTGGATGCACAGCCGCTTGGACTCGACCTTGAGGGCCTTCAACTGCTGCTCGAGCCAGCCCATCAAGGTCTTGTCGAGGACCGTGTCCTTCGAGACGCGAACGAAGATGCAGGTGGGCTTGCGGCTCGCGCAGAAGGACATCGAGGCGCCGATGACCCAGCGGTCGATGTTCTTCATCAGGTCGTTGCGCTCGGCCGCCGCGATGAACTCCGAGGGCAGCACTTCGTTGCCCTGTTCGTCCAGCATGCGCACCAGCACGTCGAACATGCCCTTGTCCTCGCCCAGGAGGCTTGCGATCGGCTGCTGTACCAGCCGGAAGCGGTTCTCCATGAGCGCGCTCTTGATGTGCTTGACCCAGATGCGATCGTAGGCCTGCACCCGCGTGTCGGTGTCGGTCTTGTCGATCGCGTACATCTGGTTGCCGCCGAGCTCGCGGCCGCGGCGGTTGGCGGTGACGGCATCCGCCACGGCGGCAGGGACGTCGGGGTTGGTGGCGGGCAGCAACCCCAGGCCGATGGTGATGGTCGCCGAGAGCGTCTTGTTCTCGATCGCGAAGGTGTGCTGGCCGACCCGGGAGATCACGGCCTCGGCCCAGGCTTCCATGTCGCGCGGCGTGCCGCGCTCGAGCAGGATCAGCAGTCCGTTGCCGCCGAAGCGGCCGCACAGGTCATTGGGCGTGAGCTGCGGACGGATGAGCTCCGCGAGCTGCACCATGAACTCCTCGCTCCTCAGCACGCCGATGGCGGCCTGGATGTCGATGAACCGGTCGGGCTTCAGGAAGGCGAACTGGCGCATGCCGCCCTTGATGGGCTGGGCACAGCGCTCGAGCAGCGCGCTGACCAGGTGCCTCTGCTGCAGGAAGCCGGTGGACGGATCGTTCTTGATCGCATCCTGGAGCTGCCCTTCGAGGTCGAGGTCTTCCTTCTGGCGCGACGGCACGCAGACGCGCACGGCGGCCTCGCCCTCGAAATCGGTGCGGGTGAGCGTGATCTCCAGCGGCAGCGTCGAGCTGTCCGACAGGCTGGCGCGCACCTGCAACGCGTGATCCGTCCACTTGCCCTGCAGGCAGGCATTCAGTGCGCCCTTCAGCGCCGGATGCGCGTCGGGCTCGAACAGGTCCATGAGCGGGGTGCCGGTGAGCGCATCGTCGCCGGAGTAGCCGAACAGCTCGAGCCAGGCCTTGTTGGCATCGACGACGATGCCTTCCTGGACGTGCATGATCGCATCGGCCGAGCCTTCCATGAACTGCTGAAGTTGTTCGCGGTAGTCGCGGGCCGAGGAGACAGTGCTGTTCAGGGCGCGCTCGAGCCGGTAGGCGCGCAGCTCGCGGGTAGCCACCGACTGCAGGCGGCTGCGGCTGTCCAGCGTCACCACGTCCTGCGCGCCGAGCTTCATGGCATCGGCGATGACCGCCTCGTCGACCTGGGTCCGCGCCACCAGCACCGGCATGCCCGGCGCCGAGGCGTTCTTGATCTTGATGATCGAACCGAGGTCGATCTCCATCTCCTCGATGAAGGCCACGAGCATTTCGGGATTGAGCTGGGTGAGCGCATCCGCGAGGTCCCGGGCATCGGGCAGCCAGGTGCAATGCACCGGGTGGCCGGCGTTGCGCAAGGTGCTGTTGATGGCCTCGACGTGGTCCTGGGACCGCGTCATGACGATCATGGGAATCGCGCCTTGCTCGCTCAACTGGAGGGCTTCCGGTTTGACAGAATGCGGCGAAGTGTAGCATTGGCACCCGCCGTGAAACTGGGAACGGCGTCGAGGGTCCGGCAGGTCGCGCACGGAGCGCAAGGCCGTGACCGGAAAGGGCCTTTGATGGCCTTTCGGGGGGTGATCCGGCTATCATACGCGCCCCTTGCGCAGCAGGCGTGACCCATGGCGAGCTACAGCACCAACGAATTCAAGTCGGGCCTCAAGATCCTGATCGACGGGGACCCCTATTCCATCGTCGAGAACGAGATGGTCAAGCCTGGCAAGGGCCAGGCCTTCAACCGGGTGCGCGTCCGCAATCTCAAGACCGGCCGGACCATCGAGCGGACCTGGAAGTCCGGTGACTCGGTGGAGGCGGCGGATGTCGTCGACACCGACATGCAGTACCTGTACAGCGACGGGGATTTCTACCACTTCATGGTGCCGGACACCTTCGAGCAGCACACCGCCTCGAAGCAGGCGGTGGGGGACACCGCCCAGTGGCTGAAGGATGGCACCGTGTGCATCGTCACGCTGTGGAACGGGGTGCCGCTGCAGGTCGTGCCGCCGGCGCACATGGAACTCAAGGTCGTGGAGACGGATCCCGGCGTGCGCGGCGATACCGCCACCGGCGGCTCCAAGCCCGCGAAGCTCGAGACCGGCGCCATGGTGCGCGTGCCGCTGTTCATCAACGAAGGCGAGAACGTCCGCATCGACACCCGCACCGGCGAGTACCTGTCACGCGGCAAGGGCTGATCAGGCGTTTGAGATACCGAAGCTGATGGCAGGCGCCAGTCCCGGCGCGCCCATCGCCACCGCGACCAGCCGGTCGAATCCCAGCGCCACGCCTGCGCATTCGGGCACACCCGCGGCCAGTGCGCCCAGCAGCCGCTCATCCACCGGGGGCAGGGCCTGGCCGCGCCGCTCCCTCACGGAGAGTTCCTGCTCGAAGCGGCGTCGCTGCTCGGCCGCGTCGGTCAGCTCGTGGAAGCCATTCGCCAGTTCGATGCCCTCCAGGTACAGCTCGAATCTCGCGGCCACCGGCGGTGGGCCGGGCTTGAGCCGGGCCAGTGCCGCCTGTGAGGCTGGGTAGTCACAGATGAAGCAGGCTCGCCCGCGTCGAGGCGGGGACCTGCCACCAGAGCTCATGAGCAGGTCGAGGTGCCCGTCGCGATCGAGCTCGCCCTCATAACCCACGCCGAGCCGGCGCGCGGCGGCGGCGAGCGCCGCGACATCATCCGTGGCGCTGTCCACCTGCGCATGCCGCAGCAGCGCATCGCGATAGGTGAGCTTCTCGGGCGGCTCGCGCAGCGTCCCGGCTGGCAGGATGGCCGACAGGAGCGCGGCCACCTCGTCCATCAGCGCGTGGTCGTCGAATCCCGTCCGGTACCACTCGAGCATCGTGAATTCCGGCTCGTGCCAGCGACCCTGCTCGCCGTCACGAAACACCCGGCAGATCTGGTAGATGTCCCCGCTCCCGGCGGCCAGCAAACGCTTCATCGCGAATTCGGGCGAGGTGTTGAGGTAGAAGGGCCTCGAGTGCCCGGTGATGCGCGTGCTCAGCGATTCGATCTGCGGATCGGTGATGGCGGCGGCGCTCAGGATGGGCGTCTGCACCTCGAGCACCGCGCGCTGCGCGAAGAAGGCGCGGGTGGCGCCGAGCATGTTGGCCCGCAATTCGAGCGCGGGCCGCGAGGTCAGCGGCCGCCAGTCCTCGCTCATGTGGAGGCGGGCGCGGGGAGGGCGGTGCCGATGGCCTCCCCGAACCGCACGATGCTGCCGGCGGCGAGCTTCGGCAGCAGCCGCACGCGATGCGGCTGGAACAGCAGGATCACCGTGGAACCCATGTTGAACCGGCCGAGTTCCGCGCCCTTCGCCAGCGTTACGTCGGATGCGGGCAGGACGGTGAGCTCGCGTCGTCTCGCCGGGGTGATGTCTCCGGCCCAGACCGTGGCCATGCTGCCCACGTTCAGCGCTCCGACCAGCACCACGGCCACCCGTCCCACCGCGGTGTCGAACAGCGTCAGCACGCGCTCGTTGCGCGCGAACAGGCGAGGCACGTGGCGCGCCGTCGCGGCGTTCACGCTGAACAGGCGTCCGGGCACGTACACCGTCTCGAGGAGGGTCCCTGCCACGGGCATGTGGATGCGGTGGTAGTTGTACGGCGCGAGATAGACGGTGCAGAAGGTGCCGCCGGTGAACTCCTGTGCCCACGGCCTGTTGGCCAGCAGGTCGGTGAGCCGGTAGTCGCGGCCCTTGGCCTGCAGCAGCCGGTCCGCGTGGATGCCGCCGCATTCGCTCACCGTGCCATCCACCGGACTGATGATGCCAGGCTCGCCGCCCGCCATCGGCCGGCTGCCGTCCTTCAGTGCGCGGGTGAAGAACTCGTTGAAGCTGGCGTAGCGCAGCGCGTCCTCGATCTGCGCCTCGCTCATGTCCACCGCATAGAGCTTGCGGAACCCACGGATCAGGGCGTTCTTGAACCAGGGGGAGCGCACGCGCGTGGCCCGCAGCACCAGACGGGAAAGCGCATGCTGTGGAAGGACGTACTGCACCCAGGCGAACATCCGGCCGCCGTCCGCCGAGGGTGGCGCGCTCAACTCGAGGCCTCCACGATCTTCGCCAGGTCCGCGCGCAGCCTGGCCACCTCGTGCGGGCCGCTGAGGATGGCGGCGAGCTTGCCCTGCGGTGAGATCACGAAGAGTGCGGCCGTGTGATCGACGCTGTAGGCGCCACCGCGATCCTCGCCGATGATCACCAGGGCCCCGAGACCGCGGGCGAAGCGCTCGATCTGCTCCTGCGTTGCGGCGGTGACGCCTTCGAAGCCTGCATCGAAGTAGGGCACGTAGCGCGCCAGCACGGCGGGCGTGTCGCGCCGCGCATCGACCGAGACGAAGACCACGCGCGGCCGCACGCCTGCCCCGCTGCGGGACAGCTCCCGGTCCAGGGCCGCGAGCGTCGCGAGCGTCGTCGGGCACACGTCCGGACAGTTCGTGTAGCCGAAGAACAGCAGCGACCAGTGACCCAGGAGCGAGGCGCGCGTGAAAGGCGCGCCGTGCAGGTCGAGCAGCGAGAACGGCGCCAGGTCACGCGCCGGAACGATCAGGGTCCCGGTCTCGAGGCTGGGCTGATCCGGCCCCCGTGCCTGCCGCCACCAGAGCGACGCACCGAAGCCGAGCAATGCCATCGATGCCGTCACGGCGGTCAACAGAAGACGGGAACGTTGCATCACTGGCTGATTATCCCACACCGGCCGCGACGACTTGCGCTAACCTGTGCGCCCCTTGCATTCCACGCCGAAAACCCGCACCGCGAGCCTGCCCAGCGTCGGCGAGGCGATCGACACCTGCGCCCGGCGGATGTCGCGCGCTCGCCTGCATTTTGGCCACGGTACCGACAATGCGCGCGACGAGGCGGCGGAGCTCGTGTTCTGCGTCGCGCGACTGGACCATGCGCGCGGCGCCGCCGAATACGGGCGCCGGTTGCGCGCTGCGCAGTGGCGCCGCATCCAGGTACTGCTCGAGCGGCGCATCCGCGAGCGGTTGCCATTGCCTTATCTCACGCGGCGCGCCTTCTTCGCAGGGCTCCCGCTGTACGTGGACGAGCGCGTGCTCGTGCCGCGCTCACCCATCGCGGAGATGGCGCTGGCGCGATTCCGTCCGTGGATCGACCCCGCCCGGGTACGGCGCATCGCCGACATCGGCGCGGGCAGCGGTGCCATCGCGCTGGCCTGCGCCAGAGGCTTTCCCCGCGCCCGCGTCGACGCCCTGGACATCTCGCCCGCGGCGCTCGCCGTCTGCCGCCGCAACGTGCGCCGGCTGGGCCTCGCGGCGCGCGTGCGCGTGCTGCGTTCGGACCATCTGGCTGCGGTGGGGAACGCCCGCTACGATATCGTGGTGAGCAATCCGCCGTACGTGGGCAGCGCGGAGATGCGGCGCCTGCCGCGCGAGTATCGCCACGAGCCGGCGTTGGGCCTCGCCGCAGGACGTGACGGACTCGACTCGGTTCGCATCATCCTGCGACAGGCGCGCTCGCACCTGACGGATCACGGCATCCTCGTGGTCGAGGTGGGCAACACCGAAGGAGCGCTGCTGCGCGCGTTCCCGCGGTTGCCCTTCACCTGGCCGGTGTTCGAGCGCGGTGGGGGCGGCGTGTTCGTGCTGCGGGCCCTGGACCTCGATGCAGCGGTGCGAGGTGAGGCGGTGCAAGGCGCAGCGGTGGAGGGAGGCAAGCGTGTCAGGCAATAGCTTCGGCCGGCTGTTCACGGTCACCAGTTTCGGCGAGAGCCACGGACCGGCGCTGGGCTGCATCGTCGATGGTTGTCCCCCCGGGCTCGCGCTGAGCGAGGCCGACCTGCAGGTCGAGGTCGACCGGCGCCGGCCGGGCACCTCGAAGTTCACCACGCAGCGGCGCGAATCCGACACCGTGCGGATCCTCTCGGGCGTGTTCGAGGGGCGAACCACGGGGACACCCATCGGCCTGCTGGTGCACAACGAGGACCAGCGCTCGCGCGATTACGAGAAGATCAAGGACCGCTTCCGGCCCGGCCATGCCGACTACACCTACCAGCAGAAGTACGGCTTTCGCGACTACCGCGGCGGAGGGCGGTCCTCGGCCCGGGAGACGGTGATGCGCGTGGCGGCCGGCGCGATCGCACGCAAGTACCTGCTCGAGCGGCACGGCGTGCACATCCAGGGGTACCTTGCGCAGATGGGGCCGCTGGTGCTCGAACCCGTGGCGCTGGGCCAGGTCTACGACAATCCCTTCTTCTGCCCGGACCCCGCGCGGATCGCCGAGCTCGAGGCGCTGGTCCGCGAGGTGCGCGAGGCCGGTGATTCCATCGGCGCCCGGGTCTGCGTCGTCGCGAGCGCGGTGCCCGTGGGCTGGGGCGAGCCGGTGTTCGGCAGGCTGGATGCGGATCTCGCCGCGGCAATGATGGGAATCAATGCCGTCAAGGGCGTGGAGATCGGCGATGGCTTCGCCTGTGTCACGCAGCGCGGCTCGCAGCATCGCGACGAGATCACGCCGGCGGGTTTCCTGAGCAATCACGCCGGCGGGATCCTCGGCGGCATCTCCTCGGGGCAGGACATCCGCGTGCAGCTCGCCATCAAGCCCACCTCGAGCATCACCGTGCCCGGACGGAGCATCGACCTGCAGGGACGGCCGGTGGAGGTGGTGACCACCGGCCGCCACGACCCTTGCGTGGGCATGCGCGCCACGCCCATCGCGGAGGCGATGATGGCGCTGGTGCTCATGGATCATTGCCTGCGTCATCGGGCGCAATGCGCCGAGGTTCGCAGCGCCACGCCCGTGGTCACGGAGCCGCGTTGAACTCCCGCCCCTGGGATGTTGCGGTGGTGGGCGCTTCGAGCCTGATCGGTGAGGCGCTGCGGGAGGAGTTGCGCAACTCGGACCTGCCGATCGGTCGCATCCATGCGCTCGAGGATGCCCGCGAGTTCGGGCGCGAGGGTGCCGCCGGGGAGGGCGAGGAGGGCCTGCTGGAAGCCAGCGGGTTCGATTTCGGCCGCGTGCGCATCGCCTACTTCTGCGGCCGCTCGCAGCAGGCCCGGGCGCTCGCGCCGGTGGCCGCGGGGCAGACCCTGGTCCTGGACCTCTCCGGCGCCTTTCGCGAGTCACCAGAGGTGCCGCTGGTGGCGGCCGACGTGAACCCCGGGCAGCTTGCACGATTGGGCGCCGAGGGCGCCCCCATCCCCAAGGGCCTGATCGCGCTCCCCGGCAGCGCCGTGGTCGCACTGGCCACTGCCCTCGCGCCACTGCATGCCGCGGCGCGACTGGTGCGGGCGGATGTGGCGACCTATCACAGCGTCTCGGGAGCGGGACGAGGGGCGCTCGAGGAACTGGCGCGCGAGGCAGCGGCTCTGCTCAATGGCCAGGAACCCCGCCTGCGTGCGGGCGCCACGCGGCTGGCTTTCAACGTCCTGCCGATGGTGGACGCGGAAGCAGCCGGCGGGTCGACACTCGAGGAGTTGCGCCTGCAATCAGAGGTTGTGCGACTGCTGGAGGCCCCGGGGCTTGCGGTCAATGCCACCGCCGTGCGGGTGCCGGTGTTCTTCGGGCATGCGATGGCGGCGCACCTGCAGTTCGAGCGCGACCTCGACCCGGCCGAGGCGCTGCGGCTGCTGCAGCAGGCGCCGGGCGTGTCGGTGGGGGGTCCCGGGCCGCATCCGGGGTTCGTCACGCCGGCCGAGGGGCCCGCGGCCGACCGGGTCCACGTCGGGCGGGTGCGGCGCGATGGCACGCGACCTGCGTCGCTGAATCTGTGGATCGTGGCCGACAATGTTCGAAAGTGTGCTGCAATTAACGCTACGTCGACCACCCATATTTTGGTAAATCGCTACTGTTAAGTTATAGTTCGGCGGCAATAACCGGGGTTGTGAGGAGTCACTTCCAAGCCGCTCTAAGTGCATGAACTTTACGGCTTGTACACCGGTCCGCTGGGAGTAGAAATGCATTCGAAACTGCCTCGTCTCATCCTGACGTTGTCCGTGCTGTGTCCCAGCCTTTCCTGGGCCGTCGGGCTTGGCGAAATCCACCTGAATTCTGCTCTCAACGAGCCGCTGAATGCCGAGATCGCGCTGGTGGCGGCGACGCCGGAGGAACTCTCCTCGCTGCATGCGGCGCTGGCCTCGCGCGACACCTTCACCCGCTACGGCATCGACCGCCCGGGCTTCCTGTCGTCCATCACGTTCAAGGTCGGCAAGGCGAAGGACGGTCACGATGCGCTGCTGGTGCGCTCGAACGAAGCCATCCCCGAGCCCTTCGTCACCTTCCTCGTCGAGGTTAACTGGGCACGCGGGCGGCTGGTTCGCGAGTACACCGTCCTGCTCGATCCGCCGGTGTACACCCCCGGCGAGTCCCGGCCCGCGGCGGTTGCCGCGCCCGTCACCGGTGCGCCTGCGGCCGAGAGCCGTCCGGCCCCCGCCAGCACCCCGGCCGAATCCGCGACGCCATCGCCGGCGCCGCAGGCCGGTGGTGACACCTACCAGGTGCGGGGTGGCGATACGCTGATGAAGATCGCGCGGAGCCTCGGTTCCGGCTCGCAGGTCGACCAGTGGATGATGGCGCTGTATCGCGCGAACCCGCAGGCCTTCGATGGCAACATCAACGTGCTGCGCCGGGGCGCGGTGCTGCGCGTGCCGGGTGCACAGGACATCGCCGCGCAGAACCAGCGCGAGGCCATGGCCGAGGTGCGCCGGCAGATGAGCGCCTGGGTGGGTTCGCGCGCCGGGGGTGAAGGACACCTGCGACTGGTGCCACCGGGGACCTCCGCGGCCAGCGGCACGGCCGAGGGCAGCGCCGCCACCGCCGAGGCCTCGGCGCTGCGCGGTCGCGTCAAGGACCTCGAGCAGAAGCTCACCGAATCCCGCCGCCTGCTCGACGTGCGAGACGCTGAACTCGCCGAATTGCAGAAGAAGCTGGCGGCGCGAGGCCAGGCCGTTCCCACGCCCGTCGCACCGCCTGCGTCCGCTGCCACGGAGCCTGCCGGGCCCTCCGCGGCGCAGCCGGCGCCGGCTCCCGAGCCTGCGCCCAGCCCTTCCGCCGAAGCGCCGGCCTCCGCCGCTCCGACGCCGGCGCCTGAGCCTGCGCCGGCGGCCTCGGCAGCCAAGCCCGCACCGGTTCCGGCAGCCGGGCCTTCGGGTTCCTGGCTCGATATGCTCACCGATTACTGGTGGGCGCTGGCCGGCATCGTGGTGGTGCTGCTCGGCGGACTGGGCTTTGCGGCGTGGAAGCGGCGCCAGGCCAGCGACAACGAATTCAGCGGGCTCGTGGATTCGGGTCTCGAGGAGTCCCGCGATCCGACCTCCAAGCTCCTGGGCCTGCGCCGGGGCGACGAATCCTTCGTCGTGGAGGAGTCGGGCGAGCACGAGCGCCCCGATATCCGCAGCATGGCAGCGGCGGCGGAGGGCGCCACCCCCAAGGCCGATCGTGCGCGCGAGGCGAAGACCAGCGACGACACGCTGTCCTCCGAGACGGCCATCAACCTCGACCAGGGCGACCCGCTGGCCGAGGCCGATTTCCACATGGCCTACGGCCTGTACGACCAGGCGGCGGACCTGGTGCGCATCGCGCTCGAGCGCGAACCCGACCGGCGCGACCTGAAGCTCAAGCTCCTGGAGATCTACTTCGTCTGGGGCAACAAGGACCTGTTCCTGCAGTCCGCAAAGGACCTGTACGCCTCGCGCGACAAGGCGCCGGCGGGCGAGTGGGACAAGATCCTCATCATGGGCAAGCAGATCTGCCCGGACGAACCGCTGTTCGCCAAGAGCGCCGGCAGCGGCATGGGCGCCGGCGCGCTGGTCGACCTCAATCTCGAGGGCGGCGAGAACCGCGTCGACATCGACCTGTTCGGCGAGCCCGAGGGTGAGCAGAGCAGCCTGGCCCCCGATGCGGAGCATCCCGCCACCGCGGCGACCGCGACCGGCGAGGCGCCCGCTTTTGCACCCTCGTCCGACCTCGACTTCGTGCTGGATGCTCCCGAGCGGGGCGCCGACCAGTCGCCCACGCGCGAGATGCCGGCCCGCGAGGAGCCGACGGTGGAATCCGAGGGGATGCGCTTCGATTCCAATTCACCGACCGCCGAATGGGAAACCGCCGAGGTCAAGAACAAGCTCGGTGGCCGGCCGATTCCGGGGGCCGATGCCACGGCCGAGCTGGCCATCGACGACCTCGGACTCGACCTGGATGCGCTGGAGCAGACCGGCACGCCGTCCATCGGCCCGCTGGAGCAGACCGGTGAACCGTCGCTGGACCAGACCGGCACCCGCTCGCTGGATACGACCGACCACCCCTCCGACGCACCCACCATGGTCGCGGGACTCGATGAGCATTCCCGCAAGATGATGGAGGAGGCCGAGAAGTCCATCCAGGACCGGGATCTCACCGAACTCGAGCGCGAGCTCGAAGCCTCCTTCATCGCCGACCTCGAGCACAGCACGGCCGGCGCGCACACGGCGGTGATCGGTCCGGAGGGCGCACCGACGGTGCAGATGCCGCGCGACCCCGGCCTCGATGTCGCCTCGACCTCGCGCGTCAAGGCGCTCGAGCCCGACGTTGCGGAGCCGCCGCCGGATACCGAGAGCACCTCGCGCCTGTCGGCGCTCTCGCCCGACTCCAGCATCGACCTCGACCTCGATCGCCTGGCCAATGCCTTCTCGGGTACCGCCGAGACGGCCAGCCAGCCACGCGCGGCCGAGGATGTGTTCTCCTCCGAGGTGTTCGAGTCCTCCAGCTCGGCCAAGGGCGTGGACCTCGATGTCGGCGAGCCCGTCAGCGGGGGCGAGCAGACCACGCGCATCCAGGCGGAGAAGCAGAGCGACACCGATCGCCTGAAGTCCTTCGAGGGTGACCTGCCGGAGCTCGAGCCGGTGACGATGAGCGAGGTGGGCACCAAGCTCGACCTGGCCCGCGCCTACATGGACATGGGCGATCCGGAAGGGGCGCGCAGCATCCTCGAGGAAGTGGCCTCGGAAGGCTCCACGAGCCAGAAGCAGGAGGCGCGCCGCCTGATCGAATCCCTGCCCGGCTGATCCGTCGTTGCGACGGCTGGCGGCCATCGTCGAGTACGACGGCAGCGGATTCAGCGGCTGGCAGCATCAGGAGCACGCGAACTCGATCCAGCGCGAGGTCGAGGCCGCGCTGTCATTCGTCGCCGGCCATCCCGTGCAGGCGGTGTGTGCCGGCCGCACCGATGCCGGTGTCCACGCCCTCGCCCAGGTCATCCACTTCGATTCCGACGCGCCGCGAACCACGCGTTCCTGGGTGCTGGGCGCGAACACCCGCCTGCCAGCCACGATCAGCATCAACTGGGCGGCGCCGGTGGCCGATGATTTCCATGCGCGCCATCGCGTGCATCGCCGCACCTACCGCTACTACCTGCTCAATCGCAGCGAGCGTTCCGCGTTGCTGCAGGGCAGGGTCGCCTGGGTGCACCGCGAACTCGATGCGGCGGGCATGCAGGCCGCGGCGCAGGAACTGGTCGGCGAGCACGACTTCAGCGCGTTCCGATCGGTGGAGTGCCAGTCGAAGACGCCGGTGCGGCGGCTCGAGCGCATCCAGGTCAGCCGCGAGTCCGACCGGCTCTGCGTGGAGGTGTGTGCCACCGGCTTCCTGCATCACATGGTGCGCAACATCGTGGGCACGCTCATCGAGCTGTCCGGCTCCCCCGATGCGCCGGGCCGGATGCGGGCCATCCTGGCCTCGTGCGACCGGTCCCGCGCGGGGCCGACGGCGCCGGCCTGCGGCCTGTATTTCTGGCAGGCCGAGTATCCGGCTCGCTATGGCATCCCGCTGACGTTGGCCCCCGCGCCATGCCTTGGTCTATGATCGGCGCCTGTCAGGGTCGGCGGAGCTCCCAAGCGAATGTCCTGGTTCGAACGCATACGTCCATCGCGCATCAAGACCGAGCGCCGCACGCGCTCGGTGCCCGAGGGGCTCTGGACGAAGTGCCCTGCCTGCGACGCGGTCCTGTACCGGGCCGAGATCGAGCGCAACCTGCACGTGTGCCCCAAGTGTGGACATCACATGCGCATCGACGCGCGCGAGCGGCTGCTGAAGTTCTTCGACCCGGGCCCCACCACCGAGCTTGCGGCCAGGATCGAGCCGGAAGACCCCCTCAAGTTCAAGGACACCAAGCGCTATCGCGACCGGCTGATCCAGACGCAAAAGCAGACCGGCGAGCGCGACGCGCTGATCGTCATGGCCGGAAAGCTCGTGGAGCTGCCGGTGGTGGCCTGCGCGTTCGAGTTCCGGTTCCTCGGCGGATCGATGGGCTCGGTGGT
>JAXMGQ010000075.1:0-13402 GCA_046347195.1 Steroidobacteraceae bacterium
GCCTGCGCACCAGAGTAGTCGAACTCGCAGGCCTGACCGATGACGATGGGGCCGGCGCCGATGATCAGGATGGACTGGATGTCGGAACGTTTGGGCACGGCGGCTCACATCTCCGCGGTCTTGGACCGCGCCGCCGCGGTGCGCCCGCGCACCACACTCTGCAGGCGCTTCAGCATCAGATACATGAAATGTTCGAACAGCTGTTGCACGTCATGCGGTCCGGGGCTGGCCTCGGGATGGCCCTGGAAGCTGAAGGCCGGTTTGACGGCATGGGCGATGCCCTGGAGCGAGCCATCGAACAGCGAGCGGTGGGTGGCGCGCAGGCTGTTTGGGAGTGTTGTCTCGTCGATGGCGAAGCCGTGGTTCTGGCTGGAAATCAGCACCCGCCTGGAATCCAGCTCCTGCACTGGATGATTGGCTCCGTGATGGCCGAACTTCATTTTCACGCTCCTCGCGCCCAGGGCTAGGCCCATCAGCTGGTGGCCCAGGCAGATGCCGAAAATGGGGATATCGGTGTCGAAGAATTCACGTATGGCGGCGATGGCGTAATCGCAGGGCGCAGGATCTCCCGGTCCGTTACTTAAGAAAATGCCGTCAGGATTCATTGCAAGTACCTGATCGGCTGGAGTTTGCGCGGGTACCACCGTCATCCGGCAGCCGTATTCGGCCAGCAGCCGTAAGATGTTGCGCTTGATGCCGAAGTCGTAGGCCACCACGTGCAGCCGGCTCTGTGGCCTCGGTGGCGCGCGATCGGGCGCCTTCCACACCAGGCCCTCGTTCCACTGGTAGATGCGCTTGGTGGACACCACTTTGGCCAGATCCATGCCCTTGAGGCCGGGAAACTTTTTCGCCGCGCGCACCGCGGCGCTCTCGTCGATGTTCTCCCCCGTCATGATGCAGCCCGATTGCGCGCCCTTCTCGCGCAGGATGCGGGTCAGCCGCCGCGTGTCGATGTCGGCGATGGCCACCACTTTGCCCCTCTGCAGGAAACTCGACAGAGATTCGCTGGCGCGCCAGTTCGAATGCAGGAGCGGTAAATCACGGATGACCAAGCCCGCAGCGAATACGTGCGCAGATTCCAAGTCCTCGGGCGTAGCGCCCGTGTTGCCGATATGCGGGTAGGTGAGCGTGACGATCTGCCGGCAATAGGACGGGTCGGTCAGAATCTCCTGATAGCCCGTCATCGCGGTGTTGAACACCACTTCGCCGGTCGTATTTCCCTTGGCGCCTGCTGACAGGCCGCGAAATACCGTGCCATCTTCGAGAGCTAGCACTGCAGGTGTCGACACTTCCGGTTTCCTCTCGCTAGGGCACAGCCGCGTGCCCCGTATATCGCATTCAGGGCGCATTTAGGGGCCGGCAGATGTGCAAAGCGGGAGGCGCTCGTGTAGAACAGCCTCCCGCTAAGATTCGGATCTGCGAACAGATTTTCCGGAAGCGGATGATAGCGACGCGCGCCTTCCCTGTCTAGAAATCAAAAACCCAGCACATCCTCCATGCGGTACAGCCCCGGTGCGCGCCCGGCCAGCCAGGCGGCGGCGGCCAGCGCGCCGCGCGCAAAACACGCTCGGTCGGTGGCCCGGTGGGTGATCTCCAGGGTTTCATCCTCACCTGCGAGCAGCACGGTATGAGTTCCGACGATGTCGCCGGCGCGGATCACCGAAAATCCCACGGCATCCGGCGGTCGAGACTCCGACTGGCCGTGCCGGGCGTAAACCGCAACTTCAGCGAGCGTCCTGCCGCGCGCCTGTGCCACCGCCTCGCCCAGTTTCAGCGCGGTACCGGAGGGCGCATCGCGTTTCATGCGGTGGTGCGCTTCGGTGATCTCCACTTCGAACTGCGGCAGGCAGCCCGCGGCCAGTGCTGCCAGCCGGCTCATCACCTGCCACGGTGTCGGTGTTGGCGGCGGCCGAAGACGCGGCGACCCGCCGCGCCGCCGCCTGCAACCGTTCCTGGGTCGCGACCGACAATCCGGTCACCGCCACCACCAGCGGCACCCGCGCCGCCACGCAGGCCGCCAGGATGCGTCTCCACCGCCTCGGCCCGGCTGAAGTCCAACGCCACCTGGGCCCTTGGAGCGCGACATGCGCATCGGAGACGATCGACACCCCGCTCTTGGCACCCGCCAGCACCGGTTGACCGATACGCGGATCTTCCGCCGCCGTCAGCGCCCCGCTCAGCACCAATTCGCGCGAGTCCGCCAGGGCACGCACCACCGCCTGACCCATGCGACCGGTGACGCCGAACAGCGCCAAACGTTTCATCGATGGCCGGCCTTGCAGCGCCAGCGGCAGCTCGTTTCAGTCCGCACCCGGCAACTCATGGCATACCCGTCTTCAGGTCGCGCCGGTGAAGAATTTTTTCACGCCGTCGAAGAAGGACTGCTCGCGCGGCTTGTGCCGGCCCGAGCTGCTCAGCGAGGACTCGAATTGGCGCAGCATTTCCTTCTGCTCGGCACTGAGACCCACGGGCGTTTCGACGACCACGCGACAGAACAAGTCGCCGGCGGCGCCACCGCGCACGGGTTTCACGCCCTTGTCGCGCAACCGGAACACGCGCCCGGACTGGGTCTCGGGCGGTATTTTCAGCTCCACCGCCGAGTCCAGCGTCGGCACTTCGACGGTGCCGCCGAGCGCTGCCGTGGTGAAACTGACCGGCACCTCGCAGGACAGATGGCTTCCTTCGCGTTCGAAGATCTCGTGCTTGCGCACGTTGATTTCCACGTACAGATCCCCCGGCGGACCGCCGTTGCGGCCGGCCTCGCCCTGGCCGCTCAGGCGAATGCGATCGCCGGTGTCCACGCCTGCCGGCACGCTCACCGACAACGACTTCTCGGCGCGTACCCGCCCCTGGCCGAAGCAGGTATCGCAGGGATTGCTGATGACTTTGCCGCGGCCCTTGCAGCGCGGACAGGGTTGCTGGATGGTGAAAATCGACTGCTGCACGCGCACCTGACCCTGGCCATGACAGGTATCGCAGGTGCGGGGCGTGGAGCCCTTGGCCGCGCCGCTCCCGTGGCAGCTCCGGCACTCGCCCAACGTGGGAATTTGGATTTCGGTGTCGGTACCGAACACCGCCTGTTCCAGTTCCAGCTCCAACTCGTAGCGCAGATCCGCGCCGCGGAACACCTGCGTTCCGCCGCGGCGGCCGCCGCCGAAAATGTCGCCGAACATCTCGCCGAAAATGTCGCTGAACGCGCCGCCGGTATCGAAGCCGCCACGTCCGCCGGCCAGGCCCTCGTGGCCAAACTGATCGTAAACGGCACGCTTCTGCGGATCGGTCAGCACCTCGCAGGCTTCCTTGGCCTCCTTGAACCGCGCCTCGGCCTGCGGATCTTCCTGGTTGCGATCCGGGTGATATTTCATGGCCAGACGGCGATAGGCTTTCTTGATGTCGGCGTCGCCCGCGTCTTTCGCGACCCCTAGCACTTTGTAGTAGTCCTGCTTCGCCATATCATCCCGCAATCGCCATTCCAAAAATCGAGAAGCCGCCAACGATAGTAACCGCCGGCGGCCATGCTCATCGAATTATCCGGTCACTTTAGGCCTTTTTGCGGTCTCCATCCTTGACCTCCTCGAACTCGGCGTCGAGCACGTCCTCCTTCTTCGGTTCCTCCGCGGGCGCCGATCCGCCGTCCGCCCGAGCCTGCTGCTGGGAGCTCTTCTGCAGGATCGAGGAAGAGGCCTGCACCAGCGCCTCGGTCTTGCGCTCCAGTTCCTCGCGATCATCGCCGCTCATGGCCTTCTTGACCGCGTCCACCGCTTCCTGCGCGGCGCGCTTCTCATCCTCGCCGAGCTTGTCGCCCAGCTCCTTGAGCGACTTCTCCACCGTGTGCACGGTGGCATCGGCCTTGTTGCGCGCGCCCACCAGCTCGCGGAACTTCTTGTCCTCCTCGGCGTGCGCCTCGGCGTCAGCCACCATGCGCTTGATCTCGGACTCGGACAGACCGCTGGAAGCCTTGATGACGATGCGCTGCTCCTTGCCGGTCTTCACGTCCTTGGCGGAGACGTTGAGGATGCCGTTGGCGTCGATGTCGAAGGACACCTCGATCTGCGGTAGACCGCGCGGCGCCGGCGCGATGTCGGTGAGATCGAAGCGGCCCAGGGACTTGTTGTCCACCGAACGCTCGCGCTCACCCTGCAGCACGTGGATGGTGACGCCGGTCTGGTTGTCCTCGGCGGTCGAGAAGGTCTGCGACGCCTTGGTCGGAATCGTGGTGTTCTTCTCGATGACCTTGGTCATGACCCCGCCCAGGGTCTCGATGCCGAGCGAGAGCGGCGTGACATCCAGCAGCAGCACGTCCTTGACGTCGCCCGCCAGCACGCCGCCCTGAATCGCCGCACCCACGGCCACGGCCTCATCCGGGTTCACGTCCTTGCGCGGCTCCTTGCCGAAGAAGTCCTTCACCGCCTTCTGCACCAGCGGCATGCGCGTCTGGCCGCCGACCAGGATGACCTCGCCGATGTCCTTGATGGCAAGACCGGCGTCCTTCATCGCCACTTTGCAGGGCTCGATGGTCCGCTGCACCAGATCCTCGACCAAGGACTCAAGTTTGGCGCGAGTGAGCTTGATGTTCAGATGCTTCGGCCCATTCTGATCGGCCGTGATGTACGGCAGGTTGATCTCAGTTTGCTGGCTGGAGGACAGCTCGATCTTGGCCTTTTCGGCCGCCTCCTTCAGGCGCTGCAGCGCGAGCGGGTCCTTGCGCACGTCGACGCCGGACTCCTTCTTGAACTCATCGCCCAGGTAGTTGATGACGCGCAGGTCGAAGTCCTCGCCACCCAGGAAGGTGTCGCCGTTGGTGGAAAGCACCTCGAACTGGCGCTCACCGTCCACCTCGGCGATCTCGATAATGGAAATGTCGAAGGTGCCGCCGCCCAGGTCGTACACCGCGATCTTGCGATCCCCGCCGCCCTTGTCCAGGCCATAGGCCAGCGCTGCCGCGGTGGGCTCGTTGATGATGCGCTTGACGGTGAGGCCCGCGATGCGGCCGGCATCCTTGGTGGCCTGGCGCTGCGAATCGTTGAAATAAGCGGGCACGGTGATCACCGCCTCGGACACGCTCTCGCCCAGGTAATCCTCCGCGGTTTTCTTCATTTTCATGAGCACGCGCGCGGAGACTTCCGGCGGCGCCATCTTCTTGCCCTGGGCTTCCACCCAGGCATCGCTGTTGTCCGCCTTGACGATCTTGTAGGGCACCATGTTGATGTCCTTCTTGACGACATCATCGGTGAACTTGCGGCCGATGAGCCGCTTGACCGCGAACAGGGTGTTGTGCGGATTGGTCACGGCCTGCCGCTTGGCGGACTGGCCGACCAGCACTTCGTCGTCCTTGGTGAATGCCACGATCGAGGGGGTCGTGCGATCGCCCTCGCTGTTTTCGATCACCTTGGGTTTGCCGCCTTCCATGATGGCGACACAGGAATTGGTCGTGCCCAGATCGATGCCAATGACTTTAGCCATGTTGTTGAACCTCTCGAAAAATCGGTAAATCAGTGGTGTCTAGATGGGGGACGGGGTGTGATTTTCAATCGCACGTGCGCTGCTCCGAAGGCCCTGGTGGTGCGATGCCATGCCTTTAGCCCGCCGCCTTGGATACGATCACCCGCGCCGGACGCAGCAGCCGGCCGTTCAGGGCATAGCCCTTCTGGATGACGTTTAGAACGATTCCCGGCGCCTGGTCGGCGCTTTCCTGCGCCACCATGGCCTCGTGCCAGTTCGGGTCGAAGGGCTTGCCCGCTGGGTCCAGGGTCTGGATACCCGCCTTTTCGAATGCGCGGCTGAGTTCGCGCAAGGTGGCCTTGGCGCCCTCCAGCAGCGCAGGGCCAGGATTTTCGGCGCCGGTCTGGATGCCAACCTCCAACGCATCCCTCACCGCCAACAGTTCCTGGGCGAAACGCTCGATGGCGAACTTGCGCGCCTGATCGATCTCGCGCTCGGTGCGCTTGCGGAAGTTGTCCAGTTCGGCCACGGCACGCAGGTAGTTGTTGCGCTGCTCCTCTGCCTTGCTTTGGGCGGCCGCCAGTTGGGCCTCGAGCGTGGAAGCGGCCCCCTCGGTGGAGCCCGGAGCGGGCCCGGGCGGCTGGTTATCGGCTGAATTCGTCTCTGTCACGGATGCTGGAACCTCGATTGTTCGTCCGGCGGGCTTTGCGGGCCATTCCCCGTCCCCCGCGCCAAAGCCGCGTGAATGGGGGCTACTTGCGGGCGTTCAAGGCCGAACCGAGCAATTTCGCCGTGATATCGACGATGGGAATGACGCGCTCGTAGGCCATGCGGGTGGGCCCGATGACGCCCAGGACGCCCACCACCTGGTTGTCAATGGTATAGGGAGCGGACACCACACTCATGTCGTCGAGAATGCTGTAACCGGACTCCTGGCCGATGAAGATCTGCACACCGTCGGCGCGCAGGCAGTTGTCCAGGATGTGCAGGATGTCGCGCTTCTCGTTGAAGGCCTCGAACAGACGTCGCAGACGCTCCACGTTGGATAGTTCGGCAAAGCCCATGAGATTGGTCTCGCCGGCGATGACATATTCCGTGCGTTCGGCGCCGGAGCCGTCGAACACCTTCTGCGCCACCTGAATCGCATCGAGCATCAGACGGTTCATATGCTGGTGGGTCTCGCGCAGCTGCGCCACGATGTGCGCGCGGGCATCGGCCAGCGAGCGGCCGCCGACGATGTCGTTCAGGTAGTTGGCGGCCCGCTTCAGCTCTTCCCCGGAGTAGCTGCGTTCCAGCTGCACCACCCGGTTCTGCACCTCCTGGCTGTTCATCACCATGATCGCGAGCACCCGGTTGTCCGACAGCGGCATGAACTCGATCTGGGTGAGCGCCACGTACTGGGGCTTGGGCAGGGTCACCACGCCCGCCATACGGGTCACGTTGGAGAGCATCTGCGAGGCCAGCTGCACCACCGAGCGCCCGGGCGCATCGCCGGCAAGGCCTCGCTGGATTTCCTCGATTTCGCTCGAACCCAGGGGCTTGACCTTGAGCAGCGAGTCGACGAACAGCCGGTAGCCCTTGTCGGTGGGAATGCGGCCAGCGGAAGTATGCGGCGAAACTACGAAACCGAGCGCCTCGAGGTCGGCCATGACATTGCGGATGGTGGCCGAGGACAACGACAGCCCCGAGCCGCGCGACAGGGTGCGCGAGCCCACGGGTTGGCCGTCACGGATATAGTTTTCGATGAGCGCCTTGAGCAGCAGTTGCGCCCGCTCGCTCAAGCTCTCCTCGAGATGATGCTCAGGACCCGGCCGATCCATAGTCGTATAAAACCTATCTTAGTCCGCCGCCCGCAAGTCAAGATACCTCAATCGCGGCAAATAATGGAATTTGAACCGTGACCGAGTCGCCGCGGGCATGCTACAACATCGTCCGGAAGCCGCCATCCATGAACGCCCCTTTTTCCAGCATTGGTCTGATCGGCAACGTCACGGATACCCGCGTGGCCGAGTGTATGCTGAGCCTGGTCAGCCATCTCTCGCGCCGGCAGGGGCGCATCCTGGTGGATCGGTCGGTGGAACTGGCCTTCGCCCCGGGCTCGGTGACCCACTGCGAGGCGCGCGACTTCGCCAAGGAGGCCGATCTCATCATTGCCATCGGCGGCGACGGCACGCTGCTATACGCCTCGCGCCTGGTGGCGGGCCATGACGTGCCGCTCCTGGGAGTGAACCGCGGCCGGCTCGGGTTTCTCACCGACGTGGGCGCGCGCACCATGCTCGAGGACGTGGACACGGTGCTGGGCGGACGCTATGCCGAGGACCCCCGCTCCATGCTGAGCGCGCGACTGGAACGCCCGGGAGCCGAGCCGCTGACCGCGCTGGCGCTGAATGACGTGGTGCTGCAAAAACGCGATTCGGGTCGCATGCTCGACTTCCAGACCGCCATCGATGACAACCTGGTGAACTCGCACGGCGCCGACGGCCTGGTGGTTGCCTCCGCCACCGGCTCCACGGCATACGCTCTGTCTTGCGGCGGTCCGATCGTGCAACCGGAGCTGGACGTGTTTGTGCTGGCGCCGGTGTGTCCGCATACCCTGAGCGACCGGCCCATCATCGTCAGCGCCCGCAGCCGGATTTCGCTCCGGCTCATGGAACGTCCCTTCGGCCGCGCCCAGGTGACCTGCGACGGCGAGACGCTCGGCGACATGCAACTGCAGGACGTGCTGTACGTGGAAAAGGCACAGTCCCGCATCACATTGCTCCATCCGCCCGGCTACGACTACTACCGCGTGCTGCGCTCCAAGCTCCACTGGGGCCGCGGCGGCCACGACGCGCGTTCCAGTGACTGACATAGACCATGCTCACCCACCTGCAATTGCGGGATCTCGCCATCGTCGATCGCGTGGAACTGGAATTCAGACCCGGCCTGTCGGCGCTCACCGGCGAGACCGGCGCGGGCAAGTCCATCATCGTCGATGCCCTGTTGCTGGCGGCGGGCGGGCGCTCGGGTTCGGAAGTGGTGCGTCACGGCGCCGAGCGCGCTGAAGTTTCCGCCAGCTTCAGTATTCCGCCCGGCCCCGCAATCCAGTGGCTGGCCGAGCAGTCCATCGATCATCAAGGCGAGGTCATCCTGCGACGGGTGGTGGGCGCAGATGGCCGCTCGAGGGCCTATCTCAATGGACAGGTGGTCTCGCTCCAGGCGCTGCGCGACTTCGCCGATTTCGTCATCGAAATCCACGGCCAGCAGGAGTTCCAGCACCTGATCAAGCGCAGCGCGCAGCGCGACCTGCTCGATGCCCATGGCGCGACGGATGCGCTGCGGGCCACGGTAGCGGTGGCACATACGGCTTACCGGCGCTGTCGCGAGCGTTTCGATACGCTGAAGTCGACCGCCGAGCAGCGTGAATCGCGCCTGGGCTATCTGGAATTCCAGCTCGCGGAACTCAAGACCGAAGTGGGCGCTGCCGCCGACATCGAACAGCTGTTCGCCGAGCGCAAACGCTTCGCCAACCGCGGGCGGCTGGCCGAGGCCGCGCGCGCGGCGCTAGAGCTCACCGATGCCTCCGAGGGTGCCAACGCCCACGACCTGCTCGCCAAGGCCGCCGCCGCCATCCGCTCGGCGGCGGATACGGAAGAGCATTTGAATGCGGCGGCAACGCTGCTGCAGGAGGCGCAGGTGTCGGCGCGCGAAGCGGCCGCCGCGCTGTCACACTATCTCGATGCGCTGGACGTGGACCCCGCACACCTGGAGGAACTGGAGCGCCGCGCCGCCAATCTCGAAGCGCTGGCGCGCAAGCACCGTGTGACGCCGGCGGAGCTGCCGCAGGTGCTGCAACAGACCGAGCAGGAATATGCGAACCTGACCTCGGCCGATACCACACTTGCCGGCCTGGAACAGGAACTTAGGCGCCTGACGGAGCGTTACAACGAGGCAGCCGCCGCGTTGAGCGCGGCGCGGCAACGGGTCGCGCGCGAACTCGGGGAGCAGATCACCCGGCTGATGCAGGGACTGGGCATGCTCGGCGGTCGGTTCGAAGTGCAGGTGCAGTCGGATCCGCAGACCCGCGCGGCGCATGGCGTCGACGAGGTGGAGTTCCTGGTCAGCGCCAATCCCGGGCAACCGCTTCGGGCGCTGGCCAAAGTGGCCTCGGGCGGCGAGCTGTCGCGCATCAGCCTCGCCATCCAGGTGGCCGCCGCGCAGCACGCGCCGGCGCTGTGCATGGTATTCGACGAGGTGGATACCGGCGTCGGCGGCGCGGTGGCGGAAATCGTCGGCCGCCAGCTGCGCGAACTGGGCCGTCATGCACAGGTGCTGTGCGTGACGCACCTGCCGCAGGTGGCGGCGCAGGCGCACAGCCAATTCCGCGTGGCTAAGCTGTCGGACGGAAAGATCACGCGCACCGCCGTGAGCGCATTGAACGAGGCGGAGCGGGTGGAAGAAATCGCGCGCATGCTAGGAGGTGTGTCCATCACCGATACTGCGCGTGAACATGCGCGCGAGATGCTGGCGCCATCGGCGGCATCGCGGGCACCGGCGCCGAAACCCCGCGCGCGACGCTCTACTTGAGCGGCTTGGCCAACCGGTCGGCGGCCGCTCCGCCAGGGCAATCGGGCCGGCGGCAATGGCCATACAGGATCAGGGCATGGTCACGGATCTCGAATCCCAGGCGCTGCGCCACGGCGTGCTGGCGCTCCTCGATGCCGGTGTCCATGAACTCTTCCACGCGGCCGCAGTCCACACACACGATATGATCGTGATGTGCCCCTTGATTGAGTTCGAACACGGCCATGCCGCCTTCGAAGTGATGCCGGGTAACCAGCCCCGCCGCCTCGAACTGCGTGAGCACGCGATACACGGTAGCAAGGCCGATGTCCTCGTTGGACTCGAGCAGTTTTTTGTAGATGTCCTCGGCGCTCATGTGCCGGGCCGTTCCGTCGGCCAGGATGTCGAGGATCTTCAGCCTCGGATGCGTGACTTTCAGCCCCGCCTTGCGCAAGTCCGTGCTTTCGTTCGAGCTCAAGTCTCTGGTTCGATGCGGCACTGGTTCGGTTCCGGTATCATGAAAATCCAACCTGCCGCATTATCGTTCAATCAACGCGATTCCACCACTACCATGCTCCGTGCCCTGAAATGCATTGTTCCCCTGCTCGGCTTTGCGCTGCTGAGCGCCGCCTGCGTGTACCGCCTCAACATCCAGCAGGGCAATTTCCTCGACCAGGCGGCGGTGGACCAGGTCAAGCCGGGCATGACACACAGCCAGGTCCGCTACCTGCTGGGCACACCCATGGTGGCCGACACCTTCGACAAGGAGCGCTGGGACTACATTTACTACCTGAAAAAGGGTCGTACCCGCAAAGTTGATTCGCGCCGCGTCACCGTGTTCTTCGATGGGGAAAAAGTGGCGAAAATCGACAAACCCTCGGCCGCGGTGACCGCTGCGCAGGATGCTTCGGCCGCAGCCATGAAGCCGGAGCGCCGCTACCAGTAGGCGTTCTATCGCCGTCGCGGCCGTCGCGAGCCTCGCGCCCCGTGTTTCCCTTCCATCCACGCCGGACGGCGCTATCGCCGCCGCGCCTGCCGGGCCCGTTCGCGCCGGGCCAGTTTTGGATCGTTCGGCAGCGCTTCGTAGACTTCAACGCGGTCCGCGCAGCACAACACCGTGTCCGCTTCCACTACCCGACCGAAAATACCCACCGCCGCCTCGCGCGGCGCGCCGACTACTTGCAGCGCATCGGCCACCGTCGCGCCGGCAGGCAGCCGACAGGACTCGACTCGCACCCGTGAGCCCTCGCGCCAGGCCACTTCCACCACGATCTCATCCATAGACCGCCTTGGCGCGCTCCACGAACGCGGACACCAGCGTGCCGCAGATGGACTCGAACGCTGCATCCAGGGCCACGGCCATTAGGCGATTGTTGAACTCGAAATCCACTCGAAAGCTCACACGTGAGCCCGCCTCGCCGATGGGAACGAAATTCCATTGCCCCCGCAGGGCGCGGAACGGACCCTTCTCCAGCGCCATCGCAATGGCCGAATCCGGCACGGAGCGGTTACGCGTGGTGAAGCTGGTGCGCAATACGCCGCGGGCGATGTCCACGGTGGCGATGACCTCGTTCGCGTCCACGGCCTGCGCCCGCGCGCCTGCGCACCAAGGCAGGAACCGCGGATAACTCGCCACATCGCTCACCAGCGCAAACATCTGCGCCGGCGTGTATCTCACCAGCGCGCTGCGCTCCACGCTTTTCACGCCCGCATGGTAGGCAATGCCCCTCTTGCTCACAATATCGGCGACCTGTCGGTAGAATCACGCACATGGCCAAAGCGCCCGCAAAACCCCCAAGAGCTCCACCCATCGCCGTCAACCGCAAGGCGCGCTTCGACTACTTCATCGAAGAGCGGTTCGAGGCGGGCCTGTCGCTCATGGGCTGGGAGGTCAAGAGCCTGCGCGCTGGCAAGGCCCAAATCACCGAAGGCTACGTGTTCCTGAAGAACGGCGAGGCCTTTCTGTTCGGCGCGCACCTAAGCCCCCTGACCTCGGCTTCCACGCATGTCGAGACCGATCCGACGCGCACCCGCAAGCTCCTGCTCACCCGCCGCCAGCTCGATCACCTGCTCGGAGCGGTGGAGCGCCGCGGCTACACCCTGGTGCCGCTGGAGCTGTACTGGAAGAACGGCCGCGCCAAGCTCGAGATTGGCCTCGCCAAGGGCAAGAAGCAGCACGACAAGCGCGCCACCGAGAAGGACCGCGATTGGCAGCGCGACCGGAACCGGATCCTCAAAGCGTCCCGGTATTGACCGAAGCGCCGCCGGTATCGAGCCGCGGCACCCGACCGGCATTCCTCAGCGCATTACGCCCCCGCGGGGTTGATTTGCCGCCTGGCGCACACATATCTGCCCGTCGCGCGCTACAATGCGCGTGCTTTTGGGGCCGACCGGTTTCGACATGGGTCGCGAAACTCCAGGTGCGTACCGAGGTGCAGGTTCCTCGTTAAACCATTTGCAAACTCATAGTTGCCAACGAAGACAACTACGCTCTAGCCGCCTAATCGCGGCTGAACCCTGACCGGCTCGTGCTGGTGCGAACGAATCAGGGGTAGCGCTCATCAGCTAGTGAGGCACACGGGTCCGGGGTGTGTCTTGCGAATCGCTACCGGGCTGGCTGCGCGCTTTCCCTGCCCGTCGGGTAGTTCGCGGCGAGAACAATCGACACGGCTACGTACGTAGGTCTTGGAATGTAGGGCTTGTGGACGGGGGTTCGATTCCCCCCGGCTCCACCATACACAAGGGCTCGGATAGTCTCCGGGCCCTTTTTCTTGCCCGAAATCCCCGCGCCACGCGGGGTTCTGGCTGCCAGTGCTGCGGGTGGCCTGCTGCCGAAACGCCCGGAATCCCCCACTTTCTCGGCCAGAACCGTCTCTATTCTCTGTTTGGCCTGCGGGTAGGTGCAGATGGTGGCCCTGCAAAATCAACAACTTGCGCGCGAAGGTTCATCGTCAACCAAGGCCTCCGGTCAAGCATTGAACGCGGTGACCACATCTCGCTATACCTTCCAACCGGTGGTCAGCGCGTGAACGTGGGGTCCTTGCAGCGAAAATGTCGACGATGACCAACAAGAAGAAAATCGCCGCCGATCTGAAGTCTGCTCTGTCTGGGCAAAGCCCACTGAGCATCGATCTGTACGTTGAAGTGCTGGCCGACTACGAGAACGAGCTCAAGGCCTCGCTCGACAAGGACGCCGATGACGCCCTGCTGTGTATGCTGGCCGACGACGGTGACGTGGCGATGATGGTCATCGACTGGGATGGCAGCATCTACCGGAATGAAAACGCGTTGAAAAAGCTGCAGGCCATGTGGCGGCACAGCTTTGACACCAATGTGCAGACCCTCGTTCCCATACTCAGCGATCACATCAGCCAGAAGAACCTGGGGGTGGCGGGCATCAAGTGGTTGCCCGCATCAA
>JAXMGQ010000076.1:0-11694 GCA_046347195.1 Steroidobacteraceae bacterium
GAGTTGTTCCGCACCCATGTGCGCTATTCCGGCGCCTCAGTCGCCTACCAGACCGGCTCCATCCTCGGCGGTGGCTTCGCGCCCCTCATCGCCACCGAACTCACTGCGCGCATGCACTCCACGCTCGGTGTCTCCCTCTACATGGCCACGGCCTGCGTGATCGCCTTCATCGCCGCATTCACCATGCGCGAGACCTCATCCTCGGAGCTTTGAATGAACCGATGCCCGACGTCGCGCCAGGTGGCGCTGGCCAGCCTGTTGCTGATCACCTGCGCCGCTGCCGTGGCCCGTGCGCCGGCGTCAATGCCAGCGCCAGCGCTCACCTCGCCCTCCCCGCCCTCCTCGCCCGCCTCGGCCATCATCGCCCGGGCACTCTCGCCATCGCCGCTGGCCGCGGACCTCGAGCGGCTCACCGACGGGATCGGTGGCCGGGTATCCGGTACGCCCGCCATGGAGCGCGCCGTGGACTGGGCGCTGGCAGCATTCGAATCCGCGGGCGTTGCCGCGCATGCGGAGACCTACACGCTGTCATTGACCTGGTCGGAAGGGTCCACCCGGCTGGAGGTGCTGGGCCCGCAAGCATTTCCCGTGACGGTGGTGGCGGAAGGCTGGTCCGCGGCGACACCGCCCGGTGGCATCGAGGCGCCCCTGCTCGCCATCGGCGGTGGCACCGAGGCGGACTTCGCGCGGCTCGGGTCGCGGGCGCGCGGCGCGATCCTGCTGGTGGACTCGCCGGTGGTCGAGACCTGGGCCGACCTGACCAATGAATACGATCGCGCCCTGCCCATCAAGCAGCGGGCCGTGCAGGCCGGCGCCGCCGCGATGCTGTGGACGGGTGCGCGGGCACGACGGCTCCTGTACCGGCACACCGACACGGTGACGGGCGAGCTGTCGGCGATCCCCATGGCGACGCTCGCCCGGGAAGATGGCCAGCGCCTCGCTCGCCTCGCCGCGATGCAGCCCGCCTTGCGCGTGCGCCTCGACATGCCCAACCGGGTCGGCCCTCCGGCGCCCGAGCGCAATGTGGTCGCGGAGATCCGCGGCCGCGAACGCCCCGACGAGGTGGTGGTGCTCGGCGCTCACCTGGACTCCTGGGACCTCGGCACCGGCGCGCTGGACAACGGCTGCAACTCGGCGCTGGTGATCGCCGCGGCGCGCGCCATCCACGAGTCGGGCCTGGCACCGAGGCGCACGATTCGGTTCGTGCTGTTCAGCGGCGAGGAGCAAGGCTACCAGGGTTCCCATGCCTATGTGCTCGCGCATCGCGCCGAGATGGATCGGACGCGGGCGGCGCTCATCATCGACAGTGGTGTGGGACGCATCAAGGGATTCTCGATCGCGGGCCGGGACGATGCCGTGCCGGCGCTGGAAGTGGCGCTCCGGCCGCTGCAGCCCTTCGACGCGCAACACCTGAGCCTCGATGGCGAACTCGGCACCGACAACTTCGACTTCCTGCTCGAAGGCGTGCCGACGCTGGTGGCCGACCAGGAGCCGGCGAATTACCTCGAGAACTACCACGCCGCCTCCGACACCTTCGACAAGGTGGACCTGCGCCAGCTCGCGCAGCACGTGGCCATCATGGCCAGCGCCGCGTTCGCCATCGCCGATCACCCGGCACCCATCGCCCCGCGCCTGTCGCGCGAGCAGATCGAGGCCCAGTTGCGTCGCACGGGGCTGGACTCGGAGATGAAGATCTCGGGGTACTGGCCGGACTGGGTGGCCGGCCGGCGCGGCCGGGCGATGACGCGGTAACGCGACCCGCGCCGCGCGTCAGTGGGTGCTGCGCGCCCGGAACATGCGCGAGCGCTCGGCCAGCAGCACGCAGGCGAACGCGAACAGGCCGCAGCCCAGCGCACCCAGCGGCAGGAAGGCCACGGAGCCTGACCACTGCTGGCCGATCAGGGCCGCGATCAGCGCCGCACCGACGGTGGAGATCACGCCCTGCACCGAGGCGGCGCTGCCCGCGATCGCGCCCATCGGCTGCATGGCGATGGTGCCGAAGTTGGACACCGACAGCCCGCAACCGAACATGGTGAGGGACTGCAGGACCGCGAAAGTCGCGAGCCCTTCGTGGGTGAAGGATGCCAGCAGCGCGTGCAGCGCCGTGACCGACACGAAGCCGACCAGCGCCAGGTGCGACACGCGATGCATGCCCACCCGTTCGACGATGCGCGTGTTGCAGAACGAGGCCACGCCCATGCCGCCCGCGCACAGCGCGAACACCAGCGACATGAGATCGGGACGATGGAACGACTCCGTGAAGATCTGCGGCACGGTGCTCACGAAGGCGATGATGGATCCGAACATCGCGGTGACGGCCAGCGTGTACAGGATGGAGGATGGCTCGGTCAGCACGAATCGCGCGGCGTTGAACAGGTGCGCCGAATTCAGCGGACGCCGCCGCTCGGGTGGCAGCGTCTCGGGCAGGCGCAGCAGCATCCAGGCCATCACGCCCAGGCTGCACAGCGCGAGGAAGGCGAAGATCCCGCGCCAGTTCACGACCAGCAGCAGCGCCTGGCCCACCGCGGGGGCCACCATGGGAACGAGCAGGAAGATGATGAAGATGCTCGACATCACGCGCGCCATGGTGGAACCCGAGAACCGGTCGCGCACGATGGAGCGCGGCACGATGCCGCAGCCCGCCGCGATGAACCCCTGCACCACGCGGGTGCCCAGCAGCATGGGCAGCGAGGTGGCCGCGGTCGCGACCAGCGACAGGACGCCGAACAAGGTGACGCTGCCCAGCACCACCGGCCGCCGTCCGTACCGGTCGGCCAGCGGACCGAACAGGAGCTGCCCCAGTCCATTGCCGATCAGGAAGGAGGTGATCACCCACTGCAGGCCGTTGGCGTCGTCAACCGCGAAATCACGACCGATGTCGGCCAGCGCCGGCAGCATCCCGTCGATCGCGAAGGCCTGCAGGGCCATGCAGGCGGCCATCATCGAGACGAATTCGGCAAATGAGGGTGGCGCGCGGCCTGCCGGGCTCCGCGCTGCGGAATTGAAGGTCATGTCTGGGCTTCGTTGCGACGGCGCGAATGCGAACCGGCCGGCCGCGACATGATAGATTATGTGCCTGGCGGCGGCAGCGTTTTCGCTCCGGGCCCGCCGAATTGCCGGTCCCGAACACGTTCCCCTGGGAGTTTCCCATGATCAGCCTCAACATCAATGGCAAGACCGTGACCGTGGATGTCCCGCCGGACACGCCGCTCCTGTGGGTGCTGCGCGACGCCCTCGGGCTCACCGGCACCAAGTACGGCTGCGGCCTGGCCCTGTGCGGGGCCTGCACCGTGCACATCAACGGTGCGGCGACGCGATCCTGCGTGATGCCGGTCAGCGCCGTGCAGGGCAGCCAGGTCACGACCATCGAGGGACTCTCGGCGCACGCGGACCATCCCGTGCAGCGCGCCTGGGTGAAGCACGACGTCCCGCAGTGCGGCTACTGCCAGTCGGGCCAGATCATGAGCGCGGCCTCGCTGCTCGCGCAGAACCACGCGCCCACCGACGCCGAAATCGACGCCGCCATGTCGGGCAACCTCTGCCGCTGCGGCACCTACAACGACATCCGCGCCGCCATCCACACGGCGGCGGGCCTCATGCGCAAGGGAGCCTGAGATGCCGCGCTCCGCACACTCTGCCTCGCGACGCGAGTTCCTGCAGTCCGCCACGCTGGCCGGCGGGAGCCTGCTGCTCGGCTTCACGCTTCCCTCGATGCTGCGTTCCTCGGGTGCCGATGCCGCCGCGGCCGACGCGGTGTTCAAGCCGAATGCCTTCATCCGCATCGGCGCGGATGACCAGGTCCACGCTCGTGGTCAGCATGGCCGAGATGGGGCCAGGAGTGCTCACCTCCCTCGCGCAACTGCTCGCCGATGACCTCGAGGTGGACTGGCGCAAGGTCCGCGTCGAGCAGGCGGTGGATCCGGCCTACAACAACCCGGCATTCGGCCTGCAGGGCACGGGCAGGTCAACCTCGGTGCGCGCAACCACCAGGATCCGCTGCGCAAGGCCGGGGCCGCGACCCGCGAGATGCTGATCAGCGCGGCGGCCGAGACCTGGGGCGTGCCGCGCGCCACCTGCCGGGCGCGGGAAGGCTTCGTGCACGCCGGCAAGCGGCGCCTGTCGTACGGGGCGCTGGCGGCCCGTGCCGCCGGCATCGCGCCTCCGGCCGATGCGCCTGAAGGATGCTCCGCGAGTTCCGGTTCATCGGCAAGGCGGTGTCGCGGGTGGACACGCCCGACAAGGTCAGCGGACGGGCGCGTTTCGGACTCGATGTACAGGCCGAGGGCTTGCTGACGGCGCTGGTCGCGTTCCTCCGGTGATCGGCGCGAAGATGGCGAGCTTCGATGCCACCCGCGCCAAGGCCGTCGCGGGAGTGCGTCACGTCGTGGCGCTGGATGCGGGCGTCGCCGTCATCGCCACCGGCTTCTGGGCCCGCCAAGCTCGGCCGCGATGCGCTCGAGGTCAAGTGGGACACCCGGACGCGAAGCCGGAGCTTTCCAGCGATGCGCTGAGGACGGCCATGCAGGCGAAGCTCGACATCGCGGGTGTCATCGCCCGTCACGAGGGCGGGTTCGCGACTCAGCGGCGGCAACCCCGCTGGAATCCTGTGCAGGGTGCCCTATCTCGCGCACGCCTGCATGGAGCCCATGAACTGCACGACCTCCGGTCACCGATGGCATCGACATCTGGGCGCCGACCCAGGCCTCCGGCATCAACCGCGCCGTCATCGCGCGCAGATCACCGGGGTCCCGCCCGAGCACATCCAGGTCACGACCGCTGCTGGGCGGTGGCTTCGGCCGCCGCTTCGCGCAGGACTTCGTCATCGCCGCGGTACAGGCCTCGAAGGCCGCCGCCGCGCCGGTGAAGCTCGTGTACACGCGCGAGGATGACATGCATGGGCAGTTCTACCGCCCGCCTCGGTGGTGCGGCTGCGTTCCGGTCTCGATGCCAACGGCGCGCCGGCATCGCTCGATGCTCGCGTCGTGTGTTCCTCGGTGAGCAAGGCCGGTGGCTTTCCGCTGAAGGATGGCTGGACGGAGCCGCGGTCGAGGGCATCAAGGAGTGGCCGTATCGCACGCCGGCCGTCCACGTGGAATGGGATCCCCTTCGAGCCCGGCATCGGCGTGTGGTTCTGGCGTTCCGTGGGCCATTCGCAGAACGGTTTCTTCGCCGAGAGCTTCATCGACGAGCTTGCGCACGCCGCCGCCAGGATCCCTTCGAGTACCGGCGCAACCTGCTGGCGCCGGGCGACCGTCACCGCGCAGTGCTGGAGCTCGCGGCGCAAGAGCGGGCTGGAAGACACCGCTCCCAAGGGACACGCCAGGGCATCGCCGTCTGCGAGCTTCGGCGGCTACGTCGCCGAGGTGGTCGAAGCCTCCTCGATGCCGATGGGTCCCCGAAGGTGCATCGTGTCGTTTGCGCCGTTGACTGCGGCCGCATCGTCAACCCTGGCATCATCCGCCGCCAGGTGCAAGGCGCCGTCATCTTCGGTCTCTCCGGCTGCGCTGCACCAGCGCCAGCCACGTTGAGGACGGGCGCGTCGAACAGAAGAACTTCGACGATTGCGGTGGCGCGCATGAAGGACGCGCCCGTCGTCGACGTGCACATCCTGCCGAGCACGGAGCCACCCGGCGGCGTGGGCGAACCGGGCACCCCTCCGCTGGCTCCTGCGCTCGCGAATGCGCTGTTCGCGCTCACCGGCAGGCGCGTGCGGCGGTGCCGATCAGCGCCGGGGACCTGCACGCCTGAAGGCACCATGAGCGGGAAACAGCTTCCCGAACGCCTGCACATCCCCGCCAACGAGCTGCTAGAGGATTCCCTGGCGCCTGGGTCTCAAGGTGCTGGAGTCGGGCTGCAGGCCCACGCACATCGCCGGGATCTGGCGCGGCGGGACGCCCGTAGACATCGCCGATGCAGGAACTGCTCGAATACTGCAGCGTCCCCACCGACCACATCGCCATCGCACCTCCGCCTACAGCGGCATCGATTCGCCCGCGAACAGGTCCGGGTGCACGGCCTCGGCTACCTGGTCAGGAACCTGGATGCCGAGGACACGCTGCTGATCGTGGACGATGTCTACGACTCCGGGCGCAGCATCCGGCAGGTGATCGAGGATCTGCGCCAGCGCTGCCGCCGCAATACGCCCGGCATCCACATCGCCACGGTCATCGCGGCCCGCAATGCGCACCGCCCGGCGTGCCGCATCACTTCCTGCACGACACGGACCGCTGGCTCGTGTTCCCGCACGAGCTCGCGGGATTGGCGCTGAGCAGGCTCCTGGCGAACAAGCCGGGCTTCGCGTCCATCGGCCCGCGCATCGCACACCTGCGGGAAGACGGCGGCGCGCGTTGACAAGGCGCGGATGCGCAGGCGATGCCTGTCAGGCCAGCGTCGCCACCGCATTCATCGCGAAGCGCGCCATCGCCGTGCCGGACCCAGAGATTGACGGCCTTCTGCGCCTCGACCATCGCGCCGCATAGCGTGAAGGGCGTGATGTCGAAGAGTGGGCTTCGCGAGCCGAAACGTGAACTCACGCACCAGCGCTTCCGGCCGATGCACGCGCAGCAACTCCAGCAGGAGCGTGGCGAGCAGCGGCCCGTGCACCACCAAGCCCGGGTAGCCCTCCTCGCCCGTGGCATAGGGGCGGTCGTAGTGGATGCGGTGCCCGTTCGGCGTGAGCGCCGAGTAACGGAACAGCAGCGTCGGCTCCACTTGCAAATCCCGCGACCAGTCGCAGGTGGATGGCGCCGCCACCGGCGCGGGCGGCGCCTCGCCAGCCCTGGGATGATCGCGATAGACGATGTCCTGGTCCTCGACCACCGCAATGCCGTCCTCACCGCTGATCTCGTGATGCACTCACGAACACCAGCGGACCGCTCTGGCCCATCTTGCTGTCGATCGCGGTGATTCGGCTGGTACGGGTGTGGCTGGCCGACGCGCGGCGCACGGTGCCACCGCAGCCGGCTGCCCGCCCACATGCCGCGCCAGCGGCACCGGTGGCAGGGAAGCCGCCGCGGCGCGGATGGCCGTCGAGGCCGATATGGGATTGGCGCGGCGTGGGCGGGAAATACAGCCAATGCCAGCACGGCGGCACCTCGTCCCCGGCCTTGAGCGGCGGATCGTCCCGATCCAGCGCCGCAGCCAACGCGCGCAGCGGCACCGTGCCGGCGAAATCCACTCAGCGTCTCCTGCGGAGCCGATCCACTGACGCAGGTGCGATAGGTCGATGTCCATCCGGATATCATAATGGGAATCGATCTCCTGCAATCGGCCGCCTGGAATTCGAAGCAAGACTCGTTCCTGTTCAACTGCGAACACCCAGCGCGCGAAACGCACCGTGGTCTCTCATTCCAACCACGCTGATGACTTGACATAGGAAAGTGCGCAGAGCATAAGAATTCCGGCCGCTCCAGGCCGTGTGCTCGACAAGCAAGAGGATCGCGCGATGCAGTATCGGTTTCAGGTCGTCTACTTCGAAGCAACTCGCAGGTGCAACCTGCGCTGCCTGCTCATGCTGCATGACGGGCAGTAACGACCTGAAGAAGGTGCGCCAGAGCGCTCGCAGCGAACTGACCCTGGAGGAGATCCGGGATCGCATCATGATCCCCGCCCGCCGCCTCGGGATCAACACGATGGCCTGGAGCGGAGGCGAATTCCTGGTGCGCAAGGACGCCATGGACTTGCTGCGCCTGACCGTGGAAATGGATTTCCGCTGCTCCGTCCTGAGCAACTGCAAGGTGCTTTCCCGGAAACGTCTGGAGAAGATCCGGGATGTCACGCAGGGGCGGGCCCGGATCGTGGTCGGGCTGAACGCCGTCGATGACGAGAACCGCTGGAGCCGGGATAGCGAGTCGGGCCGGACGATCCAGGTGCTGCGCGACTGCGTCGGACTGGGGCTCGGCCAGCACGTGGTGATCACGATCGGCAAGAGTACAACACCGACAGCTTCGAGAAGACCGTCGAATTCTGTGTCAAGCACGGCATCGCGTACAACCGCTCACCACTGGTGCCGCGCCGGGTCGGGTCCGGCTGCTTTGCCGGCATGGCATTCGACAGGAATGACCTCGAACAGCACTTCCATCCCGCGCTGCGCAAACATCCACGGGTATGTGAGTTACACACCCTATTTCCTCTCACCCGAGCTGCACGAGCAGGTATCGGGAGGCATTCGCAACAACACGGTCCCGCAGAACCCTTCCATCGGCTGCTGGGTCGGATCCTGGCTCACCATCAATGCCGAGGAGATGTTTCCTTTGCCCCGTGCTGTTGGACGCGCTGAGCGCCGGCAATGTGCGGGACAAGCCCATTGACGAGCTGGTCGCATCCAGCCCACTCATCGCCAGATAACCGACCGCTCCCAGCTCAAGGGCCGCTGCGGCCGCTGCGCGCTCGGTACACCTGCAGGGGATGCCGGGCCATGGCGCTCTATCACAGCGGGGATTACATGGGAGAGGATCACCTGCTTCTTCGATCCGGTGGATCGATCCACCATCCTTGAACACGAGGGCGAAACGAACCGGGTCTTCAAGCAATACCTGTTGGTCGCGCGGGCGGCAGGGGCTTACAAACCGCCGGCAGGCGGGTTCGCAAAACCGGCATCACCGGTCACGGCATCACCGGTCAATCCAACACAGGTCGCGCCAACACCGGTCACGGCAGCATCGGTCAAGCCAACACCGGTCACGGCGGGCGAGGACTGATCCGGCCGCGCACGCGGCGCGGAAGACGGCCGCGCCGCGGCACCATCATTGCGGGCGCCCGTAGTCCGCGAACTGCGCCTGAATCCGCTGCATTTCGGCAGCGTCGAGTACCACGGGTTCGAGGCGGGCGGCGAGCAGCAGCGGTACTGGCGCGCCAGGGTTCTCGATCTCGGCAGCATTGGCCAGCGCTTCGGCAAGGTCCGCGCCGAGGGCCACGACACCGTGATTCGCCAGAAGCGCGGCGCGCCCCTCGGGCGCGCGCAACGCGAGCGTCGCGAGCTGTTCGAGCCGAAAGTGGCGTAGCCTGAGCACCGCGTCCGGACCGCCCGCCATCGCGATCGCGCGTGAAAGGCTGGCAGGCCGCGCCGCGCGCACGACAGCGCCGTTGCGTGCGGACTGTGCGTGTGCACGACCGCGCGTACCTCGGGGCGCGCTGCATAGATCGCATGATGCAGCGGCAGCTCGGTGGAGGGCGTACCCCGGCCCTAAAGCTGCCTGCGCCGTCGATCCCGACGATATCCTTCAGCCGCATCGCCGGATACGGCACACCTGAGGGCGTGATGAAGTCCTTCATCCAGCCGGACCGAGACGTTTCCCGATTTGCCGGGTGCGAGTCCCGCGGCGTGCAGCGGTTGCGCCCGCGCAGATCGCGGCCCGCAGTTCGTCCTGCTCCGCCGTGCTCACTACCCTGCCCCCGCGCTGCACCGTGTTCCGGGTAAAGCGCCGCAAGACCAGCGCGCTCGGCTCGCGCAACACCCCGTTCGGTGATGATGCCGGTCAGCAGAGCGGCCGGCGTTACGTCGAAGGCGGGATTCTCGGCGGCCGCATCGGCGGCGCGATTCCCACCTCGATCCTGCGACCGCGTTCATCGAACCCCGTGACGTGCGTGACTTCACGCGCGCTGCAGTCCTCGATCGGAATCTCCTCGGGCCCGTCCTCCATGCTCCAGTCGATGGTCGAGAAGGGCAGCGCGGCGTAAAAGGGCACACCGTTGTCACGGGCGGCGGGGCCTTCAGATAGGTGCCGACCTTGTTCGCCACATCGCCGCGCGCGCCGTGGCCGGTCGCTCCCGACGAGGCATGCATCGATCCGCCCGCGTTGCATCAGGTGCCCTCCGGCATTGTCGGCGATCAGCGTGTATGGCACGCCGTGGGCGCCGAGTTCGAAGGCGGTGAGCGCCGCTCCTGGTTGCGCGGCCTCGTCTGTCGACGTGCATGCCGCCAGGCCCGCATCGTGAGCCGCATAAATCGGTGCGAGCGCGGTGCCCCAGTCCACGCGGGCGAGCCAGCCTGCGTTGCAGTGGGTGAGCACGTTCAGGCTGCGCCCCGGCCTGCGCGCGGCAAGCTCGCGCAGCAGCGCAAGCCCGTGCTGGCCGATCGCTTCGCAGCAACGCACGTCTTCCTCGGCAATCGCTTGCGCCTCGGCGTATGCACGCCGGACGCGCGCCTGCGGAGCGAGCGGCCGCAGCGCGTCGGCCATGCGCGCAGCGCCCAGTGCAGATTGACGGCCGTGGGCCGCGTGGCGCCGAGCATCCTCACTGCCCGGTCGAGTGCGGCGTCCCCGGGATCGGCACGCATCGCCAGCGCCACTCAGGCTGCCGTCACCCCGATCAGCGGCGCACCGCCTTGCGATCGTTGCGCTGATGGCCTGTGCGGCGTCCTCCAGGGTCTGCAGGCGCCGCAGCTCGAATTCGAAAGGCAGTCGCGTCTGGTCGATGACCTCGACCGACCAGCCGTCGATGGCAAGCGAGATGCTGCGGTGATGCCGACCCGCGACCCGCATGGTCGTATCAGTGGCCGCCGAAGTCGATCAGCGTGCGTACCGGCACGCCCATGTCGCGCAGGCGCTGCGCGCCGCCGAGGGCCGGCAGATCGATGATGAAGCAGGCGGCGAGCACCTCGACACCGATGCTGCGCAACAGCTTCACGGCCGCCTCGGCGGTGCCGCCCGTGGCCACGAGATCGTCGATCAGGACCACGCGCTCGCCGGCGTGCACGGCGTCGCTGTGCATTTCGATCTCGTCCAGGCCGTACTCGAGCGAGTAGGCCACGCGCACCGTCTGGTGCGGGAGCTTGCCTTTCTTGCGGATGGGCACGAAGCCCGCCGAAAGCTGGTAAGCCACCGCGCCGCCGAGGATGAAGCCGCGCGCTTCGATACCGGCGACCTTGTCGATCTTCGCACCAGCCCAGGGCTGCACGAGTTCATCCACCGCGCGGCGGAAGGCGCGCGCATCACCGAGGAGTGTCGTGATATCGCGGAACTGGACGCCGGGCTTCGGATAGTCAGGAATCGTACGGATGGCGTCCTTGAGGTCAGTCATGATCTCTCATCCCTCCCGACGGAGCACACGCCTCGCCACGGCATCGAGCCTGGCGAGCAGCGCGGGATCACGCGCCGCGGGCGCAGTGATGATCGCGTTCTCCAGTGCGCGATCGGAGCCCACGGGGCAAGGCTCGTGCTCCGCAGGAAAGTCGCTCGCGAGCCGCGCAACGAGCCTCCGTGCGAGCTTGCCGTTGCGCTCCATGACGCGCAGTATCGTCGCCACGTCAACTTTCTCGTGATCAGGGTGCCAGCAGTCGTAGTCGGTGACCATCGCCACCACGGCATAGGTGATCTCCGCTTCGCGCGCGAGCTTGGCCTCGGGCATCGAGGTCATGTTGACGACGTCGAAGCCCTGCGCCTTGTAGAAGGTCGACTCGGCGAACGTCGAGAACTGCGGTCCCTCCATGCACACGCAGGTGCCGCCGAGGTGCGCGGGGATGCCCTCGGCCTGCGCCGCAAGCGCGATCCGTTGCTGGAGACGCGGACCGACAGGGTGTGCAAAGGGTACGTGCGCCACGCAGCCATTGCCGAAAAACGAGCTCTCGCGCGCGAAGGTGCGATCGATGAAGTCGTTGACGAGCACGAAGCTCCCGGGCGGCAGTTCCTCGCGATACGAGCCGCAGGCGGTCAGCGAGATGAGGTCCGTGACACCGGCGCGCTTGAGCGCGTCGAT
>JAXMGQ010000077.1:0-11112 GCA_046347195.1 Steroidobacteraceae bacterium
CGAAATGATTTCGCTTCCCCCAGGAGCGGTGCGCTTGTTCATGGACGTACTGACGCAGCTCGGCCAAGGCCGTGGCGTCACGATACTGCCCGAAAAGGTGGAACTGACTACGCAAGAGGTCGCCGACTACCTGAACGTTTCCCGCCCCTACGTGGTGAAACTGATCGAAGCGAACAAGCTGCCGGCGCGAATGGTCGGCACTCGCCGCCGCGTAGCATTCGAAGACCTGATCCGCTTCGACGAAGTGGACCGCAAGAAGCGGCGCGCCGCATTGGACGAATTAACCCGACTCGATCAGGAGTTGGGGCTCTGAACGTATCATCGCTGCGCACCTCACCGGTGGCGGGATCAAACACGTCCACGTCGGTCGTCGGCGCTTACGCCGTCATGTCAAGAGACTCAGTCCGCTGTCGGCGTGCAGTCCGGCTACGAGATTGCCTACCGTCCCGGGTCAGCGAGAAGGTTTGCTTCGTGCGGCTGCCACAAAGTCCTCGTCGGCGAACAGCTTGCCCAACAATTTCTGCACAGTGACAGAATAGTTGGCGACGGCAGCGTCCAGTGCAACAACCCCCACGAATGAGGACTCCCATTCGTGGCGCGCTTCCAGTGACTTCTTGAAAACAATCTCGTGATCGCGCGTGAGAACGAACTCCGCGCCCACGATGGCTGAGCCGGTCTTGATGCTCGCGTTCAGTTCGTTGCGCGTCAGCGTCCCCGTCAACGAGAATTCACCAGCGTCCTCATATGCCGAAGCCGTTTGCAATTCCTTGATGGCAGCTTCGCGCAGGTACCCACCGAAGGTTCCGTCGCTTCCGCCCTCGAGTTGCCACCCTCGTATCACCAGGGACTTGTCCTCCACTCCTCGCGCCGCAACAAACGACCCCACACGCAGTTTGACCGCGGACTTGAGCAGTGATTCGGTGTTGCTGATCGACGGTTGATACTTCGGCGAGGGCGTCGAAATGCAGCCGGCGGCGATCAACGCGATGCCGGCAATGATGGAGAACCGTCCGAAGCGCAGCACGAGCTACTCCGCGCTGAAGGCCTGCTTCTCCGCCAGGTCCTTCAACGCATGCCACACGAGTTGGTCCACCACCTGGGTGATGGCATCCATGGGTGTCACCGCAGTCAGCCCGGGAGGTGCCCTGTGATTTCCCACCGTGGTCAGGATGGCATGGTTCAACGTCGTTTCGTAGGTCTTCTCCTTGTACGCATACGAGGCCGTGCATGCATATCCATCCCTCACCAGGGAACCGGCCAGACCCAACGTGAGACCGGTTCCGATGCCTTTGGCAACGGCATTTCCCTGGTCACCTACGTTATCGATGATGATCTTCAGGATTCCCGCGTCCGGAATGCCTGCGGTCGACGACACCTTGGAGAACATGTCGGATTCCGCCGTTGCAGCGATCACGCGGCCTTGCAGCGCACTGGTTGCTTGAGGATTGGCGTTGCCCTTGGTGCGGAATTCGAACAACACGCTGACGGGCTTGGGGGTCGCGACCGTCGGTAGCTGAGACTTCGCGACCGGGACCAATGCAGGATCGACATATGATTTCAGGTTCATGCAAGCGCTCAAGCCCGTCGAGGAAACGAGCACCAGAGCGGCCATCGCGACTCGCCGCAAATCGAAGCAGGACATGAAGGTGGTTCCCTATATTCTGGATTTCTTGAAAAGTCTATCCGTTGACATTCGCGGCACAAATCTACAGCCGCGCTGCGAGCACGTAAAGATTGCGCGGCGCAATCGAGGGCACAGCCGCCACGTCACCTCCTCGGCAAGAACAGGGAAGAGGACTCACGATGAGGATCGGAATGAGTGCGGTTCTCAACTCACCCGGAACCCCGCGGCCCAAGCAAATCATCGCCCTCGGTGTCGCATCATTCTCTCGGCGAGCGCGCTGCCCGCGCGTCTTTTTTTCTTCCAGGCGACGGCCACCAACCCACGTGAACAGTTCTCAAGTCGCGAAGATCTTCGCTTCTCGTGCGAGTGACCCCGCGAACGAGGGGCGGGCCAGGATCTTGTCGACGTAGGCGGTGAGACGCGGATGCTTCGACGACTGCACCGGGCATCCCGCGTAACGCAGGTTGGGGAACCCGGTGGCCACGGCAAGATCTGCCAGCGTCAGGCTGTCTCCGACCAGCCAGCCGGAGGACGGGATCGACTGTTCGAGGTAGTCGAGAATCGGCGGCAACTCCTCGCGCTCGGCCTTGTCGGCCGTCGCCAGATCACCGGGCTGGCCCCGGAACTTCGGCAACACGATGCGATTGAAGAAGATCCGGTTGCCGGCGCCCAGGAGGATGGTGTCGGCGAACTCGTCCCACCAGATCGTCCTGCCACGCGCGCGCGGCTCGGTGGGGATGAGCACGGGATCGGGCTTGAGCGCTTCCAGGTAGGCGATGATGGCGCTGGAATCCGCCAGGGTGTAATCACCGTCGCGAAGGCCCGGGATCTTGCCGAAGGGACTGGCCTGCCGGAACTCGGGGTCCTGTGAGCCGGGGTTCTCGGACTTGACCTTGAAGTCGATGCCCTTCTCGTTCGCGAAGGCGATGGTCTTGCGCACGAACGGCGAGACGGATGAACCGTAGATGATCACTTGCCCACCTCGAGTCTGTCGATCTGCTTGTAGGCCCGCGAGAATCGCTGGCGGCGCTGGCCCTTCCTGTCCTCGAACTGCTTGAGTTCATCGAACTTCAGGGTCATCGGTGCGCTCTTGCCGCTGTAGACGGTGAGCGTCTCGCCCGGGGCGACGACGGCCATCGCCGTGAGGTACTCATCGCGCTCGGCGGACTTCTTCCCCGGGATTCCGTAGAGATTCATGCCCTTGCCCGAGGCCATCTCCTCGATGGCGGCCACGGGCAGCGCGAGCACTTCACCGGTGTTGTTGACCAGCACCGCGAGGGACTTGGGATCCCCCGCCGGACATGCGGGCAGGACGGTCGCATTCTCCGGCACCTTCAGCACCGACTTGCCCTTGCGGTTGCGCGCGTACAGGTCGGAGAGCTTCGCGCGGAACCCATAGCCGGCATCGCTGGCCAGGAGCCAGGTGTCGGCGGGCTCGCCGATCAGCACCGCGGCGAAGGTGGCGCCATCGGGCGGATCCACCATCGTGGACAGCGGCTCGCCATAGCCGCGTGCCGCCGGCAGCGTGTGCGCATCGGCGCTGTAGGCCCGCCCGGTGGAGTCGATGAACACGGCCTGCTGCAGGTTGCGGCCGCGGGCGGCGGCCTGGAATTCATCACCCGTCTTGTAGCTGAGCGTGCGCGGGTCGATCTCGTGGCCCTTGGCGGCGCGCACCCAGCCCAGGCGCGACAGCACCACGGTGGCAGGCTCGCTGGTCAGCAGGTCGGTCTCCGAGATGGCCTGCGCCGCGTCGCGCTCGACCAGCCGCGTGCGGCGCTCATCGCCGTACTCTTCCGCATCGGTGAGCAACTCGTCGCGCACCAGCTTCTTCAGGCGGGCCTTGCTCTTCAGGATCTTCTCGATTTCATCGCGTTCGGCGGCCAGTTCCTTCTGCTCCTCGCGGATCTTCATCTCCTCGAGCCGCGCGAGATGACGGAGCTTCGTCTCGAGGATGGCCTCGGCCTGTACGTCGGAGAGCTTGAAGCGCTTCATCAGCACGGGCTTGGGCTTGTCTTCCGTGCGGACGATGCGGATGACCTCATCGAGGTTCAGGTACGCGATCAGCAGGCCATCGAGGATGTGCAGCCGGTCGTTGAGCTTGCCCAGCCGGTGCGTGAGACGGCGCGTGACCGTGTTCTGGCGGAACTCGAGCCACTCCAGCAGGAGCGGCTTCAGCCCCATGACCTTCGGCCGGCCATCGAGGCCGATCACATTGAGGTTCACGCGGTAGGTGCGCTCGAGGTCGGTGGTGGCGAACAGGTGCGCCATCAGCGCCGGGATGTCGACACGGTTGGACTTCGGCACGATGACCAGGCGCGTGGGGTTCTCGTGGTCGGACTCGTCACGGATGTCCTCGACCATGGGCAGCTTCTTCTGCTGCATCTGCGCGGCGATCTGCTCCTGGATCTTGCTGCCCGACACCTGATAGGGCAGCGCGTCGATGATGATCTCGCCATCGACGATCTCGTAGGTGGCGCGGGCCCGGTAGCCGCCGGTGCCGCTTTCGTAGAGCTGCACCAGGTCGCTGCGCGGCGAGACGATCTCGGCGCCGGTGGGCAGGTCCGGCCCCTTGATGTGCTGCATGATCTTGCGCGTGCTGAGCTCGGGGTCCTCGAGCAGCGCGACGCAGGCGCTCACCACCTCGCGCAGGTTGTGCGGCGGGATGTCGGTGGACATGCCCACGGCGATGCCTGAGCCGCCGTTGAGCAGCAGGTTGGGCACGCGCGCCGGCATGATCGACGGCTCCTCCAGCGAGCCGTCGAAGTTGGGCACCCAGTCGACCGTCCCCTGCTCCAGTTCCTGCAGGAGGAGCGAGGCGTAGCGCGTGAGGCGCGACTCGGTGTAGCGCATCGCCGCGAAGGACTTGGGATCATCCGCCGAGCCCCAGTTGCCCTGGCCGTCCACGATGGGGTAGCGATAGGCGAAGTCCTGCGCCATGTGCACCATGGCCTCGTAGCAGGCCGAGTCGCCGTGCGGATGGAACTTGCCGATGACATCGCCCACGGTGCGCGCCGACTTCTTGTGCTTGGAGCCGGCCGCCAGGCCCAGCTCGCTCATGGCGTAGATGATCCGGCGCTGCACGGGCTTCAGGCCATCGCCGATGGCCGGCAGCGCGCGGTCGAGGATCACGTACATCGAGTAGTCGAGGTAGGCGCGCTCGGTGAAGGCCTTGAGCGACTGCTTCTCGATGCCCTCGAAGTTCAATTCCTGGTCTTTCATCGGGGCTCTCGCCTACACCTGGATCTGGGCGAGGTTGCCCTTGGTCTCGAGCCACTCGCGCCGGTCCGCCGCGCGCTTCTTGGCGAGCAGCATGTCGACGAGCTGGTCGGTGTCGTCCTTGGCGGCAATCGTGAGCTGCACCAGGCGCCGCGTGGCCGGGTCCATGGTGGTCTCGCGCAACTGCTGCGGGTTCATCTCGCCCAGGCCCTTGAAGCGCGTCACCACCGGCTTCACGCGCGCGTTCTCCGCGGCGATGCGCTTGATCGCCCGCTCGCGCTCGGCCTCGTCCACCGCGTAGATGACATCCTTGCCCGCATCGATGCGAAACAACGGCGGCATGCAGATGAACACGTGCCCGGCCAGCACCAGCGGACGATAATGGCGCAGGAACAGCGCGCACAGGAGCGTGGCGATGTGCTGCCCGTCGCTGTCGGCATCGGCCAGCACGCAGATCTTGTGATAGCGGAGCGAGGACAGATCGCTCGCGCCCGGGTCCACGCCCAGCGCCACGCTGATGTCGTGCACCTCCTGGGACTGCAGCACCGCGCCGGGCTCCACCTCCCAGGTGTTCAGGATCTTGCCCCGCAGCGGCATGATGGCCTGGGTGTTGCGGTCGCGCGCCTGCTTGGCCGAACCGCCGGCCGAGTCACCCTCGACCAGGAACAATTCGCCCCGGGCCGGGTCCTGGCTCACGCAGTCGGCGAGCTTGCCCGGCAGCGCTGGACCTGCCACGACACGCTTGCGCGCCACCTTCTGGCTGTCCTTCAGGCGGCGCTGCGCGGACTGGATGGCCAGCTGCGCGATCTGCTCGCCGGTGTCGGCATGCTGGTTCAGCCACAGCGCGAAGGCGTCCTTGATGGCGCCCTGGACCACACCGGCGGCCTCGCGCGAGGACAGGCGTTCCTTGGTCTGGCCGGCGAACTGCGGCTCGCGCATCTTGAGCGAGAGCACGAAGCTCACCCCATCCCACACGTCCTCGGGAGCGAGCTTGAGTCCGCGCGGCACGAGATTGCGGAACTCGCAGAACTCGCGCACCGCATCGGCCGCGCCGGCGCGCAGCCCGTTGACGTGGGTACCGCCCTCCACCGTCGGGATCAGGTTCACGTAGCTCTCGGTGACCGCCTGGGCGGACTCGAGTATCCAGGCGAAGGCCCAGTCGAGGGTGCCTCCCGGGAATTCCCGGGTGCCGTAGAAGGTCTCGGCCGGCAGCCACTGTCCCTTGCCCAGTTCCTCGGCGAGGTACTGGTGCAGGCCGCCGGTGTAGAACCATTCCTCCTTCTCGCCGCCGGCCTCGTTCGACAGGCTCACGCGCAGGCCCGGGCAGAGCACGGCCTTGGCGCGCAGCACCTGCTTCAGCCGCGGCAGGGCGAATTTGTCGGTGTCGAAATACTGCGGGTCGGGCCAGAAGCGCACCGTCGTGCCGGTCTTCGACTTCGCCACCTCGCCGACCACCTCGAGCTTCGACTTGACCCGGCCGTTGGAGAAGCTGATGTTGTATTCCTTCCCCCCACGGCGCACCCAGCACTCGAGGTTCTTCGACAGCGCGTTCACCACCGACACGCCCACGCCGTGCAGCCCGCCGGAGTGCTTGTAGGTCTGGTCGTTGAACTTGCCGCCGGCATGGAGCCGGGTGAGGATGAGCTCGACGCCGGAGATCTTCTCCTTCGGATGGATGTCCACCGGCATGCCCCGGCCGTCGTCCTCCACCTGGAGCGAGCCGTCCTTGAAGACGGTGACCGCGATGTTCTCGCAATGACCGGCGAGCGCTTCATCGACGCTGTTGTCGATCACCTCGTGCGCGAGATGGTTCGGGCGGGTCGTGTCAGTGTACATGCCCGGGCGCCGGCGCACCGGGTCGAGTCCGCTCAGGACTTCGATGTCGGAAGCTGTGTAGTTCGATGCCATCGCTGGAAAATGCCGCTGCGGTTCGTGATGGCGGCGCAGTCTAGCACGCGCGCCTGCGGGATGAGCGGTGCGAAATCGCCGCGCCTCTGGCCCGCCCGGGGCGCATGCGCTATTGTTGCGCGCATGGGCATCGCCAGTCAGCAGAACATGATCCGCGCCATCCCGCAGTCGCCGAAACCCTACGGCATCCGGGTGCGGCTCAAGGCGGGCGATCCGTTCGCACGACTGCTCGGCGCCGACTGGCAGACCACGCACTGGTACTACACGCTGGAAGATCGCGACGCGGCATTGACGCAGATGGCTCGCCGCCACGAGTACTCACGCATCGGCGATGAGCCGGCGCTGGTGTTCGAGAAGGTCGAGAACCTCGCGCAGAGCCGCTGGTTGTAGCGCCCCGCGCCCTCTATCCGCCCGGCGCCAGCCGGCGCTAGAAGGTCCGGCCCAGGAACAGGTAGAACGCGCTGGTGCCGGCCTCGTCATACCCCGTCCCCAGGTACAAGGGCCCGAGGAAGGTGTCGAGGCCGAGGAATACGGCGGCGTCCTTGTGCGCCGAATGCAGGCTGATGTCGCCACGCCGGTTCCAGGCATTGCCGGCCTCGAGCGCAACGCCGAGGTAGGCGGGGAAATCGAACAGCCCCTCCCCGCCCCTGCCGATCTTGCGGAAGTAGATGGCCCGCGCGATGGCGTAGTGCGCACCGAACACCGACTGCGCGGGCCGGCCCGACAGGTTGAAGAACCCGCCCAGGGTGTACAGGTCCTGCAGTTGCGTCGTGCCCTGCTGTGACAGCGTCGTGCCGAACGAGGTCCAGGCCACCAGCGTGTTGCGCCCGCGTGGCATCGCCGCGAGCCAGTCGGCCTGCAGCCGGTCGGCGCGCAGGTCGGCACCCAGCCCGGTGCGCTGCGCATCCCACTGGATGCTGAAGGTCTGGCCCTGGCGCGGGAAGTCCAGGTTGTCGAGCCGGTCGTAACTGAATCGCAGGAAGGCGCCACCCGACTGGAAGTGCTGCACCGGCAGGTTCGCATCCCCCAGGCGCACGCGCGCCGCGCCGCTTCCGGCGGCGAGGCCGGTGCGGATCTCGCCCCAGTTGCCCAGGTCGCGCCCGAAATCCAGGTTTGCCTGCGCGTTGCGGATGCGGTACTCGGCGATGCGCAGCTCGCCGTCGTAGACGGGCAGGCTCCTCACCTCCACGCGCATCGCCGGCGCGAGGAACCAGCGCCGGTCCGCGGTGAGCGGCTGGTAGAACTCGGAAACGGCCTTGGGGTTCTCGCCGATCTGAAGGTCCGTGAGCCATTCCCCGCCCAGCCGGTTGATCTCGGTGATGATGAAGCGGGCCGCGGCGTTGTAGCTGCTGTTGCCCTGGAAATCATCCTGCAGGTTCATCCCGAAGCGGATGTAGTTGGGGCCCCAGGACTTGCGGCGTGCGTGCACCTCGATGCCGGTCTGCTCCGCGCCGCCCTGCTCGCGCCGGACGATGGAGTAGTCCAGCGACTCGAAGTTGTCCAGGCCATACAGCTCCGTCAGCCCCTCGCCGAGCTGGTGCACGTCCAGCGGCTTTCCCACCAGCGGCTGCATGGCCGACAGGATCGTGGGCGCATAGCGGCGCGAGAGCGGATCGATGCTCACGTAGTCGATGCGCGGTGCGAGCGGCTCGCGTTCCCCGCGCGCCTGCGCGTAGAGCTGGTAATCCCGCTCGCCGAGGCTCAGTTGCGCGAGCCGTGAGGACTGCAGCCGCGCCGCCACCTCGCCCAGCTCGATCGAGCGGGCCACGCCGGTGAAATCGGTGGAGGCCAGGTCACCGAGCTGCGGCTCGATCAGCAGGTCCTTCGGCGTCAGCGTGGCTTTCTGCCGCTCGGCATCCCGGCGCACCAGGATGGCGATCATCTGGTTCGACACCGCCAGCGCCGATTCCAGGTGTTCGCGGTTCTGGAGCTGGAAGCTGACGTCCACGACCAGCAGCACATCCGCCCCCATGGCGCGCGCGACGTCCATCGGCAGGTTCTCGGCGAGCCCGCCATCCACGAGCAGTGCTCCGTCCCGCTCCACCGGCGCGAACACGCCGGGCGCCGACATGCTCGCACGCATGGCCGAGGCGAGATCGCCGCGGTCCATGAGCACCCCACGTCCCGTCTCGAGATTGGTGGCCACCGCCCGGAACGGCGTGGGCAGCTGGTCGAAGCGTTCCCGGTCGCTCACCGGCAGGGTCATGCCGCGCAGCAACTGCTGCAGCTTCTGGCCCTGTACCAGTCCCCGGGGAAGCAGGATGTGCCCATGCTTGAGCCCCAGCGGGAAGCGCACCAGGAAATTGCGGTCATCGAGCTTGCGCCGGAAGGCGAGATCGCGCCGCGAGGGGCGATCGCGGAAGGCGTCCTGCCAGTCGAGCGATCGCACCATGTCTTCGATCTGGCGTGGATCCATTCCCGAGGCATACAGCCCGCCGACGATGGCACCCATGCTGGTGCCCGCCACGCAGTCCACGGGAACGCGCATCTCCTGCAGCACCTTGAGGACCCCGACGTGCGCAAAGCCGCGGGCACCTCCGCCGGAGAGCACGAGGCCGATGCGCGGCCGGGCGAGATCGGGAGGACCGCAGCTCGAATCGATCGCGGGGGCCGCGGACAGCGGCTCCAGCAAACCCGCCGCGATCAGCAGTGAGACCAACCACACTTGCGCGAGGCGCCGCATCGAAGCGGGCTACTGCAGCACCACCTCGATGGCCGAGGCGGTCAGCGTGCCGGTCGCCGCGTCGTAGCGGCCCGCGGCCACCACCCGCGCCACGGCCTTCGCCGCCGTCGTCGTCGAGTTCAGCTCCGTCACGAAGTCGCTGAACTTGCTGAACACCTTCACGCCGGCCGCGGCGCTGCCGATGGCAAAGGTGCTGCGGCCCGACGCTGAGGCCACGATCGATGGCGAGGTGGTCGAATTGAGGTCGGTGAGCACCGGGCCGGCGCGCAGCCGATGCACCGTCCCGAGGTTCGGATCGGCGAGATCCACCACCAGCGTGGTGCTGCTCACGCTGGAGAAGGGAGTCTTCGAGCCGCCGGAGGTGAACTCCACCTCCAGCGCGGTATCCAGCGAAGCCGCGGGCGTCAGCGCCGTGGCGAGGAAGTCCGGCGGTGCGGCGCCGAAGGGCGCGACGATGCCATCCGCCGCGGCGAGCTGACCGACGAGCGCGGCATGGTCGGTGGCATCGGTGGACAGCAGATAACTGGCCGGATCCGCATTCTGGGCCGCGGAGGTGCCTGTCCCCGCAAAGTTGAAGGCCGCGGCCGGCCAGGGGCCCAAGGCCGCCAGATTCAAGGACGCCGAGCCCGAGGCACCGGCCATCACGGTTCCCCAGGCACGGGTCGACATCAGCCGCACGCGCCCGGCGGTGGCATCCAGCGCGACCACACCGCTGGTGACGGTCGAGGTTCCAAAGGCCATGAGGTGCTGGCCGACGGAGATGTCGCTCTTGTCGATGCCGGTCGCGAGCGGCTGCCCGTCGACGCTGACCGCGGTGGCGGCGGCGAGACTCACGGTGGCATCGGCCGGATAGTAGGCGAAGGTGCCGGCCTTGAGGCTCAAGGTGGAGCCGCGCAACGTGAGCGTATCGCCGGTGCGTGCGATCACCGTTCCCTCGATCCGGTCGGCCGTCGTGCTCTCGACCGCGGTGCCGAGATAGGCCTGGACGATGTTGAAGCTGCCGGCGCTGCTGTCGGGCGTGAAGGTGGCCAGTGTGGAGGTCACCACACCGGTGCTGAGGTTGGTGACGGCGTTGATGCCTGAATTGCCGGAGAAGCCGACGTTGTCGATGACGTAGCTGCTCGTGGGCGTGCCGAACAGCGTGAGCGTACCCAGGGTGTTGGCCTCGTCCAGGAACGGCCGCACATAGACGGTGTAGCTGTTCTGGAGCGAGCTGTAGCTGATGAGGGGCCCGCGCACGCGGACGGGCTTGGTGTTGGCCGGATCGTTGTTCAGCGTGATGAAAGGCGTCGCGGTCACCTTGATGGGCGAGGCGGTGGTGTCGATGTGGTTGGACGCGGCGAGGTTGAAATCCAGGTTCAGGCGTTGCGCACCACTCTGCTTGATGGTGAGCTGGTTGGCCGGATCCAGCGTCACGGTGATCGCCACCGTCGTCAGTGCCTTGCCGTCGGCGCCCACGATGGTGGTGGGCTTGGGCACGCCGTTCACGTTGAGGAACAGCAAGGCGTTGGTGTAATCGAGGTTGACGGTGACGGACTTGTAGGTGCCGATGGGGATGGCCGTGTTGCTGACCATCTCCGCCACGTCCGACAGCTTCGCGAAATCCACGAGCTCGGCCGCCGAGACGCCCGACACCACCACATCATCGCTCCGGGTCAGGGTGATGGAGGTCACCGTCACC
>JAXMGQ010000078.1:0-11024 GCA_046347195.1 Steroidobacteraceae bacterium
GGTACCGGAATCCTTCTCAGCCATGGGGACCTCGCTTCATTGCGGTTGTTCAGGCGCGCCTAGATTACTCCCACCCGCCCGCGCGGGCCAGATGTGGCGATGGGCGCGTTCCACCGGCGTGCCGGAGCGTGCGCTCCAGCGGCCGGTCAGGAGACCTCCCGCGACGCCCACTCCAGCCAGCGCGCCTGCGCCTTCCGGTAGTGGCGCGGTGCGAGCTGCGCGCTGTCGAGCAGCTCCTTCAGCACCCGCCGGGCATCGGCTTCGCGGCCGGCGCGCCGGAGCAGCAGGCCATAGCGAAGACGCGCCTCGGCCCCGGGGTAGCTGCCCTCGAGCACCGCGTACTCCCGCAGTGCCTTGTCGAGGTTGCCCTCCTCCTCCAGCGCCCGTGCGTACAGCAGGTGTCCCTCGGCCGACCGGAAATCCGGGTTGTGGGCGATGAGCCGGTCGAGCGATGCGCGCGCGGCGCCGAACTCCGAGCGGGCGAACTGGCAGCGGGCGAGGCCCAGCAGCAGCGTGGGGTCGTGTTCGAAGATGCCGGTTAGGCCGCCCTCGTAGGCTTCGATGGCGGCATCGTACTGGCCGCGCTCGAAGAGCTGCTCGGCCAGGCGCTTGCGCGACTCGACATCGCCGGAGATGGCCACCTGGGCGCTGGCTTGGCGCAGGTCGCGGTCGGGGTCGATGACCTTGCGCATCCCGGCGCGGGCACGACGCGCGGCCTGGCCGCCGAACAGCGCGGGCAGCACCTCGACCACGAGGTAGGCGAGGGACCCGGCGAGCGGGATGAGCGCGATGGCCCAGACCCACAGCGAATTGCGGCCCGTGCGGATGACATGGACGATGAGCCCTGCCTGCAGCAGGAGCGTGAGGAGGAAGAACGGTGACACGCTTGAGGGGGCTTTCCGTGTGGGACGCGGAACGCCATTGTAAACCACCGCACCGCCCGCCACCGCGGGCGGCGGATCCTGGCGAGGACTACAGCGCCGCGACCCGCATTCGCCGCTCGACCTCACCGCAGCGTGACCAGCCGACGTTCGACAGCGAATAGCCGAGCACGCGTTGCGAGCGCGCATCCACCGTGACTTCCATCTCGCAGCCATGCAGGCCCGCGGGCGCGCCGGAGGGCGCCGACGGCAGGAACCAGACGTAGACCTGGCGGATCCCGGACGCATCGACCTTGCGCGGCTGGCCGAAGGCTTCCTCCAGCCGGCTCACCGGCTGTCCGACGCTGCCGGCAACGATGGCCGGCACCGGCCTGACGGCGAACTCCGAATGACCACAGGCGCCGAGCACCGCGATGAGGGCAGCGGCGGCGGCGGCCGCGAGGGGCAATGAACGTGACATAAGCGTCGTACACCCGTGAACTCTTGACGGGTACCCTTATGCCCGTTCGCCGCTCAGCCTCCCGGGATGCGCGTCGCAGTCCGCAACGCCCGCGCATGCGCGCGCCGCTTATGTAAATGCAGGACATGCGTTATGCCCGCCGGCAGGTCTTCGGCGTGGTGCACGGCCATCACGACGGTGACGCCGCGTGCCATCAGGCCATCGAGCATCGAGCGCATCGCCGCGCGCTGCGCGGCATCGAGGCCCGTGAAGGGTTCGTCGAGCAGCAGCAACCGCGGCGCCGCCGCCATCGCCCGGGCGAGCAGCGCACGGCGAAGCTGGCCGTAGGACAGCTCGCGCGGTCGGCGATGGATGAACTCTTCCAGATCGAAATGGCGGATCCAGTAGCGCACGGCGGCGATGTCATCGGCATCGGCTCGCTCGTTCAGGCCGATGCTCGCATGCCGGCCGCTGATGACCATGTCCCGGATGCTCACGTCGATGACGTAGTCGGCCTGCAGGTCCGGCGAGACGTAGCCACCGTCTTCTTCCATTCCTCGATGGGCGTGCCGCGCGCAAGCCGGTGCGCTCGATCAGGCCGCCGTCGGCCGGCGCCAGGTCGCCGGCCACAGCCGCGAGGAAGAGCTGCTCTTGCCGGCGCCATTCGCGCCGTGATCGCCCAGTGTTCGCCACGGCGCAGGACCCAGTCGACGCCCTCGAGCACCGCCGGTATTCCACGTGCAGGTCGGCCCGAGTGACGCGGATCGGCGGCGTTGCGCCAGTCCTCGCCGCGCAGCCGAGGCGCGCTGCGCCGCGCCCAGGGCGCCGATGTCCGGCCGCCATGCCGGGGTGCCGCATCTCCGGCAGAAGCCCAGCGCGCGCTGCGCGCAAGGTCCGCACGGCGCACGAGCCTGCCCTGCTCGAGCACCATCAGGCGGCGGAGTGCCCGCGGGCACATCGGCGCGGCGATGGGCGCTGACCACCCATCCCGTGCCGTGGCGGCGGGCGCGCGCCAGCAGCGCATCCAGCCGCGCGCGCCAGCGCGCATCAAGGCCATTGTAGGGTTCGTCCAGCAGCAGCCAGTGTGGCCGGCGCGCCAGGCACCGCGCCATCAGGACGAGGCGTTTCTGGCCATAGGAGAGCGTGAGGAAGCGGCGGCGCGCGAGCGGCTGCAAGCCGGCTTCGCGCAGGAGCGTGGCCACCCGCCGGCGCTGCGCCGGCGTCACGGCCTCGAGCGGCAGGTCCGTGCCCTGCACGGCCGCCACCAGGAGCGCGCGCACCTCGAGGTTCCAGTCGCGGCGTGCATAGCGGTCCTGGGCCTCCGCGCCCAGGTAGGCGAGCATCGGCTTTGCCTCGCCCTCGTCCAGCACCCGGCGGCCCAGCACGAAGCGGCGGCGTTCGCGCCCGGTGGGCGTTGGCCACAGTTGCGTCGACAGGAGCTTCAGCAGGTGCGTCTTGCCAGCGCCATTGGGTCCCGTCAGCACCCAGCGTTCCCCGCCGCGCAGGTCGAGGTTCACGTCCTCGAGCGCCCAGCGCCCGTCGCGCCGCACGCCCGCCTCGTGCAGCGAGATCGACAGCCGGGGCCTCATGCGCCGGGCTGCGCGTCGCGCAGCGTCCAGCGCGCCTCGTCCCGCCTCGCGCGGCCATCGCGCTCGAGCTTGAGCAGGTGAGCCTCCAGCGTGAGCTGGGCCCAGCCATGCCTTTCGGCCGGGACGTCATCGTAGACGCGCGGCGTCAGCTCGCGAATGCTCGAGGGCCCCATCGCGCGCAACATCGAGATCACCTTGGCCTCGCGCATCAGGCGGTGCTTGCGCAGCATCGCCAGCATGGTCTTGCCGTCGGCGATGATCCCGCCGTGGCCCGGGGCGATGCGATCGAAGGGCAGCGTTTCGAGCTTGCCGATGGAGGCGAGGTAATCGCTCATGTCCCCGTCGGGCGGCAGGATCACCGGCGTCACGCCCTCGAGCACGTGGTCCCCCGAGAACAGGAGCCGCGCGGACTCGAGCAGGTAGCACAGGCAGTTCGAGGCGTGCCCAGGGGTGTGGATGACCTGCACGCGCAGGCCATCCAGGTCGAGCCATGCTCCGTCGGCCGGCAGGTGCTGCGGCTGGAAGCTCGTGTCCTGCCGGCCGTCCTGTGGCGGCGGCAGGCCGATGAGCCGTGCGCCGGTCTCTCGCTCGCGCGATCGCGCGAGCGGCGAATGGTCGGCATGGGTGTGCGTGAGCAGGATCCAGCCGATGGGCGCGCGCGCCGCCTCGAGGATGGCGCGCAAATGCGAGGGATCCGGCGGCCCCGGATCGATCACGGCGATGCGAGTCTCCCCCAGCAGGTAGGTGTTGGTGCCGGGACCGGTCATCATGCCGGCATTGCCGGCCACGAGGCGGCGCACGCCCGGAGCAACAGCAATTGCTGTGCCAGCGATGAGCGAGCGATCTTCCATCACGATTACTTTACGTGGCAGCGGCCGATGCGCGAGGAGCATTGCGGGCCACGCTGGGCGATACACTCACCCTCATGACCGATCGGAATGACGGCCGGCGAACCGGCGCGACGCTGGCCTGGACCCAGCTCGCCGCTCCACGGCGGAGCAGAGCCAGCGCTTCATCGCCGAATCGCTCGCCCAGCTCCTCGCCGACCTGTTGCGCTCGATCATCGGCCACGCCAATCCGTCGGCCGGCGCGAGCGAGCGCATGATCACCCGCTATCGCGAGGCGCCATCACCGCCTGCGGCGCGGCGGGCTCACCGCGCAACATCAGCCTGAGCATCAGCCGCGGGAGCCTTGCCAAGCGATGCGTGGCCTGGCTCAAGCTCCTGCTCACGGCACCCGCCGATGGCACGGCAGCGCCGGCGCTGCGCGAGTTCGTCGATGCGCTCGCGTTGTTCCCGGCGCGGTTCGACGTCGACCCTTCGGCCCGCTCGCGGCGCGCCCGGCTCACCTGGCTCCTCACCCACGACCGGCGGCTCGATGCCAGTCCGCGGGAAGCGGCCAACGCACTCATCGAAGCCTGCGAGCACCTGGGACTGCTGCTCTGGCCGGACGCCGAGACCGCCTGATTCCCCGCCCGGGGGCGGTGCTCGGGAGCCCATCAACCATGGCGCAAACCGCAGCAGCCGGGCATCGCGCCCGATTTGCTGCGCAAGCTCAGGAAATTCCTGTCAAAATAATGGGAAACGCGCACTCCTTGGAGCGGCGCGTTTATGTATAATTTGCCACCCCTGCAGCCCCCGCCACTTTTTCCAGGAGATTGGGATCGATGCCAGCCACCGACGACGCCCCTGAGAGCGCGACGGATTCCGCACCGCAAAAAGGTTCCTATCGGCGGTTCAGAACGCTGATCCAGCCCTTTGCCACCGGGAAGATGGTGGTCGAACCCATCGTCCTGCTGGTGGTCGACTGGCTGATCTTCTTCGCGTGCATCGCGACCGTCATGATCGTCGAGTCCCTGTGGGCCAAGATCTTCGTGTCCCTCCTCGCGGGTTTGTGGATCGCGCGGCTGTTCGTCATCGGCCATGATGCCTGCCACCAGGCCTTCACCCCGCGCCGCAAGCTCAACGCCTGGCTCGGGCGCATCGCCTTCCTGCCCTCGCTCACGCCCTACAGCCTCTGGGACATCGGCCACAATCTCGCGCACCACGGCTTCACCAACCTCAAAGGGCGCGACTACGTCTGGACGCCCTTCACGCCGGAGGAATTCAGGAAGCTGCCGTGGCTGCGCCAGAAGATGGAGCGGCTGTATCGCAGCGGCGTCGGCCAGGGCGTGTACTACATGGTCGAGATGTGGTGGAAGAAGCTGTTCTTTCCCTCCCGCAAGCACGTCAGCTCGAAGCGCAAGAGCTTCCTGTGGGACAACCTGCTGGTCAGCGCCTTCGCGCTGCTGTGGATCGGCGGGCTCCTGGCCTGGGCGCTGGTGAGCCACCGCTCGACGGTCTCCACCCTGACCTTCGGCTTCCTCATGCCGTTCTTCGTGTGGAACTGCCTCATGGGCTTCGTCATCTACGTGCACCACACGCATCCGCGCGTCGCCTGGTACGACCGCAAGGAAGAGTGGAACAGCAATGCGGGCTATGCGACCACCACGGTGCACATCAAGCTCAGGCGTCCGTTCGATGCACTCATCCACTACATCCTCGAGCACACCGCGCACCATGTGAACATGGGCATCCCGCTCTACCGGCTGAAGGAGGCGCAGGCCAAGCTCACGGCGAACTGGGACGAACGATTCAACGCCGAGCTGTTCACCTGGCGTTACTACTGGAACACGGTGCGCCGCTGCAAGCTGTACGACTACGCGCGCCACGTGTGGATGGACTACGAAGGACGCGTCACCTCCGAACCGGTGGTGACCCGCTGATCCCGCGGCGGGGCGGACCCTTCGGCCCGCCCCGCCCTTCCCTGCTGCCTACCGCATCTCCAGCGCATCGATCATCCGGTACGCGAGGATCGAGGGGGCGAGGAACCACGGATGCCCCGTGTACAGGGGCCGGGTCTGGAAGGCGATGTCATCCAGCGCGCTGCGGCCATCCGGGTGGTCGATGGCCTTCAGGCCGATCTTGCGGCCGAAGTGCACGGACAACGACACGCCCGAGCCGCAATATCCCATGCTGTAGTACACGCCATCGGCGCAGCCGATGTGCGGCAGCTCATCGAAGGTGTAGGCGACGCTTCCCGACCAGCTGTGGCTCACGCGCGCCTCGGCGAGTTCGGGGAACAGCCGGCGCAGCCAGGCGAGCAGGCGCGGAACACTGACGGCCGAGGGCGCATCGAACAGCGCCGCCCTGCCGCCGAACACCATGCGCCGTCCGTCGGGTGACGCTCGGTAGTAGACCACCAGCCTCGCCGTGTCCACGACGTGCCGTCGCGTGGGCAGCAACCGCTCCAGCAATTCCGGCGGCAGCGGTTCGGTGGCGATGATGTTGCTGCGGATGGGGATGATGCGGCGACGGTGCCAGGGCGAGAACCGGCCGGTGTAACCGTTGGTCGCGATGATCACCCGTGCGGCCCGGATCACGCCGCCCGAGGTGTTCACCCGGAAGCCGCCCTTCTCCCGCTCGATGGAGGATGCCGCGCAGTGCGCGACGAAACTCGCACCAGCGTCCGCCGCCATCGCCTGCAGGCCGAGCAGGAGCTTGGCCGGCTGCACGGAGGCATGGCGCGGATACACGACCCCGCCGTGATAGCGGTCGGTGGCGACCTCGCGTCGCTGCTCGGCGCGCGGCACCACCTCGATCGGTACCCTGAGTTCGCGCGACTGTGCCTGCGCCTTGCGGACGAGCGTATCGAAGTGGCCGGGCGAACAGGCGGCGACGAAGCGGCCGGTATCGATCCAGTCGCAGTCGATGCGCTGGCGGGACACCAGCGATCGAAGACCTTCCAGTGCATCGATCCCCTCCTGCTGGATGGCTCGCGCACGGGCCGCGCCATACCGGGACGCGAGTGCATCGAGGGCGGGCTTGATACTGGTGGCCACCTGGCCGCCGTTTCGCGAGGAGCAGCCATGACCCAGGTCCTGCGCGTCGATGACGCAGGTGGAACGCCCCGCGGCCGCGGTGACGAGAGCCGCGGAGGCTCCGGTGTAACCGGCGCCGATCACCAGTACATCCACCGCCGCAGGGAGCGATGTCGCGGGCCGGGCGAGATCCACCCCGTCGAGCCACAGGGGTGTCTCGCGAAAATCCCGCGTCACCAGCGCAGCAAGCGAGGCCGGCACACCGCCCGTCATTGCCGCCGCCTGCATGCGGGCGACTCCACGCATCACGCCGCTCAGTAGTCCTGCACCGCCGGAACCCCCGCTTGCAGCGCCTGGATCACTTCGGCGCCCGCCAGCACAGCCACCAGCGGCTGATGGCGGCGCGAGGAGACCTCCTCCACGGTGAAGGGCGCAAGTCCTGCACTCTCCTGCGCGCTGTAGCTTGCGGCCAGCCAGTTGAGCACCTCGCACAGCTCGGCGTCCGTCAGCACTGAATTCGCAGCGCCCGGCACGCGCAACACGAAGTCACGCCCCGCCGGCAGCCGCATGTAGTGGCCCAGCGAATGAGCCAGCCCAGGCACCTTGCCCGGCACGCCCTCGGCGCTGACGCCATGGCACCCCATGCAGTACAGCATGTAGTTCTGCGCGCCACTTCCCCAGGCAGAGGCGGCGGCAGCGGCCAGGAGCGTGCCGGCCAGCGCCCGTCGCCATGGCAGTTCGCCGCGCACCCCTACAGTCCCAGCAGGCCGAGGACCTTCGCACGGTGCTCGCGCACCTGTGCGCCGGTGAGCGGGCTGGCGCGCTCGGCCTTGATTTCCTCCGCCGTGAGCCGCGGTACCTGCGCAGGTGCCTGGGCCAGGGCGAAGACGACGAAATTGAGCACCGAGGCGAGCGCCGCGTCATCGAGCTGCGCGAACTCGGGCATCTTGAAATCGAAATGGTGGCCCTCGACGTCGATCCCGCCGAACATGCCGCCGAGCACCGTCATGGCAAGCTGCCGCCGGCCTTCCGGGATGCCCGCATAGCGCGCCGGATAGATCGTCAGCGGCGGCGCAAGCGATGGCTGCCCTTGGCCCTTCGCGCCATGGCACACCACGCAGTTGGCGGCGAACACCGCGGCGCCGGCCGCCTCCGCGGAAAGGGAGTCCGATGCGCCGGGCTGCGAAGCTGGTGCGGCTTGCGCAGCAGGTGCGGCTTGCGCGGCTGGGGTCGCCGGCGCGGGTTCCGCCGCCGGGGCCGCGGCGCCCTGCAAGCAACCGGCCATCGCCACCAGGACCAGCGCCCACCGGCTCATTTTTCAGCGACACCCAGCAGCACGGAGACCGAGCAATGGTAGTCGGACTCGGAGTTCGCCATGCACCAGTTCATGTCATTGTTGCGCGAGGGACGGTACATGGGCTTTTCGTTCTCGTTGCGGTTGCACTCGCAGTTGCCGCAGCTCACCTTTCCACAGCAATCGTTGTACGAGACGATGTAGTCGCGCTTGTCCGCCGGGTTGTGGCAGGTGCCGATCCAGGTGATCGGCGAAGGCTGCGTACCGGGCGGGCACGAGTTCGAGGAACCGCCGCAGCAGGCGCACAGGAATCCGTCGATGGCGCAGTACTTCCAGTAGTCGCAGCTCTGCGGATCATCGGTGGCGGGCGTGGCCCGTGTCGCGGCGCGGGCCGTGCGGTCCACGGGCAGCAGCGGCAGGAGCGCGGCACCCGTGAGCGCCTGTCCCACGGTTGCGATGAAGCTGCGGCGCGAGGTGCGCTGCGCCAGGGTGCGCGAGGAACGTTCGAAGAAGCGGTCGATGAATCGCATGGGAACGGACCTTCAGTGAGTCAGCATGAACCAGGGCGTCTGGCCCAGGTGCGGTTCGACGTGTCGCAGCCGGCCGCTGCTCGCATCGATCACGGCGACATCGGCCTTGTCGGTGGCCACGAACAGGAGCGGTTGATCATCACTCGTCACGTGCACGCCGAGTGCCGCGGACAGCTTGTAGCGCGCCATCGGCCAGCGGGCGATGCGCCGGTGTTCCTTCGTGTCGAACACCCAGATCTCGGTCCCGCCCACCTTGTGCGAACCCTCCCCGCCCTCGTGCATCGGAACGTACAACCGGTGCAGGTGGCCGTTGTAGGTGCCGACCTGCGTGCCCCCCGGTCGCCAGTGGCCCTTCTCGGCCGCGCTGACCAGCGTCCACGGAGCGCGCGCCATGGGTTGATCACCGCTGAAATCGACCTCGTGCACCTGGCCCAGGAACGACAGGAAGGCCCAGCCCCCCGGGATGGCAACCCCCTGCACGAACACGGGATCGGCATCCGGGTCGAAGAAGGCCTGCGAGTAGCTTCGGCCCCACTCCTTGCCCTGCGCATCGAGATTCACGGTCAGGAACTTGCCGTTCTCGCAGATGGAGGAGACGCGGTAGTTACCCGACGGGATGACCAGCACACAGCCGGCCGTGTCGATCTCGCCCAGCACACTGCCCTTGGCCGGGTCGAGCACGCCGAACGAGGCCGCCGGCGTCACGTAGGACACGTACACCAGATGGCTGTCAGCGCTGTAGGCGAGGCCAAAGGGTGTCGGCAGCGTGTGCGCCCGCTTCGGGGGCAGCACGATCTCGTGGGTCCAGGCCAGTGTCTGGTTGTCGGCGAACTCCACCACATCGGTGCGCGCACCGTGACTGCCGCGGGCGAAGTAAGTCGTGCCGATGGCGGAGGTACCGCCATCGGGCGAGAGGTTCCAGCTGGCATAGTAACCGGCATCGAGCTGACCCAGGCGGCGGTAGGTATCCCCATCGAACACGTGGATGCGGAAGTCGATCTCGTTGGCGAAGGCGTCGTCGAGCACGTAGAGGCGGTGTGGGTTCGGCGGCGGCATCTGGGTGACCGTGAGATGCTCGGCCGGCAAGGGCGCATCCGCCCACGCCGCACCCGTGATGATCAGGGCGAGCGCCCCCCCGGCAAGCCTGCAGATAGTCATCGAGCCTCCCCCGGACCGGCCTTGTCTTCGCCATCCTCGCCGTTGCGGTCGGTATGGCATGCCCGTCGCACGATGGTTCGCGCGCAAGCGGGCCGATTGATGCCTCAAGCTTCGCATATCCGCGCATCTTAATGAAGGGACGCCGGCCCCGGGCACCGGCTCAGGGTCGCAAGGCCAACGGGCGAAGCGACGCGGGCTTCAGCCCGTCAGCAACGCGGCGTGATGCCGCAGGTGATCCGCCATGAAGCTCTGGATGAAGAAATAGCCGTGGTCATAGCCTTCGTGCAGGCGGAGCTCGAGCTTCTGCCCCGACTTGCGCGCCGCAGCCTCGAACAGGTGCGGGTGGAGCTGTTCGGCGAGGAACTTGTCGGCCGTGCCCTGATCGATGAGGATCTTCCCCGGGAACGGCTTTCGCGCGACGAGTTCCGTGGCATCGTGTTCGCTCCAGGCGGCAGGGTCCTGGCCCAGGTAGTTGCCCAGCGCCTTGACGCCCCAGGGACACTGGCTGGGCGCCGCGATGGGCGCGAAGGCCGACACCGACCGGTACGTTTGCGGGTTCTTCAGCGCGAGGGTGAGTGCCCCGTGCCCGCCCATCGAATGACCGAAGATGCCCACGGCGCCGGCCCGCACCGGCAGACCCGCCTCGACGAGGGCCGGCAACTCACGCGTGACGTAGCTGTACATGCGGTAGGTCTTCGACCACGGAGCCTGGGTCGCATCGACATAGAAGCCCGCCGAGACGCCGAAGTCGTAGGCATCCGCATCGCCGGGGTAGCGCTCCGAGCGCGGACTCGTGTCGGGACCCACGAGCATGAGCCCGAGTTCCGAGGCCACACCTTGCGCATGCGCCTTGATGGCGAAGGTCTCCTCGGTGCAGGTGAGCCCGGACAGGTAGTACAGCACCGGCACCTTGCGCTCGCGCGCCTGCGGCGGTACGTAGACGGAGAACTTCATCTCCCCGCCGCACTCCTTCGAGGCGTGCCTGTAGAAGCGCTGCGTGCCGCCGAAGCAGCCATGCTCCGCGTACAGTTCCATCAGTAGACCACGACGCTGCGGATGGAATCCCCGGCATGCATCAGGTCGAAGGCCTTGTTGATGTCCGGCAACGGCATCTTGTGGGTGATGAGGTCGTCGATGTTGATCTTGCCATCCATGTACCAGTCGACGATCTTCGGCACATCGGTCCGGCCACGCGCACCGCCGAAGGCGGTGCCCTTCCACACTCGGCCCGTCACGAGCTGGAACGGCCTCGTCTTGATCTCCTGTCCCGCGCC
>JAXMGQ010000079.1:0-9923 GCA_046347195.1 Steroidobacteraceae bacterium
AAGAAGATGAACGACAAGTACTCACCGCAGGGCATCCACGTGTACTACTGCGATCGCGTGTACACGGCGGCGAGCGATGACTTCGAGGCCTGGATGTCCAGGCAAGGATTGCCGCCCGACCTGCACGGCGGCATCTCCGACACCTCCGAGATGATGTACCTGGACAAGGACGGCACCTGGGTGCGAAAAGATCTGCTCAAGACCGCGGTGGGTGACCCGGTGGTCGATGGCAAGGCCGTCAAGGGACCGAACAGCCCGAACAACGGCATCACCGGCGATGCGCGGCGCTCGAGCGTCGCCGCGGGAAAGAAGTTCATGGACATCAAGGTGGAGTACGCGGTGAAGCAGATCCGGGAGATGGTTGGTAGCGCCTCGAACTAGACGGCCTACCAACGCCTGCGCGTGTGACGCCAGGAATATTGTGTTCCGCAATTCGCTGAATCGACCACATTAATGCGCTGATTTCGCGCGGCGCCGGGCGGACACTATCGCTCCTATGAGTAAGTTCGCCGTGATTCCCGATGATTTGGAATCTCGGATCATCACGATCCGAGGGCTATCGGTTCTATTGGATTCTGACCTGGCTCTACTGTATGGCGTCGAAACGAAGATGCTGTTGCAGGCGATGCGACGCAATCGTGACCGATTCCCGTCGGATTTCGTTTTCCAACTTTCAAATCAAGAAGTTAGAAACTTGAGGTCACAATTTGTGACCTCAAGTTTGATCGTAAGTCACGGAGGCCGGCGCTCTCGTCCTTATGGCTTCACCGAACAGGGTGTCGCGATGCTTTCAAGCATATTGCGCAGCCCAACGGCGACAAAGGTGAACATCTCGATCATGCGGGCATTCGTGAGGCTGCGTCGCGCGGCGCTTGTCAGCAGGGAATTGATGAAGCTCATCGAAGACCTGTCAGAACGCGTTGACACGCATGACGTCGTCATAGGGGAACTGGTTGAAGCGATCCGCCAACTAGCCTCTCCGGCTCCGGCGCCACGCTCCCGACCTATTGGCTTCACGGCCGATCTCGATGCAGATTCGACCTGAATTGCACGTAGAGACGACACCGGAGCTCCGAGTCTACCAGGCACCCTCGCCTTAGGTCGTCGCGGCGACCGTCTGCGCCTCGGCCCTGCGGCGGGCGGAGATGAGCATCAGAACTGCCGCGTAGGTCACAACCAGCACCACGAGCCACCGCAGCCACGCCAGCGGCAGCGACTTGACCACGAAGGCGGCCATCAGCACGCCGGGGATGCCGCCGAGCGTCAGGCCCAGCGCCGAACGGAGGCTATAGCGGCTGGCCTTGATGACGCGCATGCCCGCCGTGGGCATGAGGTAGGCGCACGAACCCATCATGATGGGAAAGGCCGCTAACGTGCTCATGCCCAGCAGCGTGCACAGGATCAGGCACGGCGCATACAGGCCGATGCCCAGCATGTTCAGCGCCCCGAGTACGAAGTTGATGGCCACCGCCGTGCCCAGGCGCCATCCCGACAGCCCGGTCGCGCTGCCACCGCCCGGCATCAGGTCCAGGTTGGCGGCCAGCAGCAGGCAGGCGGCGAACAGGAGCGCCGTGCCCATGCCGATCTGGATGGCACGCCGCGGCGAAGGCGATTGACGATGCCCACGCCGAGGGTGGCGCCGAGCAGCGCCGAGCCGATCATCGAGATCAGCGTTGTCGGCTCCACGTTCACGGCGGCGATGAAGATCAGCGCCTCGGTGACGGTGGGCAGCGCATAGCCCACGTTGAGCGTGCCGGGCACGAGTTCATCCGCCGGCTGGCGCCGGAACTTGAAGGCCGCGGTGGTGGTGGCGAAGTTGCCGATGCCCAGCGCGTCGAAGAAGTTGAAGACGAAGCCGATGAGCAAATCCAACGGGCCCGGGCGGCGGACGTCGGCCGGTGGGGAGCCGCGCTCGAGAGTGAACCAGCGCACGATGTACCAGAGCGCGAGGACGAACAGTGCCAGGAGAAGGATGCGGGTTTCGTTCACCATGCCGACATCATATCGTTCGTCCCATATCTGCCCTATACAACTTCGCCGCTTCCCGTTTGTTGCAACGTCTGTACATTCGATTGTTCGATACGGCAAATCATCCAGACCCTCGATGCGGCGTAATTGGGTACACCGAACGCCAACGACTCCTCTTCGAAGTCCATGTGATTCAACATGAAGAAGCGATCCGCATCATTTCAGCACGCAAAGCGACCAGAGACGAACGCCGGCAGTACGAAGACTCTTGAGTCGCTGCGACGACGGCTCCGCAAGGATCGCCCGATGGTATCCGTCACGCTCCGGATGCCGCACGATGTCATCGAAGAGTTGCGCCGACTCGCGCCAGTCCTGGGCTTCACCGGCTATCAGCCGCTGATCCGCGCCTACCATCGGCAAGGCACTGGCCGACACCGTCGATGGGGATGCATGAAAGCGAACTGCCTGCGCTTCGACGCGACGAAGAACTGCAAGGATGTCGGTACCTGCGAGCTGACCGATCCGTGCTGGTGAGGAAGACGTTTCCGCGGAAACGTTCGAGCGGTGAACGCGGCGGCCCAGCGTGCCGGCATGCCTACCAGCGCTTCATCCGGCAGGCCATCGAGTCAGCGCTCCACACAAAGAACATCCGGAATTGATCGTAACCAGCTGATTTTAAAATAGCTGCGCAAGCTATAGACTGGATACTTGTACAGTATCCAGGCATTGCCTATTCTTGAGGCATGCTCTGGCTCTGCCTCCGTCTTCCCCACCTCGCCATCGAACTGCGCGAGCCCGCACCCGCGGGTCCCGCGGCGGTCACCGACCGGCGCGGCGCGCGCCGGGTGCTCATCGCCTGCAACCAGGCCGCACGTGAGCTGGGCGTGTTCCACGAGCTCGATGCCACCGTGGCGCTCGCCCGCGAACCGCAGTTGAAGCTCCTGGAACGCTCGCGCACCGGCGAGGCCCAAGCGCTGCGCGCGCTGGCCGGCTGGGCCGAGCAGTTCAGCAGCCAGGTGAGCTTCGATGCCTTGCGATGGTGTCTGTGGCTCGAGGTGGGCGCCAGTCTTCGCTACTTCGGCAACCTCGCTACGCTCAGTGGCCGGGTGCGCGAGGGCATCTCGCTGCTCGGCTACAGCGCGCAGCTCGGCATCGCGCCCACGCCGGAGAGCGCCGCCCTGCTCGCGGTGAACGACCAGTCCATCGCCATCACCGCCCTGCCGCGGCTGCGCGCGGTGCTCGATCCCTTGCCGCTGGAGAGCCTGGCGCTGGAGGAGAAGGCGCACACGGCGCTGCGGGCCAGCGGCCTGAAGCTGGTGGGCGAGGTGCTGGAGTTGCCGGCCGCGGCGCTGTCACGGCGTTTCGGGCCTGCGGCCACCGACTACCTGCGCCGCCTGCTCGGCCAAGCGCCGGACCTGCGCCGCCCGTATCGCTCGCCGCCGCGCTACCGGCGCGTGTTCGAGTTCGCCGAAGGCGTGGAGAACGTGGAAGGGTTGCTGTTCCCGCTGCGCCGGTTGCTGCAGGAATTCCAGGGATTCCTGCGCGGGCGCGACACCGCCATCCAGACCCTCAAGCTCGAGCTGACGCACCATGATGCGCCCGACACCGCCCTCACCCTGCACACCAGCTCACCACAACGCGATGCCCTGCGCCTGTTCGCGCTGCTGCGCGAGAAGCTCGAGCGCACGACACTGCCCGAGGCCGTGCTGGCCCTGCGCCTGTCGGCGCAGCAGTTCGTGCCGCTGGGCGCCACGCAGGGTGATCTGTTCGACCCGGCGCCGCAGCACGATGCCGGCTGGTCCGAGCTGCTCGACAAGCTGCGGGCGCGCCTGGGCGAGCATTGCGTGCGCTACCTGGGCCTCGTCGATGATCACCGCCCGGAGAAGGCCTGGTGCGTGCAGGACAGCGGCCAGCCCGCCGAGCTACCGCCGGGCTTCCCGACGGCGCTGTGGATCCTGGAGCCACGGCCGCTTCGGCCGCGGCTCCCGCAGCTCCTGGAGCACGCCGGAGCGCATCATGCGGCTGGTGGCAGCAGGCGGACTCGAGCCGCGACTACTATCTCGCCCGCACCGCCGAGGGCGCGCTGGTGGCTGTATCGCGAGGCCGCCACGCAGCAGTGGTACCTGCAGGGGTTGTGGGGTTGAGCGGCTTTCGCCTCGCGATCACTCCACTCAGCGCGTGCTTCTTTCTTCCCCACCGGCAACCAGTCACCCCATCCCGGCGAGGTCAGCCGCGGTCAGCGCACGATCCGCCGACACCACCTCGTTGTTCACCTTGAGCGCATTCGCGCTCATGTGCCGGCGCCCTTCGCTCTTGGAGGTGATGAGCTGCACGGCGAGGAAGGCATCGAGCAGCGGGTAGCCCTGCGCGAGACGCTCACGCGGCACGCTCGCCGAGGGCAGCCCTTCCGCCGAATCACCCTGCTCGAAGGTACGCCGCACGCCATCGGCCGCCGCCTGCGCCGCCGCGGCACCGTGCTGCAGCCAGGTGGTGGCCTCGGTGGCGAGGATCTTCTTCGCCTCGTTGATCTCCGCCCCGCCGAGTGCGGACAGCCGGCGCACCTCGTCCATCGGCAGACGCGTGAACCGCGCGAGCATCACCGGCATCGGCATCCTCGGTGTTGCGCCAGAACTGCCAGTACTCGTACGGGCTGCACAGGTCCTCGTTCAGCCACACCGCGCCGGTCTCGGTCTTGCCCATCTTGCGGCCCGAGGCCGTGGTCGGAAACGGCGTGGTGACGCCGAACACCTCCACGCCATCCTTGCGCCGGCACAGCTCCACGCCGTTGACGATGTTGCCCTGGGTCGAGCCGCCCATCTGCGGCCACGCTTCCAGTGCCGGCGATACAGCTCGTGGAAGTCGTAGAGCACCGTAGGCATGTAGTTGAACTCGGGGAAGGTCATCGGACTCTCGCGCTCGAGGCGCGAGCAGAAGCGCTGTCGAAGGCGAGCATGCGGTTGATGGTGAATTGCGTGCCGCAGTCGCGCAGGAACTCCACGTACCCGAGCTTCGAGAGCCACACGTCGTTGTCCACCGTCAGTGCTTCCTCGGCCCCGACCCGAAGGTCAGGAACTTCGAGAACACACCCTTGATGCCCTCGATGTTGGCGCGGATGTCATCGTCCGTGAGCAGCGCGCTGCGGTCCTTGCCGGTGGGATCGCCCACCTTGGTGGTGCCCCGCCCATCAGCGCGATGGGCCGGTGGCCGGTGTGTTGCAGCCAATACAGCAGCACGATCTGGATCAGGCTCCCCACGTGCAGCGAGCGGGCGGTGGCATCGAAGCCGATGTAGCCGGTGATGATCTCGCGCGTAGCGGTGCATCCATCCTCGAGGTTCGTTCCCTGGTGGATGAAGCCGCGCTCGTCGAGCACGCGCAGGAAATCGGATTGGTAGGTCGGCATGACGAAGATCCAGCAACTGAGGGGTCCGGGCAAGGCAAAGAGGCGCGCAGTATCGCCGATAGGGGCGGCGCTTTTCACCTCGCGGACGCAGCGCGGCCGAGATCAGCTTGGCTCTGCGCAGGCGACATGCGACTGTATACTCATCCAGGCCGGATGTTCCAGCCACTTGAAGCCACGCGCGAGGCAGGGCGCGGACGGAGAAGACAAGAGACAGCCGCACCAGGGCAGATAGCTTCAGTCACAGGTGCTGACAGCGCGACCGTACAGGTGCTGTTCGCCGCAACGGTGGCGCATTGGCGCGCGTCGGGTGGTCGCCGGCCTGCTCGCGGAACCCGATGGACCTCCAGGTCGGACCTGTACCGCAGGCGTTCTGCAGGACATCGGCTCGGACGCGCCTTTCAAATCTATTTCGACGATACGGCACCCGGCGTGATGTGTGACCTGGACGCCTCGGGAGTCGAGGCCGCATGCGCAGGGCTGCTCGGCCAACTGACGAAGTGCGACGTCGTCGTGCTCGGCAAATTCGGCAAGTTGGAGGCGGCGCAGATCGGGTTTGATCACCGCATTTCCAGGCGGTGATCGATGCCGGCACGCCCTGCTCACATCCGTCTCGAGCAAGCACCTCGAAGCGTGGAAGGCATTCATGCCGCTCTGCGATCGAGCTGCCTGCCGAGGCCGCAGCAATTCAGGGCTGGTGGCGCGACCTGCGGGTCCGCGCGGGGCCGTCCGGCTAGGCAGGCCGAGCCGTTCCAGCGGCTCGATGAAGGGCTGGAGCAAACTAGGTACCGGCAAGGCGTAAGGACCGGCGCGCTGCGAATTCGAGCTGTTCGCGCGTCCGGTCTGGATGCTGCTGTCGCAAGCCTGCAACGCGCAGCGCGATGCCGGTGCGGTACAGCTCGCTGAGCATGTGCAGCTTCTGGGCTGGTGTCATGCGACGCAAACCCTCCAACTGCACCGGATGGATAGGCTCGTTCACGGCTTGAGGACCAACCATTTCATGCTGCGTCGTATTCTAGCCCACTGCCGCACTACTGTATACTCATCCAGTACCGTGGTGCCCCATGCCCTACGCCGAACTCCTCGCCTGCAGCAACTTCAGCTTCCAGCGCGGCGCCTCCCATCCGCTGGAGATGGTGCGGCGTGCGAAGGAACTGGGCTATGCGGCGCTCGCGCTCACCGATGAGTGCAGCCTGGCCGGCATCGTGCGGGCGCACGAGGCGGCGCTCGAAGCAGAGCTGCCGCTCATCATCGGCAGTCAGTTTCGCTTTGCCGAAGGCGACCGCATCGCCCTGCTCGCCCCCACGCAGGCCGCCTACTCCCAGCTCTGCGAACTGATCAGCCGCGCGCGGCGCGCTTCGGAGAAAGGTTCCTACGCGATCACCCGCGAGGACTTCAGCCACTCGCTCGATGCACTCATCGGCCTGTGGCTGCCGGGCGAGGTGCTCGAGCCGGACCGCGCGCGCTGGTTCGCCGCCCTGCCCCTGCACGCCCGATTCCTGGCCTTCAACCACGCCCTCGCCCAGGACAGCGAGCAGCGGCTGCACACGCTGCTCGCGCTCGGCGAGGAGCTCGGCTTGCGCTGCGTGGCGGTGGGCGATGCGCACTACCACATCCGCAATCGCCGACCGCTGCACGATGTGCTCACCGCCGTGCGCCTGAAGACCACGGTGGAGCGCATCGGCCGGCAGGGCTTCGCCAACGGCGAGCGGCACCTGCGCCCGCTAGCGACGCTGCGCCGGCTCTATCCGCCCGAGCTGCTGCAGGCCAGCGTGGATATCGCCGCCGCCTGCACGTTCTCGCTGAAGAGCCTGCATTACGAATATCCCGAAGAGCTGGTGCCTGCGAGTCTCACGCCGAGCGAGCACCTGCGCCAGCTCACCGAGGAAGGCTTGCAGCGTCGCTTTGCCGCAGGTGTGCCGCCCGCCGTGCGCAACCAGGTCGAGCGCGAGCTGGTGCTGATCCGGGAGCTGAAGTTCGAGCATTACTTCCTCACCGTCGAGGACATCGTCCGCTACGCGCGCTCGATGGGCATCCTCTGCCAGGGGCGCGGGAGCGCGGCGAACTCGGCGGTGTGCTATGCGCTCGGCGTCACCGCGGTGGACCCTGCGCGCGTGGACATGCTGTTCGAGCGATTCATTTCCAAGGAACGGCACGAGCCGCCGGATATCGACATCGACTTCGAGCACCAGCGGCGCGAGGAAGTCATCCAGTACATCTACAAGAAGTACGGCCGGCATCGCGCCGCGCTGGCCGCCACCATCATCACCTACCGGCGCCGCTCGGCGGTGCGCGATGTGGGCAAGGCGCTGGGACTGCCCATGGACATCGTGGATGCGCTGTCGAAGTCGCTGCAGTGGTTCGATGGCCAGGGCGAGATCCCGGCGCAACTCGTCAAACTTGGCTTCGATCCGCAGAGCGCCACGGCGAAGCACCTGGTGCTGCTGGTGGCGCAGATCGTGGGCTTCCCGCGCCACCTGTCGCAGCACGTGGGCGGCTTCGTCATCTCGCAGCATCCGCTCTCGACGCTGGTGCCGGTGGAGAACGCCGCCATGCCCGAACGCACCATCATCCAGTGGGACAAGGAGGACCTCGAGTCCCTGGGCCTTTTGAAGGTGGATTGCCTCGCGCTGGGCATGCTCTCGGCCATCCGCCGTGCGCTCGAGCTCAAGTCAACCTTCGATGGCCGCCACTTCGAGCTCACCGACATCCCGGCCGAGGACCCGGCCACCTACGACATGCTCTGCCGCGGCGAGTCCACCGGGGTGTTCCAGGTGGAGTCGCGTGCGCAGATGAGCATGCTGCCGCGCCTGAAACCGCGCACCTACTACGACATCGTCATCCAGGTCGCCATCATCCGCCCCGGCCCCATCCAGGGCGGCATGGTGCATCCCTTCCTGCGCCGGCGGCAGGGGATCGAGCAAGTCGACTACCCCAGCCCCGACCTCGAGCGCGTGCTGAAGCGCACCTGCGGCGTGCCGCTGTTCCAGGAACAGGTGATGGAGATCGCCATGGTGGCGGCCGGCTTCTCGGCGGGCGAGGCCGACAAGGTGCGCCGCTCCATGGCCGCCTGGCAACGGCGCGGCGGGCTCACCCAGTTCCGCGACCAGTTGCTCGCCGGCATGCGCGAGCGCGGCTATACGGCGGAGTTCGCCGAGCAGATCTACAACCAGATCCTGGGCTTCGGCAGCTATGGCTTCCCCGAATCGCACGCCGCCTCCTTCGCCCTGCTCGCCAACCCCTCCTCCTGGCTGCGCTGCCATGAGCACGCCGCCTTCGTCGCCGGGCTCCTGAACAGCTGGCCGATGGGTTTCTACGCACCGGCGCAGCTCGTCAACGATGCGCGCCGCAATGGCGTCGTCTTCCGCTGCGTCGATGTGCAGGTGAGCGACTGGGACTGCACGCTCGAACCGAACGAGGCAGGCCGTCCCGAGGTGCGCCTGGGCCTGCGCATGGTGGCGGGACTTCCGGAAGAGCAGGCCATGATGCTGGTGCGCGCCCGCGTGGCGGCGGCCTTCGACAGCGTCGAGGACCTTGCGCATCGCGGCGGCCTGAACCGGCGCGCGCTGCAGTCGCTCGCGCAGGCCGATGCGCTCCGCTCGCTCAGCGGTCACCGCCATGCGGCGCAATGGAGCGCCATCGGCGTCGAGCAGCTCCCCGGCTCGCTCGCCGGCACCTCGCACCGCGAATCACGCCTGGCCCTGCCCGAGCCCACCGAGGGGCAGGAGATCGTGGCCGACTACCGCAGCACGGGGCTCACGCTCAAGCGCCATCCGCTCGAAGTGCTGCGCCACCGCCTCGAGCGGCTGCGCGTGACCCGCGCGGGGGATCTCACGAAGTTGCCCACCGGCCGCTCCGTGCGCGTGGCCGGCATCATCACCCATCGCCAGCGGCCCGAAACCGCTTCCGGCGTCGTATTCATGTCGTTGGAGGATGAAACCGGGGTGAGCAACCTCATCGTCTGGCCGAGCGTGCAGACCGAGCAGCGCCAGGCCGTGTTCGCCTCCTCGATGATCGTGGTGCAGGGCGAGCTGCAGCACGAGATGGGGGTGGTGCACGTGATTGCGCACCGGGTGAGGGATTACTCGGGGTGGCTGGGGAAGATCGCGACGCGGTCGCGGGATTTCAGGTAGTGGCCGCCCGCAGTTGTGGCCGCCCTCAGCGCTTCAGCGTCACCCAGATGAGGTCGATGGGCTCCTTGCCGGCGTTCTGCGACTCATGTCCTTCGGTGATGGGCGTGGTGCGCATCCAGCCCACGCTGCCGTCGGGCGAGTCGTCCGGATAGACATGAAACTTCTCAGTGTCGGATCGCGCCGCCCAGCGGCCGCCCTTCACGTGGATATACAGCATGTCCGGATGATGGGCATGCACGCCCTCCCATTGCCCGGGCTGCACCAGGAATCTCTGCACGATCACCTGATCGTTCTCGAACAGGTCTTCGCCAGGGATGTTGGGATAGTTGAGGTGGCGGTACTTCGGGGATTTGTCCGGCTGTGCGCCGGCGGCCACGGGCTTGAGGGAAACCACCTCGAAGCGGATGGGCTGGGCCCCGACATT
>JAXMGQ010000008.1:0-123569 GCA_046347195.1 Steroidobacteraceae bacterium
GTCGTACGCGAGTGCGCATCGGATCAACAGTGACAAGTGCGCCATCGCGCAGTTGATTCGCAAGCTGACGCAGAGCGCGGACTGTGCGCTCTCCGATCACGTCTGGATTGAGATTGTCTGAGCGGATTTGTACGACGCTCGGCTTATCGCCATGAGTGACAGCAAGAATCGCCCCAAAATCCAGGTCGTTCGTAAGCACGATATAGTCATGTTCCGCAGCGTGCGACATGATTTCGTGGTCAAGAGCATGTGGACTTCCGATGCTCGACCAATGAGCTGCTTTGATTTCAAACCGATGGAATAAGTCGATCCAACGTGGCGACAGGTTCATGTCGACCAGCAGTTTCATGCGTCGGCGAGATCAATGTGCTGCTCTTCGGCAAGCCAGGCTGCATAGCGTAGCGCTTGAAGAATGTCTTCGCGTTCGAGGTAGGGATAGTCAGCAAGGACCTCTTCAATCATCCGGCCAGCGCCGATCTGGCCCACAAGCATTCCAACGGTGACGCGCATTCCCCGGATGCACGGTTTTCCGCCCATCATTCCAGGTTGTTGCGTAATGCGATCCAGATCGGTCATGGACATCTCCTGCCGTGTCCCCGAGTCTATAGCGACTAAATCGATATAAGCCGTTACCCATCTGCCCGGAACGGACCCGGAATCAGTGGTCGGGGTGACAGGATTTGAACCTGCGACCTATACGTCCCGAACGTAGCGCTCTACCAGGCTGAGCTACACCCCGAAATCCTTGCGAATCAGTGCTTGCGTGCCACCGCGAACTCCGCCAGCGCCGCGAGCCCTTCCTTGAACGGGCTCGGCGGGAGCGGGGCCAGCGCACCAAGTGCCTGATCCACCTCGCTTTGCGCGAGCCGGGCAGTGTACGCAAGGCCTCCCAGGCTTGCAACGGCGCGTGTGATCTCGGCGAGGCGCTCGATGCTGCCGTTGCGGATGGCTGACTGGATCATCTCCCGCTGCTTCCCGTCGCCCTGCTGCAGCGCGTAGATGAGGGGCAGGGTGGGCTTGCCCTCGGCGAGGTCATCGCCCAGGTGCTTGCCCAGCATGGCTTCATCGGCTTCGTAGTCCAGGGTGTCATCGACGAGCTGGAAGGCCGTGCCGATGTGCTTGCCATAACGCGTCAGCGCGGCCTCGATCTCCGGCGGGGCATCGCTCAGCACCGCGGAGATCTGGGCGCCGGCTTCGAACAGCCGTGCCGTCTTGCGATAGATGACCTCGAGATAGCGCGCCTCGGTGGTATCCGGGTCGTGCGCGTTCATGAGCTGCAGCACCTCGCCCTCGGCGATGGTGTTGGTCGCATCGGCCATGATGTTCATGATGCGCATGCGGTCCATCGACACCATCATCTGGAAGGCGCGCGAATACAGGAAATCCCCGACCAGGACGCTTGCCGCGTTGCCAAACACCTCGTTTGCCGTGTCGCGGCCGCGGCGCAGCGAGGAGCCGTCCACGACGTCATCGTGCAGCAGCGTTGCCGTGTGGATGAATTCGATGATGGCCGCTCCATCCACGTGCTTGCTGCCGCGATGTCCGCAGGCCCTGGCCGCGAGCAACACCAGGAGCGGTCGCAGGCGCTTGCCGCCGGAGTGGATGATGTAGCTGGCGATCTGGTCCACCAGGGCGACCTGGCTGTGCAGGCGGCGCTGGATGAGCCGGTCGACCTCCTGGAAATCGGTGCTCACGAGGGAGCGGATTTTTTCTAATTTCATGTAGGGCTTGGGTCCGTGAGGGAATGTTACCGAACTCGGCGCCGCCTTGGCTCCTTCGAATCGGGCCGGTTCAGGCATCGCTGGGGGCATGGGGCTCCGGCCTAACCCCTTGAAATCCTCAAAAGATTTGACCCTTTCGAGGCTTCGAAGTACACTTTGCGGCTATTTTTCGGGCCGGTCGGTCCGTTGGAGTTCCTTGAAATGTATGCCGTGATCGCCAGTGGCGGTAAGCAGTACCGTGTGCAAGAAGGCGGCGTTGTCCGCGTGGAAAAGCTCGAGGCCGCCGAGGGCGCCAGCGTCGAGTTCACCCAGGTGCTGCTGGTGGGTGCCGGAGCGGACCTGAAGCTCGGAGCTCCGTTCCTTGCCAGCGCCAAGGTGACCGGCACCGTGGCCAAGCATGGCCGCAACGACAAGGTGCGCATCGTCAAGTTCCGCCGTCGCAAGCACTACAAGCGCGAGGGCACGCACCGTCAACCCTGGACCGAGGTGAAGATCACCTCGATCGTCGCTTGAAGAATTCGCAGGAGATTTGAGCCATGGCACACAAGAAAGCAGGCGGCAGCACCCGTAACGGCCGCGACTCCCATGCCAAGCGCCTGGGCGTGAAGAAGTTCGGCGGCGAGGAAGTGCTCGCCGGCAACATCCTCATCCGCCAGCGTGGCACGCAGTACCGTCCCGGCGTGAACGTGGGCATCGGCACCGACCACACCCTGTACGCCACGGCCGCGGGCAAGGTCGAGTTCAAGGTGCGCGGCGCCGAGAAGCGCACCTACGTCAGCGTCGTTTCCGGCTGATGGCGTCGGGCTCTTCGAGCCCGGCCAGTGTTTGAATGAAGGGGACGGGCGTTCAGGTCCGTCCCCTTTTTCATTGGGCGGCAAGGGCAGCAGCGCATGAAGTTCATCGACGAAGCAACCCTCAAGGTCCAGGCCGGCCACGGCGGGCGTGGCTGCGTGAGCTTTCGGCGCGAGAAATTCGTGCCCTTCGGTGGGCCGGATGGCGGTGATGGCGGCAACGGCGGGGACGTCTGGCTTACCGCGGTGGAGGGCCTGAACACCCTCGCCGACTTCCGCATCCAGCGCACTTACAAGGCGAAGAATGGCCAGCCGGGCAGCGGCAACGACCGGGCGGGCCATGGGGGCGAGGACATCTTCATCCCGGTTCCCATCGGCACCGTGGTCACGGACCTCGAGACCGAGGAGCAGCTCGGCGACCTGACCGTGGATGGTCAGCGCCTGCTGGTGGGCAAGGGCGGCAAGGGTGGCTGGGGCAACGCGCGCTTCAAGTCGAGCACCAATCGCGCGCCGCGCAAGGCGGGCCTGGGGCTGCCCGGCGAGGCGCGATCGCTGGCGCTGGAGCTCAAGCTCATCGCCGATGTGGGCCTGCTGGGGCTGCCCAACGCGGGCAAGTCCACGCTGATCCGCGCCGTCTCGGCGGCGCGGCCGAAGGTGGCCGATTACCCCTTCACCACGCTGTTTCCCAACCTCGGCGTCGTTTCCGTGGGTGCGGGCCGCAGCTTCGTGATGGCCGATATCCCGGGGCTCATCGAGGGCGCGGCGGAGGGCGCGGGGCTGGGCATCCGCTTCCTCAAGCACCTGCAGCGCACCCGCGTGCTGCTGCACCTCATCGACATCTGTCCGCCGGACCCGCAGGCGGACCCCGTGGCCGATGCGCGCACCATCGTCGCGGAGCTCAAGAAGTTCGCCAAGGACCTGGCCGCCAAGGAGCGCTGGCTGGTCATCAACAAGATCGACCTGCTCGAGCCGAAGGAAGTCGAGCGCCGCTCGAAGGAACTGGTGCGGCGCCTGCGCTGGAAGGGACCGGTGTTCAGGATCTCGGGGGCGACGGGCGAGGGGACCCGCGAGCTGGCCCGCGAGGTCATGCGATACCTGGAGGAACACCCCCGCGAGGCGGAGGCAGCGGCCGCGCCATGAGGGCGCGGCGCGGTTTACTTGGCGAGGGCGCGGATCTGCTTCGTCAGCCGGCTCTTGTGACGCGCGGCCTTGTTGCGGTGGATGATGCCCTTGTTGACCATGCTGTCGATGATGGGCGTGGCTTCGGCCAGCGCCTTCTCGGCATCCCCGGCCTTGCCGGCCTTCAGGGCGAGCGTGGCCTTGCGGATGGCGCTGCGCAGGCGGGAGGTGGCGGCATCGTTGCGCGCACGGTGCTGGACGGCCTGGCGCGCGGCTTTTTCTGCGGACTTCGTGTTGGCCAAGGAATGGCTCCTGGAAAAACAGCCGCGTATTTTGAGGGTCGTGCCTGCCGGCTGTCAATGTCGCGGCCAAAAACCCCCGGCAGGCCTTGCTATAGTGTGCGCCGCCCATGAGCCGCGCCATCTTCAAGTCCACCTCCGTCGTCGGCTTGACCACGCTCCTGTCGCGGATCACCGGCATGATGCGCGACGTGGCGCAGGCCACCCTGTTCGGCGGTGGTCCCATCGCCGATGCCTTCCTGGTGGCCTACAAGATTCCCAATTTCCTGCGCCGACTGTTCGCCGAAGGGGCTTTTTCCCAGTCCTTCGTGCCGGTGGTCTCGCAGTACAAGCACCAGAACGACCATCACGAGGTCGAGGAACTGATCAACGGAGCGGTCGGGACGCTGGGCCTTGCGCTGTTCGTCATCACGCTGATCGGCGTGATCGGCGCGCCGCTGATCATCTGGGCCTTCGCGCCTGGCTTCGTCGCCGATGGCGGGCGCTACGGCCTGGCCGTGGAGATGCTGCGGCTGACCTTCCCCTACCTGTTCTTCATCTCGCTCACGGCCCTGGGCAGCGGCGTGCTGAACAGCTACGGCAGCTTCGGGCCGCCGGCGTTCACCCAGGTACTGATGAACCTGATCATGATCGTCGCGGCGGTGTGGATCGCCCCGCATTTCGCGAATCCCGGTCTCGTGCTCGCCGTGGCGGTGTTCGTGAGCGGCGTGGTGCAGGTGGCCTTCCAGGTGCCGTTCCTCATGAAGTTGAAGCTCCTGGGCTGGCCGCGCTGGCGCTGGGATCACCCGGGTGTGCGCAAGGTGGCCAAGCTCATGGTGCCGGGGATCCTGGGTTCCTCGATGGCGCAGGTAAGCCTGCTGCTCGACACGCAGATCGCCTCGTTCCTGGCCACCGGCAGCGTGACCTGGATGTACTTCGCCGACCGATTGGTGGAGTTTCCGCTGGGCGTGTTCAGCATCGCGCTCGCCACCGTCATCTTGCCGAGCCTGTCGGCCCATCATGCGGCCGAGGCGCCCGAGCATTTCTCGGCGACGCTCGACTGGGCGCTGAAGCTGGTCGTGATCATGGTGATGCCGGCCGCGGTGGCGCTGTTCGTGCTGGCGGGCCCCTTGACGGCGACCTTCTTCGGCCATGGCCGGTTCGTCGCAAACGATGTCACCATGAGTTCCTATGCGCTCATGGCGTACTCGTTCGGACTGCTGGGCTTCAGCTTCGTGAAGGTGCTCGCGCCCGGCTACTTCGCGAGGCAGGACACGCGCACCCCGGTGCGCGTCAGCATCGTCTCCCTCGGCGTGAACATCGGCCTGAACGTCGCGGTGGTCGCGCCGCTCGCGTACTTCAAGCTGGTGCCCGCGCCACATGCCTTCCTCGCGCTTTCCACCGGCACCTCGGCGCTGGTGAACTCGGCGCTGCTGTATCGTGGCCTGCGCCGGCGTGAGCTGCTCAAGCCCTCGGCCGGCTGGGGTGCGCTGCTCGCGCGGGTGGCCCTGTCGAGCCTGGTCATGGCGGTGGTGCTGTGGTGGATGGCGGGCGACCTGTCCCGCTGGTTCGCCATGCATACCTGGCAACGCGTGCTCAACACCGCCCTGTGCGTGACCGTGGGCGGGGCCGTCTACTTCGTGGCGCTGTTCGCGGCTGGGATGCGGCCGCAGCATGTGCGACATTGAGCCTGGCATGGAACTGGTTCGCGGCACCCACAATCTCCCCCTGGCGCAGCGCGGCTGCGCGCTGACCATCGGCAACTACGATGGGGTGCACCTGGGTCACCAGGCGATGATCGGGGTGCTCAGGAGCCGTGCCGCGGCATTGGGCGTGCCTGCCGCGGTGCTCGCCTTCGAGCCGAGCTCCAAGGAATTCCTCGACCCGGAGGATGCGCCGCCACGGATCACGCGCTGGCGCGAGAAGTTCATGCGCCTGGCGCGGGCCGGGGTGGATCGCTTCATCACCCTGCGCTTCGATGAACACATGCGCGCCATGACGCCCGAAGCCTTCGTGCGTGAGTTGCTGGTGGACTCCTTGAGCGTGCGGCACGTGGTGGTGGGGCCGGATTTCCGCTACGGCTGTCGCGCCGCGGGAACTTTCGCCTCGCTCGTCGAGGCCGGGCGGCAGCATGGCTTCAGCGTCGAGCAGATCGGTGGAGTGGAGCTCGACGGCGAACGCGTGAGCAGCACGCGGGTGCGCACCGAGCTCGCGGAGGCCGACTTTGCCGGCGCTGCACGGCTGCTCGGCTGGCGCTACGCCATGACAGGGCGCGTGACCCATGGCCGCAAGCTCGGCCGCGAGCTCGGCTTTCCCACGGCCAACCTGCCGTTGAAGCGTCGCAAGTCCCCGGTGGGCGGGATCCTCGCCGTGCGGGTGCGCGGCGTGGGTCCCGGGCCGATGCCGGCCGTGGCGAGCCTGGGGACGCGCCCCACGGTGAATGGCGTCGAGCCGCTGCTCGAGGTGCACCTGTTCGATTTCGACGGCGACCTGTACGGGCAGCATCTCGAGGTGGAGTTCGTGCAAAAATTGCGGGACGAGGTGAAGTTCGCCTCGCTCGAGGCATTGGTGGACCAGATGAACGTGGACGCGGCGCAGGCGCGCGACGCGCTGGCCGCAGGGTGATGGACAGCAAGGTGAATCGTGGCTGACTACAAGAATACGATCAATCTGCCGGTGACGGATTTCCCGATGAAGGCGGATCTCGCCAACCGGGAGCCGGCGATGATTGCGGCATGGGAGACGGAAGGGCTGTACGCGAAGATCCGCTCCGCCGCGAAGGGGCGCCCGGGCTTCATCCTGCCCGATGGCCCGCCGTACGCAAACGGTTCGATCCACCTCGGCCACGCGGTCAACAAGGTGCTGAAGGACATCATCATCAAGTCGCGCACCCTGGATGGCTACGATGCGCCCTACATCCCCGGCTGGGACTGCCACGGGCTGCCCATCGAGATGATGGTGGAAAAGACCCACGGCCGTGTCGGCCAGAAGCTCGATGCGCGTGCCTTCCGCTCCGCCTGCCGCGACTACGCGATGAAGCAGGTGGATGCGCAGCGCACCGACTTCAAGCGCCTCGGCGTGCTGGGCGACTGGGACAACCCGTATCTCACCATGGCCTCGCGCTACGAGGCCGAGCAGCTCCGCGCCTTCGCCGGGATCATCCGGAACGGACACCTGTACAAAGGGTACAAGCCCGTGCACTGGTGCCTGAACTGCCGCTCCGCGCTGGCCGAGGCCGAGGTCGAGTACGAGGATCGCACCTCGCCGAGCATCTACGTGCGCTTCGGCATCGTGGATGATGCGGACTTCGCGCTTCGACTGGGTATTGCGCCCGGCGGTCCGCCGGCGTCCGTGGCGATCTGGACGACGACGCCCTGGACGCTGCCGGCGAACCGGGCCGTGGCGCTGCACCCTGAGTTCGACTACACGCTCATCGAGTTCGACCTGGGCGGCGGAGCCGAGCGGCTGCTGCTCGCCACCGAGCTCGTCGACAAGGTTGCGGCGACACTGGGCATCAGTGCGTTCAAGCGCCTCGCTTCGATCAAGGGCGACCTGCTCGACAAGCTGGCCCTCGCGCACCCCTTCTACGACCGGCACGTACCGGTGGTGCTGGGCGAACACGTCACGCTCGATGCCGGCACCGGCGCGGTGCACACCGCGCCCGGCCATGGCCTGGATGACTACAACGTCGGGCGCAAGTACGGACTCGAGGTCGACAACCCCGTGGGCGGGGATGGCCGGTTCCTGCAGGGCACGCCCGTGTTCGCGGGCGAGCAGGTGTTCGAGGCGAACGATCACGTCGTCGCCGTGCTGAAGGAGAAGGGCCGGCTCCTGAAGGTGGAGGCCTACCAGCACTCCTATCCGCATTGCTGGCGGCACAAGACGCCGGTGATCTTCCGCGCGACGCCGCAGTGGTTCATCAGCATGGAACAGGCGGGCCTTCGCAAGGCCGCGCTCGAAGCCATCGCGCACGTCGACTGGATGCCGGAGTGGGGCGAACAGCGCATCAGCGGCATGATCGCCAACCGTCCCGACTGGTGCATCTCGCGCCAGCGCACCTGGGGTGTGCCCATCCCGCTGTTCGTGCACAAGACCACGGGCGAGCTGCATCCACGCACGCAGGTGCTCATCGAATCGGTCGCGCAGCGCGTGCAGAAGGACGGCATCGACGCCTGGTTCGAGCTGGATGCGGCGGACCTGCTCGGCGCGGAGGCCGCTGACTACGACAAGGTCACCGATGTCATGGACGTGTGGATGGACTCCGGCGTCATGCATCACTGCCTCTCGCAGATCCGTCCCGAGGCCACCGTGCCGGCGGACCTGTACCTGGAAGGCTCGGACCAGCATCGCGGCTGGTTCCATTCCTCGCTCCTGACCTCCGTTGCCCTGCATGGGCGCGCGCCGTACCACGGCGTGCTCACGCACGGCTTCACGGTGGACGAGAAGGGCAGGAAGATGTCCAAGTCCCTGGGCAACGTCATCCTGCCGCAGACCGTGACCAAGAGCCTGGGCGCGGACGTGCTGCGCCTGTGGGTGTCGGCCACCGACTACTCCAAGGAGATCACGGTCTCGGACGAAATATTGAAGCGCATCGCGGATTCCTACCGCCGCATCCGCAACACGCTGCGCTTCCTGCTCGGCAACCTGCACGGCTTCGATACCGCGCGCCATCCGGTGCCATGGAACGAGATGGTGGCGCTGGACCGCTGGGCGGTCTCGCGCGCCTTCGCGATGCAGTACGAACTGGTCACCGCCTACCGCAACTACGAACTGCACGAGATCTACCAGAAGATCCACAACTTCTGCGTGGTGGACCTGTCGGGGTTCTACCTCGACATCATCAAGGACCGGTTGTACACGACGGGCAGGGACAGCCGGCCACGGCATTCGGCGCAGACCGCAATGTTCCACATCCTGCAGGCCATGGTGCGCTGGATCGCGCCCATCCTGAGCTTCACGGCGGAGGAGTGCTGGAAGTACATGCCGGGGACGGCCAATGCGTCGGTGTTCCTCAACCAGTGGCACGAGTTCCCGGCCGGCGTCGAGCGCGACAGCGAGATCGACTGGCCGGCGATCATCGCGCTGAAGACCCAGGTGGCGGGCGAGCTCGAACGCCTGCGCGCCGCGGGCGCCATCGGCGCACCGCTCGAGGCCGAGGTCACGGTGCATGCGCCGGCAGAGCAGGCCAAGGCGCTGTCCGCGCTGGGGGATGAGCTGCGATTCGTGCTCATCACCAGCCAGGCGGCGGTGGTTCCGTTCGCGGCCGCGGCCGGCGAACCGGTGCGCGTGGAGGTGCGGGCCTCCGAGGCGCCCAAGTGCATCCGCTGCTGGCACCGGCGGGCCGATGTCGGCAAGAACCCTGCACACCCGGTCATCTGCTCCCGCTGCGTCAGCAACGTGGAAGGGCCGGGCGAGGAGCGGCAGTTCGCATGAACATCCTGACCAATCGCGGCGGCGCGTTCCGCTGGCTCATCGTCTCGGTGCTCGTCATCCTGCTCGATCAGCTCACCAAGCGCTACATCCTGCAGCACTTCACCGAGTTCGAGTTCATCACCGTGCTGCCGGTGCTGCAGATCACGCGCATGCACAACCTCGGCGCGGCCTTCAGCTTTCTCTCCGAGGCTTCCGGCTGGCAGCGCAATTTCTTCATCACGCTGGCGCTGTGCGTGAGCCTGGGGATCCTGGTGTGGCTGCTGCAGTTGCCGCGTCGCGGCAACGGCCTATTGTCGCCGGGACTGGCGCTGGTGCTGGGCGGCGCCCTGGGCAACGTCATCGATCGCTTTCGGCTGGGATTCGTGGTGGACTTCATCCATGTGCACTGGCAAGACGCCTATTTCCCGGCGTTCAACGTCGCCGATTCCGCCATCACCGTGGGCGCAGCCTTCCTGCTGCTGGATGCGCTGATGGACGCCGGACGCGAGACCTCAGGGCGCAAGGCCACCTAGATGGATATCCTGCTCGCCAATCCACGGGGGTTCTGTGCGGGCGTGGACCGCGCCATCGACATCGTCGAGCGCGCCATCGAGCTGTTCGGCGCGCCCATCTACGTGCGTCACGAAGTCGTGCACAACAAGTTCGTGGTGGAGCGGCTGCGCCGCATCGGCGCGGTGTTCGTCGATGAGCTTTCCGACGTGCCGGACGGCGCGACGGTCATCTTCAGCGCGCACGGCGTTTCGCGCGCCGTGCAGGAGGAGGCGCAACGCCGGACCCTGACGGTGTTCGATGCCACCTGTCCGCTGGTGACCAAGGTGCACATGGAAGTCACGCGCTATGCGCGCGAGGCCCGCGAAGTGTTCCTCATCGGACACCAAGGCCACCCGGAAGTGGAGGGCACCATGGGCCAGTTCGATACCTCCCACGGCGGGCAGATCTACCTGGTCGAGACCGTCGAGGATGCCGTGCGCCTGCCGGTGCGCAACCCCGACAAGGTCGCCTTCGTCACCCAGACCACGCTGTCGGTGGATGACACCTCGCAGGTGGTCGAGGCGCTGCGCAAGCGGTTCCCCGCGCTGCAGGCGCCGCGCCGCGAGGACATCTGTTATGCCACCCAGAACCGCCAGGATGCGGTGAAGCAGCTCATCGAACGATGCGACCTGCTGATCGTGGTGGGGTCCAAGACCAGTTCCAACTCCAATCGCCTGCGCGAGATCGCCGAGAAATCCGGCAAGCCGGGCTACCTGATCGATGGCGCCGAGTACCTGCAGCGCCAGTGGCTCGAGGGCGTGAACGTGGTGGGCGTCACCGCCGGTGCCTCCGCCCCCGAAATCCTGGTTCGCGGGGTGGTGGAGCAGCTCCAGGCCTGGGGCGGGAAGCTGGCCGAGGAGCTGGGCGGGGTGACCGAACACGTGGTCTTTTCCCTGCCCAAAGCCTTGCGCGGCGTCGCAAAACAGCGCGGCAGCCTTTCGTCCCTGAATTGACCTAAGGTAGAATGCCGCCGGTCAAGCCTGCCTGGCATTGCCGACTTAGCTCAGCTGGTAGAGCAACGCATTCGTAATGCGTGGGTCCGCGGTTCGATTCCGCGAGTCGGCACCAAAGAATCAATCACTTGCACATCCTCGGTCGAAAGGCCTGTGACCGTCTTTGTACCTACCGCCTGCGCATACTGGCGCACATCATCCACCCGAAGGTGAGCGTAGCGCGCCGCCATCCTTGGGGATGACCAGCCACACAGCGCCTGCAGCACCCGGTCTGATGCGCCATCGGCGGCAAGGCTCGAGGCGAAGGTGTGGCGCAGGTCGTGGATGCGGAAGGTGGGCATGCCGGCCCGGGTCCGCGCCTTGCGCCAGGCGCGCTTGCCCAGCGCGGTCTTGATGCGCTCGCCCTGGTAGGTGAACACGTACTCGTGATCGCGTGGCAGCCCCTCAAGCATCGCCATTACCTCAGTGGATAGCGGCAGGCTGATGGTGCGCTTGGTCTTGTACTGCCCGCCCGGCACCACGAGCTGGGCGCGCTCGAAGTCGATCTGCGACCATTGAAGCCCGCGCACATTGGCATCGCGCATGCCGGTGAGCGCCATGAACAGGACCGGCGCGCGCAGGTGAGAGGGCAACTGCTCGAACAGCCGCTTGAGCTCGGCAGGCTGGGCCCACTGCGCCTCTCGACCTAGTGCGGTGCGCATCGGCACAGGTGGTGCGTGGGTGATCACATTCCAGCGCACGCAGGCACGCAGCACCTGGCGGAACACCGCCATGATGCGATTGGCGCTGGCCGGCTTCTGGGAGCGATCAACGAAGGCGCGCACCGAGGCGACAACTTCCGCATTGACGGCTGCGACTGCTACCGGATCCAGCCGGGTGAAGAATTCCAGCGCGTACTCGTTTCGCAGGCGGGTGGAATCTCGCCAGCTCGCCTCCTGCTTGAACCGGCGCACCGCCTCGCGCCAGGTCAGCGCAGACTCGCCTAGCCTTGCTTGCCGCCAGAGACGATCTCGAAGCGCCTGCTCGTACTCTTCGGCCTTCGCCCGGTCGGTCGTGCCGGTGCTGCGTCGAACATGCCGGCCGCCCAGGTGGAATCGAGTCCACCAACAGCCCCCGCGACTACGTTTGTAGAGCGCCATTCACCCCTCACATATGACTGCAGACTTTCGGGATCGAAGACCCAGTGCTTGCCGGGTTTTCTGGCCGGGATGCTACCAGCGGCCGCCAGGCGGCGCACATGCTCGGGCCGGCAGCGCAGGTAGGCGGCCGCCTGGTTGACATCCCAGGATTCCACGATCACGCGCCGATCTCCGCACGTTGCTCGACACAATTCGCCCGCACCAGGGCCTCGGCGACCGCTGGCGGCACGCTGTTGCCGCACATTCGAACCTGCGCAGCCTTGCTCAATACCACCTCTCCATCGTCGCTGGCGCCGCGGTCAATGATGTAGCCCGGTGGGAATGACTGCGCGTGGTACAGTTCGCGCGGGGTGAGCATGCGCATGCCGATATCCACGATCCGGTGCGGCTGGCCGCGGACCATCACCAGGCCGAAGCGATCTTTCGTAGTGACCGTATCAAGAGGGCGGCTCAGCCCCGGGTTCTGGTCGGTGCCGTAGTACTTCAGCAGGAAGGCCATCACAAGCGCGTGGTGGTCCTTCGTCGTGATGGTGCGCATCGGCGATCGCATCGCGCTTCCGTCGTTCTCGTGTCCACCGTAGTGACGCGCGAGGAAGGCGGCGACAAGGGCACCTTGGCTGCCGATCGCTGTCACCGTTGGATATGGTGCCTCGATGCTTCGGACGCGAGGTGCCTGCCCGGCGCGCTCGCCATTGCGCGTGTTGATCAGTGCAGGCGAAACCAGCGCATGGTGATTGCCGTTCGCGCTGATCGTGCGCAATGGCGAATCGACAGACTTAGCGCTAGCGTCGATGTGCGCGCGTTCTGTTCCACGCAGCGTGACGATGAATGGCTGCGGATTGTTGACCACGTAGCGCATGACCCCCCGGGCGATGCGGCGCATCGTGGCTTCCACCAGAGGACGCTCGCGCTCGAATATCGACGGGCAGGGAATCGACCAATCTATGCACTCGGCAGCCGTCCGGTAGGGTGTGAGACCCGGCCCGTGCGTGGCTTCCGGGAAAACGATCTCCTCACCATCGCAGCGGGCGATCACGAACAGGCGTTTGCGGGTGGTCGGTGCGCCGTAGTCGGCGGCGCGCAGCACGCGCATGTCCACCTGATATCCCAGGTTCTCGATCATCCGGTGCCAGCGGAGGAAGGTCATGCCGCGCCGGATGGGGCATATCTTGCCGTCGTCTAGGAGCGGGCCCCAGTCGGCGAACTCCTCGACGTTTTCCAGCATGATCACGCGCGGCCGCACGGCTTTCGCCCAGTAGGGCACCAGCCAGGCCAGCCCACGCCGGCGACGCGCAGTGTCCCGCTCGCGGAACGGCTTTCCGCCCCGCGCCTTCGAGTGAAAGGTGCAGTCTGGCGAGAACCAGCCCAACGACACCGACCGGCCGGCGCAGAGCTTGCGCGGATTCACGTCCCACACGCTGGTCTGCAAGTGGCGGGTATGCGGATGGTTCGCCCGGTGCATGGCGATAGCCTCCGCATCGTGATTGATCGCATAGTCAATGGGCTGGCCCAGCGCGGCCTCAATGCCAGCCGAGGCGCCGCCGCCGCCTGCAAAGTTGTCCACGATCAGCGGCCTCACCGCGGCCTCCGGTGCTGCTCGCTGTTCGGGCAGGTCGCAAAGTGGCTCTTGTGACGCTTCAGGTCGAGCTGATCCTCGCGGTCGGTCGGGAGCGTGGTCTCTTCGTTCACCGGCATCTTGTTGCCCTTCTTCGTGCGAAACCACACGATCTCAGCGCCGCAGCTCGTGCAGCGCGCGGTGAAGGGGTGCTTGCGGCGGATTTCCTCGGTCATTTCCAGGCCTCCTGCGGCACGCTGACGCACAGCCCTTCCGGGTCACCGATGGCGCGTTCGGCGTGCGGCGCGCACAGCTTCACGCACTCATCCTCCCCGCGCATGTAGCTGAACTGGATGAACACCGTCTTTTTCGCCTGCTCGTTGCAGCCGATCACATCGCAGATCGAGGCGGTGTTCTCCGGCAGCTTGCGGTCGGAGTCGAATCGCGGATAGCGGTGCCGGTTCACAGCGCCACCAGCCCGCAGCGGCCGCGGCGGCGCGCGGCGGCGGATGCCTCCGACTCAAGCCAGCCAGGCGGATCGCAATCGGATTCGTCGTAGGGACTGAAGGTCCAATCGGCCGGCAGGCCCGCGGGGCGCGGCGGTTCGGTAGTGGCCGTCATGTCTTTGCAGATGTGGAAGCCGCGGGCGTGCACGTCCTCGACCCAGCGCCACACCATGCAGCGGGAGCCAAGGCACATTGGCGGCGCGTTGACCGTGTAATTCATCTGCGGGCACCACTTCTCGCCGGCCTCTTTCTCGGTGAGGTTCATGCGGCCTCCGTGCGCTTCGCCGGCTGCCACGGGACATCATCCCAGCTCACCGTTTTGCGCCCTTCGGTGTCGCGTGGGAGCTTTCGCAGCGTGCAACCGCAGGCCGGGATTTCGCGACCACCGAACTCGCAGATGTAGTGGTGCTGGCCTTCGTGCGAGGGGCAGGGGCCCAGGTCTTTGATCACCGTGCCGCGCGCGCCTGCGGTCACACCGAAGAACAGCGTTGAGATCAGGTTCTGGCCGATGTACTCCACCAGATCGCCGGGCTGGAGCGAGCTCATGCGGCCTCCACCGGCGCGCCGCGGATCGCGAAGTACACCGCCATGCACGCGCGCACATCGGCCATGGCGCTGTGGGCATTCTCCAGCGGCTTGCCCGTGAAGTGCTGATAGGCCTCACCGAGGTTCGCGCTCTTGTAGTGGTGGCGGCCGTAGGCACGCATGCGCGCGGTGGGCGGCAACTTCAGGATGGGCGTGGCGAGTTTCTGCGTGCACTCGGTGCGGCCAGCCTTCCAGGCATCGTGGATCGGCTCATCCTGTGGGAAATAGCGCTTTAGACCGATGCACGATCCTGGCGTCGAAGGATTCGTTGTGCGCGATGCGCCGCCGGCGTTCTTGTGCATCGACCAGCATGTCGAGCACGCTTCCGGCACGCCCACCGTCAGCGCATACTCGGTGGTGATTCCGTGGATCGCGGAGATCGCCTCCTCGGGGATCTCCCAGCCATCGCGCAGGATGATCGCATCGATGGCGGCGTTCGCGAGTGTCGAGATCCACCATCACCGCTGCGAGCTGCACCAGGTGCGGCTGCCGGATCTTCGGAAGCGTTCATGCCACAGCGGCAGGCCGGTGGTCTCCGTGTCGTAGAACAGGCTGATCATGACGCGCCGCTCCCGCAGCCACCTGCTTCTCGCACCAGATCCGCACCCCGCACCACCAGATCCTGGGCATCGGCGCGCATCGACTGCACCACCTTCCTGATCTCGCCTTCATCGGGCACGAGGAAGGCAGCGTTCATACCTTCGAAGCATCGGTGACTTCGAAGCGCCACGCACATCGCGCATCGAGACCCCGGCGGCCTCGGCGGCGCCCGGTTCACGACCGGTGCCACGGTGGTCTGCGCTCTGCAAAGGCCTCGGCCTCTCCGCCCGCCCTTGGCGGCCGCGCGGTCCGCGATCTCCTGCAGGCGCCGGCGCTCGCGCTCGCCCATCGGCGCGGGCGCTGCGCCCTCGCGCCGGATCCTCCTGCTCGTTGCTGTAGGCCACGAGCGCAGATTTGATGCGGGCCTCGACTCAAGCAGCGGCTGCGCCGATTCCTTCGCCTGGGCGTTCACCTGGCGCAGCGCCTCATTGAGCGGGCCTGATGCGGCCGCGCGCCTCCTCCAGGCGCTTCAGCGCCGCCTCGATGCGCGTCAGCACACCGCCTACAGGCCGAAGCGCCATCGGCACTGACCACCCTTGAAGCCGGAGGTCGCGGAAGGAGCAGTGGACTCTGCGCGCGACAGCACGCTCGGGTCGGATCGTAAGTTAGCGTCCATTCAGGTATCTCCAGATGTTGAGAGCGGACATGAAAATTCAGATCGGCGCGATCGGTGAGGTGCACTAGGTGGTAGCCATCGGGCTTTAAGTGCACGCAGTAGCGCAGGAGCTTGCGATCCCCGGCGCCACCGCCTGCATAGCCGGCCGTCTGCGGGCCCACGGTGCGCGGCATGACGGCGCCTCGACTTGATGTCGAAGATCGCAGGCTTCTTCCTGATCGAGCCCTTCACATCCACGGTGCCTGCGTAGCGGTGCTCGCGGTTCACGACGCGAAGCTCCGAGGCGGTGACGAGGATGCGCGCCTGGCGCACGCAGATCTTCCACTGCTCCAGATACGGCGCGATGCGAGGATCCAGCGTGTCGCCTCATCGAGCACGCCCTGGTTCCACAGGTGGCAGGCCAGGTGCACATGGGTCCCGAAGGCCGCGGCCGTATCGAGCGTGGCCTTGGGGATCCCCTCGGTTCCCTGGATGGGCCGCAGGATCTCGCTCACCGATGGGTAGCGAAGCTCGCCCACGTGGTATTCGTGGCGCGCCATCGAAGCGCACTTCAGGCTGGGCGTTGACATTGCGCACCCAGTTGAGAGCTTCCTGCACCTGGTTCAGGGCGAGCTCATCGAAGCCGCCGATCTCGAACTTCGCAAAGAGCGAAGTCTCGGGGATCCCTTCGGCATCCAGCGCATCGCGAATATCTACAACGGCGCTCGCCACATCGTTGTAGACCTTGCCCGCCGCGGCCGCTGGCTGCTGCTGCTCGATCACCTTGGGCGCCTCGGTCGCAGGCTTCACGCTGTGGCCTTGCGTCTCGATTGTCGCCACGATGCGATCGCCCTCATCGGGGTCATAGACGCCGGCGAAGCCGAAGGCGATGCGTGCGCACTGGATCAGCGCCTTGTGGCGAAGCATGCGGCGCGGGTGAGACTTCCAGGGCCCGGTGTCGCGCTCGCACTCGGCCAGGTACTCGCGCACGCTCACCGGCATGCTGCGATCTTTCCGTTCGATCGTGCACTCGATCCAGGTTGTCATCCCCATCCTCGGCGTAGCGAAACTGGATCGACTCGAGCCTTCGGCCAAGATAATGCGGATCCAGGCCATCCACGCTGATGATCGGCACGATGCCGATCCGGCCGGGAAAGCGTAGATTTCGCGCGTGAAGGGGTTCAACTGGTACTCGTTCGCGACCACCACAGCAGCGCCATCATCTGTTCGTTGGTGACTTCGCCGGCGCATTGCCATTCTTGCCGCGCTGGCGAAAGGCGGTCGCCTTCGCTGCGTGCCGAGCATCTTGTCGGCATCCACCGAATAGCGGGCGGCGAAGGTCGCCACCAGCTCGACCGGCCGGCAATCGGAACGAAGCCGTGCAGCGGCAGGAACCACGGATTTTGCAGTCTTAGCCATCGATGACGCTCTCGAGGGAAGTGGGGTGATGTTGCCGGGCGCAGCGCACCGCCTGCGCCCGCTTGAATTTCTTGCCCGCCGCGATCCAGGCCATGGCATTGCTGTGGCCGATCCTGGATCACGTGGTCGTACCAGGCCCAAGCTCGTGCGGCCCCAGGCAGGGGTCAGCGCACGCAACGCCGGGAGTAAAAGCGCTCGATCCACACCGCTCGCGCAGCGCGCGTTGCGAAGGCCGTCAATCTCGACTATTCGTACGAATCGCCCTGTAGCAGCGAACTGCAGGGTGAGCCATCGGCGTGCTCATCGGGTAGCACATGGTCCTGCAACTTCCAGCGGGTGCCGCCAGGTCTTCAGGTACTGCGCGACGAACAGATCCGCCGCGGCCTTGCTCGCGAACTTCTGCTTCGAGCTTGCGTCACGCCAAACATGGAGGCGGCGCTCATGCGACCACCGCGCCTTCGCTGGCCTCGTGGGTGACTTCCACCACACCCAAAGGCGTGGGCGGCGATCCGCACCACCTTGGGGGTCGAGGGTCTTGGTGCCGGCGATCAGCGCGAGCGCGGCGGCCTGCTCATTGGCGGAGGAACTTGCAGGCCGCAGACCTTGACCTGCTTGACGATGATTTTCACTTTCGCTCCACGTGGAACATGGAGGTAGTGAAACACAATCGGTGTTATCAGTCAACACCAATAGTGTTTTTACGGAAAATGGCTACGAAAGCTCAGCTTGTGGGGTGCAGGGTGGCCAGCGCCAAGAGGGCCTCGGCCTCGAACCTGGGCGCGATGCGGCGGTGCGCACCGTCTCTCTCGGCGCTCCATTTCGAAGTCGACCATTGCAGCATCGACGGCGGAGAGAAGCGGCTCGCAGGCGCTGTCCGATGCATCCGCAAGCTCGTATCCGGTCAACCGCAGGGTGTCGTGCGTGCGCACGAAATCCAACACACATCGTCGGTAACGCGCGGCAGCCGCGTCAATCTTGGCCGTATGTTCGGCCTCCCATGCAGCAATCGAGGCCCGGTGCGCAGCGCAGCCTGGCAGCAAATTAATTGCGAACAGCCCCGCGGCGATCATTGCCAGCCTTGGCCTTGTGATTCGCTTCCTGCAGTTTTTCATGGACTTCCTTCACGCGCTCCGCGGATGAGGTGATCTGGATCGTGCGGATATAGCGAGCATTTTTCAGAAGGTCCACCCGGCTGTCGGGCGAGAGTTTATCCCAGATGCCCAGCAGCTCGGCCATCATCGGATCGTTGGCCTTGCCGGGAAACTTCGGGCCACGCCCATCCAGCAGCCAATCCACAGCCACACCAAACTCGGCCGCCATGGCCCGCGCGCGGGGCAGGGAAGGGGTGTCCTTGCCGGTCTTCCACTTCGTCACAGCGGACTGTCCGACCTTGAAAAGCTTCCCTACCGCTTTCTGAGTTACGTCGTCGGGCAGGCTGGCCATATCAAGCAGCCGGCGCCAAAAATCGCTGGTGTGTGAGCCTCTTGGCATCCACCCCATTGTCGGCGAACCGAATAACACAGTCGGTGTTTGCATTTATAACACTATGGGTGGTACGCTCGCGCCCATGACGAACGACGAACTTCGAGACGCCATCGAAAAGGCGGGCGGCCAATCTGCCCTGGCTCGCCTGATCGGCGTGCGGCAATCGGCAGTTTCCAACTGGCTTAACCGCAACAAGCAGGTGCCCGCCGAGCGAGTGCTGCAAGTGGAGGCTGCGCTCAATGGCGCCGTGTCGCGCCATGACATTCGTCCCGATCTGTATCCACGCGAAGAAACCGCGTGACCAAATTTTTTTACCCCGGGGATTTGAATTAATCCATGAGCTTGGACCTGAAAGATCTGAAGCGGCTGAAGCTGACGCCTGAGACCCGGGCGTGGCTCACCGCTGAAGCCCACATCACGGGCCGGACTCCGCAAGAGATCGCACGCGAGGTGCTGCATGCCAAGGCCATGGAGAGGATTCACGCGGCCAAGGTAATCACCGCACTTGCGGCCGGCGAGGGCCTGGCGGGGGACGGCGCCGGACACCTCAGGGACACCCGGGGCCGATCCAAGTGAGCGGCTGGATCAAGTGGGAGAAGGATCTGCCAACCGACCCGCGGATGATTCGGATGGTGCGCGAGTTGAAACGCACCAGCGTTACAGGTGCGTTAACAAGTGCGTTACAGGAGCGTTCAGCACTGGCAACTGTGTGCGGCGCTTTGCTGCTTTTTTGGTCCTACGCGGACTCCCACATCAGGGCAGATGACACGATTGACCTCGGTCCAGCGGACATCGATGAGCTCGTTGGCATCGACGGTTTCGCGAAATCCATGCCCGAGGATTGGCTGCGAGTTGTCGATGATCAAACTGTAGAACTTCCTAATTTTCAATCACATAACAACGTCGAGGCTAAGAAAAAGGCCCAAGCCCAGAAGCGCGTTGAAACGCATCGGTTACGCAAGCGAAACGCAGATGAAACGCCACAGCGTAACAACAGCGTTACAGGTGCGTTACCAGACCAGACCAGACCAAGACCAGACCATACCAGACCACCTTCAGAGTTTTCGGACGCGCCCAATGGTGGGAACGGGAAGGTCAATGGCAATCACCTGGGCCGGGCCCAGCGCCTACCCGATGGCTGGCAGCCAGACCACGATGACCTCGAGGCCATGGCAGCGCAGTGCCCGAGCGTGGATCTGGATCGCGAGCTCCTGAAGTTCACCGACTACTGGCGCGGAGCGGCAGGGCAGCGCGGGGTCAAGCGGGATTGGCGCGCAACGTACCGCAACTGGATGCGCAAGGCCCAGGAAGATCTCGCCGCAAAGCACGCGCCTCGACAGTCCCGCTACGACCTCCTCACCCAGGGCAGCTCATGAGCAAATCCACCTCCCGCCAATCACGGCGCGTTGAGCGCGTCTGGACACGCCTGCACCAGGCCTACGGCACCCGGCTCTTCGACACCTTCGGCACCAAGGCGCCCGAATCCTGGGCCGAAGCCATCGAGGATCTGACCGATGAGCAGATCAGCTACGGCCTGCGCCAGGTGATCCGCGAGCAGGTGGCTCACCCGCCAACCCTGGGCCAGTTCACCAAGGCATGCCAGGACATGCCGGCGACCAAAGCACGAACGGCCCGAGCGTGCAGGAGCTGCTGTGTGCGTTCTGCTCGCTGAATTTCCACGGGAAACTTGAGCCCTGGGAATTCTCGGCCCATGGACCTACCTGTACCGCGAGTGGATTGATCCGGAGCGCCCCAAGCATCTGCAGCGCTGCGCAGAGTGCACGGGCGTGCTGATCCCGCTGCGAAACGGGGACTCGATCCGGGTGAATGTGATCGACATGCAGGCTGAGCCTGAACTGCTGGCCAAGGCGCAGCGCAGTTTTCTGCCTGGGCCGCGGCCGAGCGAACGAAAACTCCAACTACCGGACATGACGCGATGAGGTGGAAGAACTGGGGCCCAGGGATCCGCGATTTCATCAGCGCCGATTACCGCTACTCGGTCCACAGCGATTCGCGTGGGAGTTGGGCCGCCTGGCACCGGATGCCCATGAAGCGCATCGATCGCATCGACTACGCCGATGCGCGCCTTGCTCAGGACGCCTGCGAGGCTCACGCGCAACAAATTCACGCTGACAGCAAATTGCTGAAACCTACTCACCCGGAGGATCCCACGTGCTCACGCTGAAAACTCGCCCTTGCAGAATTGGCCCCTCGATCAACACGCGCACCGAGCGCCACGGCGATGAGGATGTGCCCGCGCTCTATATCCCGATCGGCGCCGTGCTGCTCAACGACGAAGAGATCAACACACTGCTGCGCGAGCCGCTCGCGCACGAGGCGCTGTTCAACACGGGCGGTGCGATGCCAGAGCCCATGCTGCCGATGATCAAGGCGCTCAAGCTCAAGGATAAATTCGAGGAGTGCCGGGTGGCGCTGCTGCTGGGCTTGAAGCGCGAGAAGATCGAGCTCCAGGGCGTGAAGGTCGCCAAGGTCTCGATCGAGCCGCTGCCCGGCGGGCTGACCGCGATGGAATTCACGATCCAGACCACGCCCGATGATCTGGAGTTCGCCCCGCTTTTGCTCGCCTTCCTCAACCGGGAAGCGGAGATCGATGTGGACTTTGGCCAAGTGGCCAAGGAGGACAAGACGCAGGCCGAATTGCCGCTCAATGCGGTGGAGCAGGGCGAGGAGCAGGACAAACCCAAGCGGCACCGGCGGCGCAAGGATGGCGATGATTCGCCACGGGTGCTGCAGTGATGCGCGCCACCCGCTCCCAGCGCATCGAGCGCGATGCGAAGATCGTCTCGCAGTTCAAGGAAGGCGTTGCAATGAAGATCATCGCCGAGCGGCACCGGCTCACCGCTGCGCGCATCAGCCAGATACTGAAAGGCGCGGGCGAGTGGACCGGAAAGCCCCGGGCGCGCAGGCAGCACCACGGGGGCTGATGCGATGCTGAGTGCAAACCTGCAGCAGATCATGGCGGAGAAGCGCGCTCGCGGGCAGCGGGCCACACGAGCGCATCGTGTGCCGAAGGTCAACAAGGGCGAGGCCACCTTCGCCTTCCAGTGCCGCGCATTTCGGCTGCCCGATGTGGCGCCGAAGTGGAAGATGGTCAACTCCGCAGGCACGCGCACGCCCAAAAAGCGCGAGCTCGCGATGTGGGAATTCGATTTCGCCTTCCTTGTGCAGAAGGTCCTAGTCGAGATCGATGGCGGTATCTGGATCCAGGGCGCGCATGCTCACCCGACCGACATCACCCGCAACATGACCAAGCAAAACGATGCCGCTCATGCGGGCTTCATCACGCTCCGATTCACCCCGGCCGAGGTTAAATCCGGCCACGCCATTGCCTTCACACAACGTGTCCTAGCAACCAGAGGATGGAAACCATGATCAACGATTGCGCGAATGAGGGACGTCGAAGCACGGACCAGGAAGATCGCGACCTCGGCGATTTTATTGCTGGAATTGTGATCGGTGCCCTCGGCGCAGGAATCACGGGGGCGATCCTGATCCTGATCTGGCTGAAGGTGCACGGATGAAATACGCCAACAAGAATCGAGTGATGCTGGGCAAGCTGTATTTCAACAACCTGCAGCGGGCCCGCTCCATGATGGCGCACATGGGTGAGGACATCGATGTGCTCGATAAGCTTCGCCAGCCATCCGATTCCCTGACCAACCTCCTCGAGGACCTGATCACCGTGACCATGCGCCACCTGGGCAACGAGGAGAAGGCGGAGAACACGCGCTTTGCCGCCTCGCGACGCGTGGCCAGCACCGTGGCCAAACCCCTGCGTGGTGAGCCGCGTCGATGAACTACGAGCCCAGACGCCCGCCCAATGCCGGCAAGGGCCGGCGCAAGGGCGTGGTGAACAAAACCACCGCCGATGTGCGCGCAGCGATCGCCAAGATCGCTGAGAGCAAGGCGCACCTGGTGGAGGGCTGGCTCAGCCGCGTGGCGAAAGAGGATCCAGGCCGGGCGGTGGATCTGTACCTGCGGCTGATCGAGTATCACATCCCCAAGCTCTCGCGCGCAGAAGTCACCGGCGCCGGCGGCGGCGGGCTGCAGGTGAGCGTGACGATCGTGGATCCCACGCGCGTGGAAACCACGCCTAACAATTGGCATTGCAGGCCTTACCAGGGACGCGCTCTGGAAGGCCCTTGCGCATCAGCGCATCAAGCGGGCAGTGGCAGCTTGGCACCGGCGCAGTGGCAAGGACGATATTGCGCTCAACTGGACCGCGACGGCCGCCTTTGAGCGCGTAGGCACCTACTGGCACCTGCTGCCCCAAGCCAATCAGGCCAGGAAGGCCGTGTGGGATGCGGTTAACCGGCTGCCTCTGGGGCTGCGCGCATCGATCAGGCATTCCCGCAGCTGCGCCAGACCACTCGCCAACGAGGACATGCTGATCCGCTTCGTGAATGGCAGCACTTGGCGGGTGGTGGGGTCGGACAATTACAATTCGCTCGTGGGCTCCCCGCCCGTGGGCGTCGTGTTCTCCGAATACGCGCTCGCCGCGATCTGCTGGCGTTCGTTCGTCCGATCCTTGCCGAGAACGGTGGGTGGGCGATGTTCATCTCTACCGCGCGGCCGCCGTCCTTCCACAAGCTCTATGAAACCGCGCATCGAGATCCCAGCTGGTTCGGCCAGCGGCAGTGGCGGACACCGGCATCATCACCGATGCGCAGATCGAGCAAGAGCGGCGCGAGCTTGCCGCAGAGCAGGGCGAGGATGAGGCGAATGACATCATCAACCAGGAGTATTACTGCGACTTCGATGCAGCGATCCCTGGCGCCTATTACGGCCGGGAGATCTCCAAGCTCGAGAAGGCTGGGCGGATCTGCGATCTGCCGCATGATCCACGCTTTCCCGTGGTCACGGGCTGGGACCTTGGCGTCGGAGATCCCACCGGCATCTGGTTTGCCCAACAAATCCGCGGCACCGTGAACATCATCGACTACTACGAGCACTCGAACCGGCGCCGATCACTATGCGCGGGTGCTCAAGGAGCGCGAATACACCTACGACTATCACATCCTGCCGCACGATGCCGAGCACCGCGAGTGGGGGCACGATCGGTGCGAGCACGCGGGTCAATGTGCTCAAGGGCCTGAAGGTCAGGCCCATCCGCGTCCTGCTGATCCTCGCGCGAGGATGGGATCAACGCGATGCGCGTGCTCCTGCCGCGCTGCCGCTGCGCCGCTTTACTCCGGATGTGTCGCGAGGTTTGAACGCGCTGCCTTGGCCAGTATCAAAAAAAATGGGATGAAAAAGCTGCGCGTATGTTAGAGCACACCCCGTTGCATGATTGGACCAGCCACGCGGCCGATGCCTTCCGGTATTTGTCACTGGGCTTGAAGCCGATCGGACCGATGCGCCACCGAGGAAGCCGATATGCAGAAACCTGGGCGATCGATGAGCGTGGGCACTACCACCGCACGCGCTCGAGGCGCGGGCTTGCCCAAGGCGCTCGAGGAGCTAGGCCCAGCCAAATATGCCGGCGCCACAGCGCGCCATTTCGCCAAGGGCGGAAGTATCACGCGGCTAAGAAACGCGCGCGTTACGCGATCGACTGACCTGCTTGATTGTGCAGGGTAGAAGCGTGAATCTCGGCCGCCTATGGGTAGTTTCTTTCGCCACGTGCGGCAATCCTGCACAAGATCGATCCGCTGGACCGAGCCATCTCGGGCGCCGCGGGACTGAACTTCAAGGACAAGCCCGACCCCCGGTCCCAAGCCCCCGAACATCGACACGGCCACGCGGGATGTGCTGGATACCCAGGACCAGCTCGCGCGGCGCAAGGGCGTGCTGGGCAATGTGTTCGCAGGCTCCCAGCCGCAGACCGCCACCATCGGCAAGACCACGCTCGGCGGCTGATCCGTGGATGATGTAAAACACTGCTCAAGCGTCGAGGCCCTGCTGCAGCGGCGCATCAACTGGGTGACCTGGTGGCAGGAGATCGCCTATCGGGTGATGCCATCCTCGGCCACCTTCACGGTGGATGGGCCTGAAGGGACCCGGCGCACCGAGCGCCAATACTCAGGCAGGCCGGTGCTCAACAACGAAAATTCGGCGCGGTGATGGATGACCTGCTCACCCCGCGCAACCAGGAGTACCACGGCCTTGAGCCCGAGGATACGGGCTCGCCGAGGATCAGTCGGTCAAGACCTACCTCGAGCGCATCAATAAGCTCCTGTTCGCCCAGCGCTACCGCCCGAAGGCTAACTTTGCAGCGCAGAAGTCACAAGGCTATTTGTCGCTTGGCGCGTTCGGAAACTCAGCGATGTTCATCGGCGAGGATGTGGGGGAGGGCACGCACTACATCTCGCTACCCTTGAAGCAAACCACCTGGGCGCAGAATCACCAGGGCGTGATCGACACGCTGTATCGCTGCTGCATTGTGGCCAGCGCGCAACATCGTCAAGGAATTTGGCGAGGAGAACGTCTCGCCGAAGGTCCGCCAGGCGATGGCCAAGGGGCGATGACTTCCACGAATTCGATGTTCTGCATTGCACCTGGCCCAACGAGGAGGCTCGTGCCCGGCCGCAAGGATTACCGCGGCATGCCCTACGCCTCGCGCTACATCATGGTGGAGGAAAAGCACACCTGCGCGAGCACGGCTTCGCATCCTGGCCATACGATCGGTCGCTACATGCTGGCGCCAAACGAGATCTACGCGCTCCCCGGCTATGGCCTGCTGGGGCTCGATCCTCACCCTCAACGAGGAGAAGAAAACAGTCCTTCGTTCAGGCCAGGCGAATGTGGAGCCACCGCTCCTGCTGGCCGATGATGGCTCGCTCGATAGTTTCAACATGCGCGGCAGGGCGCTGAATTACGGCGCACTGTCCCAGGATGGCACCCCGCTCGTGCAGCCCCTGAAGGTGGGCGGCGATGTGCCGCTGGGTCTTGAAGACCATGCAGCTTGAGAACCAGGAAATCGATGATGCGTTCCTGGTGGGCCTGTACAACATGCTGCAGGACGAGAACATCAAGACGGCGACCCAGGCGCGGGAAGTGATCCGCCAGAAGGCCGTGTTCGCCTTGCCCCCGCCGGTGGGCCGGCGGGAATCCGAAGATCTTGGCCCGCTGGTGGCGCGCGAGATCCGGTGGCCGCGGCGCGGACCAAGAACCGCTGGATCTTGACCGATATGCCCGATGCCTTGCGCGAGCGCGGTGGCGGATCCGGGTGCACTACACGAGCCCTGGGCGCGGGCGATGCGCGCAGCGGATGCGGTGGCGATCTCCCGCTCCTTCGAGGCGCTCGCCCAGGCGATCCAGATCGACCCAAAATCCGCCTGTGCTCGATGTGCCGGAGAGCTTGCGCGAGTTCTCGACGAACATCATCGGCGTGCCGGCGAAGCTCGTGCGCGATGAGAAGGACGCGCACCAGGCGCTCTCCGATGATCATGATGCGACCATGGCAGTTACGCAGGCGGCAGCGGTTGCACCGAACCTCTCGCAGTCGGTGCTGAACGTCGCCAAGGCCGAGCAGCTGCGCGACGGTGCGCCGGCTTGAGGAAATCCCGATGGCAGCTCTCGGAGAAGCAGGAGCGACTGCGCCAAGCCTATGAGGCGGGTGTTCCTCGACAAGAGCGGGCATGTGCTGCCCGAAGCGAGACGGATCCTCGCCGACTTTCAGCGACTGGCGAGAACATGATGGCCCTGCGGTGGTGAGCCCAGGGACCAAAAAGTTGTGACATCCATCCTGACCATGCTGGCGGCCGGTCGACGCGGGGTGTACGACCGGGTGATAGCCATGCTGGGGCTGGATGATTTTGTTGACTACCACGAGGAGAATGCCGATGCCCGGCCAAGACCGCCGAATCCTGATCCTTCCGCTGCTGGTGGAGCGCCCCCGCTGGCGCAGCGCTTTCCTGCTGTCGCGCCGCCCGCCGCCTGGTATGGTGATGCGGACAAATCCTACGTCGAGGCAAGGGCTGGGACACGCCGGCCAAGCTCCTCGCGAGCTACAAACTTGGAGGCCGTGTATGGGCGGATAAAGCCGGGCGCACCATCATCCGGCCGAAGGATGACAACGACGCCGAAGGCATCGCCGCATTTCGCCAGGCCCTCGGTGTGCCAAAGGACCTCACCGGCTACAAGCTTCCCGAGGCGGCAAAGGATGATCCGAGCTTCAAGTCTTTTGCCGAGCACGCCGCTCAAGGTTGGCATGCCGGCTGCGCAGTTCGAGGAGCCGTCAACATGGCTAGATGCGACGCAGAAGCAGATGGATGAGAAATGGAAGGCCGAGGCCAGCAAGGTTTCCTCGGAAACGTTCGCCAAGCTCCGCATGATGAGGACCGAAACGCCAAGCGAGAGGAGTATGCGAAGCGCTTTGCGCTGGAGTCCGGCTGGAGCGCCGAGGAATTGTGGCAGAAAGATGGAGATGGCCATCGGCACCGCCCGGTTGCTCACGCAGTTCTACGGCAGCGGCGCGATGGGGAGCCCAAGTTCGTGGGCGGTGAGGGCGGTGCTGGCGGCTTCAATGCGCAGAAGGCGCAGATCAAAGCAAATCGATCAGCTCATGGCCGATCGCACCAGCAGGAGCGTCGGCCAGCAGGAATACTTCGGGCGCATTCCTTGTTGCACGCCCAGCTCGCCGCCGCTTGATTGTGCATGGGGGAGTGTGCATCGCCAGCCCCAGCGCGAAGGAATCCCCCGTTAGGCAGGTCGCAAGGCCGCCGGTTCCCACCGGCACCGGGAATGCGAATAAGCGAGGTCTTCGCCCTGCGACCCAGGTGAAAGCACCTCGCCCACCTCGAGCGTGATCGGGGGCAGGACTGTGGCCCCCGCAGGGAACAAGCCCATCCGAAAACAGCAAACGAGTGCTGCTGCAAAGCGCTCACCGTGTTTTCTGGTTTCGGAGCCATTGCCATGTCCGTGAACATCCCTACCTGGTACGTCAGCAGTACAACAACAACATCAGGCCCTCGTGCAGCAGCGCCAGAGCCGCCTGCGCCAGGCCGTGACCATGAGCAGCTACTACGGCCGGCGAGGCCAGCCCGTCGATCAGCTTCGGCACCATCGAGATGAAGCGATGTGACCACGCGCTTTGAGCCGATGGAGCGCACCGATGCGCCGCTCGACTGGCCGCTGGGTGGCGCCGCTCCCGGCCGATGTTGCGCAGCTCATCGACTCCTTCGACAAGCTCCTGCTGCTCACCGACCCCAATTCCGAGTACGTCGCCAATGGCGTGCGTGCCGCGAACCGCAAGTTCGATGACCGCATCGGTGCGGCTTTCTTCGCCGCCGCCCAGACCGGCGTGCAGGGAGCGACTTCCACCCCGTTCGATACGACCAACCAGGTCGTGGGCGTCAACACCGGCGGCACCGCCTCGGGCCTGAACGTGGCGAAGCTCGAGGCCGCCCGCACCATCCTGCTGGGCAATGAGGTGAACCTGGAGGATGAGCCGCTCTATGTGCTCATCACGGCGCTCGACCACCAGCAGCTCATGAACGAAATCCAGGTGATCAACTTGGATTTCAACGAGAAGATCACCTACAACAAGAACGGCATCATCGAGTCCTGGCGTGGATTCAACTTCATCCACTCCGAGCGCCCGTTCCTCACCACGAAGGCGACCGATGACCAGTCAGGCTCCTCGCGTCAGCTTCCCGTGTGGGTGAAGTCCGCCATGCACCTGGGTGTGTGGAATGAGATCGAGACTGCCATCGATGTGCGCGCGGATGTCCGCGGCCGTCCGTGGCAGGCGTACACGAAGCTCTCCTGCGGTGCCACGCGCATCGAGGAGAAGAAGATCGTCAAGATCTGGGCCCGCTAAGGGCAAGTTCGATAAGGCCAGTTAAGCCCCCCGGTTTGGCCGGGGGCGATTGCAAGAGGAGATTGAAATGGCTGTTGTTACGACCAAGTCCGGACAGATCACCCAGCGCGATGCGACCCCGCGCACCCTTGCCAACGGCTCCATCGCCGGCGGCTTCCTGCGCGAGTGGGTGGACACGGTGGAGATCGCCAACGGCGATTCCATCGGCTCCAAGTACATCATGTGCTCGGTGCCCTCGAACCTTCGGGTGAGCGCCGTGCGCTACAAGTGCGATGCCATCACCTCGGCCGCCGCCGACATCGGCATCTACCGCACCACGGCCGATGGCGGTGCGGTGGTCGTGGCCGCTGCGTTTGGCTCCGCGGTATCGCTCGCCTCGGCCCTCTCGGTGCCCACCGATGTGACGCACGAGGCGGACCCCACCGATGGCAACACCAATGACATGGGCCTGGCCGATGTCGCCAAGCCCCTGTGGCAGGTGCTGGGCCTCACCGCCGACCCCAAGGTCATGTATGACGTGGTGGCGACGCTGACGGCCGCGGCGACGGCTGCGGGTACGCTGTCGCTGTCGGTCCAGGGCGCGCTGTAAGGCTGCCGCCATGACCGACCGCTTCTACGGGGTGGATATCGGCGGTGACATGCCCTCGGATGTCACCGAAGCCTCCTCAACGACCTCGAAGAACATCGAGCTGCGCGTGACCTACGATGCCACCGGGCAGTCCAAGCTCACGGTGCTGTTGGCGCTGGAGGCGCTCACCAACTACGTGAGCCAGGACATCTGGCCACCGGTGTAATCGATGGCCGTCCGCTCGGTATCTGTCACCGCGCCCAACGCCAACCGCAATGGATTGCTGATTGCGTGGACGGGCCTGCTGCTCAACGACACCGGAGAGCCCACCGAGGCCGTGGATTTCGCGGACCGCACGGTGCAGATCTCCGGCACCTTTGGCACCGGCGGATCGTGCACCCTCGAGGGCTCCAACGATGGCTCGTCCTGGTTCGCTCTCACCGATCCGCAAGGCAACAACATCACCAAGACCGCGGCGGCGCTTGAGGTGATCGAGGAGGGCCCGCGCTACATCCGGCCCAACGTGACGGCGGGGGATGGCACCACCAATCTCACCGTGACGCTGTGGGCGAGGCGCGGGCGATGAGCGAGATGACCCTTTCCGAAATGCAGGCGGAGCTCGCCAAGCTCGGGAACCTCGCGCGTGCGATCTCCAAGGCGAATGAGATCGGCCAGGCCGCCGGCGCCCAGCTTCAGCTCATGAGCGAGCGCCAGGTAGCGCTGGATCAGCTGCAGGCGGACCTCGGCACCGCGCAGTTGCAACTGGCCGACCTTCGCGCGCAAGCTGATCAGATCGGCGCTGCGAACGCTCAGAGCCAGGCGGCGGCCAATGCCGCGGTAACGCAGCAGATCGCCGATGCCACCGCGCAGTCCCAGGTGATCGTGGCCGATGCAAAAGCCCAGGCCGATGCGCAGAAGCTGGCCGCGCGGAACCATCAGGACAATGCCGCGGCTGCTGCTGCCGCTCGGGATGCCGCCCAGGCCGAGCTCGATGACATCACCAAGAAGATCGCCGATGCCAAGGCGCAGGCGAAGCTTCTGATCGGTGAGGTGGCATGATGGAGGGTGTGAAGCCGCTCGCGCTGGCGATCGCCAGCATCGTGGGCCACGGCGGTATCGCGGAACAGGTCGAGGCCCCGTACCTCACCTACGAGATCGAGTGCCTGGCGCCCGATGGCTCGGTGCGCTGGAAGGAAACCTTCCGCAACCTCGTCACCACGGCGGGCAAGAATGACCTGCTGACCCAGTATTTCAAGGGCAGCGCCTACACCGCGGCCTGGTTCGTGGGCCTGATCGACAATGCGGGCTTCTCGGCGATCGCCGCCGGCGACACGGCGGCCTCGCACTCGGGCTGGACCGAGAGCACCGCGTACTCAAACGGCACTCGGCCTTCGCTCACTCTGGGCACGGCCTCCGCCGCCTCGATCGACAATTCCGCCTCGAAGGCCTCCTACTCGATCAACGCCACGGCAACGATCAACGGCGCGTTCACGATCACCAATTCGACGAAGGGTGGCACCAGCGGAACGCTATACTCGGCCGGATCCTTCGGCGCTGCGCGCTCGGTGATTTCGGGCGATACGTTGAACGTGCAGGTCACGCTGACGGCTTGACGTCGTGCTGATCCTACGCGGCACCACCGACAAGCTGCAGCTCATCACAGGCTCTGCCGGCGATGTGCGGGTGATGCGCTCGGCGCTGGATGCCTCGGATGCAGCCCCGCCGGTCATCCAGATCATTCCCGACCTTGGCCCGCTCGCGGCCATCAACACGGCCGCGACCACCGATATCGTAGCGGCTCCCGGCTCATCGACCGAGCGCAATGTCGAGCAACTGACCGTCTTCAACGCATCGACCACCGTCAGCAATGCGATCACCGTGCAGGTGACCGATGGCACCAACACGACCCCCTTGTGGCAGGGGACGCTGTTGCCAGGTGAGCAGGTGACGCTCGACCAGGTCGGGGTGTGGACGCATTACGATGCTTCCGGCTCGCCCTACATCTACACGCCACCCGCGCGGCCGAACCTCGGCATCAGCGGGACCTTGGCCGAGTCGATGCCGAGGGAGACCTGTCCCGAGGTCAATTCGACGATCCCCAGCGCTTCGGGCACGTTGTTCATGCAGGCGATTTACCTGACCGCCGGGCAGGTGATCAACAACATCATTCTGTCGAGCGCAACGACCGCCGCCGGCACGCCGACCCATTACATCGCGGGCATCTACACGAGCGCGCTGGCCCTCGTTGCCAATACCGCGGATCAGACCTCAACCGCCTGGGCCGCGAACACGGTCAAGACGATTGCATTGACGGCCGCCTATCGGGTGCCGACCTCGGGGCTGTATTACATCGGCTTTTTCATGACGGCGACGACCATCATCACGATGAAGGGCGGCACGGCGCGCACTGGCGGACAGCTGGCGGGAACCGCACCGATCGTGGCGGGGACCTCGAGCACGGGATTGACGACGGCGCTTCCTGGCACTGCCGCGGCTCTCACCTCCAGCACGGCGAGTCTGTACGCTGCGGTGAGTTGACATGGCCGGCGCGGTCGGTGCCGCCAATTCGGCCATCTCAGCCTCGGCAACGACGGTCTCGACGACAGGCGTCACGACGACGGCGAGCGGTTCGACGTTTTTGATTGGCTGTGCGGCAGACAATGCCGTCACCATCAACACGCCGACCGATTCCAACAGCAACGCCTACTCGCCGATCGATGCCAAGGTGACCTTTGGCGCATCGAGCCTGTTCTCGATGCGCTGGTTCTACTGCCAGAACGGCACCGGCGGGGCCGCGCACACGGCCACCTTCACGACCAGCGCGGCGAGCGTGCTGTACATCGGGTTTTTGGAGCTCACCGGCGTCCTGACCTCAGGAGTGCTGGGTGCGCACAATGCGGCAACCTCGGTGGCGGCAGCGGCGGGTGGGGGTCTGCCATCCCCGGTCCTGTCGCTCACTGCCTACGACAGCATCGTCGTGGCATTCGAGGCGGGCGACAGCACGAGCGGAACCGCGACGCACACGGCGCGAGAAGGCTTTAGCATCATCAGCGCCACCGACCAAAAAACCGGCACCATCTCCTATACGGGGTGCCTGGCGGTGAAGAACTTCCGTCTCAATGGCAACGCGCAGGCGATCTTCACCGAGGTCGGCGGCACCAATTGCGCAGTGGCCATTGCCGAGTTCCAGAGCCTGAATCCGCTTCCCTATGTATTCATTCCACCCGATGCGCGGGGCATCAGCGCCCTGAAGCGCCGGATGGCGATGAACGCAACGATGAAGTCGAAGCTCGATCCGCGGGGCTGGTGGTGAGCCTGTGGATCTGATCGTCCAACACTGGTTTGACCGATGGCTTGATGTCCCGGCAGGCGGCGGCAGCACATACAACGAAAGCGTGACCGAGGCGGCTACCGCCGGCGAGTCCGTCTCCAACGCGCTCACCGCGCTCAACTCGCTCTCCGAGGCTGCCACCACAGGGGAAGCGCTCGCGACCGCTCTCACCGCCGCCAACGCGCTGACTGAGAGCCTTACCACAGGAGATGTTGCGCAGGGCACAGCGGTGATGGCCAATGCGCTGACCGAGGCCGTAACAGTAGCTGATTCTCTGATCGGCGGTCTCGCCTTCACCTCGACGCTGTCTGAGGCCATCAGCACGGCCGATGCCATCACCAACGTGCTGACCGCGCTGAATACGGTGGGTGAGCCAATTACGGCAGGCGAGGCGGTGGGCGCTGGTCTGATCGCTGCCGGCTCGCTGGCCGAGTCCGTGACGGCGGCAGACGCCCTTTCTGGCTTAGCCGTCCTGGGCGCATCGCTCACCGAGGCAGTGACTGCTGCCGATGCGCTGGTGGATTCGCTCCTGGGCGGCAACACCTACAACGTCTCGGTGAGTGAGGCTCTCTCCGCGGCCGACGTGCTTGCGACCGCGCTCACGGCGCTGAACACCCTCACCGAATCGGCGGCGCCCACCGATGCGTATGTGGCGAGCGGTGGCGGCTTCGATGTCACGAGCTTCGGCGAAAACCTGCCGATCAAGCGGCGTCGGCGGCTCAATTGATTGTGCACGACTGATCTTGAACCCGAGCGCCGTGCCGATCCCCAATCATTCCTTCCACATCGCGCTCACCCCATCGGGGGTGGTGAACTCGCGCTTCCCGGATGGTAACGATGGCTCCAGCGCGGTGCCGCTGGTATGGGCGAACGTGCCCTCAACGCTGCTGAACCAGGAAGGCGCGCCGGTCAATATCAACCTGAGAAGCTTCCTGACGGAGCCCGGCTCACCCAGCGCAACGCTGTCGATGGTCGGCAACCTCCCGGCTGGCTGGTCCTTCGCCTCGAGCACGCTGTCATTTTCCGGCACCGGCATCGGATCCTCCCCCGTGCAGGTGCGCGCGGTGCGCGGCGCCTTTACGGTGGACTCCAATTTCTTCACCGTGGAATCCATCCCCGCTGCGGCAGCTGACACCCAGCCACCCACGGCCGCGACGGGCCTCACGCTCTCGCTGATCTCGGGCGGTGTCGCCGGCTCCTTCGATGCGGCGAGCGATATCAAGGCGCCTGGCATCACCTCGAGTCTCATGAAGGAATACGCGGTGCTGCGCGATGGCGTGGCCATTGCGGGCTCTCCCTTCGCCTCGGCGCCCGGCATCTCGGTTGGGCTGGCTTTCGGCAGCGTTGGCACGCCAAGCCCCGCGATCTCCTCGACATCGCAATCGGGCGGGGACTACGCCTTCACCATCGGCGGGGATGCGCTGCGGATCTTCGGTGCCACCGATTCGCTCGCCTTCATCCGCGCGCAGATGACGGGGAATTTCACCATCATCGCCGAAGTGGACTTCGCAACATCCGCCCAGGCCTTCGCCAAGGTGGGTCTGATGATGCGCGCAGGGCTGGGCCTGTCAGATCCCTTCGTGCACGTGGTGAAGTTCTCAGACTCCAGCACCAACGGGGTCGCCTTCGAAACGCGCGCCACGCTCGGCGGTGCTCCGGTGCAGCAGCTCGCGGTGGCAAACGTGAATGGCCGCACGCTCCTGAAGCTCAATCGTTCCGGCAATGTGTTCACCGGCTACTACTGGAACGGGTCGCAGTGGTCGCAGCTCGGCTCGGTCAACATCGGCATGACAGACCCGATCTACGCTGGATTGGCGGGAAACTCCGGTGCTGCCGGGGTGAGCATCAGCGCGACCATTCGCCAGCTCAACATCCAGAACCTGGCCGCGGTCTCCTTCACAGACACCGCTGCCGGCGCCGGCGCGCACACCTACACGGTGATCCCGAAGGACCTAGCCAACAACACCGCTGCGGCGGGGAGCGGCGCCACGATCACGGTGGGCTCGACCACGCGCAATGCGCTGGGCCTGTGCTCCTACAACACCGGGGGCAATCAGACCTACGACACCAATGGAAACGTCGAGCGCTGCTCGCTCGAATCGATCTCGATCATGTCGTTCTTCCCCCAATGGGAATCGGGGCGCATCCGCACCAAGAAGCAGGTGTGCGATGACATCAAGGCGAAGTCCACCGTAGGCACGAAGATCGTGCAGTACTTCGACGCGGTCAATATCCAAGATCCCACGCCGAACGCCTATTCCGGCCTGCGCACGGCAATGGACTCAGCCAACTGGTGGCTGCGTACGTCCTTCCCAGCGGGCTCGATCGTGCCGGGCAGCAGTTCGGGGTATCTGGCCGGCAACGTGGCCGCCGGCGGTCCCACCCTGGCCGGGCGCACCTACCAGCAGTACATGGCTGCCTACACCTACGATTTCGCCGTGGGCGGCGGCGCGGCTGGGCTCGTGCCCACCAGCGGCAATGCGGCCAACTCCTCGCTCGATGGTTGGTACGAGGATGACATCCTGCGGGTGAAATTCGGGAGCGGTGACTACCTGCGCACAGGGTCGGCCTCCGGCACCGATGCGGATCAACGCTCGGGCTGCATGGCGATCCTCAATATCCTCAAGGCAGCAAAGCCGGGATCGCTGGTTGGCGCGAATGTCTCGCAGTTCCAGGCCGTGGGCTCGGTGAGCACCGAGATCGACGGGCAACTCGATTTCGCAATCATGGAAGCGATGATTGGGGAGACCTGGTCCTACGAGACATTCCTGCCATCGCCGGCCTCCGAGCTCAAGCGCATCTACGCCAAGCAGATGGCGATCTTGAAGCCGGGCGGCATCGGCATGTTCGTGCACATGAGCCTGACCAGCGATGGGCGCGACAACAACGGCACGAACCCCGCCACCACCTCATCCCAGACTCCCTACCAGGGCCTGCGTCATGGCCTTGCGTGCTGCCTGGTGCTGGGCGATGCAGACTATTGCCCCGCCGGCACCTCGCACTACTCGGTCGGCGTGAACACCGCCTTGTGGTTCGATGAGTACTCGGTCAATCGCGCCACGGCTGTTCCGTACACGACGCCCACGTCCGCATCGGCCCCTGGCATGGGGTATCTGGGTCCCTGGGTCGATCCGCCGCAGACCGCACCCACGCAGGGCACCGCCTACCGGCGCCGCGCCACCTACGGAGAGGTGTGGTGGAACCCCAAGGGCGGCAGCTCGCTGACCATCAATTTCGGCCGCACGGTGCGCTTCATTCAGGGCACCCAGGCTCCCCTCATCAACAAAGGAGGCACCGGGACCACTGCGCCAATGAGCGTGCGCGATGGCCTGATCGTGCTGTACTGACATGGCCAATATTAACAAGGCACAAGAGACCTCCGGCTCCAACATCGGCGCCGGCACCACCATCACAGCGAGCCTGTCCAATACAGTCGCCGGCAGCACTCTCGCGGGGTTTATCTATTCCTCCAACACGGTGACCGTCTCCTCGATCAGCGACTCGCAGGGCAACACCTACACGATCGGGACTTCGATCGACAACACCACCTCTGGCACCCGGTTGACCCCTTACTATGCGAATAACATCGTTGGTGGTGCCTCCGCGAACACGGTGACCGTGACGTATTCGGGCTCGGTGTCCAACCGCTTCATGTCGCTGGCCGAGATCCGGCAGGTGCAGACGAACCCGCTGGATGGCGTCAAAACCCGCTTTCAGTCCTCGCCTGGCACGAGCACCGATGCGGCGACGACGCAAAGCGATGCGGGCTCGACCAATGCCAACCAACCGGCGCTCGTGTACTCGATCTGCTGCGTGGCGAATTCCGCGACCACCGTCACCGCCGGCACCGGCTTCAATCAGGGCTTGCAGTTGACTCCGGCGTTTTCGGGTCTGTGCGTAGCGACGGAGGACAAGCGCGTCACGGCAACCGCCGCCCAGGCGGCGACGTACACCCTTTCCGCCAACAACAACGCGCTCATGGCGCTGATGGTCTTCGATGAGCTGCCCAGCGGCGGCTATGGCCTGTCTCAAATCTCCAATCAAGGTGGCTTCTAATGTCAACGCAAACGACTTTCCTCACGGCCGGTGCGACCAGCAAAACCGTGGACATCGCGCTGGTGCAGAAGGCATCAGCATCATCGCCCGGCGATCCGATCACGGGCCTCGCCTACAACACGGCAAGCTTCAAGGCCTACCAGCGCAGTGGTCCAACTTCCACGCCCGCGGCCATCACCCTTGCAACGCAGACGGTGGGAGGCGCGTATTCCTCGGGCGGCTTCGTGGAGCTCGACGCCACCAACATGCCGGGGCTGTACCGATTCGATATCCCGAACGCGCTGATCGCGAGCGCAGGGGAGACGAACATCCTCTTTTCGGGCGCAGCGAACCTCGCCCCGCACACGCTGAAGATCATCGTCACGGATGTGGATTTCTACGACCGCGCGGCCAACTTCAAAAAGGTGGTCAGCGGCACCCAGGCCGCGGTGGGCTCTCTGCCCACCATCGAGCAGGCGCTGTATCTTGCGGCCCAGGCGCTCACCTACTTCCAGTACACCGGCACGAGTTTCCTGGTGAAGGATCCGAGCGGCACCGTCATCCGCACGGTCACGCTCGATAGCTCGAGCAATCCGGCTTCGGGCGCGGTCACCGGCTGATGGGATTTCCGGCACTTCGGGGGTATGGCAACGGCACGGCGGCGGCAGGCACGCCGGCGCGCCGCGGCTATGCTGCGCAACCGGTGGCCCATTCCTCGCTCGCCACGCGCGGCTACGGCGCCGGCTCCACGATCGCAGCCGTGGCGCGGCGCGGCTACGCGGGCGCGCCGAACCTGCCGATCAGCCCGCCGGCCGGCAAGCAGTTGGTGGTGGTGGCGGGCCTGCCGTGGGTTCCGCCGGCGCGCTCAATCCTCGAAGATGCGGTGCCGGCCGTCGTGAACGGTGACATCATCGTCTGCGACCAGGTGTCCACGCCCAACGGCTACGCCATCACGATGAATGCGGATGGCACTTTCTCGATCGCCACCGGCACGGACAGCTCGCGCCAATCCTTCCAGTCCGATGTGTACCGGCTCTCCACCGGCACCTATTACGGCGCCTTCACCACCTGGGCGAACAACCGGATCCCCGTGGCCACCGTGGGGCTGAACCTGCCGACATGGATAGCGGGGCTTGCGATCACACCTGTGGACTTGGCCGGCTATTTCTCGGACCCCGAAGCTGATGCGCTCGGCTACTCGCTGGTGGCCGGTTCCTTTCCCAACGGGGTGAACCTGGTCGGCTCGGTCATCTCGGGCGTACCGCTGACTGGCGGGGCGTTCAGCGCCACGGTGCGCGTGACCGACATCACCGGCGAGTACCTGGATACGGTGATCTCGGGATCCAGTCTTGTGGGCCTGATTCGCTTCTACAACGCCTCGGTCAAGGCGCCCAACACCATCCTGGAATCCGACCAGGACGCGGGGCTGGAGATCTGCGTGACGGTGAATGATGTGTTCAACCAGTTGTACCGCAATGATCTGCTCAACGCCATCCGCGCGATCTCCTACTACCTCACCCTCAAAGCGCCCTGGCCCCCGGTTTGATTGTGTAAAACCCCTTTGGAAGGATTGCGCGCATGTCAGAAGTTGCCGTCTGTAACCGTGCCCTGCAGATCCTCGGCGAAGCCGCGATCATCGATCTCACCGAGGACAACGAGCGCGCCCGATCGCTCACCATCGCCTACCCGGCCGTGCGGGACTCGGAGCTTCGCAAGCGAAAGTGGAAATTCTCCATCTCGCGCGCATCAATCCCGGCACTCGCCGACGCACCGCTCTTTGGCTTCAAGAATCAATTCCAGCTTCCTGTGGATTACCTGCGCCTGCTGCCCGGTGGGGACCTGGTGTCGGGGCCTGACCTGTCCGATATCCGCTGGGATTCGAACGCCCTGTATGCCATCGAGGGCAAGCGGATCCTCACCAGTCTGTCGGCGCCCTTGCGCATCCGCTATATCCAGCGCGTCACCGACACCTCGCTCTTCGATCCAGCCTTCGCCGAGTACCTGTCGGCCAAGATCGCGGTGGCGATCTGCGATCGGATCACCCAGTCAGATAGCAAGATGCAACTTTCGGTGGCTGCGGCAAAACTGGCCTTGAACGAGGCGCGCAACGCGAACGCGCTGGAGAGCCCTTCGGAGTCGATCTCAGATGACACGTGGGTAGCGGCGCGGGCGCAGTAGCATGGCGCGCGCCTCCCCGATCATCACCTCCCTGAATGCGGGCGAATTCTCCAAGGACTTGGATGGTCGCGTCGACATCTCCCGCTACCCCGCGGCGCTGCAGCGAGCGGAGAACTTCCTTCTCACCGTGCAGGGCCCGGCGCAGCGGCGAGGCGGCACGCGCTACCTGGCGGCAACCAAGGCGAGCGGGAAAGCGCTGTATGTGAAATTCGAGTTCTCCGCCAAGCAGTCCCTGCAGCTCGAGTTCGGGGATCTGTACGTGCGATTCGACACCCAGCATGGATTTGTCGAAGCCTCCCCGGGTGTGCCTTACGAGATCGTGAGCCCCTACGCGGTGGCGGATCTGTGGAACGATGATGGCACCCCGGCGCTCTACGTCGAGCAATCGGGCGATGTGCTCTACATCGCCAACCAGAAGGGCACCTATGCCCCGCAGACGCTCACCCGCCTGGCCAACAACAATTGGGTGTTCGCCGAGTACGCGCCCAACCAGGGGCCTTTCCAGGATCGCAACACCACCACGACCACGATCTATGCAAGCGCGGGCACGGGCTCGATCAACTTGGTGGCATCGGCCGCGGTGTTCGTCTCAACCGACGTGGGGCGCCTGGTGCGCCTGGAGCTGCAGAATTTCAACGACCCGGCCTGGGAGACAGGCGTTGCGTACACGAGCGGGGATCGGGTGCGCTGGGATGGCAAGACCTACAAGGCCTCCACCAGCGGCACCTCCGGAATCCAGCCGCCGACCCATGAGCACGATGATGCGCTCGATGGCAAGACCGGGGTGAAATGGACCTACCAGGATCCAGGCTACGGCGTGGCGCGCATCACCGCCTACACCGACTCCACCCACGTTGCGGCCACGGTGATCGTGGACACCTTCAATGGCCTGAATGTGATGCCCGCCGGCGTCGTGGGATCGGGCAATCCCACCAAGCGCTGGCGGCTGGGTGCATGGTCCGTGACCACCGGCTATCCGCGGGTGTTCGTGTTCTTCAAGCAGCGCCTGTTCGCCTTCACGCGCCTTGGGGTCTACGGATCGGTCCCTTCCGACTTCGCCAACCACTCGCCTGATTTCTTCGGTCAGGTGCGCCAGGACAATGCGATCAACGCAACCTTGCAGGATGCGAACGATATCCTGTGGGCGGCCGCCACCAAGGTCATGCTGATCGGCACCGGGGGAGGGGAATTCATCGCAGGCCCCTTGACCAGCGCTGAGCCCATGGGCCCCTCGAATTTCGGCATCGATCGGCAGAGCCGGCTGCGCGTAAAGCCCGTTCCACCGACGCTGTCGGGCAACTCGGTGCTGTTCACGCAGGCCTCGGGGCGCAAGCTTTTCTCGCTCGACTACCAGGTGGCATCGGACAACTTCGTCTCCCAGGATCTCGCGGTGCTCTCCAACCGCATCACCGCCTCCGGGATCATCGCCACCGCCTACCAGGCCGAGCCGCACTCGATGCTCTGGCTGGTGCTCGCCAACGGCAAGCTCATCTCCTTCACCTACGACAAGGAGCAGGAGGTGTGGGGCTGGGGCCGGCATCCGATCGGCGGCGATGGCTTTGTGGAGAGCGCCATCGTCACGCCATCCCCTGATGGCACGCGCGAGGAGCTCTACCTGATCGTGCGTCGAACGATCAACGGCGCGACGGTGCGCTACAAGGAATTCATGGAGCGCCCGTATGAGGCGCCCGATGAGGATGGCACCGGCGGGGATGACCAGGCGGATTGCTTCTACGTCGATGCCGGCCTGACCTACCAGGGAGTGGCCACCTCGCATGTGTCGAACCTGTCTCACCTCGAGGGGCAGACTGTGCAGGTGCTGGGCGATGGCGCGGTGCTGCCCGATTGCGTGGTGAGCGCCGGTGCGATCGATATCGCGCGCGCCTGCTCGACCATCAACATTGGCCTGCAGTGCGGCGCGAATCGTCACCATGCGGATCGAGGCGGGCGGGGAGGATGGCACCGCGCAGGGCAAGATCAAGCGCATCCACCGGCTCATCGTGCGCTTCATCGATTCGCTGGGCGGGTTCGTGGGCCTGAAGGGCAAGCAGCTCGACTCGGTTTCCAGCCGCAAGCCCTCAACGCCCATGGGGACCCCGGAGCCGATCTTCAGCGCCGACAAGGATGTGATCTTCCCAGGCGAATACGAGACCGATGGCCGGGTGGAGATCGTGCACGACCCAGCCCCTGCCCATGACCGTGGCGGCCATCATGCCGCGCATGCGGACTTACGACTGATGCTCGCCGCACCCTTCCACATCGATGACATCGAGGGCCTGCCGGCCGAGCGGCTGCCGGAACGCGCGCGCGACTGGTACAGCCGCGAGTATGTGCAGGCGATTGCCGCCCAAGGCCCTGCCTTCACGGGCCGCATCAACGGCAAGGTCGTGATCCTCGCCGGCATCGCCTACGACGAGCAGCGCCGCGGCTGGCTGTGGTCATTTCTCGCCACCGACACCGGCCCGCACATGCTGGCGATCACCCGCACCGTCAAGCGCGTGCTGGCGCTCGTGGATGGCCCGCTCTTCGCCACCGCGGATCGGTGCTACCGGCCATCCCTGCGGTGGCTTGCCATGCTTGGCTTCAAACCCTCCACCAATCCCGCCTGGCCGCCCGGCCCGGATGATCTATTCGAGCGAGCCTGACATGCCTCAAGTCATTCCATTCGTCGTTGCAGCCGCCGGCGCCGTGATCTCCAGCGCCCAGGCCGATCAGGCCGGCACGTACAACAAGGCGGTGCTGGAGCGCCAGGCGCGTATCAGCCAGGCGCAAGGCTTCCTCGATGCGGAAAGCGCGCGGCGCCGCGCCAACCAGGTGCTCGGCGTGCAGGCCGCCTCTTTCTCGGAGGCCGGCGGTGGTCTCGGCGGCACGGCTGCAGATGTCGCCCGGCAGTCCGCGGTCAATGCCACGCTCGATGAGCAAAATATCCAATACGGCGGGCTGATGCGCGGCACGGGGCTCCTCGCGCAGGCGCAACAGGCGAAGGACGCAGCGACGGCACAGGGAACATCTGATCTGTTCATGGCTGGCTCCAACCTGCTGTCAGGGTACGGCGAGTACAAGAAATACAAGGCGGGGCTCTGATGCCGGCAATACCTGTCTACGATCAGCAGACCAATCTCTCCGGCACCTCGCTCGGGCCGGGGCCGGTCAACACCACGAGCAATGGGATCGGTGAGGGCCTGCAGCAAGTGGCGCAGGGCGCCCAGCACCTGGTGCGCGCGCAGGATCAGATCAAGGAAGCCAACGCAGCCTCCTGGAGCGCGCAGGCGCTCACGCAGTCCCAAAGCGATTGGCTGACCACGCTCGATGAGCGCAAGCGCAGCGCTCCAGCCGGCGCGCCGAATTTCACCAAGGACCTGCTCTCCGACTTCGACAAGAACGCCAACGAAACGATTGGCATGGCGCCCACGGCAGCATCCAAAAAGTTCATGACCGAGCGGCTCACGGCGCTCCGTGGCCAGCTCACTCGCTCGGGCCTTGAGTTCGAGAACGTGCAGCGCACCGCCAACAACATCGACATCGCCAAGACCTCGGTGGATGCGGCGCGCGGGGAACTGCAGAACCAGCCCGACTACTTCGCGGTGCGCCTGGCCGAGCGGCGCGAGCTGATCAACCAGATGGACCTGACCGGCAAGGAGATGGAGAAACTCCTAGACTACGCGCAGCGCTCGATGGCGCACGATGCCACCGTGGGCCTGATCGACCGCAACCCCTACACCGCGCTCAAGGCCATCAATTCCAAAGGGCCTTCCGGCGTGGCAGCCGTGGATGCCCTGAACCCAGATGATCGACTGGTGCTGCGCAATGCGGCGGAAGGCGAGATCCACCGGCGCGAACTCGTGGCGCGCCAGAATCAGGACCGGGCGGATGCCATCGGCTATCGCGCGGTGAGTGAGATGGATCGCCAGGTGGCAAGCGGGCTGCCGGCCACGGCGCAGATGTGGGCCGACTGGCAGGCCGATGTGAAGGGCACCCAGTACGAGCCGATGTTCAAGGAACGCCTGGCGGCCGAGCAGGAAGTGCAGGGCGTGCTGCGTAAGCCCATTGCCGAGCAGGTGGCCTATGTGCAACAGCAGCAGGCCAAGCTCGAGGCCGAAGGCGGAGACCTTCAAGAACTCGCCAACCTGAATCGCCTGCAGGGCGCGATCAAGCAGAACGCCAACATGCTGATGCAGACCCCGCTCCAGTATGCGCAGGTGCGCCTTGGGCAGCAGGTGGCCCCGGTGGACTTCTCCGCGCTCGCCGATCCGCAAGGCGCGTCATCGCTCGCCCCGCAGTTCGCCGCGCGTGCCGCCACGGTGGAGGGCCTGCGCAAATCCATGGGCGACCAGGTGGGCTACAAGCTCCTCTTGCCGCAGGAGGCCGCGCAGCTCGCGGCGGTGGTGGAGAACGCGACCCCGAAACAGGCCACGCAGATCTTCGCCTCCTTGCGCACAGCGGCGGGCTCAGACCAGGCCTACACCTCGATGATGCAGCAGATCGCCCCGGACTCTCCCGTGCGCTCCTTCGCGGGCCTCATCGCTTCCAAGAAGGCGCAGCTCACTCTGCAGTCGCATATCTTCTCCCCGGACATCGTGGCGCAGTCCGGGGATGTGGCCGCCACCATGCTGCGCGGGGAGGCGCTGCTGGACCCCTCCAAGCAGGCCAAGGGCGCGGACGGCAAGCCCCGCACCTCGCTGTACCTGCCGGAGACCAAGACCCTGCAGGCGGCGTTCCAGGATCAGGTGGGCTCCGCGTTCGCGGGCTACCCCAACGCCGCGCAGATCGCATTCCAAGCGGTCAATGCCTACTACACCGGCAAAGCTGCCGACACGGGCCGGCTTGCCGCGGATTCCAAGGACATCGACTCGGACCTCGTCAAGGAGGCCATCACCGCCACCATCGGGCAGGTGGTCGACTACAACGGCCGCGGGGATGTGATCGCACCCTGGGGCATGGATGAAAACCAGTTCACGAGCGCGGTGCAGCGCGCGTTCGCCGCCCAGAAGGGCTCGATCAACTGGCAGGACAATCAGCCCAAGGCGCTCGATGCGCTGGGCTTGAAGCCCGCCGGCTCCGGCTCCTACTACCTCACCGCCGGCCGCGGCTATCTGACCGACAAGACCGGCGCGCCGGTGGTGCTCAAGCTCGGCGATCCGATCGATTACTCGGCCCCGCCCCCGATCCCGCAGGAGCCGCGCGTGGGCCGCGGGGTGGATCGGTGACTGAGATCTTCGCGCTCGATGCGGACGGGCAGCGCCAAGCAGCGGAGACCGCGGCGCTCAACCCTTACGATCCTGCGCGCGAGATCCCCGGATTCTTCGAGGGCGCATTCGCCAGCGGCATGGGCGTCATGCGGGGCGGTGCCGCCGCCGCTGCGCGCGATCGATATCCTGGCCTCCGCTCCGGTCGCTGCCTACGAATCCCTCACCGGCCAAGAAGGCCGTTTCCTCGATGACTGGTATCGCTCGGTGGATGAAACGGCCGGTAGCGCCATGGACTTCTGGACGCCGAATGCCAACGAGACGGGCGCGGCCGGGCGCGTGCTCGGCGGCTTTGCCGAGATGGTGCTGCCGCTTGCGGCCACCGGCGGAAATCCTTCCTTGCTGCTCGCGCAGACGCAGACCAACGCAGCCGTGGATCTGGTCAACCAGGGTGTGGATGCACAGACCGCGAACCAGGTGGCGCTGCTCCAAGGCGCGGCGACGGCGGTAGGCTTCCGGCTGCCGTTCCTGGGCAAGTCGCTCCTGCCGCGCGTACTGACGGGCGCCGGCGGGAACCTGGCGGTCAACACCACGGCCGCCTTCCTCACCGAGCAGAAGCTCAAGTCCGAAGGCTATGACGCCCAGGCGCAGCAGTTCGACCCCGCGAATCTGGAATCGCGGTTTGTCGATGTGCTCTCAGGCGCTGCCTTTGGAGCGCTTGCACACCTGGGCTCCCCGCGCGAGCCGAAGCAGGTGAAGGATGCGGCGCTCACGGCTGACAACGCCAAGCACTTCCAACAGGACACCGCACCTGGCGAACCGCAGGATTTGGAATCCTTCGTTGCGCACCAAGATGCGATGGAATCGGCCACTCGCGCGCTCCTGACCGGGGAGCCCGTGGTGGCGCCCGCGGCCGTCACCGAAGGCAACTTCGCCCCGCGCGCAGCGCCCCGGGCTGCCGAGGTGCCGGAGGACCTGCAGGCCTTCGATAAAAACCAGGCTGATGTGCACGCGCATGAGGAAGCTGCGCTCATCGAGCAGCAGATCCACGATGCGCTCGCCGCCCAGGAAGCCAAGCTCCAGGCCGTGGCCGAGGGCCCGGATGCGCAGGCCGTCAACCTTCGCAACGATTCGACCGAGACGGCGGCACGGCTCGCCGATGCGCGCGCGACGCTCGATGAGGCGGCTGCCACCCTCATGGGCGACAAGGAAGCGCAGGTGCAGGCCGAGGCGCAGCGCCTGGCCTCGCAGGATCAGACCAATGCCTACGCCCGCGGCCGAGCGCTGGAGTTCGGCGAACCGCCGCCGATCCATGAAGCGGTGATGCAGCGGGCGAGGGCGGCTGTGGAGTCCATGCGCAAGAACGCCTCCCGCATGGCCGACACCGCGCGCAACCTCGTGCGCTCGCTTGAGGAGGACATGACCCGGGTCAACCGCGTGCGCGTGGCGGAAGGTGATCTCGAGCGCCTGCGCACAGAGCGCAACCAGGCCAAGAGCTTGAAGGACCTGGCAGATGCCCTGCCGCAGGGCTTGCGCGAGGCCTTCCGCCGGCGCATCGATGAACTGACGACCAGCGCCCGGAAGCTCGAAGTCACCCCGCGCGCCCCGGCAGAAACCCCCGTTTCCAAGGGAGAGAAACCGGCAGCCAAGCCCGCCGAAGCGCCAAAGCCAAAGCCCGCTGCGCCCGCGGCCGAGGCGAGCGGTGCGCCCGATCCCGGCGCCGCCTTGGTGAAGTCCGCGCGCGAAGCGCTGGCCGCCCGCCCCGAGCTGAAAGTGACGATTGGCGAAACCGCGCCAGATGGCTCCAGCGCCACGATCAGCGCGGAGGAATTGCTTGCCCGCGGGGATGCCGAGATCGCCCAGGCGAAGCAGGATGCGGCCGGATTCGAGGCCGCGGTGAACTGTCTCTTGAGCAGCGGGGAATAGCATGCGAGCGCAGTGTATTGCGGCGGTGGTCAAGGCAATCGGCCGGCAGCTCTCCCAGGTGGAGGTGCGCGACATCGAGGCGCGAATCGTTCGCAACATGCGCCAGCTCGCGGTGAAGGATCCGAACTGGACCAGCTACTCCAAGGCCGACCGGCTCACGCTCGCAGCCCAGGAGGCCGCCAAGGAACTCGTGGCCGAGAAGCAATTGAAGCAGCAGCGCGAGGCGCTGACCATTCTCGCCCACGCGCGGATCGAGCAGAACCTCGCCGACCAGGCCGCGCGCGGTATCAAGGGCTTCGATGCCTTGAATCGCATCATCGGCTTTTTCAGCGATGGCAAATCCAAGGGCACCTCGGTGGAGTACCAGGGCAAGGCCATCGCCGCGGACTCCATCCGCCAGATGCTCGGGACCTTGGAAGCGAGCCACCCCAAATGGTTCGGGCTGTTCGAGAACAACGACGGCGTGAAGGCGATCATCAAGGAGCTGTTCCACGAGAACTCCGGGGATGTCGACGCCCGCAACGGTGCCAAGCTGTTCCAGCAGGTAGCCGAAGGCCTGCGCGGGCGCTTCAATCGGGCGGGCGGGGATGTGGGCAAGCTCGATGATTGGGGCCTGCCGCACCATCACTCGCAAGTGCGAGTAGCCAAGGCCGGCGGGCACACGGATGCGACCCTTGCGCGCGCCGCGTGGAAGCAGGACATCCTGCCCATGCTGGACCGCCGCCGGTACGTGAACCCGGACGGTACGCTCATGAACCCGGCCGAGCTCGATGCCTTCCTCGATCACGCCTGGACGACCATTGCCACGGGCGGGGCCAACAAGTCCACGCCCGGCGCTTTCAACGGGAGCGGGGCGCGCGCGAACCGCGGCAACGAATCCCGCCAGATCCACTTCAAGGACGCAGACTCGTACATCGCCTATCAGGAGAAGTACGGCGAGCGCTCGCTGTATGAGGTGCTGGTGGGCCACATCGAGGGCGTGGCCAAGGATGTGGCGATGGTGGAGGCGCTGGGGCCGAACCCCAACCACACGTTCCGCTTTTACCGCGACAAGATTCTGCAGGATGAGAAGATCGCCGCGCCGTCTCAGTCCGGCAAACTCGACCAGCAGGCGATCAAGGCGGAAAATCTCTATAACGAGGTGGCCGGCATCCGGCTGCCCGTGGCCTCCGAGCACCTGGCCAACGCCTTCGACACGCTGCGCTCCTGGCTGATCGCCGCGCGCCTGGGCTCATCGGTGATCACCAGCTTCTCGGACGATGCCACGCTCCACCTCACCGGCAAGGTGAACCAGCTCCCGGCGATGCAGCTTTTGGCGAACGAGCTCTCCGCGCTGAATGTGGCCAACCGCGCCGAGGAGCGCATGGCGAACCGGGCGGGCCTTGCGCTGAACTCGATGATCGCCTCGCTCAACCGCTTCGGGCAGGGACAGCTCGGCAGCGCGTGGTCCAAGAAACTGGCCAATGCGGTGCTGCGCGCGTCTGGCCTGAACGCCATGACCGAGGCCCGCCGGCGAGCGTTCGGCACCACCATGATGGGCGCGATCGGTTCGGTGACCAAAAGCGCCCGCAACCTCGCTGCCCTTGATCCGCATGACTACCGGATCCTGCTCTCCAAGGGCATCACCGATACCGAGTTCCAGGTGTGGAAGGCCGCGCAGCTTGAGAACTGGGGCGGGGGCAACAACACGATGCTCACCCCGGATGCGATCTACCGCATCCCCGATGCGGCGCTCTCGCACCTCGGCAACCCGCAATCCTTGCGCGAGCAGGCAGCCACGCGGTTGCTTGCCACGGTGCTCGAGGAGACCGATGTCGCGGTCATCGAGCCGGGCGCGCGTGAGCGCACCATCACCGGCGGGCAGACCCAGCGCGGCACCATGAAGGGGGAGATCACGCGCTCCTTCTTCCTGTTCAAGTCCTTCCCGATGGCCATGATCCTGCGGCATTGGGAGCGTGGCATGTCCATGCCCAACACCGGCGGGAAGGCCGCCTACCTGGCCACCCTGATGGCCGCGACCACCGTGGCCGGCATGGCCTCGCTCCAGGTGTCCGAGCTTCTGGCCGGGCGCGATCCGCGCAACATGAACCCGGCGGGGAAGGGCGGCACCCGCAACTGGATTGCCGCCATGTTGAAAGGCGGCTCCTTGGGCATCTACGGGGATTTCCTGTTCTCCGATGCCACCCAGCATGGCGGCTCACCGCTCGCGACTCTCGAAGGCCCGGTGCTCGGTGAGATCGAGGATATGTTCAACCTCACCCAGGGCAATATTATGAAGGCCTCGCAAGGGCGGCCTACCCACTTCGGCGCCGAAGCGGTTAAGCTGGTCAAGGGGAACCTGCCGGGTGCCTCGCTCTGGTATGCCAAGGGTGCGCTCGATCACATGATCTTTCAGCGACTGCAGGAGTATTTCTCGCCAGGGTATCTGGCTGCAATGCGAACCCGCGCGCGCCAGCAATTCAATCAAACCTACTGGTGGGAGCCGGGCCGGCCGGCGCCCAGTCGCGCACCTGATCCCACCGCAGCGTTGCAAGACTGATGCTCGGCTGGCTCCTAGTGAATCTGTTCTTTTTCGCCGTGGTGCTGATCGGCGTCGGTGCCATGTTTTTCACCTTTTGGGTGGTGCGCGCCGCGCAGTTCTCCGCCGAGAACGAGCCTCTGGCCTTCATCGTGGCAGCGCTCGTTGCGCTCATCGCCACCGGCTACTGCACCAAGTGGCTGCACGGCTTCATTCAGAAGCGAATTTGAGGGCCGCTTCCCTGCCTTGAATGTGCATGACGTCTTAGCGATGGTGCGCCGATGGAGCGCACCCCATGACCATCGAAGCCACGGCCTCAGAGATCAGCTATTCGGGCAATGGCGTCACTGTCGCCTTTGGGATTCCCTTCCCCTTCGACACCGCCGCCGACATCAAGGTGACCGCCACCGACGCAAGTGGCACCGCCGCTGAGATTGTTTCCGGCTTTGCTATCACGGGCGGCGGTGGATCCACCGGCACCTGCACCTTCACGACGGCGCCGGCCACGGGCGTCACCATCACGATTCTGGATGACCCTGATTTCACCCAGCCCACCGACTACACCGACAACGATGCCTTCCCGGCCGAGACCCACGAGCGGGCGCTGGACCGCGTCACCCGGCTGTGCAAGCGCCTGCTGCAACTCGTGGGCCGCTCGCTGCGCTTCCCGGATGGCGACCCCTCATCCTCGGTGGTGCTGGGCTCGGTCGACACCCGCAAGGGCAAGTACCTTTTCTTCAATGCGGTGACCGGGGCCATCGAGTATGCAGTGGGCATTGCCGTGACGACGCTCACGCAGTCGATCCTCGGGCAACTGCTCAACCCGCAGACCGATGAGGAAGTGGCGGCCGGCGTGGTGCCGACCAATTACTGGTACCAGCCGGGCGACTTTCGCCGCTATGGCGCCAAGCAGGATGGCACCGACCAGTACGCGATCCTGCAGAAGGCCCTGGACATCGCGCTGTATTCCTCGGGCCGGGTCATGCCCAGCTACGTGGCGGCCGGCCCAGGCTTCTATCACAGCCAGACGCTGCAGCTTCGCGCCAACGGTCGGCTGTATGGCGCGGGCCTGAACAATTCCTTCCTGGTGTACACGGGCTTGGGCGATGCGCTGCAGATCAACGGCACCGCGGTCAACGTCAACACCCGCCACTTTGGCACCGTGGAGGATTTGGGAATCACCCACACCCAGGGCGCCTCGAACAACGGCGCAGGCATCGTGGTATTCGCTGCATCGCTCGTCAATATCCGGCGCTGCAACGTCTACAATTTCAAGCGCCAGATCGTGCTCGACCAGGCCGAGATCACCTCGGTTCGCGACTGCGTGCTGTCCTCGATCCACACGACTTCGGCCGCCGGAATCTGGCTGACCAATGGGGCGGACCGCACGCCGGGGGCAAGCCCTGGATTTACCAACCGCATCACCATCGATGGCAACCAGTTCAGCTTCCCGATCAGCTCGGTGTCGGTGGCGAACCTCATTGCCGATGATGGCGGCGGCAACCACGCCATCACGAACAACAACCTCTCGGGCGGCCTGCTGGGCATCCGCGCTGCCTACGTGGCGGCGCTCACCTTGGAAAACAACGAACACGAGAACGCCTACTCGGGCGATATCGTGCTGGATGAAACCACGCTGGCCGGCACCTACTTCGGTCCTGTCTATGGATTCTCAATCAAGGACTGCGTGACGATCTCCCCGGGCACCTCGGGCGGCACGGCGCTAGGCAATATTGTCGTGAAGTCCGCGGTAGGCGGGGAGATCAGGGGCAACACCTTCGGCAATTACACCAATGCCGCGGTGTACTTCCCGAACACCGCGGCGCTGGCTTTCAACACGAGCAGCAATATTGGCATCGAGCACAACGACAAGGTAGTGACGGGCTCGGGCCGCACGGTCGGACCCTTCGTGGCCGCGGCCAATGGCGCGGTGCTCAAATCCATTCAGAACCGGCAGTGCGCGGAGACCTACGTCGCAGCCGCGACCACTACCTCGGGCTTCCCACAGGCGCTCACACCGACTCCTGCCACCATGGAAGGTATCCGCGTCGGCACGCGGCTGACGTGCGGTAACGCAGATGGCACCAACCGCGAACAGGTGATCGTGACCGCGGTCACCTCAACGACCTTCACCGCGACGTTCCAGTCGCAGAAGTCCGCGAACTGGGTGGTGCGCGCCGGCACCCCGATGAATCAAATTCGTGGATCTGGAAGCTTTTCAAGCTCCACCACCTCAACGGTCACCTTTGCGCCCACCGGGGAATACGACACGAATTATCAGATTCGCATTACGCCGACCAGCGCGCCCGCTGGATTGTGGCATGTGCCTCCTGGCAGCAAGGGAACGGCGAATTTCGTTGTCACGTGCGCCAGCTCCGGGTCGTGGACCTATGACTGGGAATTGGTGCGCGACTGATGCCCACGAGCGCCTCCGATCTCGCCTTCGCGCGCCTGCAGGCTGAGGAGGGTTTCCGATCTTCCGCCTACCGCGACACGGCCGGCAATCTCACCATCGGGTATGGGTTCAACATCGACGCGGGAATCTCTCAGTACTGCGCGCTGGCACTGATGGATGCGCAGCTGGCAGAGATTACGCGCTCGCTCTCGGGTTTCTGGTGGTGGGCGGCCCTAGACGACGTGCGCGCCTCAGTGCTGCTCGATCTGGGCTTTAACCTTGGCGTGAATGGGTTGCTGCACTTTCCGAAAATGCTCGCTGCGGTGGGCGCCAAGAATTGGAAAGTGGCGCACGACGAACTGCTTGATAGCGCGGCGGCTCGCTCACTTCCGCAGCGCTACCAGCGGCTCGCGCAAATCCTGTTGACTGGGCAAGAGGGTAGATGATGAGTGATTCGCATAAACCGCCGGTGACGTTTTTTGGGGCACCGCCCGTCACCTGGGCCATGGATGGGGCGCTGCTCATTGCCATCATCAAGATGCTGCTGATGGCGGGCGCCCTCACCGAGCGCCTCGAGCAGCTCTCGCGCGACTCCATCGCCGTGCAGGCGCGCCTGAACAGCGCCGAGCAGATCAATAACGCACAGCAGTCATCGATGGCGGCCACCGATGCGCACTATCAGGACATCCAGCGACGCCTGGATTCAATCGACCGGAAGCTTGAAAAGGTGATGCGATGAAACGCATCTGGCAATTCTGGGTAGACCACGGCACGAAAGTGCTGGGCAACGTGAGCACACTGATCGCGGGCTTCATCGCGATTCCCGACCTCATCGCCAAAGAACACGTCAAGTGGTGGGCCGCATCGCTGGTCGTGCTTGGCGTCATGACCGTAAAGCGCGGTTTCACCAACAGCAACAATGGAGATTGACATGAAGCGCATCATTTTCTGCCTTGCCGCCCTCCTGGGCTTTACCGCCGCCTACGCCGGCACCGCCACGGTGACCTGGACCAACCCAGCGCAGTACACCGACGGCACGGCGCTGGCCGCCGCCGACATCACCCAGACGCGGGTGGAATACGGCAGCTGCAGCGGCACGACGTTCGGGACGAAAGCGGGTCAGCAGATCGTGGCAGGCTCGGCCACCAGCGCCGCGATCACCCTGGCCGCCGGCACGTACTGCTTCAGGGCCTACACCACGGCCAAGGGCGCGGAGAGCGTAGCCTCCAACGTCACCAGCGCCACCGTGGCTCAGCCCGCGCCCAATCCGCCGGTGCTGGTGACGGTGAGCACCACGGCCTACACCATCGGCCGACAGGGTCGGTACTTCGCCATGGTGCCCGCGGGCACAGTGCCACTGGGCACGGCGTGCCGGCAGGCGGTGAAGCTGGCCGGCCTGTACCAGCTGCCGCGCGAGGCGGTGACCACCACCAGCAAGGCGCTGTGGTTCTTCGGCCGCTGCGCATCAGCCTGTCGATTGTGATTCGCGATTTTTTGTTGCAACCCGTCCTTAAGGAGATCAAGTCCATGTCTGCCAAACTCGATGCACTCACCGCAAATGGGTAATTTCACAATCGAAGTAGAAGCGGTCGGCGGCCACGGCTGCCAGCGGGATCTGAAGCATGGCGAGGTGGTGCCGGGGTGCGGCGAGCCGAGCTGCCCGGACTGCATCGCGCGAGGGTTCGTCGCGGCGCTCAACGGCAAGGGCATGTCGGTAAGCCGGGCGACGCTGCGCCATTGGCCGCACACCGACAGCGAAGTCTCCGATAACCTGCTGACCAAGAAGCGGCGCGGGAGCTTTGGCTGATGATCCCACTTCCCTGGGCACTGCTCGCGTTCGTCCTGGCGATCGCCGGGGCGGCCGCGGGCGGGGAGTGGCACGGGCGCGGGGCCGAGCGGGACAAGATCGAGGCGGAGGCGGCCAGGGATGCGCACGTGGCGCAGGTGGCCAGCGAGGCTTCACAGAAGGCGGCCGCGGCCGCGATCGCAGGGATCCAGGTGCAGCATGTCAACATCAAGCAGCCGCTCCAGAAGGAAATCGTGGAGCACACTGTCTATCGGGATTGCGACAATACTCCTACCGGGCTGTCGCTCATTAACTCCGCCATCACCGGCACCCTCTGGGCCGTCCCCCCTGGTGATCGCGAACTGCCCACCGCTCCAGCCGCTCACTGATCCGAGCTTCGGGGCGACGGTCCTGAAGCTTGTGGACGTGGCGACTCAGTACCGGGCGTGCCGGGAGGCAGCGCTGGCGCCGCGGTAAGGGTGTGACCGCTTTTGTTCACGCGAGTGCGCATTTCAGTGCGTTTGAGCGCGCGTCAAGACTAGGCAATGGCTTGATTTTCCGATAATTTCACTTCACCCGTCGCATTCGTAATGCGTGGGTCCGCGGTTCGATTCCGCGAGTCGGCACCATAACCCCCTCCCAAGCGATCCCAAAATATCCCACCCTTGGCCGAATTTCGCCTGAAAACAGCTATTTAGCCTCTCAGGCGGTCCCACGGCGTCCATTGACAGCCCGCCGGGGGTAGGGGTAGAACTGGGGGTAGACCGGTATCTCAGAAAGGACCTACCCCCAAATGAGCGAACTCACCGAAACCGCGATTCGTGCCGCCAAACCGACGCACAAGCCTTACAAGCGGTTCGATGGACAGGGCTTGTATCTGCTGGTGATGCCCACCGGCGGCCGGCTGTGGCGCTTCAAATTCCGCAGCGGCGGCAAAGAAAAGCTTTTGAGCTTGGGCAGCTATCCCGACGTGTCATTGAAGCAGGCGAGGGCGAAACGCGATGCAATGCGTTCCGAGGTGGCAAACGGTGCCGACCCGGCCGCGCGGCGCAAATCCGAGAAATTGAGTGATGCCGATAGCTTCGAGGCGCTCGCGCGCGAATGGCTTGAAGGCCAGCGCCACGCTTTCACGGTGTCCACTTTCCAGAAGGCGGAACGCCTGTTCGAGCGCGCGATTTATCCCTACCTTGGCGCGAAGCCGATCAAGGTCATTGATGCCCCGGCGATTCTTGAGGTGCTGCGCCGGCTGGAAACGCGCGGCCTGAATGAGACGGCCCACCGTGCCAAACAGCGATGCGGACAGGTATTCCGCTATGCCGTTGCCACGGGCCGAGCCTCGCGCGATCCAACCGCCGACTTGCGTGATGCCCTGGCGCCCGTTGTCGTCACCAATCACGCCGCCATCACCGATCCGTCCGGCGTGCGCGACTTGCTGCGCGCCATTGACGGCTACCAAGGGCAGCCTGCCGTCAATGCGGCGTTGAAGCTGGCCCCGTATGTGTTCGTCCGGCCCGGCGAGCTGCGCAAGGCCGATTGGTGCGAATTTTCCTTGGACGGTGCTGACCCCGAATGGCGCATCCCGGCGGCGCGCATGAAGATGCGTGATGCCCACGTGGTACCGCTGTCGCGCCAAGCGGTGGCGATTTTGAAGGACCTGCAGCCGCTCACCGGCCCCGACGGCCTTGTCTTTCCGTCGATCACCTCGGCAGTGCGCCCAATATCTGAAAACACGTTGAATGCCGCGCTGCGCCGCCTCGGGTATCCAAAAGAGCAAATGTCATCACACGGATTCAGGACGTTGGCATCCACGAATCTAAACGAGCAAGGCTTCCACCCTGACTTGATTGAACTGCAGCTGGCGCACAAGGAACGCAACAAGGTTCGCGCCGCCTACAACAAGGCGACGAGACTCGCCGAGCGGCGCAAGATGATGCAGGCATGGGCCGACTTCTTGGATGCGCTCAAGGCGAGCAACAACGTCGTCGCGATCAAACGCCGGGCGTAAAGTTTCCAAGCAAGGCGTGGCGACTGCGCAAACAGCCGCCACGCCTCTAACCACCAATCACCCTACATAGGAGGGTTCTCAATGGCTAAGACGAAGGGTACATCCAAGGCGACTGCGAAGAACAATGGGCGGTCGTCATCACCGAAACATGACGGCCCGCCGACAAAGGCGGAGAAGCGGAAGGCTGTTGCATTCCTTCAACAGTCCGGCGGTGCTCATCTGCCGCAGCCAAAAAACCGCCTGATTGGCGATTCGCCGGCAGACACCATCGAGCGATGTACGCGCGTCATCGATTGGTTCGCGCACATCGAGGAGCCGTTCCATAGCGATGCGTTGGAGGCCGCGAAGGCCGACGTATTGCACGGTGTTGTCGATGCGCTTGGATTTGCTGAGCGCGTGCTGCGGCAGCTTGGCGCAAGGGCGCCGGTGCAATCATGACCGATCGCGCGATAGATGGCGTGAACAACTGGCCCGTGTTTTGGCGTGTCGTTGCGCCGAGCTGCGGCAGCTATGGACACGACATCGTGTTCATCGAGACCGACAGCGAGCGCGAGGCCATCCGAAAACATCGGGCACTACGGCGCGCCGGTACTCCCGTGCGCCTTGAGCGCATCCACTGCGGGCCGCTGCCGAAAGATTCTGAACCGGCGCTGCAGGCGATCCACGCGGGCAATGCGCAACATCCTGGCGAGCCGATGCGCGCAGCATCGGGGGCATGGTGTGAGGTAGAGCGCAGCTAATTTATCGTTGAGTACTCACCGCGCCTAGGCTGGCCAGCCGACAAGCCGGAAACCCTACCGGTTGGCGCGGTGTTCTTTCGGGGTGGTACGAGGGAGTACCGATGCCTAAGAACAAACGTGGTGCGCCGCCGGGCCGTAAATTTGTCGGAAAACTCAATTCGCCGATTGAGTATCTTCCGTCAACCCCGATTAAAAATATTCTCGCGCCAGATTTCAACGAGGCCGCGGAAAGCCAGCGAATCGATAGACATTATCGGACGGAGCTAGATCGTCGGATCGAACTGCTGTTCGTCGAATACGATATCGACAAGAATGAAATCGAAAAATGGAGGACTTTGGCCCTATTTCTGGCCTACGACTTCGTGCCAGGATTTCAGGTAGCTGGTCCGGCGAAGAAGGTAGGCAACAAGCAAAGATGGGATATTCCCACACAATGGAAGCTGGTCCGCGACGTTAAAGCTCGCATGAAGAAGCAGCAAAGCGACGGAGCGCGCTCGTCGGCGCTTAGAGCGTGCAAGCAAATGGTAAGCGATGCAAGGCGCGGCAATACTGGGTCGCACTACGCCAGACTCAGCGGAGACAGTCTCGCCAGAAAGTATCGAGATGCAACACGTCATCTTGCCCCGTACAGCGCCGAGCAAATTTGGCTGTTCATTCTCAACGGTGACGCATTGCCAGCGGTCGCGAAGGACAAATAGGACGAAAATGAAGTTTCTCTGATTCGTCCTAGGATGAAATAGCGGTGTCCGTTTTTCGTCCTAATCCAAAGCCATACATTCGACTCCCGCAGCGTTTCGTGCTGCATTTTTGAGGAGCCGACATGGTTGACAAATCTATCTCCCCTCCGCGCGCTGTCGCGTGGACTTCCGTATCCATCATCGCGTGGCTTCGCTCATGTGTCGAGCGTGCCGGCGGCGATCCCGCCAGCGTTCCCGATGAGCCATACCGGTTCATGCGCCTTCCCGAAGTGACGGCCCGAACCGGCCTGAGCCGCAGCAGCGTGTATCGCAAGATGACTGAGGGAAGCTTCCCTGAGCCGGTGGTACTTGGTCCCCTCAACGCAGCGGCCTAGCCGCTGATCATGTTCGCAACCCACCAAACGCAAGCGGCCCGGAAGCACTGCAATGCTCCGGGCCGCGATCACTTACAGGAAATGAACCAGCATGTGCATTATCCAGTTCCCGGCGCGTCCGCGCCAGCGAATCGTGTTCAAGTGCTTTTCGTGCCTTCGCCCGTTTACCCCGACGCCGCAAGCGACCGAGTTCTGCCCGGCGTGTATGTCGTTTCATCGGATGGCTAGTTCAGTGGTGGCGCATCAGTTGATCGACGGGCGGCGTAAATGAGCGATGCGATTTCGCAGTTCCGCGAGGCACTCGCCGCGCGCGGCATAATTGCGCCGGAATACATCCTCGCCGACGGACGCATACATCGAGCCCACGTTGCGGGCAAGAATGGGCGTGGTGACGGGTCCTATCTTCTGCACATGGATGGACTGCCGGCCGGTGGCTTCGAGAATCACCGCGACGGCATCGGCTGGACAAATTGGCGCGCCGATCCTGGCCGACCTTTCACCGCGTCGGAGGAATCCGCTTTTCAGGCCAAGGTACAGGCCGCCCGGCGGCAACGGGAGGAAGTCGAGGCGCAAGGGCGGGCCGACACCAAGCGCCGCGCACAGGTCATCTGGAGCAGCGCCGTACGCACGGTGAGCGATCATCCCTACCTGAATCGCAAACGCATCAGGGCGCACGGTGCGCGAATGGTGGGCGAAACGCTTTTGATCGGCGGCATGGAATGCGCGGGCGCGCTGGTGCTGCCGATGCGTGATGCCGACGGCGAGGTGTGTTCGCTGCAATTCATCGCTGCCGATGGCGAGAAACGGTATCTGCCTGGACCGAAGCCGGCCGGTGTGTATCACAGCATCGGCAAGCCTGGCGCAGTGGTGTGCGTGGCCGAAGGATTCGCGACGGCCGCAAGCATCACCGAGGCGACCGGTTACGCGGTGGCAGTGGCCTTCGATACGGGCGGACTCGGGTCCGTGGCGAGGGTCATGCGCGAGAAGATGCCTGACGCGAAGATCATCCTATGCGCCGATGACGACTACCGCACGGCAGGCAATCCGGGCGTGACCAAGGCGACCGCTGCGGCGCTGGCCATCAATGGGTATGTTGCGCGGCCGGACTTCGGCGCGGATCGGCCCGATGGCCTGACGGACTTCAACGACCTGGCCGCACACGGCGGAGCCGATGCGGTGCGTCGCTGCATCGATGCTGCCGTGATGCCGACGGCGACGACGGCGCCGGCCGTTGCCATGCCGCACGCCGCCCAGACACAAGCGGAACCTATGGCCGGGCTGGTGTGCGCGGCGGACGTAACGCCGGAGTCCGTCCATTGGCTCTGGAAGGACTGGCTAGCCGCCGGGAAGCTCCACATCCTGGCGGGCGCGCCGGGGACCGGTAAGACAACGGTCGCGCTCGCGCTGGCCGCGACGGTGACGGCCGGCGGGCGTTGGCCCGATGGGACACCGGCCGAGCTGGGCAACGTGCTGGTGTGGAGTTCCGAGGATTCTCAAGCCGATGTGATCGTTCCGCGCCTTGTGGCGATGGGCGCAGATCGCAACCGGGTCCATTTCATCGAGACGGCATTGGACGGTGAGGGGCGGCGGTCGTTTGATCCTGCGACCGACATTGGCCAATTGCGCGCCACGCTCGAATACATGGCGCTCAAGCCGTCTTTGCTGTTGGTGGACCCGATTGTATCGGCCGTCGCGGGCGACTCTCACAAGGGCGCTGAGACGCGCCGAGCGTTACAGCCGTTGGTGGACATGGCGGCTCAGTACGGATGTGCGGTGCTGGGCATAAGTCACTTCTCGAAAGGGACCGCCGGCCGGGATGTGGTCGAGCGGGTAACTGGCTCGCTGGCATTTGGGCCTCTATTGAAATCTGAGTGGGTAACCGGAGCTTTCTTCGGGGTAGATCTTGATCTTGCTCTTCGATCTACTTTCATCGGCAAAGGCGAAGCGCGGTCTGGCGCCGCAGGCAACGAAGTCCGTGGCTGGTTGGGGCGCAGGCTCCTGAAGATCGAAGTGGAAGGGTCGAGATGGTCACCGAGAAGATATTCGGTCTGCCCTGGGCATCAGCTCCCCTGGTTCATCGCCGGGATGAGCTTCGAGCCGAGCCAGAAGAAGCTGAACATTTGCGTGGATTTCGAGGTTGGCAGCCGCTTTGGGGTCGCTGGCGCGGACGGGCAGCACCCGGTGCACGACACCGTGACCAAGACCTACCGGCACCTGAACTTCTTCCAGCACGAATGCGAGCTTTCGGTGCGGGTACCGCAGGTGAAGCTGCCCGACGGGAAGGTTGTTCCAGGTAGGCCGCCGTGGGCGAGCAAGCTGTCGGGCTTCTCGCTGCTCTTTGAGGCCTTCGTGCTGCTGTTGAGCCGGGAGATGTCAACTACGGAGCATCGCGCATCACCGGGAATCGGTTCATCGGATCATGGCCGTGTGCCATCGCTACATCGATGCGGCGGTGCAGATGCGGCCGATCTCGAGGTAAGCGCCTGGCGATCGATGAGACCTCGCGCGCCAAGGGACACGACTACGGCGACGCTCTTTGCCGATGCCGACCCGGACCCCGAGCAGCGCCGAGTGCTGTTCGTGGCCGAGGAGCGCGAAGCCGAGACCGTGCAGGCCTTCGCCGCGAACCTGCGCGCCCATGCTGGCAAGCCCACCCAGATTACCGCCATCAGCATCGACGCATCCCCGGCGTTCATCAAAGGCGTCGGCAAACTTTCCCAACGCACAGATCACCTTCGACAAGTTCCACGTGATCGCTCACGCCTCGGCCGCGATCGACGCCATGCGCCGCGCCGAGCAGAAGCTCGACCCGAGCCTCAGGGTTGCGTTGGACGCTGCTGAAGGACCGCAGTCGGTTGGGGCAGCCGCAGCGCGCCGAGGCGCCGATGCCCTGCTTGCTCCGAACTGGCGGCCAGCAGCCGCACCGCGCCCGTGCCTGGCAGTACCGCGAGCAGCGCGAGATCATGAGCCGCAAGCAGCCCAACATCGTGCGCGCGCTGCTCAAGCAGTGGTATACGAACGTGATGCGCTCGAAGGTCGAGCCGATGAAGGCAGTGGCCGTCATGATCCGCAAGCACTTCGAGGGGTCCTCGCCTGGGTCGAAACACGGCAAACGAACGGCTTCTTGGAAGCCATCAACGGCCTGTTCCAGGCCGCCAAACACCAAGGCGCGGGTATGGGACCTTCCGCACCATCCGCATGGTGATCTTCCTTGTCGCTGGCAAGCTCGACTTCTCAAGCTCAATCCCTGCGTCCGGCGCCCACTCGAAATTCAACAGAGCCGCATTTGGCGCGTTGGCCCGGCTAGTATTTGCGGCGGCGAAGATGCCAGGGGACCAGGGCGGCGGGCGATTCATCGCGCGGGCCAAGTCAAACCTTGGACCCGACGGCGGCGGCTTTCGCTACGACCTGCGCCAAGTCGAACTGCGAGAGCATCCGGGCATTTGGGCATCGGCCGTGATGTGGGGGAAATCGATCGAGGGCAGCGCGCGGGACATATTGGCACAAGCCGAATCTATCGAAGACGCGGACGCGCTCTCAAGCCGATGAGGCCGGCGATTGGTTGCGTGACCTGTTGGCGACGGGCGCGGTCAAGGCAATGACGCCATGAAGAAAGCAGGCCGCCAGCATCTGCCGACAAAGCGCTGCGGTCCGCACGTGAACGCCTCAACGTGAAGCCGAAAAAGTCAGCCTACAGCGGCGGGTGGATGTGGTCGTTACCCCTCGCCGAAGATGCCCAAGGCTCCCAAGATGCCCAAGGCGCCCAGATTCAGAATGAGGGCATCTTGGGCATCTTCGATGGTCAGGGGCATCTTGGCGGCGGTAACGGCAAAGCGGCCACCGTCCCAGAAGGTACCGACGGTGAGGTGTTCTGATGGCCACATCGGCGCTGCTGAATGAACTGCGATCCGCCGGCCTGCGGGTGACTGCCGACGGTGGGCGGCTGATTGTCACGCCAAAGGATCGGCTGACCGATGCCATGCAGGCTGCGATCCGCGCCGACAAGGTGCAATTGCTTGCCGACCTTCATGGGGAAGCTGAGACGCCGTTGGACGATGAACGGCCGGCGCTGCAGGCACGCCGCCGAGAGCAAGTCCTAACGGCGCTCAAGTCACGGCCGGACATTCGATTTGCGTACCTGGCCGAATCCACCCCGACAGGCGAGGGCCGAATCACGCTGGGCATCCGCGATGTGGGGACGGGCAGGTGATCATCCGGCGGATCGCTACGACCCCCTTGCGGTAATGCGATTGCTCGATGACGTAGCAACCGGGCGCGGAGTAGATGACGGAAGAAGAGACCGAACGGAAAACCCCGATGATTCCGGGGTCAACGATGGCAAAGCCCGGTGAGGTCGCAAGCTATGTCACTATCGATGGGATCAAGAACTACGTCGTTGGCGCGCCAAAGCCTGAACCCCGCCTAAAGCAAGCGATGGATTTCAAGCGCTACGCGGCTGAGGAAAGACGGCACCTGGGCTACGGTTATGAGGACGATCATGAGCACCTAGAGCTGGCAAAGGCATTTGAAGCAAGGGCGGCAGCACTCATCGAAGCCGACCAGGCCGCCCCGAATCGTGGGCGGCGAAGTCACGCGAACAGCCGACGACGACGGCAGTGTGGGAGGTGGCAAACACCCTCAGGGACCCCGACCAAGCGGCAATCGAAGCGTCATTGGCACGTACCGACTTGCTCTACGACGGAAGCCGCGGCCGTGGTGGCGTTGGGGCTGGACCTGGCCAACAGCATCAGGCGGAAAACTCCTTGAAAGATGATGGCGCACCAGATTGCCAAGGCTCACGTGTTGGCCATGCGCACGATGGATCGAGCCTTGGAGATAAAGGCGCCGGCGGAATGAATACGACAACAAATTCAGTTCCCCCAACGCCGTCGAACTGGCCCGCTTGAGCGGCGCGGTAAGCCGGCTCATGCAGGCCAGTAACGACGCCATCAGCCTTCAAAAGCTGCGGCCAGGTTCGGCCCAAACGGTGACGGTGCGCCATGTCACCGTGGAGCAAGGCGGGCAAGCGGTGATCGGCAACGTGGCCGGGGGCGGCTCACGTAAGCGCCGATCCGGCCAGGAGGAAGCGAAAATGAACAGCAACCCCATGTACAAGGCTCGAGCCGCTCTGGCGCTGCATCCCCGCTGCGGAGCGCATAGTCGCCGGACTGGGCGGCCGTGCCGCAACCCGGCGATGCGAAATGGGCGCTGTCGGATGCATGGCGGTAGCAGCACGGGTGCGCCGCGCGGAAAGAAGAACGGAGCATACCGGCACGGCCATCGTACGTTGGAAGCCCGGCGGAAGATGGTTGAACTGCGGACCGCCATCCGGGCGCTGCGGGAGCTGCTTGGCGACTAAAGGATGGAATTGCCTTCGCGGCGACGGGCAATCATTGCGGCTGTGTTCATTCGAGCGGAAAGTCATCAACCTGAGGCACCGACCGGATCGTTCGCCGCGGTGGCAATCCGTCGCACCTTGGCATGAAATCCCCGGCGCGCCTGCCACATATCGTAGTCGCCTTGCATGGCATGCCACATGCCCGGCGTGGTTCCCAAGGCCTTAGAAAGCCGCAAGTCCATCTCCGGACTGATACCGGCGGCGCCGTTTAGAATGCGCGAAAGGGCGGCGCGCGTAACGCCTAGGCTTTTCGCAGCCTCGGTGACGCTAACCTCGGCCAGCCATTCGCGCAGCGCAAGGCCAGGATGGGGAGGATTGTGCATATTGCTCATGAGCGAATCTCCATCAGTGGTAGTCCCGGTAGTCCACCAGCACCGCATCGGCCGCCTCGAAGCGAAAGGTCAGCCGGTAGTTCTCATCCACCCACACGGCCCAGTGGCCGGCCAGAGTTCCCTTCAGCGGGTGCAATCGCCAGCCCGGCGCGTTCATGTCCCTCGGTCCGCTGGCCCGATTCAACTGGGCGAGCTGCAGCCGTAGACGCTTTGCGTGCTTGGGCTGTATCCCGCTGACCGTGCCTTTGCGAAAGAACGCCTCAAGTCCTGCATGGCGGAAGCTGCGAATCACTCGATGAAGTGTATAGCGGTACTATACGGGACGCAATGGGATACCATGAGACTTACCGCACGGACCCGCCATTTGTGCGGCGCGATGACAGGAAGTGGCGGGGGGTAGATTTGGGGGTATGTTCAGCTCCGCACGCTGGAAATCACGGCGATTTTCGATGATTTCCAAAAGGTTCGATTCCGCGAGTCGCACCAACACCACTGCTGGAACTGGCCGCCCGCGCACGCCACGGCTGTCGCTGGATCTGTGATCAACGTTCCAGTGTGTCCACCGCTTCCAGGATGAGGTCGTACACGCCCCGCAGTTCGGCCTGCGTGATGCAGTAGGGCGGCATCACATACAGCGTGTTGCCCAGCGGGCGCAGCAGCAGATCGCGGGCGCGGAAAAAAGCATGCAGGCGGGGACCCACCGAGGCGAGATATCCGGCATCGATCGATGCCAGGTCCAGCGCGGTGAGCGTGCCGCACTGGCGCGCATCGCGCACCCGCGGGTGATCGTGCAGCCGGCGCAGTTCCTCGGCTTGCCAGCGGCCGAGCGCGGCGATGCGTTCGGCCACGGGCTCGCGCTTCAGACTTCAGATTCGCCAGTGCCGCCGCGCATGCGGCGATAGGGTTGGCGTGAAAGGCCGAATGCCAGAAGGTGCGCTCACGGTCCGTGGAGTAGTGGGCCTCGAAGATTTCTGGCCGGCAGGCGGTAGCCAGTAGGGCAGGCCGCCGGTCAATCCTTGGAGGAACACAGGATGTCGAAATGCCGGCCTGCTCGCAGGCGAAGCGCGTGCGGTGCGGCCCCAGCCGTCAGCATCACCTCATCGGCGATGAACAGTACGTCGTGAGCCACGCAGATTTCGTGCATGCGTTGAAGTGTGGCGGCGGAGTACATGAGCATGCCGCCCGCGCCCAGCACCAGCAGTTTGAGCAGCAGCGCGGCCGTGTCCAGTGCACGGCAGGCTTGCTCAGCGCGTCTGGCGTTACCGATTCCCGCCTGGCTGCCGGGAACTGCAGGCTTTCCACCTGGAACAGCAACGGCTCGTAGGCGCGGGTAAAAACGCCGCGCGCACCCGCGACATGAGTACCCACGGTGTCGCCATGGTAGCCGTGTTTCAGTACGAGGAAGCGCGATGATGCAGGCTGGCGCGATGAACAGTAGCCCAACGCCATCTTGAGCGCGACTTCGACGCTGGTGGAGCCGCTGTCGAATAGAAAATGTGCGGCAGGCCCGGCGGCAACGCGTCCAGCGATACGCGCCAGCGTCTCGGCCAGCTCGTGAGCCGAATTCGGCGCGAAGATCACCTGATCCAGCGACTCGACTTGCCGGCGCACGGCTTCCACGATGGCGGGGTGGCAGTGACCATGCGTGATCACCCTGCCAGGGAGTAGATGGCATCGAGCACGCGCCGGCATCGCGCGTATGCAGGTACGCGCTCTCGGTGCGTACGACCTCGGGAAACTCCGCATGCAGCGCATGCTGCGAACGGATGCCAGACGGGAGAGGTCACGCCGGCAGTTCCTCGCGTTCGGCTGCCAGCGCCTCGACCAGGGCGTCGATGTCGCGCTCCATGGCATTGAGCGTGATGGACAGGCGGAGCCGAGCCGTACCCGCGGTACGGTGGGCGGGCGCACGGCGCGGATGTCGAAGCCGCGTTGTTACTGAGCGTGCGAAAGCGGCGAGCGCAGCACACAGCTGCATCATCGCCGATGATGAGGGGGCTGTATCTGCGAGCCGCTGAAGGCCGATGCTGGGCGACACGCGCGCCAGCCCCGCGGCGGCATGAGCCGCATCAGTTCAGCAGTTCGCCGTTCAGGTTCCTCGTGCAAGATGCGCAGTGACTCCGCCGCGGTACCGCCATCGGTGGCGACGGGGCAGTTGCAAAAATGAAGGCGCGCGCGCGGTTGACCGGGAAGTCGATGAGCAGGCGCGGTGCGGTGACCAGCGCCGGCGCCGAGGGCTGCTGCCGCAGGTGTGCAGCACGATGATGTTGTCGCGGCCCTCCAGTTCAGCGGCCAAGCGCAGCCCGTCGAGGCCGAACACACCCGTGGCACGGGCTCGTCGATGACGCGAACGCCTCATGCCGCTGCGCTCAGCCAGCATCGCCAGCAATTCGCGATCACCGTCCATGCTGTACAGGCTTTTTTCCACCGCGATCCAGATGCGCCCGGTGCCGCCGGCGGCACGATATTCGCGGATACGGCTTTCCACCGCGTCACGTCGTTGTCGCCGCGCGGCAGGGCTGCGCGCGTCCCGCGCGCGCGCCCTCATTGGCGCTGGCGTGCAGCAGCTCATCGAGCACCAGCAGATCAATGCTGCGGGAAGCGTGAGCAGCAGCGCATGGTTGGCGGCATAACCGCTGCCGAAGTACAGCGCCGCTCGACGCCGAAGAACCGCGCCGCCGCCGCTTCCAGTTCCTCGTGTTCGGGTGCATTGCCGCGCAGCGGCCGTGAGCCGGTGGCGCCAACGGGTGTGCCGCGCGCCAGCGCCGCGGCCAGGGCCTCGCGCAGGCGGGCGCAACCCGCGAGGCCGAGGTAGTCGTTGGAGGAAAAATCCACGCCGCTGCGCGGCGCGAGGCTCCGCCGTCGCGATCGCGCGTCCAGCTCCTGCAGTTGTCGGCGGAAGGGCTCAAGCCCGGGGGATTCATGTGGCGGTGGCAATGGTTGGTCCTGCGGATAGCGTTCATCCGCTTACGATGAAATATGGCTGAGCCAGTACGATGGACTATTTCTGTCCCGAAGGAAACAGATGTCTCCTTACGAACCTATCTGGCGAAAGCCGGGTTGCGAAAGGGCGATCTCTCGGAGTTCGTTGCGGACGCCGTTCGGTGGCGGAAGAAATCGAAGATGCCGTCGAGAAGGCGCTCGCGGAGGTGCGTGCGGAGTGGTTCAGGAAGCCGATCTGATGCGGGTAATCGTTGGGTCAGTAGCAACGCATTCAATGCATCCGGATGTCCCGTGCCTCGTGGCCGAGGGCAGCCAGCGTCGCAATGGAAATGGCGGCGGTTACCGCGATGCTCACGAGCGCAAACGGATAGTCACCGTTGCGTTCGGCGAGCGCAATCTGCAACACAGCGTTTGAGGAGGCGATCAGGTTGCCGAGCTGGTAGATGGTTCCGGGAAACGTCGCGCGTGCCTCGGGCGGGGATATCTCGTTCAAGTGCGCCGGAATGACGCCCCAGGCGCCCTGGACGCATGCCTGCATGAGGAATGCGCCCGTTGCAAGAGCGGCCATGGTGCCGGAATAGGCCCATAGATAGGCGGCGGGCAGCGACAGGATTGCGGCAACGACGATGGTGCGCCTGCGTCCTAGGGTCTGGCTCCAGGCGCCGAATACCCAGCCCCCGAGAATGGCGCCCAGATTGTAGATGACGGCGATGGTCCCGGTCTGTCTTGCATCGAATCCGTGATGAACCTGCAGGAACGTCGGATAGATATCCTGGGTCCCGTGCGAAAAGAAGTTGAATGCGGTCATCAACAGCGTGGTGTAGAGCGCGATCTTCCAGTGTGACCGCAACAGGCTGAAAATCCGGCTGCGACTGGCCGTATCGCGATTCCAGGCCGGTGATTCGGGCACGGACCTGCGGATGTAGATGACCAGCAGTGCGGGGAGCGCTCCGACCATGAAGAGTCCGCGCCAGCCAACCAGGGGGAACAGCAACGCATAGGTGGCGGAAGCGAGCAGGTAGCCGGTCGGATAGCCTGATTGCAGCAATCCGGATACGACTCCGCGGGCGTCGGGGCGCACCGACTCCATCGTCAACGACGCGCCGATCCCCCATTCTCCTCCCATGGCGATCCCGAAGAGTGCCCGGATGACGAGGAAAGTCCAAAGGTCGGGTGCGAACGCTGTCGTGAATCCCAGGAATGAATAGAGTGCGACATCCAGCATCAGCACCGGTTTTCTGCCAAACCTGTCGGCGAGGCGGCCGAACAGCAGAGCGCCCAGCGGACGAAAGGCAAGTGTCAGGGTGATCGCGGCAGCCACCGTCTTCCTGCCGACGGCAAATTCCGCCGCAATGTCCTTCAGGACGAACACCAGCAGGAAGAAGTCGAAGGCATCGAGAGTCCAGCCGAGATAGCTGGCGAGTACCACGTTTTTCTGCGTCGATGTCCAGCCTCTCAAGGCGTTCGGTAGAAACATGATCCCCTCAGGCGCGACACTACGGAATCGGCATTGTGACTAGCGTAATCTGTCCTGAGCTCGGTTGATTGCCTGGTTGCTGCCGGGGCGGTCGATGCGGACCTGCTGCTGATAGCCGCGGTCACCCCTGATGTAGAATCCCCCGCAGCGTCCCGGGGGTCTCTTCAGGGAGAACGAAGTGAAATTCATCGTCTCGCGCTCGCTGTTCGGCAGTGTTGCCATCCTCGCCTTCACCGCATATGCCGCCGATTCCCCCTCCGGCCAGTGGTCCTACTTCGGTGGGAGCAAGCATTTCGACCGCTATTCGGGCCTGTCGCAGATCTCCGCGGACAACGTCGCCCGCTTGCGCACGGTATGGACGCGGCCTGGGGTGGACGGTGCGCTTACGCAACGCTACCAGGACCTGACGCCCTCGAATTACCTGCGCGGCACGCCGATTCTCATCGACGGCATCCTGTATGCGCCCAATGCCGTGGGCCTGGTGGAGGCCTTCGATCCGGCCACGGGCAAGACCGTGTGGGTGCAGCAGCCCTTTGCCGATACCCTGCGCGAGGCGGCGGGGGAAGGTTCGCGCGGCGTGGACTATTGGCACGAGGGCGCCGACCGGCGCATCTTCTCGGTTCGCGGCGAGTACCTGTATGCGCTGGATGCCGCCACGGGCGCGCTCAAGAGTTCCTTCGGCGAAGGTGGCCGCGTCTCGTTGAACCGTCACAACCCCGATGGCACGCTGTTCTTCGGTTTCAATGGCCCGTTGGTGGTGCGCGACGTGATCATCATCGGCGGCAACGGTGGCGGCAAGGCGGGCGAGGGCTACGGCGATGGCGGCCCGGAGCGCGAATCCACGCCCGAAGATGTGCGCGGCTACGATGTACGCTCGGGCAAGCTCCTGTGGACCATTCACCTGATTCCACCGCCCGGCGATCCGCTGCGCAAGACCTGGGGCAAGGGCTCGGCCGACTACGTCGGCAACATGGCGGCCTGGGCGCCGCTGTCGGGCGATGAGCGCCTGGGCTATGTGTACGTGCCGTTGAGTGCGCCGACCAATTCCTACTATGGCGGCCATCGGCCCGGCGACAACCTGTTCGCTGACAGCCTGGTGGTGCTGGAGGCGCGCACCGGCAAGCGGGTGTGGCATTTCCAGATGGTGCATCATGACCTGTGGGACTACGACAACGCCTCACCGCCCACGCTGGGTGACATCACCGTCAACGGCCGCCGCATCCCCGCGGTGATGCAGCCGAACAAGAACGGCTTTCTGTTCGTGTTCAATCGCATCACCGGCAAGCCGGTGTGGCCCATCGTCGAACGCCCGGTGCCGCAATCCAATGTACCGGGTGAAGCGACATCGCCGACGCAGCCGTTTCCCACCAAGCCGCCGGCCTTCGATCGCCAGGGCATGACGGTGGATGATCTCATCGACTTCACGCCCGCATTGCGCGAGGAGGCGAAGAAGATCCTCGCCGACTACGACTACGGCCCGCTGTTCTCGCCCAACACCGTGGTCAGCGACAAGCCGGGCGGCAAGAAGGGTCTGATCTCCGTGCCCAGTGCCTGGGGCTCGGGCAACTGGAACACCGGTGCCTTCGATCCGGAACGCGGTGTGTATTACGCCGTGTCGATGACGCTGCCGGAGCCCAATCCGCTCATGCAGCCCACCGAGCCGGGTGCCACCATCGCCTATAAATTCGCGGACCTGGCGCCTGACCCGCATGCACCGCCGCCGACTTCCTATGGCATGGGTCCTCAAGGGTTGCCGTTGCTCAAGCCGCCCTATGGCCGCATCACAGCGCTGGATTTGAATCGTGGCGAAAAGTTGTGGACCGTGCCGAACGGTGATGGCCCGCGTCATCATCCGTTGCTCGAGTCGCTGCATCTGCCGCCGCTGGGCACCACCGGCCGGCCGGTGCCGCTGCTGACGCGAACTCTGCTGTTCCTGGGTGAGAGCAGTGATGCGCTGTTTGGCGCCGCGGGAATCGCAGGACCGTCGACGTTTCGCGCCTACGACAAGGTCAGCGGTCGCGTGGTGTGGGAACGCCGCCTGCCCGCCGGCACCACCGGCGGACCGATCAGCTACGAGGCCGATGGCCGCCAGTTCATCGTGGTGCCGGTCGGCGGCAAGGACTATGGCAGCGGCTGGATCGCGATGGCACTGCCCGATGCCACGCATCCCGCACCGGTTTCGCTGTTGGATGAAGGAAAGGACCAGTACTTCCAGCATTGCGCCATGTGTCATGGCGTCGACATGCAGGGGGCTCAGCATGCGCCGCCGCTGCTCGGCGCGCAGTTCCGCGAGCGCTGGTCGGGTCACACGGCGCGTAATTTCTATAGCCGCATCATCACCACCATGCCCTTTGGTGATCCGGGTACGCTGACCGAGGCGCAGGCCCTGCGCATCGCGGTCTACTGTCTGAACCGCAATGAGGCGGCGATGGATCCGGAGCAGATCGTGGCGCCGCACGATCTGAACCACATCCGCCTGGAGTTTGGCGCGGCTTCGGCTGCTGCTGCGGGTCAGGCCGCGACGCAGGAGCATTGATGGCCGCTACCAATACAACATCGGGGTCTTGTCCAGCAACTCGGTGCCGCTCTGCGTCACGATGAAATTGTTCTCGAAACCGGCGGAGCCGATGCCTGGCCGCCGCACGAACGCTTCCGCGGTGAGCACCATGCCGGGCTTGAGTGGCCCCTGCAGCTTTCGGTAGCCGAAGGGGCCGGCGGGCGGGTCGCCCATCGGCAAGGTATAGGAGGGGAACCCGGTGCCCAGGCCGTGGCCGAACAGCTCATCGCCCGACTTTTCGTCGAAGTACCGGTTCTTGCGGGCCATCTCCTCCCATCGCAGTCCGACGTCCCGGCCCGTGATGCCTGGCTTGATGGCCTTGACCATCTCGCTGACGATGTTGGCGCAGTTCTCCACCACCTCGCGCTGCTGCGGTGTGGGACGCCGGGCACAGATGGAGGTGCGGCCCGGATCGAGCCAGTACCCCGCAAAGACGGGTCCGTAGATCCAGACGCACACGAAATCGCCCGCGGCCGGGGCCTTCATGTCGTAGCCGTAGAAATCGAAGCTCAAAGGTGACGCCATCGTCGGGCCATGGGCGATGGAGATGCGGTGAAATCCGCCGCCCCCGCTGATCAGCACCGATGCGGCGCGGGCCGCGGCATCGCAGGCGCGTTCGCCGGCGATCATGGCTTGCATCGCGGCATCGAGCGCGCTGGATACCAGGCTCCCGGCGGCCCGGTAGGCCTCGAGTTCGCGGGCGCTCTTGATCATCTGCGGCCCTTCGAGGAACCCTTCCTGGGTGACCCAGCTGATCTGCGGCGTGTTCTTTCTCAAGATGCGATCAAAATAGCCCGGCAGGACGTCATCACCCACCACCGCCACGCGGCCTTCGATGTGCTCCGCGCGCAGATACTCGGCGAGCTTCAAGGTCATGTGCGGGGTGTGGGTCACCACCTTCCCGCAGAAGATCTTCGATGCATCGTAGGTTTCACTGACCAGGCCGATATGCAGCTCGGGTTCACGGCCCTTGCGAATCAGCACCGCGGCGAACGTCCAGGGCTCATCGAGCTCCTCGCTCAAGGGGTCCTGACCGGTGCCATCGGTGTAGAAGTTGGTCAGCCAGTACACATCACCCACTTTGTCGTAGGTGCCGGCCGAGCGCTGCCAGACCAGGAGATTGTCGAATCCCGCGGCCGCCATGGCCGCCTGCACCCGGCTCCAGCGGGCCTGGTATTCGTCCCGGGTGAAGAACATCTCCGGGTTGGCGGCGCCGCCGGCTCCAGAAAGGTGGGTTCCCGCGCCGAAAGTATCGCGAATCGACGCGGCGCTCACCGTGGCAAGAACGGCGGACGACGTCGTGGATTTCAGGAAGCCCCGCCGGTTCATGGGGAATCGAACGGCATTGCCGTCATCGCTACTCATGATTCGTTCTCCAGGAAGTGACTGACGGCGTCGAGATAGGCGGTGTTCTGATCGACGAAGGTCATGTGCGCGCTGTGCGGTACCTTGATCAGCTCGGAGTTTCCCAGTGCTTCGTGCGACTGCCGCGCGGTGGCGTCTCCGACCAGGTCGTGGTCACCGTAGATGATGAGCGAACGGATGTCGAGCTTCTTCAAGGCGGGCGTGAAGTCGAAGCCGCGCAGGTTGCCGTCGATGTGGAAGTCGCTCTTCGCGCCCCACATCTGGCCGAGCACCTCCCAGCCAAGGCCTGACCCGGCCGTGTCCCATGGCGGCATGCGGCCCGAATAGTTGTAGGGCGCCTCGGCCTGGTCCGCGAGTTTCCGGTATTCAGGCAGTTGTGCGCCGTCGGCGCCGATGATGCCCTTGGCTTCGAGTGTCTGTATTCGGGCGCGAAGCGCCGGGTCGATCTCGCCCGGGATTCGCTTGAAGTCGGCATTGATGAACGCCGCCGACGATCCGGTGCTGGAGAGGATCAGCCGCCGGATGCCGGCGGGGTAGCGGGTGGCCACGGCCTGGGCGAGGATCCCGCCGAAGGAATGTCCCAGCAAATCCATCTTGCTCAAAGCCAGTGCGGTGCGCACCGCTTCCACATCGGCCGCCATGCCCTCCAGCGTGTACTGAGTTGGAGGCAATTGCTGCGAGCGGCCGCTGCCGCGCTCATCGATGAAAACCAAACGGTGGTGCCGCGCCAGCGGCAGCAGGTAGGGCAGGAAGTAGTCGTGCGTCGATCCGGGTCCTCCGTGCAGTACCATCAGCGCGGGGCCACTGCCGATGGACTTGTAGTAGATCATGGCGCCGCCGGTGTCGACGAATCCCTCGTGCTGTTCGAATACCGTGGGCCTGGCCGCGGCAGGAGCGGCCGGCGCCGTGGACAGCAGCCAGCAGGCTGCGGCGATGGCCATCACGAGTCGTGTGCACAGCGCGTGGATCCCCATGCTCATGTCATCCCCCGTTCTAAAAGTTGGCTCTGTTGAATTTCGAGTGGGTTACGCGACGTAGGGATTGAGCTTGGAGAAGTCGAGCTTGCCAGCGACAAGGAAGATCACCATGCGGATGGTGCGGAAGGTCCCATACCCGCGCGCCTTGCGTTTGGCGGCCTGGAACAGGCCGTTGATGGCTTCCAGAAGCCGTTCGTTTGCCGTGTTTCGACCCAGGCGAGGACCCCCTCGAAGTGCTTGCGGATCATGACGGCCACTGCCTTCATCGGCTCGACCTTCGAGCGCATCACGTTCGTACACCACTGCTTGAGCAGCGCGCGCACGATGTTGGGCTGCTTGCGGCTCATGATCTCGCGCAGCTGCTCGCGGTACTGCCAGGCACGGGCGGTGCGGCTGCTGGTCATGTTCGCCAGCAGGGCATCGGCTCGGCGCGCTGCGGCCGCCCCAACCGACTGCGGTCCTTCAGCAGCGTCCAACGCAACCCCTTGAGGCTCGGGTCGAGCTTCTGCTCGGCGCGGCGCATGGCGTCGATCGCGGCCGAGGCGTGAGCGATCACGTGGAACTTGTCGAAGGTGATCTGTGCGTTGGAAAGTTTGCCTCGACGCCTTTGATGAACGCCGGGGACATGTCGATGCTGATGGCGGCAATCTGGGTGGGCTTGCCAGCATGGGCGCGCAGGTTCGCGGCGAAGGCCTGCACGGTCTCGGCTTCGCGGCCCTCGGCCACGAACAGCACTCGGCGCCGCTCGGGGTCCGGGTCGGCATCGGCAAAGAGCGTCACGTAGTCGTGTCCCTTGGCGCGCGAGGTCTCATCGATCGCCAGGCGCCGCACCTCACGGAGATCGGCCGCACCAACCGCCGCATCGACGTAGCGATGGCACACGGCCATGATCCGATGAACCGACTCCCCGGTGATGCGCGCGACACCCGTGAAGGACATCTCCCGGCTCAACAGCAGCACGAAGGCCTCAAAGAGCAGCGAGAAGCCCGACAGCTTGCCCGCCCACGGCGGGCTCACCTGAACAACCTTCCCGTCGGGCAGCTTCACTCGCGGTACCCGCACCGAAAGCTCGCATTCGTGCTGGAAGAAGTTCAGGTGCCGGTAGGTCTTGGTCACGGTGTCGTGCACCGGGTGCTGCCTCGCCAGCGACCCCAAAGCGGCTGCCAACCTCGAAATCCACGCAAATGTTCAGCTTCTTCTGGCTCGGCTCGAAGCTCATCCCGGCGATGAACCAGGGGGAGCTGATGCCCAGGGCAGACTCGAATATCTTCTCGGTGACCATCTCGACCCTTCCACTTCGATCTTCAGGAGCCTGCGCCCCAACCAGCCACGGACTTCAGCCGCCTGCGGCGCCAGACCGCGCTTCGCCTTTGCCGATGAAAGTAGATCGAAGAGCAAAGATCAAGATCTACCCCGAAGAAAGCTCCGGTTACCCACTCAGATTTCAATAGAGGCTAAAAGTTCATCTTGAGATCGAGCCCGATGCTCCTCGGCAGCGTGGAAATCTGCGACCGGAACACATCGCCGAAGCTCGAGCCGGCGCCCACCTGGATGCTCAGGATGGCATTCTCGTTGGTGAGATTACGCCCATACAGCGAGACCTCGTAATGCGCGCTGCGCAGGCCGATGCTGGCGCCCACCATGTTGTAGGAGGGGCGCTGGAACACCGAGGTGAAGCCGGTCGGCACTTCACTCAGGTAAGTCCAGTCGGCGCGCAGGAATCCGGAGCGCTCGCTGCCGAGGGCAAGGGTGTACTCCGCCCCGGCATTGATCTTCCGGCGCGGCACATCCGGCAGGGGATCGCCGGGCACCGAGGCGCTGGCCGATTGGTACGCCGGTGCGATCGAGGTGAACTCGGCCTGAGTGTAGCTGCCGCCCGCGTTGAGGGTGAGCGCTTCGATGGGCCGGTAGACGATCTCGGCCTCCACGCCCTTGCTGCGCGCCTCGCCCACATTGGCCACGATGATGTAGCCGCAGCCCGGGTCGGTGACGGCCTGCTGGACGTTCCTCCAGTCGATGCGATAGGCCGCGACGTTGACCGACAGATGCCGCTGCAGCAGTTCGGTCTTCGCGCCGATCTCGTAGTTCCACACCGAGTCGGGGTCGTAGATGGGCGAGTAGGCATCGACCAGCGAGCAATTGATGCCGTCAGGCAGGCCCACGTTGGGGCCGCCGGGCCGGTAGCCGCGCGCGGCGGTGGCATACAAGGTCACATCCTCGAGCGGGCGGTAGGAGAGGACGAATCGCGGACTGGTGCCCGTGGCCTTGGCGTGGATCAGGGGCTGATTGGGCGCGGCCAGCACGCCGGTCTGCACATTCTCGAGGCTGTCGCGCAGTTCGTAGTAGCGCGCACCCGCGGTGAGCTCGAGGTTCGGCAGGAGCTTGTAGGTCAGGTCGACGAAGGCAGCGAGTTGGCGGTCGACGACGAATTGCTCGAAGGTGTAGAGGCTGGTGTCGCTTCCCTGACCGATCAGGTCCGCAAAGGAGGCGCTGTCGAGCAGCTCCGTCGAATGCTGCTTGAGCCGGCTGAAGTAGGCGCCGGCCACCCACTTCAGCCGCTGATCCGACGGTGAGGTGAGGCGCAGCTCCTGGATGATGCCTTCATTGTGGGACGTCAAGCGGTGCAGGGTCGGATAGTCGACAGAGGGCAGACCGAAGAACGGCGCGAAATTGGTGGTGAGCAGGCTGTAGTCATCGCTGTTGTCCACGTTGCGCGACAGGAATGAGGTCGATGACAGGAGCGAGCCGAAGCCCAAGTCGGCTTCCACCAGCAGATTCCCCGCGGTGAGCTTGCTGCTCAGCGGGCTCGGAAAGGTGGCTGCCTTGGTGAATGCGGGAAGGTTGGTGAAATAATCGGCCTCTATTGAAATCTGAGTGGGTAACCGGAGCTTTCTTCGGGGTAGATCTTGATCTTTGCTCTTCGATCTACTTTCATCGGCAAAGGCGAAGCGCGGTCTGGCGCCGCAGGCGGCAGAAGTCCGTGGCTGGTTGGGGCGCAGGCTCCTGAAGATCGAAGTGGAAGGGTCGAGATGGTCACCGAGAAGATATTCGAGTCTGCCCTGCATCAGCTCCCCCTGGTTCATCGCCGGGATGAGCTTCGAGCCGAGCCAGAAGAAGCTGAACATTTGCGTGGATTTCGAGGTTGGCAGCCGCTTTGGGGTCGCTGGCGCGGACGGGCAGCACCCGGTGCGACACCGTGACCAAGACCTACCGGCACCTGAACTTCTTCCAGCACGAATGCGAGCTTTCGGTGCGGGTACCGCGAGTGAAGCTGCCCGACGGGAAGGTTGTTCAGGTGAGCCCGCCGTGGGCGGGCAAGCTGTCGGGCTTCGCTGCTCTTTGAGGCCTTCGTGCTGCTGTTGAGCCGGGAGATGTCCTTCACGGGTGTCGCGCGCATCACCGGGGAGTCGGTTCATCGGATCATGGCCGTGTGCCATCGCTACGTCGATGCGGCGGTTGGTGCGGCCGATCTCCGTGAGGTGCGGCGCCTGGCGATCGATGAGACCTCGCGCGCCAAGGACACGACTACGTGACGCTCTTTGCCGATGCCGACCGGACCCCGAGCGGCGCCGAGTGCTGTTCGTGGCCGAGGGCCGCGAAGCCGAGACCGTGCAGGCCTTCGCCGCGAACCTGCGCGCCCATGCTGGCAAGCCCACCCAGATTGCCGCCATCAGCATCGACATGTCCCCGGCGTTCATCAAAGGCGTCGAGGCAAACTTTCCCAACGCACAGATCACCTTCGACAAGTTCCACGTGATCGCTCACGCCTCGGCCGCGATCGACGCCATGCGCCGCGCCGAGCAGAAGCTCGACCCGAGCCTCAAGGGGTTGCGTTGGACGCTGCTGAAGGACCGCAGTCGGTTGGGGCTGCAGCGCGCCGAGACTCGATGCCCTGCTGGCGAACATGACCAGCAGCCGCACCGCCCGTGCCTGGCAGTACCGCGAGCAGCTGCGCGAGATCATGAGCCGCAAGCAGCCCAACATCGTGCGCGCGCTGCTCAAGCAGTGGTGTACGAACGTGATGCGCTCGAAGGTCGAGCCGATGAAGGCAGTGGCCGTCATGATCCGCAAGCACTTCGAGGGGGTCCTCGCCTGGGTCGAAACACGGCAAACGAACGGCTTCTTGGAAGCATCAACGGCCTGTTCCAGGCCGCCAAACACAAGGCGCGCGGGTATGGGACCTTCCGCACCATCCGCATGGTGATCTTCCTTGTCGCTGGCAAGCTCGACTTCTCCAAGCTCAATCCCTACGTCGCGTAACCCACTCGAAATTCAACAGAGCCATAAAAGGACACCGCCGGCGCAAGTCCGTACGCGGTGCCGAGGCCCCGGATGGCCAGCGTCGATTCGCCGGGGCCCTGTACCGTGAAGGACAGGCTCGGCACCTGCGTGGCGAGATCGCCATTTCCCATCAGGTGCTGACGGCTGATGGTCTCGCCACCGAGCGCGGTGATGGCGGCGGGCACGTCCTGCAGCCGCTCGGTGCGCCGCAGCGCCGTCACCACCACCTCGGTGAGCACGGTGTCATCCGCCGCGGCGGCCTGGGCGACCGGGGCGGACAAAAACGGAGCGGCCAGGGCGCTCAGTGACACCAAGACAAATGCTCTGGTACTCATGTGCGGATCCCCCATCCGAAGTGTTCGTCAGATCATCTCGAGCGCCTGGCGCGCGCCGCGCCGGCCCTCGAGCATGGCGTGCGCCATGTTCATGTTTCCCTGCAGCTCGGAGTGCGCGAAGATGATCCGGCCATGCGGACGGCGGATGACCTCGTGCGGCGCCGGCTGGCCGTTGCGCCCGAAGAAGTAGCCCACGGGCGGCGCGAAGTAGGCGTGTCCCCAACGGTTGAGGATGATGCCGGCGATGTCACGGCGGGCGTTGAAGCCATGCCGGCCGAACATCAGGCTCATCTGATCGCGGATCTGCCGTTCATAATCCGCGTACGAGGCCGCCAGGAGCTGCGCCCGCGCGGCGCTGCCTTGCGAGCCCGCATCGACCGCCGCGTCGAGAATGGGAATGTAGAACGTCAGCACGATCGGGCGATCCGGTGTGAGCGGTACCGCGTGCGCATCGAAGCTGACGTTGCGGCGCACGCACACATGCCAACCCAGCCCTGAGAACCAGCGGGCGGCGATGATCCCCAGCGCATCGAAGAATCGCCAGTGCCGCACCGCCACGTTGGCGACCAGCACCGGCCCGTAGCGGAACTGCGCAAGGCTTGCGCATGCATGCGCGGCAGGTCGGTGACGATGTTGCGGTTCACCCAGCCACCGGAGCCCAGCACCGCCGCCTTGGCACGCACGCGGTGCAACTGGCCCTTGCGCACATAGGTAAGGATCACCGTGCCCGCCGTGGCGGGGTTGCCGTCGTGATGCACGCGGATCACCGTGGACTCCAGACGGATGCGCACCGGCGCGCCGGGCACATCGAGTCTGGCGAAGTCCACCGGGCCGGTCAGCGTCGATGCCATCGAGCCATCGCCGCCAATGACACTGGGGATCAGGCGCGACACCATGCGCCGCAGGATCGCGGCGTTGCCGCCGGGGAATGACACCACCTCGACATCGGCAAAGCGGTTGGCGGTCTGGCTGGGGATGGTGCCGGGCAAGGTCAGCCGCTTGGCGGCAAAGGCGGAGACGGCATTGCCGCACACGCCGAAATTGCCCACGCCCAGCAGCGGATCGACGTAGCGCTTGATCTCTTCGCCATAGTGGAGTCTGTCGAGCAGCTCGTAGTAGCTCATCGAGTCGAGCCAGCGGTCGGGATCAGCCTGGGAAGAAATCACATCGCGCCGGTTACCGGTGAAGTCGGCCAGCTCGCGTTGAATCGCCGCCGGCCAGGGGGTGTTCGCGAACTGCGCCGCGATGGGGTTGCGCGCCCACCCGTGGCCCGGAAAGAAATAGCCTGTGTCGAAGCGCGACTCGAGCACCATCGGGTCGAAATGATCATTGGGGAGGGTGTATTTCCGCGCCCCACCCGACAGCGGCTCGAGTACGTAGCGGGGCGGCATGTCGAGCTCACGGTAGTATTCGGCATATACCTCGTACCGCCCGGTGATCCTGTCGCCGGGATGAACTGCCAATGCGCCGTTCGAGCCCTGCGGCGCCACAAGCCGGTGTCCGTCCACCTCGAACTCGTTCTGCTTGGCCTCGCCGCCGAACATCGGGTGGTTGTCGAGCACGAGGCAGGTCTGGCCTGGCTTGCGCCGCTTGTTGAATTCGTAGGCGGCCGTGATGCCGGAAAATCCCCCGCCGACAATGACGGTGTCCACGGCTTCATCGATGGGCACCTGCGCATCGTCCGGATAGCTTCGATCGCGGATGCCGTGGGCGGCATCGCGCACGGCCTCGGTGTTGCCATTCGACCAGCGGTAATCGCCCACGCCGCCATATCCCGTCCACGCTGAACCCGAGGGCGAGAGATCGAGCTTTGCGGATTCGCTGAACGCAAGGCCGCTTGCCGGCAGCAGCGCCGCGCCGGTGCCGATCAGTACGCCATTGACGAAGTCGCGGCGCGTGATCGGCGCGTCCATTCCCAGGCTGCGCGCAATGCGGTGACGGTGCTTCATCTCAATGGCTCGAAAGGCTGGTGGCAGCCTGGCGCGGCGCCGGCGCGATTGCCATGCCGCGTTCGCGTTGCACGTACCGGGCGGCGACCAGGAGCGAGGTGATCACGACGACGGCCAGGCATTCGATCGACACCAAGGCGGCGCGCAGCGCGTGCGGATCGCCATTCACCGCCAGCGCATCGCTGATGCCGCCCACGAGCACCGGACCGACGGCCACGCCACAGACCCCGCCCACCAGCAGCGTGATGGCGCTGGTGGTGGCGCGCATGCGGGTGGGGACCGAGGCGAAGCAGGCTGCCCAGAAGGCGCCGCTGGTCGAGTAGATGACGAAGGCGTAGAGCCCGTTCAGGAACAGCGCCTGGCCGGGAGAATCCACCAGCAGCATCGACAATCCCACCGGCAGGGCGAGCGCATACGCCAGCGCGGGAAACCACACCATCCAGCGATCGTCGAGACGCATCAGGTGGTTCGTCAGCAGGCCGCCCGCAAGGCTCCCGGGGATGCCGCCGATGGCGATGGCCACGCCGTAGCGGTAACCCACCTCCGCCACCGACAGGCCGAACTGGCGCACGTAGAAGGAGGGCAGCCATTGGTTGAGGCCGAATTCGATCAACAGGCTGAAGCAGATGGCGAGCAGCAGGAATCGATACGAACGCAGCGCGAGGAGGTGGCGGACGACGCTGCCCAGTGCCGGCGCCTCGACATCGACGGTGCTGTGCTCGCGCGCCGGCTCCCGCAGGGTCAGCAGCAGCAGCGCCGCCAGCACGAGGCCGGGCAGCGCAAACAGGATCATCGCCATGCGCCAGCCCTGCATGAGCGCGAGGTAACCTCCTGACACCAGCGACAGCGTGACGCCGATGACCCCGCCGGTGGAGTGTACGCCCAGCGCCAGCGGGCGGTTGCGGGCCGACACGTAGTCGGCGATCAGCGAATGCGAGGTGGGAATGCAGATCGACTCGCCGATGCCCAGCGCGATGCGCGCGCCCAGCATCTGCAGGAAGGACTGCGACAGGCCGAACAGGCCCGAGGCGCAGCTCCAGATCACGGCGGCGCCGGCCAGGAACACGCGGCGCACGTGGCGGTCGGCCCATCTCGCCAGCGGCACACCGGCGATGGCGTACAGCAGCGCGAACCCGCCGCCCATGAGGATCCCCAATTGCCCGTCGCTCAGGCCGATGTCGGTCTTGATCGCCGGCAGCAGGATGGCGATGATCATCCGCTGGCCGTAGGTGGCGGCGTTCAGCAGACACAGCAGGCCGACCACGTAGGCGATGTAGGGCCGTGAGGCGCGGCTGCTCATGCCGCACCGTCCATGAGCTTGAGATACCGGGCGATGAAGTCCGCGGTCATGGGCTCCAGCGTCGAATAGGGGCCGGGGGCGTAGCCGCGCGAGGCCACGCCTGCGGCGTTCAGCTCGACGATGCCCTTGTCCTGGAGCGTGGTCTGGTCCCACAGCCAGCGCAGTTTCGCGGCATCGTAGTCGATGCCGTCGCGGGCATCCTCACGCACCAGCCATTTCAAGGTGACATCGGTGCTGCGCGCAGTGCGCGGCAGGTAGGACACGAGCAGCGCGTAGTCGCACATGGCCGCAAGATACGTGAGGAAACCGAAGCAGCCGCTGGTGACACTCTCGTCGTAGGCCCTCAGGTTGCCGAGCAGTGGCGCCACCGCCGAGCCGTCGGCTGACCCCGTGAGCCGGCCCGGCGCCATCGGTGACATCCGTGCGCGGGTGATCTGGCCGCCCACCTCCAGGATGCCGCCGGCGTCGAGCTGCACCTGCGGACCCAGCTTTTCCCGCCACTGCGCCTGGTAGCGCTGGAAGTTCGCCACATCGGCCTCCGAGGCTTTCTCATCCGCGCGCACGAAGGCATTGGCCGCGGTGTACTCGGGATGGCAGGGCAGGCAGTGGTAGCACTCCAGCGTGTTCTCCACCGCCAGTTTCCAGTTGGCGGCGATGCGGTAGGTCTCGCTGATGGCCACCTTGGCGTGCGCAAGGTCGAACCGCGACCAGAGGGCCTGCGTGTGTGCCGCCAGTGCCGCCACATCCGGTGCGCCGGCGGCCTCCAGACTGATGAGAATGATGCCGTGGAGGACGGCGACGCCGCAGCGGCGCAAGGGGAACTGGCCCGGGTCCAACCCTGGCGGCATGTGCCGCCAGGCGGCCAGATCACCGTTGATGCGATAGGACCAGCCATGATAGCGGCAGGTGAACAGCGAGGCGCGGCCACGCGGCTGCTCGCACACCCTGGCGCCGCGATGCCGGCAGACATTGTGCATGGCATGGACGGCATCATCCGCGCCGCGCGCCACGATGACCGAGGCATTCAGTGCCTCGAACAGGAAATAATCTCCGCGCCGAGGAATTTCCGAGATGTGGCCGGCGGCGATCCACTGATGTCCCAGGAAGCGCTCGAGCTCCGCTTCGAGGATGTCCTCGGCCACGTAGAAGGCCTGGTCCAGGCTGAAGCCCGGTCGCTGTTCCCGTACGAGCCGTCGCAGTGTTTCTTGCTCGAGCATGGCAGGCAGGCCCCATCGCAATGCCGCCCGGTCGTGGCCGGCACGGGACCACTGTAGCGGGCCACGCGTCGCCGCGATAATTAACGCCGCCAGCAATGATGAAATCGTATCCATCTTTGCTAAGCTTGAACGCCCATGGCCACCAAGATCGTCATCAGCAAGGGCGAATCCCGGATGCGGGAGAAGCTCGAGCTCATGACCCGCATCGATCCGTCGGTCAGCGGTGGCATCACGCAGATCGTGCAGGGTCGGCGTCAGATGGGGCCGCACGAGCCGCTCGAACCGGTGTGCGGCTCCGGTTACGAGGAGATCCATGAAATCGAACCGGGCTTCTGCGTCCATGTCGTGGATTCGTTCATCGAGCAGGAATGGCGGCTGACCATCCAATGCCGCGAAAACAATGTGCGATTCCGCATCGCCTTCGCCGGCGAAGCCACGTATTCGGGTGCGCGCCAGCGGGTGTCGGATGAGAGCCTCGGCTGTTCGTACCTGATTCGGCCGGCCGGCGATTCCCTCACCGTGCGATTCAAGGGCGGCACCCAGTACCGCTATTGTTCGCTCAACGTCACACAGCTATACCTGCACAAGGCGCTGCACCTGGGGGAGGAGGATCTGCCCTCGGCGCTGCGTCAGCATTGGGGCCGGAACGAAGCGGCGATGGGGCATTTCCCCATCTCCAAGGCGACGCTGGCGCTGGCGCGGCGCTTGTTCGAGATCAAGAGCACGGGGTGGCGGGATGTCGAGGTGCGCGCCATCGCCTATGACCTGCTGAGAGTGGTGTTCGACAACTGGCGCGGCTCGAGCCAGGCAGGGCGGACTACCATGCGCATCACGCCGGCGGAGCGCGAGGCGCTGTCGCTGGTGCGCGAACTGGTGCGATCCAATCCGAGTGGTTCCTATACGTTGGCATCGCTGTGCCAGCGTTTCCGGCTCAGCCGCAAGAAGCTGCACTATGGCTTCAAGCGCCTGTGCGGCGTGTCCATCCACGACTTCCAAACCGAGCTGCGCATGCAGATGGCGATGGAGCTGCTGCAGGCGGGACGATTGCCCATCGCGGAGATTGCCGAACGGAGCGGTTTCAGCGAGCCCACGAATTTCACCGCCGCCTTCAAGAAGCACTTCGCCGTCCTGCCGCGCCAGGTGCGCGCCGAGCTGCCGATCCGGCAGGCCTGATCGCGATGGATCCTGCGCGCCTCGGCGGCTCCAAGATCGTCTTCGGGCACAGCATCGGTTACGATCCGGGACAGATCGTTGCGTGTCGCGCGCGAAAATGGTTCGGTCGCCGTTGAAGCCGTCGGCAAGGGGACTGTGTGCCTGGTAATCCTTCTTCGAACCGGATGACCCTGATCCATCGCGTGTTCTGGGCCGCCGTGGCGGTGCTCGGAGCCTGTTCGGTGGCTGGACTTGCGCTGCATCGCCAGGAATCGATCAACGCGCTGTGGATCGTCGTGGCGGCGGGGTGCATCTACGCGCTCGGGTATCGTTTCTATTCCGCCTGGATCGCTGCGCGCGTCCTCATGGTGGATGCCAGCCGGGCAACACCCGCCGAACGCCACGACAACGGCCGGGATTTCGTCCCGACGCATCGCTGGATCACCTTTGGGCACCATTTCGCTGCCATTGCCGGGCCAGGGCCGCTCATCGGTCCCACGCTGGCCGCGCAATTCGGATACCTGCCTGGAACGCTCTGGATCCTCGTCGGGGCGGTTCTCGGTGGATGTGTCCAGGACATGACCATCCTGCTGCTGTCGACCCGCCGCGACGGACGGAGCCTGGGCAAGATGGCGCGCGATGAGCTGGGTCCCGTCGGTGGGTCGGCCGCGTTGGTCGGGACGTTTGCCATCATGATCATCCTGATCGCGGTGCTCGGCCTCGTCGTCGTGAACGCGATGAAGCACTCTCCGTGGGCCACCTTCACGGTGAGTGCCACCATCCCGATTGCGCTGCTCATCGGGCTTTACCTGCGGATCTGGCGTCCTGGCCGGGTGCTCGAGGGCTCGATGATCGGTGTGGTGTTGCTGATCCTGGCGGTCGTCGGCGGTGGCTGGGTGGATCACAGTCCGATCGTTCGCGCGCTCTTCGACCATAGTGCGTTGGCGCTGGCCGGGTTCGTCATCCTCTACGGTTGGGCGGCGGCCATCGTCCCGGTCTGGTTGCTGCTGGCTCCCAGGGACTACCTCTCGACCTTCCTGAAGCTCGGCACCATTGCGCTGCTGGCAATCGCGATCCTCATCGTGGCCCCGCCGATCCGCATGCCGGCGTTCACCCGGTTCGTCGACGGCAGCGGACCCATCTTCGCGGGCAAGATATTTCCATTCGTCTTCATCACCATCGCCTGCGGTGCGATCTCCGGATTTCACGCGCTGGTGGCCAGCGGCACCACGCCGAAGCTCCTGGCCAGTGAGCGCGACATTCGACTGGTGGGCTACGGCAGCATGGCGCTCGAGTCGTTCGTGGCCATCATGGCGATGATCGCCGCATCGCTGCTCGAGCCCGGCGTGTTCTTCGCCATCAACAGCGCCGCCGGCATCGTCGGCAGCACGCCGGAGGCGGCCGTCGCCACCATCTCCGGTTGGGGATTCCCCGTGACCGTGGAACAGATGCAGCACCTGGCGAGCGAAGTGTCCGAGAGCACGCTGTTCGCGCGCACCGGGGGCGCGCCGTCGCTCGCCGTCGGCATGGCGAGCATCCTGGGGACCAGCTTCGGGCGGGGGATGCTGAGCCTGTGGTACCACTTCGCCATCATGTTCGAGGCTGTCTTCATCCTCACGACCCTGGATGCCGGCACCCGGGTGGGACGCTTCATGCTCCAGGACCTCCTGGGCCAGGTCTGGAGCCCGCTGGGGCGAACCTCCTCCTATCCGTCGGTGCTGCTGTCGAGCACCATCGTCGTGGCCTTGTGGGGCTACTTCCTGTACATCGGTGTCATCGATCCCAATGGTGGGGTCAACATCCTCTGGCCGCTGTTCGGCGTTGCGAACCAGATGCTGGCGGCCATTGCGCTGGCGGTGGCCAGTGGCATCCTCATCAAGAGCGGCCGGGTGCGCGCCGTGGCGGTGACGCTGATACCGCTGGCCTGGTTGGCGATCCTGACCACGGTGGCAGCCTGGCAGAAGGTGTTCAGCGCCGATGTCCGGATCGGATTTCTCGCCGGAGCGAACGACCTGGCGCAGAAGCTGGCGGCCGGCACGCTACCTGTCGAGCGGGCTGCCAAGGCGCCGCAACTGATCTTCAACCAGCGGCTCGATGCCGGGTTGACGATCTTCTTTGCCTTTGTACTGTGGGTGGTCATCGGCGACATGCTTCGCCTGGCATACCGGAAGTGGCGCGGTCTTGCGATCCTGCCGAGCACCGAGCTGCCGTACCTGGAATCGCGCCTCTGCGCGGTCTCCCGTGACACGCTTCAACCTGCCCGGGATCCTGCCCGCTGGGATGGCCCCAACCGTTGCTGCTGATGCGCCCTTGAAGCCGGCGCTGTCTTGACTAAATTGTTATGGGCTATTACGGTAATGGCGCATAACAATTATTCACAGCACGCTCGAAGGCAGGTCATCGCTTGTCAGCCGCAATCGTCCCGTTGAAGCGCAGCCGCGCCATCGGCATCGGGCACCTGGATGAACTGGTCGGCTATGCCTTGCGCCGCGCGCAGATGCGCATGTATGGCGATCTGGTGCGATCGCTCGAGCCGCTCGGCTTGCGCCCCGTGACCTTGAGCGTCCTGTGCGTCATCGATTCGAATCCGGGGATGAGCCAGGTGGCCGTCGGCGATGCGATCGCGATCCATCGCGCCAACTTCGTGTCGATCGCGGAGGAGCTCATCAAGCGCGGCTGGATCCAGCGTTCGATCTCCAAGTCCGACCGCCGCCAATACTCGCTGAGCCTGTCCAGGGCGGGCGCGGAAGTGTTGAAGGCCGCCCTGAAGGTCGTGGGCGCCCACGAGGCGAGACTGCTGTCCGGCTTGAGCGTCGCCGAGCGCAAGCGGTTGAAGCGAATGCTCGAGAACCTGCTGCCGGACAAGGATTGACGAGGGGGAGAGATGCGAAACGATGCTCGATGCCGAATCGCGATGGCCGTCCTGTTCGGTGCCTTGTCCGCGCAGGTGATCGGCGCGCCGGGCGTCGAAGTGCCAGACCCGATCGCCGCGAAATGGGGAGTGCCCGCGTATTTCGGCATTGCCGAGCCACAGGAGATTCGCAAGTCTTGGGCCAGGCGCCTCACCGGGTACGTCGAGGCCCGTGATGGAACGCGCCTGCGGTACAGCGTGCTGCTTCCAAAGGGGAAGGGTCCCTTTCCGCTCGTTCTCAACTACAGCGGTTACGACCCGGGGGCCATTGGCGGGCCCGCGTATCTCCACAATGACACGGCGATGTCGACCAGCCTGGATCGAACCTTGCTCGATCATGGCTACGCGGTGATGGGGGTCAACGCGCGCGGCACCGGTTGCTCGGAAGGGAAGTTCGAATTCCTGACTCGAAGCTATGGCCAGGACGGCGCGGATGTCATCGAGTGGGCTGCGCGGCAGACATGGTCCAACGGTTCGATCGGCATGGCAAACTGGTCATGGGCCGGCATGTCGCAGCTCGCCACGGCCAGCGAGAGGCCGCCTCACCTGAAGGCCATCGCTCCGGGCATGGCGCTGACCGATCCTCGCAGCGACAGTTGGGCCATCGGTGGAGTGCCCTCGCAGGGGTTCATCACCGGGTGGTGGCAGTTCCTGCATTCGCGCTGGCTGTCGGTGCGGCATTCGGCCGCGGCCGAAGGCGATGCGCAGTGCCTCGCGCGGGTGGATCACAATTTCGAGGCAGGGGAGAAGCCGGAAGGCAATCTGCCGACGCTCCTCATCGAGCATCCCTTGAGGGACGCCTGGATGGACGAACGGCGCATTTACGACCGGATCAATCGCATCGAGGTCCCGGTTCTCTCGATGGAGGCGTTCCAGGATGAGGCGACGACGGTCCGGGCCAACTATTTCCACGACCTTCTCGACCCGGCGCGCTTGTGGCTGGTGCAGACCAACGGCAATCACGACCTGTACGAATCCCTGCAGTTCCGCGAGACGCTGCTCTCCTTCTTCGATCACTTCATCAAGGGGCAGGACAACCACTTCGAGAGCCGCCCGCACGTGGAGATCTGGGCGGAAACCGATACGCCGAACGAGGAGGGTCATGCGCGCGATGAGGCCGCGACACCTCGTTGGCGGATCACCCGCGATCACTACCCGGTGGCGACGCATACCTGGGTCTTGAACCTGGGCGGCCATCATTCGCTCAGCGAGTCTGCGGGCGAGCCGTCGGGACCGGATGCCTACGACTACCCCGTCAAGGGCCCCACGGTCGATGTGATGCCCGGCAGGGGTTCCTGGGGTGAGCTGTCGCCACGATGGCGTGAGGGCAGCGTGTCCTATTCGACGGAGCCGTTGTCCGGGGACGTCGTCATCCACGGTCCGGTGAGTGCGGACCTGTGGGTGTCCTCGAGCGCCAGCGATACCGACCTGCAGGTCACGCTGAGCGAAGTGCGTCCGGATGGCAACGAGCAGTTCGTCCAGCGGGGCTGGCTGCGGCTGTCGGACCGGATGCTCGATCAGCAGCGCTCGACGCTCACGCGCCCGATCCTGTGCGACAGGCCGGAATGCTTTCAGGCATTGGTCCCCGACCGGCCCGTGCTGGGCCGGGTGGAACTGTCGAAGGTGTCGCATGCGTTTCGCAAGGGATCCCGAGTCCGCCTTTGGATCGATGCGCCCAGCGCCACCGGCGAGAACGATTTCGATCACTCCTCGCTCCCTGCGCGAAACCAGGTCTGGCACGACGCCGCGCACGCATCGCGTGTGGTGTTCGGGCGCTTGTCGGGTGTGGCCGTGCCGGCGCAATACCCGGCTTGCGGCCACGTCCTGATGCAGCCCTGCCGGCCGGATCCGCTGGCCCACTGAACCCTCAACTGCTGAAGGCGAACGTATGCGCACTCGGCCGCAAGTGGAGCTGCCGGTAGGGGCATGGATGCGCGTTCATCGCGCTGTTGCGCGATGGGACGTACCTCGCGGGGGCGGCCGATGCCTGGCCGATGGTGCCCCGCGATCCGGTCAACTCGGCTCGTGTTGCAACTGGTCGTCACGTGTTCATCGCCGGAGCGGATCGGCGGTTCACCGCACAGCAAGGACGGGGCGCCATGAAGTCTGGCCCATCATCGGTGGGCGCTTCGAAGGCAAGGGTATCCGCGGCACGGTGATTCCCGGGGGCGGCGACTTTCCCGTCCTGCGGCCCGACGGAGTCGAGGTCATCGATGCGCTGTATCGTCTGCGGACCGATGATGGCGTGCAGATCATCATCCACAATGTCGGGCTGACCTACCCGGGCGCCAAGCCAGGCCAGGAGCGGTACCGGCTGACGCCGCAGTTCATCGCGCCGGTCGGCAAATATGACTGGCTCAACCGCGGCATCTTCATCTCGACCCTGACCGATGTTCCCAAGGGGATGGAACTGGCCAAGGGAAGCTCGCAGAACGATCGACTCATCCAGGTCTACCGGGTGGACTAGCGCGCGGCGCCGTTCGACATACGCACAGGTACGCGGCGATTCCGCCGCGCGGTGAACGGCACGAAAAGAGCCGAATTACCAAGGACTCTGCGCGTTTTCGTGGGCCTTCGGCGCGGTGGGCGGAGGCGCAACGCCAGCCTGCTCGTCTACGCTTCCCGCATGACGGAATTTCGCAATGCCTGGGATCCGGTGGAGCCGATTCCCTTCTGGCGGCTTTCCCACACACAGTTCGATCTGTTCAAGCCAGTGCTACAAGAATTTGGGGGATGAACTCAAGATCACGACCTTGAGCGTGCTGCGAATGGACCAGCCGGGCAGGTAACGCACAACTCACAAACGTAGCTTCCTGGGCCTCGGATATCCTGCAAAAGGATGCGGCAGAAACTACCCTGGTTGCACGAGCGCAGGCGGCGATGACGCGCTTTCGCGATGCGGCCGCGATGGTAGACAAGATGCGCTCCGAAACGCGGTCGGCCGCGCCAGCGCGCCCTCAACCTTTGGTTGCTGCGCGTCCGCCACGAGTTGATGCCATGGTTGCATGCCGAGTCAGAAAGCAGCTTTCGCACCAGCGATGTGCGGACGCTCTGGCGTCGATAGGCAAGATCGAGGCGGCCATCAGGAAAGGCGATACGTCTGCCGTCGAGAATGGGTACCAACCACCTGCTGCTGGACATGGCATCGTCGATCAGAAGGTAAAGGACCAGATCCGTCTCGACTTTGCAGCCCGGCAGATTCATGGGACAGCGATTCCAGCAGATCTTTCGTCCTGCATCTCGGGAACTGGTCGCGGCTTATCGGCGGATCAAGGCAGGGGAGGAACCCTCGACCACGCTTCCTCTGATTGAGCGAGCGAGACAACGACTCACGGATGACCTCGAGGCAGCGTTGGCTCTCATCGTCGGCAAGACCGAGCAAGCCACCGACGAGCTGCTGCACAGTCCGGGTCTGGCGAAGTATAAGGCGATCGCGCCACCCAACGGCCGGTGAGGATCCCGGAGGCCACGCGGCAGGTGCGGAAGTGGATCGTCATCAGTTGAACCGGCTGAGCCGGCTGACGAGGATCTACCGCGCGGCGCGGCCCGCCACGAACCGGTGCACGTCAGCGGCGAACTGCCCGCGCACCGGCCCATCGAGATACATCGCATGCCCGCCGGCATAGCAGTGGAAGTCGATGGAATTCCTCAAGGTTCGAGGCCGCCACTGCGCATCTCCTCGCCCACGGCACGCAGGGCAGGAACGAATCGTACATGCCCGCCGCCACCAGCACCCGCAGGTGCGGATTCAACGCATGACGCCTCTTCCGTCGCGGGGAGCGGCGCACCCAACCCCAGGCGAAGGCCCATCACCGCGCAGCCGCGGCCTCGTATGCCGCCGCCTTGACCTGTTCACTCGGCGGCTTCTCGGTGGCGTAGTTCCAGCGCTCGCCCACCTCGGTAGGATAGTGGCCATCCGGCGCGTACCCGATCGTCATTTCCTCGGGACCGATATAGGGAGCGAGGTGCGATGGCCGATGTCGTTGCGCAGGTAGCGCAGGATCGCCCCCAGGTCGCTCGCGGGCGCGGCGGTGCGCGCATGTCGAGGGTAGGGAACCTGGCCGCGGTCCTTCAGCAGGCGGCGGCGGAAGTCGCCCGGGCTGATGGTGAGGTGCGGGCGTCGATGGCGCCGGTGGGAACGCCGATATGGCTGCTGAGCTGCGCAAGCGCGCTGCGCCGCTCTTCATCGGTGAGGCTTTCAGGGTGGGCAAGGGCGGGGGCGCAGGCCGCTGTCGCCCACTGCGTGACGGTGCGGCAGGCCGCCTCGATGGACTGGCCGCGAGGGCGGAGCTTCGGTCGTGGAAGCGTGCCGTCGTCGCCGTATCCACCGCCGACAGGGCCGCATGCATCGGCGCACCGAGATAGTCGTGTCCCAGTCCCCAATCCCCCGGAGATCAGCACGATGCCATCCACGCGCACATGCTTCTGCAGCAGGGCATACGCCACGCTCGCGGCGCCGCGCGACCCCAGCTCTCGCCGGCGAGGAAGACGGGTTGCCTTGCGTGTCGTGCAACGCAAGCCAGGCGCGAACGAACTCGGTCACGGAAGCTACATCCCCCCGCGTGCTGTAGAACTCATCAGCGTACTCGGGTTTCGTCGAACTGAAGCCGGCGCCGCGACTGGATCGACGAATACGAGGTCCGCGACCGCGAGCCAGGTCTCGGCGTTGTCGACCAGCCGGTCACCTTCCGCCCGGCGCGGGCCGGCGGCCGAGAAGTGCAGGAGCGAGGAATCCGCGCCCGGACCTCCGTTCCAGATGAACATCACCGGCCGTGGCTTGCCCGGCGAGGGCACGCGATACGCGGTGTAGAACATGTAGCCATGCGCGGCACCGGTACCGACGTCGGCGATGGCGATGCGGCCGGCCTCGGATTCATAGCGCAAAGCCTTGCCCTGGAGCTGGATCGAATGCTGGCGTGTGACAAGGTCGGTGAGATCGCTGGCGCTCGCCAGCGCGGCGCCGGTTCCAAGCAGGCTGAGCCAGGAGAGCAGGCCGACGCAGAAGAACAGGCGCATACAGGTATATCGACGCATGGTCATGGCCGGGATTTCCGTGCAGCGTGCGCTGCGTGTTGGTTCAGTCCAGATCATCTGCCGCGAATGCCGCATGCGCATGACCCGCCGGCGCTGCCGACCTCGCTGCGGCGGCGTTCCGCGGAGGCGTGAGTTTCGGTGGCGTCGCGAATGGCGTGATGCCCAGCGCCGCATGCAGCTCCGCCGGGTAGTAGACCACGCCGTCCTTCACCACCAAGCGGATTTCATGCAGGGCCTTGATGTCCTGCGAGGGGTTGCCGGGCGTGAGCAGGAAGTCCGCGCGCTTGCCTCGCTCGATGCTGCCGTAGAGTTGCTCGCGCCCGAGGTAGCGGTCGCAGTCATAGCTGGCCACGCGCAGCGCTTCGCCCGGCGTCATGCCGGCCTTCACGTACAGCTCCAGTTCCCGATGGAGCTGGAAGCCGATGATGTCGTCGGTCCCTGGCCACAGCGGGATCTGCTCGCGATGGAGCAGGGCGAGCGTGTCGATCACCTTGTCGAAGGCGCGCACGTAGCGCTGGTCCTCGGCCTGATCCTTGAAGTTCACGTAGGAGCGCCGACGGTAGCGCTGGTAGCCGATGGGCATGTGGTCGAGATAGGCGGATGCGCCCTCGGCCACGGTGCCGGCGCGGCTGAGCATGAGCTGCTCGACGATGGCGGCGGTGGTGTCGAGACCGGCGTGCTTCTGCTTCATGAGCGACAGCGTGTGCGTGACGCGCGGATCGGCAAGGTCAAGGTCCGCCGCGCGCGCCATCGCCGTGAGCCTGAGCGGTGAGCGTGTGTCCTCGCCCGGCTTCAGCAGCCAGCCCAGCATGAGCTGGTTGATGTGCGTGATCTCATCGTACCCATCCTCCAGCATCCGGTCGGGCGTCGCGAAGGCGGGGATGTGGCCGGTGGTGCGCAACCCCAGCCGGTGTGCCTCGGCCGCCAGCGGCTTCACCCAGTCGGGGTTCATCGAGTTGTAGATCTTGATCTGGATGTAGCCGCGGTCGGCGTACCAGCGCACATCGCGCAAGGCCTCCTCCAGCGTTTCCGGAATGAAGCCGAGGCGGGCGGAGAAGGGGCTGCGACCCTCGATGAAACCGGAGGGAATGATGTGTGGGCCCGGCAGCTCGCCGGCCTCGATGCGCTTCATGAGGTCGGCCAGCACCGCATTCTCGTTGCCCATGTCGCGCACCGTGGTGATGCCCAGCGACAGGTAGAACAGGCCGCTCCAGCGGTTGCTGTGGGAATGCATGTCGTGGAGCCCGGCCACGAGCGTGCCGCCTTCGCCATCGACCTCGACCTCATCGGCCGGGGTGGGCGCATCGCTCTCCGGCTCGACGGTGGTGATGCGCCCACGGTGGAACACCACCGAACTCGGCGCCCCGGTCCGACCGGTGGCGGGATCGAACACCACGACCCGCCGTATGCGCACCGGCGCATCGAAGCGGTGGGCCGCGCGCACCTGGATCTCATGGATGCGGCGCAGCTCGAGTTCCTCGGCCAGTTGCCGCAGTTGCGCATAGTCGGACTCGTGACCTGCGCGGACCACGATCTGGCTGCCCAGCAGGGCGAAGGGCAGTCCCTGCCGGTCCATGAGGATCAGCTCGGGAACGCGCTCGACGCCGGCGACGAAGAAGGCCTGGGCGCGAGTGGCATCCGAACCCTGGCCTACGCGGACCTCGCCGAGCTTGTCCAGGTGCAGCTCACCGCGGGGTAGCACCTCGATGTGATCGGATCGGATGCGCAGCATTGCGTTGACGTACAGCCCCAGTGCCCAGGGACTGGCATCGTTGCCCACATAGAGCCGGGCGGCCGGAGCGGGTTGTGTGCCCTGGTCCGCCTGGCTGGTCCAGGTCTGGACCCCGTCCTTCCAGGCCATCTCCTCGTGCACGGCCCCGCCCATCTCGGAATGCCCCTCGATGCGCCAGGCCAGCGGCAGGCCGTGCGCGTCGAGCACCAAGTGCTCCTTCGTGCCGGGCCCGCGGCCGTTGTTGCGCACGTCGTAGTCGATGTCCACCGCCGAACCACTGCGTCTCACGTCGAGATGACCGACCTTCTCACCGTTCGACAGCACGGTGTAGCTGACCGGCGTGGTGGCCCACGATGGCGCGGACAACGTGGCAAGCAGGGAAAGGGAAGCGGCCGGGAGGATGCGCATGCGGGACCTTTGCGAATATCAGCGGCGAGCGGCGCGATGGACGCAGGCCGCGGCGGCCAGGTCCTGCACGATGTGCCCGAGGGACTTGTACAGGGTGATCTCCTCGCGGTTGCGGCGCCCCGGCGTCCGGCCGAGAAGCACCTCGCCGATTTCTGCGACGATGTGCGCATCGGTGACCAGGCCCGCCTGCCGGGCCAGCGCGAATTCCGACGCCGCCGCCAACGCCGAGCGCCGGTAGTCGGCGATGAAGCGCGAATCGCGCACCAGGGGACCGTCGACCTCGACCGGCCCCAGGAAGCTCGAGCCCACCACGTTCAGGTGCGTGCCTGGCCTCACCCACTCGCGGAACAGGATCGGCGTGCTGGCGCCGGTGACCGTGCAGATGACATCGGCCGCCTGCGCGACGGCGCGGCCATCGCTCATGACCTCGATGTCGAGGTCGTGGAGCGGCGCCAGTTCGCGTTGCAGCGCGGCCGCGCGGCTCGTATCCCGTCCCCACAGCAGCAGGCGTTCGAATCCCCTGACGCGCGTGACGGCCAGCGCGTGCGAGCGTGCCTGCGTGCCGGTGCCGAAGATCGACAGCACGCGCGCGTCCTCGCGCGCCAGCGCCGCGGTCGCGACCGCACTGGCGCAGCCGGTGCGGATGGTGGTGATGCTCTCCGCATCCGCGATGCACCTGAGCGTGCCGTCGCCGCGTTCGAACAGCACCACCACGCCACGATGCGCCGAGCGCCAGGCGCGTCCCGGGTCGGCGAACACACTGACGATCTTGGCGCCGAACCCCAGGTCCGGCCGCCCGACCCCAGGCATCAGGCCGAAGAGTTGACCCGGCGCGATGGTGATGATGCTGCGCAGGGGTTGTTCGAAGCCATCCGCCGTGAGAGCCGCCATCGCCTCGCGCACGGCGTCGATGCACTGACCGATGTCGAGGAGCCTGTGCACCTCGTCGTGTGAATACTGCGGGATGGGCTGGCTCATCGGTTCGCCGGCGTCATCGCACCGGTCGGTGCGATGAATCGCCGCAGGTCGCCCGCCAGTGCCTGTCGCGGTGGTGTGCCCAGATAGGGCATGTGCCCGGATTCGTAGTAGTGGAACTCCACCCGCTCCGGCGGAATGGCCGCGTGCGCCAGCGTGTACTCGGCCTCGCCCAGCGTGGTCACGAGGTCGAAGTAGCCGGCGCCGATGAAGACGCGCAGCGCCGGGTTGTGGTTGGCGCCGGCCGCGAGGTCCTGCGCGAAGTTGCGGCCCGCGGGCACGCCATCGCCTGAACCATAGTCCCATCGGCCGTTGACGCTGCCGAAGGCGATGGCTTCGTACTGCAGCGGCAGGTCCACTCCCAGTCCATTGCGAGCGTACTCCGACCAGGCGGCGATGAAGGCGGGCACGTACTGGCCCATGGCCGGGTCGTCTCCCACCGGGTCATGGCCCGCGCCGGCGGCCGGCAAGGTGTAGCGCGAGTCGTACATCCCGAGCCGAAGTCCCTCGCCCGCCAGCAGCAGCCAGGCGAACTCACCGGCCGGCACACGCAGGTCATGTTCGAGCACGACCTGGCGGTCGAGGCCGATCAGCGCCGCCAGACGGGTGGCGATGTCGGTGCGGGCAGCCGCTCCAGGGTGCTGCCCGCATACAGCGCGGGCAGCAGCGTTTCCCGCGCGAACTTGCGCGCCGCATCGGCCTGGCCTGCCGGCGTGCAGCCCGCGCTGACCTTGTGGTGCTGGCACGCAGTCGCGGCGAGGGTTGGCAGCGCCGACAGATAGGCTCGATCGCCGGCATCGCCTTGCAGGTCCATGGCCTGGCCGAGCAGGGCGACGCCGTTCAGCGTGAGCCCGTCCATCCGCCCCGTCGACATCGGCCCGCCGATGAGCATCCGGGCGACCACCGCCGCGCGGATCGTGCCGTAGCTTTCCGCGACGATGTACTTCGGTGAATTCAGCCGGCCGTGGTCCTTCAGCCAGTCGCGCATCAATTCCACGGTCATGCGCGCATCGGCCTCGGTGGACAGGAACTGCTCAGGCTTGCCGGCGGGCAGGATGCGGCTGTAGCCGGTATCCGGTGGATCGATCATGACGATGTCGGCGACATCGAGGAGGCTGTCGGGGTTGTCGACGTAGCGGAAGGGCGCCACGGTGTTGGGCCGCGACGGTTCACCGGCCTCTGCGCGCGTCGGTCCCAGCAATCCCATGTGCAGCCAGATGGAGGAGGAGCCGGGTCCGCCATTGAACGCGAACACCACCGGCCGGTTCGCGCCGGCCTTGCCCGCATCGCTGCGCAGGTAGGCCATGGTGTAGACGCTGGCCGTGGGCTGGCCGGCGGCATCGCCGAGCAGGTGTTCCTCGACCAGCGCGCGGTAGCGCAGGCGGGTGCCGCCGAAGGTGCCCTCGTGCTGGGTCTCGAAACGATGCGGTGTGGCGGGGCGCGTCGCGGGCGGTGCCGAAGCGGCTGGTGATGCGGCCGGTGGCGCTGTGGCCGCATCGGCGCGCGGCAGCAGGCCTGCCAGGAGGAGCACTGCGGCGCTCATGGACCGCGCATGGTGGAAGGCTTTCATTGTTTCACCCACTCCCGGATGTCATCGCCGATGGCGCGCGCCGTCGCCGCAACCGAATATCCCATGTGTCCACCGTCGTAGAAGTGCAGCGTCGTGCGCGCCGGATCCCAGCCGGCTTGCGCCACCAGCAGTTCCGCGGCGCCCACGGTGGTGCTGGTATCGTACCAGCCGTTCGCCACCACGACCTTGAACGCCGGGTTCACCGACATCATCTTCGAGATGCGCTGCGCATAGGGCCAGTACCGAAGGGCGATAGCGCTGCCGTTCATTCCCAGCCTTCGAGGTTTCCGCCACCGGCGACCCCGTCAAATACGCTTCCGGCCAGTCCACGTGCAGCGTGTCGCGACGGTAAGCCTCAAACAGCTTCGCGACGGTGAGCGGCAGCACGCCGGATGGGTCCTCGGCGCGGCCCTTGGGTCCCAGCGGCGCGGTGTAGCGCGCATCGCTGCGGCCCAACAGCAGGCCGCGGTCCTTCAGCAGTTCCTGCCGAATTCTTCCTTGGTGATGCGCAGCGCATGCGCGAGGTACCACGACGCCGGGATGCCGCTGTACTGCTCCAGCCGGGCCGCGATGCGCTGCTGGTCGGGCGCGGGCAGCCGGGCGCCCTGGAACAGCGGGCAGGTACTTGCTCGCGGCAGGCGAATTCTCGCGCCTCGAACGCGTCCCGCGTCTTCCCGCCACGGTCGATGCGGCCGTGGTACCAGGCGATGGCCGCGAGGGTTGGCAACGACACCGCGTAGCTCGTGATGTTGGCCGGCCGCTGGGCATATTCGATGATGTTCACCGCCTGGCCGTAGAGGAAGACGCCTGCCAGGTGGAAGGCCGCCGGTGTCTCCGCGACCTGCCCGGCGATCTCCGCCGCGCGATTCGTGCCATAGCTCTCACCGAAGACGTAGACCGGGGATCCGCTGCGGCCATGAGCAGCGAGCCAGGCCTGGATGAATGCGACGAACTGTTGTGCATCGGCCCTGATCGAGAACCAGGCCTCGGGTTTGGATCCGCCCGCCACCCGGCTCCAGCCGGTGGAGGCAGGGTCGACGAACACGAGGTCGGTGGCATCGAGCGGTGAGTATTCGTTTCCGATGATATGGAAAGCCCCGGGGTCCGCTCCCACCTCATCGGGGATGTCCACGCGAAAGGGTCCGAGGCCGCCGAGATGGACCCAGGCGGACGGAGCGATCGGCCCGCCATTGAACAGGAAGGTGACCGGCCGTCGCGCGGCATCCTTCACGCCATCCCGCGTGTAGGAAAAGCTCACGATGCTACTGCGGCCGTTCGCATCGGAGACATCGAGAGCTTCGACGCGCGCGGTGTACTTCAGTTTCGCGCCATTGAACCGGCCCTTCAGGTGTGTGGTGACCGCGGGATGCGGGCCGACGGGCTGTAGCAGCGGGGATGTCGTGTCCGCGAAGGCCGGCACGGCCGATGCCATGGCCAGCCACAGCCACCAACCGCTCGTGATCCGCATCACCGTCGTCCCCCTCGTGGTTTGCATCAGCCGGATCCGCGACGGTGGGCCTGCAGCGCCGCGGTGAGCCGGGCCAGCGCCTCGCGAAGCTTCTCCACCGGTTGCCCGAAGCCTATCCGCACGTGGCCGGGCGCATCGAAGTACTCGCCCGGCGCCAGGTAGACGCCATGCTCCCGCGCGGCGCGCGCGGTGAAGCGGCCCGTGTTATCCACACCGGTCAGGCGCGGAAAGTAGATGCAGCCATGGGCCGGCACCTGACCGCTGACGAGGCCGGCTGCGGCCCAGGACTCATGCTGGCGTTGCATCACCGGCCGCGATTCGCGCAGCATGTCCTGCCAGTGACGGTCATAGGCATCGCGCTGTTCCAGCACGAAGGCGGCCACCGAGTGGGCGAGCTTGGAGACCCCGAAGTCCGTCTCATCGTACACGTGGCGGACCGCCGCCAGGATCCTGGGGTTCGCGATCACCCAGCCACAGCGCAGCGTGCTGAGGCCGTAGTTCTTGGTGAGGCTGCTGATGCTGAAGAAGTTGTCACCGAGCGTGGCCGCGGCGCGACGCGCCGGTCCCGCGTAGTCGGCATACACCTCGTCGACCGCGACCAGCGCCTCCTGGCGGCGCGCGAGGGCACCGATCTCGCGCAACGCCTCGGGTGTCGCCAGCGAACCGGAAGGGTTGTGCAGGTCGGTGCACACGATCAGCCGCGTGCGCGGGTGAAGCGCTTGGGCGAGCTTGGCCGGATCCAGCGTGAAGGCCGGCGCGCTGCGCTCGAAACGATCCACGCCGATGCCCAGCAGGGTCGCGAGGATCTCGAACAGGTCGAAGCCGGGTTTCTCGATGAGCACCCGGTCACCCGGTTTCAGACAGGCACGATAGATGAGCGAGAGCGCACTGCTGGCACCGGTGGTGCACAGCACCGAGGAGGCATCCACGCCATAGCGCTGGCAGAGCTGGGAGACGACAAAGGGGTTGCCGCTGACGAAAGTGCCGGCGTAGTGATCGGTGAAGCCCCGGCCGAAGGCCAGGGCCGCCGTCTCGGTGAGCAGGTGCGTGGGCTCGGGCACGGAGCTTTCGAACAGCGAGAGGATGCGGCCCTGGCTCGCCGCCAGTTCCGCGATGGCGGAGCGCGTCCAGCCGGAGAAACTGCGGGGACCGTGGGTCGGGGACGCCAGGGAAAGGGTGCGCGGTTCGGGCGTGGAGGCCATGCAGGCACGTTATCCGCACCGTCGCGCGAAGACATGCCCGACTGGGCGGCCGGGCGCCGAGTCACCGAATAAACATTCCCCGAATGAAGGCGATGCCGGCGGCATCACTGCGCGCCGGCGAGCAGCTTGCGGGGCGGGCCCGCACCGGCAGGTGCGGGGTGTACTTGACCTCCGCGAGTGTCACGGTGGATCGGATGTCGGTCACGCCGGGCAGCTTCATCAGCGTGTTGAAGATGAAGCTCTGGTACCAGCCCATCGAGGGGGCGATGACCTTGATGATCACATCCATCTCCCCGAAGATGGTGTGGCATTCGGTGATCTCGGGGATGAGTTCGATCTTGCGCATGAACTCGGCGCGTTTCTCCTCGGTGAGCGTGAGCATCTTCATGGTGGAAAAGATGACCAGCTCGTAACCGAGCTTGCGCCGGTCGAGCAGTGCGACCTGGGCCCTGATGTAGCCCTCTTCCTTGAGGCGCTGCAGGCGCCGCCAGCATGGGGATTGCGACAGGCCCACCTTCTCCGCAAGCTCGGCGGTGGACTGTTCCGCGTTGCGCTGCATCTGTTCCAGGATCTTGATGTCGTACGAGGTCAGCTCTTCGTCGGACACGCTGGTGGGACTCCCGCAAGGACCGGTGGGTCAAGCATAGCGCCCTGGCCGCGATGTCGCGACATCGGCGGAATAGTCCTGCCGCACCGGGGGTGGATTTGCGAATCAACTTTGCCGCGCGGCGCGGCTATCCTCTGCAAGGATGAGGCGGAAGCGGCGCCTGCTGCATAGGTGTTCCAGTGGTTTCGAAGTTGACGTTGCGACGCGGCGTCGGTCTGCCGGGGGTGGTGGTATTCGGCGCCGGCACGGCCATCGGCGTGTCGATCTTCACCGTGATGCAGCCGGCGGCGCAGATCGCCGGTGCCGGGATGCTGGTGGCCATCGGCATCGCCGCCATCCCGATGGTGCTGTTTGCCGCTACTTATGCCTACCTGGGGTCGGCCTTGCCGGTGTCGGGCGCTTCCTATGAATGGCCACGCCGATTCCTCGGGCCGCTGGCCGGCTTCTTGATCGCCTGGCTTCGCATCCTGGGCAACGTCGGCGCGACCACGGTGCTGGCGCTGGTGCTGGTCAAGTACCTGGGCATCGTCGCGCCCTTGCCGCTGAAGCCGACCATGGCCGCGGCCATCACGCTCATCTATGCGTTGAACTATCTCGGCATCGCCGTCGCTGCCCGGCTGCAAATAGCGCTCATGGCCCTGCTGCTCGCGGTGCTGGCCGCGCTGGTGGTGCTCGGGGCTCCCCACGTTGAACTGGCGCGGATCGGATCGCCGCTGGCGCCGGGATGGGCGGCCATCGGCGCCGGCGTGCCCTTGCTGATCTCGCTGTTCCTGGGCATCGAGTCGGCGGTGGAGATCGGCGAGGAGGTGCGGCGCCCGGAGCGCAATCTTCCGCTGGGGATCGCGCTGGCCATCCTGCTGACCGCACTGGTGTATGGCTCGGTGGCCTTCGTCTCGCTGGGTCTCGTGGGCGCGCCCGCGCTGGCGGGCACCGAGGCACCGCTCCTGGAAGCGGCGCGCCTTCCCTTTGGAAGCTGGGCGGTGCCGGTGATCGTCATCGCGGCGACCGCCTCGATCCTCAAGTCCATGAACGCCGCGGCCGTCTCGTTCTCGCGCAGCCTGTTCGCGATGGGCCGGAGCGGTGTGCTGCCCGCGCGCGTGGCCATCATCCATCCGCGCTTCCAGACGCCGCACGTGGCAGTGCTGCTGGCTTTCGCGCTGGTCATGTGCGGGCTGCTGTTGCCCAGCAGCGTGGTGTTCCTGCTGCTCGCGGTGAACATACCGACGATGCTGAAGTACGTGGCCTGCTCCTTGTCGGCTGTCCGTGTGGCCACCTCGTTCCCCGCGATCCATGCGCGCTCCCTCGTTGCATTTCCGGTCAATGGGGTCCGCTGGCTCGGGTACACGGCAGCCGCGTGCGGCGTGCTGATCATCCTGCTCGGCATCCAGGCGGACGGTCGGCCCTACCTGCTGGTGGTGGGATGGTTGGTGGTGGGCCTCATCTATTGGGCGCTGAGGCGCCGCCAGGTACGAACCCAGGGCCCAGGAGAGATCGCATGATTCGAAAGCGGAACCTGTTCATTGCGGCATCGTTGCTGTGGACCTGCCACGCGGGCGCGAACGAGGTGCCCGAGATCGCCTACACCTTGCGGCCGATGGCATCGGGCAGCGGCCCGGCATCGCTGCAGGTGAGCCTGCGATTGAGCGGCATCGCCGCAGATCCCGGGCGAGCGCTGCTGGAACTGCCGCGGGTCTCATGGAACGTTCCCACCGTTGCGGAAGCCCTTCAGGACCTGCAGGCAACGGATGCGGCAGGGGCGCTCACGCTGTCGGCCCGCGATACCGGCACGGCACCGGCCATCATGCGCCAGTGGTTTGCCTCGAGGGCCGTCAGCGGTTCCGTGTCGCTGAGTTACACGATCACGCCGGGACGCGCCGATGCGCCGCGGGGTGCGGCACCGCCGGTCGACCTGCGGGCCGATGCCGCGGCACTTTCGGGCGGCGCGGCGGTGATGCTGCTGCGTCCCGTCGCGGCGCGCGCGCATGTCACCCTGGCCTGGGATCTCTCGGCATTGCCGCCCGGCGCGGTGGCCGCGGCGAGTCCGCTGCCCGGCGGTGGCGACACCGAGATAAGTGCACTCGAGCAGGTGTATTTCATGGCTGGCGCCTTGCATACGCTGCCCGCGGTGCCGCCAGCGAAGGGGTTCTATGCCGCCTGGCAGGGGGAACCGCCATTCGATGCTCGTGCGCTGATGCAGTGGACGGGTGAGCTCTACGGTCGTTACGAGAAGTTCTTCGGCACCGAGCCCGCGCCGTACATCGTGTTCATGCGCCACAACCCGGTGAATGCCGGCGGCGGCATGGGCATGAACCGCTCGTTCATCATCACCTATGGGGCCAATGGCGGCAACGATCCGCAGCCGCTCAAGTTCACCCTCGCCCACGAGATGTTCCACACCTTCCAGCCCAGGATGTCGGCGCCGGAGGAGCAGGGTGGAGAGCTGGCGGCGAGCTGGTTCAACGAGGGCCTTGCCGTGTTCTATGAACACACCTTGCCCTTGCGCTACGGCTTGATCGATGCGCAGGCCTTCCTCGGGGACGTCAATTACTACGCGGCACGCTACTACACCAACCTGCTCGGGAACGTGCCCAATGCCGAGGTGCCGGCGAGGTTCTGGGCCGACACGCGCATCCGCACGCTGCCGTACGACCGTGGTTTCCTGTATTTCGTGACGGTGGACGAGGCGATGCGCCGCGCCTCCCACGGCCGGCGCAACCTCGATGAGCTGATGCTGGCGATGAAGGCCCTCGAACGCACCGCCGGCAGGCCGCTGGTCGAGCGCGACTGGTCCGACCTGCTGAGGCGCGAGCTCGGCAGTGCATCGGTGCAGGCGTTCGAGCGCCACCTGGCGGGGGATTCCCCGCTGCCGGAAAGTGATGCCTTCGGACCCTGCTTCCGGCGCATCTCCAAGCCGCTGCGCCGCTACCAGCTCGGTTTCGAGCCGGCCGTGCTGACCGAATCACCGCGCATCGTGCGCGGACTGGTGGAGCATTCCGCAGCCGAGTCCGCCGGCCTGCGCAATGGCGATGAGATCCTGCGTCCCGTCCCGCAGGACCACACCCAGGGAGATCAGCATGAGCAAATCCACCTGTTCGTGCGTCGCGGCGGTGCGGACCTCGAGATCGTGTACCTGCCCCGGGGGGAGACCGTCCCAGCCTGGCAATGGGAGCGGGTCCCGGGGCGTGCGCCGGCGGGCTGTGGCCGATGATGCGAGGGCCGCGGCGATCTGTACCCCGTTGACAGGCGTTTCGCGCATTAACTTGCCGCGCGCGGGGCGGCGCTCCCCGATAACGCAATATTTCTCCGGCCGCGGCTGGCTAGCATCCACGATCAGGACACCCCAGGTGAGGGTGAGGGGATTCGCATGAATACGCTTCGACTGTCGATCCGTTGCATCCTGGCCGCCGCGCTGTGTGCCTCCGCGGGCGCCGCCATCGCCGAAGATGCCGCGCCATCAGGGCCCACCACGCTGGAAGAGGTGATCGTCACGGCGCAGAAGCGCACCGAGCGCCTCATCGATGTGCCAGCCTCGATCACCGCGGTGGCGAGCGATGCGCTGATCCAGGAGAACATGGTCAGCATCATCGACTACTTCTCCCGCATCCCCGACCTGCAGTACAACGGCAACAAGACCTACTTCCTGTCGCTTCGCGGACTGACCACGGGCGGTGCCACCAATCCCACCCTGGCGCTGCTGATCGACGATGTGCAGTTCGGTTCGACGCTGGTCAACGGACTGGGCAACAGCCGGTTCCCGGACATCGACCCCTCGCTCCTGGATCACATCGAGGTGCTGAGAGGACCGCAGGGAACGCTGTATGGCGCATCCAGCATCGGCGGCCTGATCAAGTACGTGACCCGCCAGCCCGATCCGACCCGGTTCTCCGGACGCGTGGAGGTGGGCGGCGCGAGCGTGGCGGGCGGTTCCACCGAATGGAATGCGCGCGGCTCGCTCAACCTGCCATTCTGGTCCGAGAAGGCCGCATTGTCGGTTTCCGGGTTCACCCGGCGCGATCCCGCCTGGATCGACAACGTCAAGGCCGGATTCGCCGGCAAGGATGTGAATGAAACCCACACCTACGGTGGCCGCGCAGCGCTGCTGCTCAAGCCCGTCGATGGGCTGTCGATCACGCTGACGGCAATGCGCCAGAAGCGCGATGCCGCGTTCAGCCCGTCGGTGATCTCGGAAACCACGGCCGACCTGGCACCGACGTACGTGCCACGGTACGGCAAGAACAACATCAGCCTCTCCACGACCACCGATGTCGGGGACCAGCAGCTCTACACCGGCCGCGTCGAGTGGGATGTCGGGGGCGTCAATCTCACCTCCATCACGTCCTACGGCAAGAGCAGCGGCACCAACGTACAGGACCTGTCGACGATCTTCTTCTTCATCCCGTTGTTCTATGGCCTCGGACCCACCTCCGGCGCCGTGGTCGACATCAACGACATCGCACACACCAAGAAGTTTGCCGAGGAACTGCGCATCAGCGGCAAGGCCGGTCCCGTCGACTGGCGGGGTGGTGTGTTCTATACCAAGGAAGATGGCGGGGTGGACCAGACGTTGACGCTGTTCGATGCGAGCGGTGCGCAGCTGGCCGTTCCCTACGATGGCGCCGGTCCCTTCACCTACAAGGAAAAGGCGGTGTTCGCCGATGCCACGTGGCACTTCGCACCGCAGTGGGACCTGCAGGCGGGGTTGCGTTATGCGAAGAACGACCAGACCAGTGGCGGCGGACTGACGGTGGTTGATGATCCGATCCAGCCGGTGTTCGGACCGACGAACGTGGCCCCGCTGCTGCGTTCGGACGATCACTCGTTCACGTTCGAGATCTCGCCCACCTATCACCTGAACGAGGACCTCATGGCCTACTTCCGGGTGGCCAGCGGGTATCGGCCGGGCGGTCCCAACACCGTGCTGCCCAACGTACCGGCCTCGTACAAGCCTGACAAGGTGGTCAACTACGAACTGGGCCTGAAGGGGTATACCGCGAACCGGCAGGTCAGCTTCGATCTGGCGGTGTTCCAGATCAACTGGAAGGACGTCCAGCTCCAGGATACCGATTCGGCCTCGCAGTTCACCTACAGCACCAACGGCGGCAAGGCCCGAAGCCGCGGCATCGAGGGCGCCGTCGAATACCGGCCGCTCGAGGGGTTGACCCTCGCGGCCAATGCGACGTTGCTGGATGCGAAGCTGACCCAGACACTGCCGTCTCTGGCCGGTGCTGATTCGCTGGTGGGCGCCTCCGGTGACCGGCTGCCGGGCTCCGCCAGGTTCTCGGCGAATGCCTCGATCCAGAAGGACTTCCGGTTGAGCGAATCGCTGAGGGCGTCCGCGGCGGCCAACGTCACCTACGTGGGCTCGCGAACCTCGGAGTTCGTCAACACCGGAGCGCTGCTGCCGGGTGGACAGCTCGCGCCGCGTTTCGACCTGCCCAGCTATACCCAGCTCGACCTGCGCGGTGGGGTGAGCACCACCAGCAACTGGCGGGTCGATCTGTACGTGCGCAACGTCACCGACAAGGAAGGCGTGGTCACGGCCGGCAACCGCAATGGCACTTCCAGCTCCAGCGTCGTATTCCTGCAGCCCCGCACCTATGGTGTGACCTTGTCGAAGAGCTTCTGATCGTTGGGCATTTCACGCAGAGAGGTCCTGCTGGCCGGAAGCGTGCTTCCGTTCGTCGGCCGTCCGGCGGATGCCTCGCAGGTCACTTCGCTCCCGGACAAGACTTCCTTCCGGATGGAAGGCCTCACGTACCTTGACTCCGGGTCGCAGCATCCGATGAGCGTCGGGGCGCGGTTCGCGGTCCAGGAGTACATGGCCAAGCGGGCCCTGGACGTCGGGTCCCGCAATTACGCGTTGCCGGAAGACGAGGTCCGCCGGAAGTTCGCGCATCTCATCAACTCCGATCCGGATGAGATCGCTTACGTTCCCAGCACGACGGCTGGCGAGCAGATGGTGGTGCGTGGACTCGGGCTTCCCGTGAGCCGTGGACACATCGTCACCGACACCTTGCATTTCTTCGGATCCATTCCCCTCTATGAGGAGCTGGCCCGGCAGGGAGTGGAGGTGAGTTGGGTGCGGGCGAGGGATGGGCGCATCAGCCTGGATGACATGAAGCGCGCCATCCGGCCCGGGACCCGGCTGGTCTCGCTGTCCCTGGTCTCGACGATCAATGGATTCCAGCACGACCTGGCGGCCGTGTGCGAACTCGCGCACGCGAATGGCGCGCTGGTCTATGCCGACATCATCCATGCGGCCGGTGCCGTTCCCGTGGACCTCAGGGCCAGCGGCGTGGATTTCGCGGCCTGCGCCACGTACAAGTGGCTCATGGGGGATTTCGGCCTGGGCTTCCTCTATGCGCGCAAGTCCTCCCGCGCGCGCCTGCGCCGCACGGAGTACGGGTACTACGGGATCAGCCAGTTCGAGCCGCACATCTATCCCTTCGATGCGCCGGGCCGGCAAATTGCCGATTACACCTACGAGGATTCGGGCGAGGGATTCTTCGCCCACGGCACGCATGCGCACGCGGTGATCGCGCAGCTGGGGTGGTCGCTCGATTACATCGAGCGTCTCGGAGTCCCCGCCATCCAGGCGCATGCTCAGGCGCTGACCGAGCACCTCAAGGCGGAACTGCCCAAGCTGGGACACACGTTGATGACGCCCATCGAGTCGCGCACGCCGCTGGTGACCTGCGCCCTCCAGGATGCGCCGAACAAGCTGAAGTCCCTTGCAGAGAAGGGCATCCGGGTGACGGTGTCCAGGAACCGGTTCCGCATCACGCCCTCGGTGTTCAACGATCACGCCGATATCGAGCGCTTCCTCACCGTCCTGGGGCGCGCGTGAACGGATGATGACCGCATGAAACGAGCACTGCTCTTCGCCTGCGCGTGGCTGATCATGACGGTTGATGCGGTGAGTGCGGCCGAGGGTCCCGTGCCCGGGGTCCTGGCGCCCGCGTCGGCACACCGATCGGTAAAGCTTGGCCGACAGACCGTGAGCTACACCGTCGCTTGGGTCCCCACGGTGCTTCGCAACCGGGATGGGCAGCCGGAGGCGACGATCTCCGCCACGAGCTACGTCCGCGATGGCGTTGCGGATCCCGCAGCGAGGCCCGTGCTGTTCGCGTTCAACGGCGGGCCCGGGGCGTCCTCGACGCCGCTTCATTTCGGGCTCCTGGGTCCGCGAAGGGTCACAGGCGCAGCCGAGACACGCAAGCTCGTGGACAACGCGCAGAGCCTGATCGATGTGGCCGACCTGGTGCTGATCGATCCGGTCGGAACCGGATTCAGCCGGGAACTGCATCCAGGCGGCGGCGCGGCGTACTGGAGCGTGTCCGGCGATGCCGCTTCCGTCGAGCAGCTCATCCGGCAATGGCTCGACAGCCATCATCGTGGCCACTCTCCGGTCTATATCGTCGGTGAGAGCTATGGCGGATTTCGTGCGGCGGTTCTCGCCAGGAACATCGGCGATCTGAACATCGGCGGTGTGATCCTCATCTCCCCCGGGCTCGACTTCAGCTCCATCAGCGAGGGCAGCGACCTGCTGTCCATGTTCGAACTTCCCTCCATGGCCGTCGCGGCGCTGGCACATGGCAAGGTGGATGCGCGCGGCCGGACGGCGGGTGAGGTCTACGAAGAGGCGCGCAGCTTTGCCCAGGGGCAGCTCCTGCCCGCCCTCGCACCAGGCGCTGAACTCGACCCCGGCGTCCGCGACAGGCTGGCAGAGCGAATGTCGCAGCTCATCGGCATTCCGGCGAAGACCCTCATCGATGCGCGCCTGCGGCTTCCCTCGCAGGACTTCCTCGAGCAACTGGTGCCGGGATACGTCGTGGGACGGATCGACACCCGAGCCCAGGCACCCAAGCCGGACGGGCCGCTCATTCCGGGGCGGGACAAGGCGGCCGACGATCCGGCGCTGGCGATGGGCGCCTCCAACATCAAGAAGTCGGCGTGGGCCGCCGCTTATCTGCGCGACGAGGTGGGCGTGCAGGCCGACATCGATTACATCTCGCTCACCCTGGATGTCAACTTCAAGTGGAACTGGAATTCGGGCTCGCCGCGCGTCGAGGACAACGTCGGACTGAATCCCGCGGCCAACCTCGCCACGCTGGTGAAGCGTGCCAAGGGCTCGCGGCTGCTGCTCATCTCGGGGCTGTACGATCTCGCGACCCCGGCCCTCTACCAGCGATACGCGATCATGCACGCGGGCATTCCCCTCGATCGCATCGAGATCCAGACCCTGGCGGCGGGCCACACGGTTTACGAGGATGAGGACGCGCGGCCTCTCGTCGCGGCCCGGATCCGCAGCTTCCTGGAGCATCGCCCGGCATCGCACTGAAGATCCCGGAGGCGCCCCCGGCAGGCGACATAGCCAGCGCCTATGCAGGGGCCAAGATTTCATATTTGAATGTGGCGCGGCATTGGGGCTATATGAGGCCCTCAAGAGACCCGAGCGTCCGGAAGGAACCCATGAAAGCCGCCATCGCTGCCACCATTCGCCAGTTGCCCAGCCGTCCCCGTCCCCTGACCGAGATCTACCGCGAGCAGCTCGAAGGCTATGTCCTGGCCGACAAGCTGGGCTTCTCGCACCTGTGGCTGGCCGAGCATCACTTCGCGGACGATGCGCACAATACCTCCGCCTTGCCGATACTGGCCGCCGTTGCCGCGCAGACCACGCGCATCCGCATCGGCACCTACGTGGTGCTGCTGTCCTTCCACAACCCGATCCTGTTCGCCGAGGACGCGGCAACCGTGGACCTGCTGTCGGGAGGGCGGCTGGACGTGGCCGTGGGCGCAGGGCCGATGCCATCGGAATGCAAGGTGTTCGGCATCCCGCCGAACGAGACCTTCGCGCGCACCTACGAGGCGCTGGACGTGGTGCAGAAATGCTGGACGCAGGAATCCTTCAGCCACCACGGCAAGTACTTTCACTTCGATGAGGTCGCGATGACGACCAAGCCCGCGCAGCGGCCACACCCGCCGATCTACATGGCTGCCGCCGGTCCGCAGAACGCCAAGCGCGCCGCCGAGCGTGGCTATCACATGGCGATGGGCCTGGGGCCCAGCCACAAGGCCTACGTGGAGGCGCTGCGGCAGGCGGGCAAACGGCCGGAGGACTTCATCTTCACCTCGGGTCCGATCGGCATCCACATCGCCGATACGCAGGAACAGGCCTGGGACGAAGCCGAGGAACCGCTGCGGGCATGGCTGGAGTTCTACAAGCGCCGCCAGGCTCCTTCGTCGGCAACGTTCCCGAACTTGGCCAGTTCCGCAAGACACCGAATATCGGATTCGTCGGCATGCCCTTCATCGTGGGGACCGTGGCGGATGTGGGCGAGCGCCTGCGCGCGCTGCTGCACCAGGCGCCGCTCGATGAGATGGCCCTGTATTTCCACGCGCCGGGCATTCCCGTGGAGAGCGTCAAGCGGTCGATGACCGCGTTCGCACGTCACATCCTGCCCGACATCGGCAGCTGGGGAGGCCCGAAGTAGGCCGTGGTGTAGAATGTCGGGATTCCCGCCTTCCACCAGACGGACCCGACCATGGCACTACCCGCCGCCCCCACGCGCACCTGGACCTTCCACGAAGACGCCTGGCATGAAGGCAACATCGCACTGTTCGGCCCGCGCACGCACTCCGCCTGGCTCGGGTCCTCGGTGTTCGACGGCGCGCGTGCCTTCGAGGGAGTGACGCCGGACATCGAGCGGCATTGCCGGCGGATCAACAACTCCGCGCTGACCATGGGCCTTACGCCCGTGACACCGGTCGAACGGTGGCTGGAACTCGTCAAGGAGGGCGTGAGCCGGTTTGGCGCCAGGCCCGAACTGTACATCCGTCCCATGTACTGGGCCGAATCCGGCGGGCCGACCTCGGTCGATCCGGACCCCGCGTCGACCCGATGGTGCCTCACGCTGTACGAGGCGCCGATGCCCAAGCCCACGGGATTCTCGATCACGCTGTCGCCGTTCCGGCGGCCCACGGTGGATTGCATGCCGGTGGACGCCAAGGCGGGGTGCCTGTATCCGAACAACGCGCGCGCGCTCGTGGAAGCGGGCAAGCGTGGCTTCGACAACTGCCTGCTGCGCGACATGATCGGCAACGTCGCCGAGCTTGCGACCGCGAACATCTTCATGGGCAAGGACGAGGTGGTGTACACGCCCGTGCCGAACGGCACCTTTCTCGCCGGCATCACGCGCCTGCGCGTCATCGAACTGCTCCGTGGGTCCAAGACGCAGGTCATCGAAAAGTCGCTGACCTACGCCGACTTCGAATCCGCCGATGAGATCTTCAGCTGCGGCAACTACGCCAAGGTGTCTCCGGTCACGCGCATCGATGGCCGCTCCCTGCAGTCGGGACCGCTGTACCGGAAGGCGCGGGAACTCTACTGGGCGTTTGCCCACGGTCGCGGGGAAGCAACCGTTGGCTGACCTGTTCGGCTCGGGTCCCGAGAAGGCTGCATGAGCGCACTGGATTTCACGCACGATGCATCGGCATCGAGCTGGGTGGAGAGTGCGCGCCATCATCCGGCCTTTCCGCTGCAGAACCTGCCGCTGGGCATCTTCACGCCACCTGGCGCCTCGGTGCCTCGCGGCGGGGTCGCCATCGGGGAGGAGATCCTCGACGTCGCGGCGGTCGCGGGCTTGCTCGCGCCCGAGGCGCTCGCGAGCGCATCGCTTGCCGGCAAGAGCACGCTCAACGATCTGCTGGACCAGGGCAACGAGGCATTGCGCGCCCTGCGGCACGGGCTGTTCCGGCTGCTGTCCGATCCTTCCGTCGCCGCGAAGGTTCGCCCCGCGCTGAATCCGGCGGACCACTGTACGATGCACCTCCCCGTGAGGATCGGGAACTACACGGATTTCTTCGCCGGCATCCACCATGCACGCCGCATGGGCCAGCTCTCCCGTCCCGACAATCCGCTGTTGCCGAACTACAAGTACGTGCCGATCGGCTATCACGGCCGGGCATCCTCGGTCCGGCCATCGGGTGCGCCGTTGATCCGGCCCAGCGGCCAGGTCAAGGGTCCCTCATTCGACCAGCCTGCCTTCGGACCCTGCCGCCGGCTGGACTATGAGCTGGAGATGGCGGTGTGGATCGGGCGCGGCAACGAACTGGGACATCCGGTTCCCATCGGTGAAGCGGCTGATCACATCGCAGGCTTGTCCATCCTCAATGACTGGTCCGCGCGTGACATCCAGGCCTGGGAGTACCAGCCGCTGGGGCCCTTCATTGCGAAGAACTTCCTCACCACGGTGTCACCGTGGATCGTGACGCTGGATGCGCTGGCGCCGTTTCGCGTGCCGCAACCGGCGCGCGCCGCGGATGATCCGGCGCCGTTACCCTATCTCAGTGATGCGAAGGACCAGGGGCAGGGCGCGTTCCTCGTGTTCATGGAGGTGTGGCTGCAGACCGCCCGCATGCGCGAACAGGGACTGCCGCCGCACCGTCTCAGCCGCGGTCCGATGACTTCCATGTACTGGACCATCGCTCAGCTCGTGGCGCATCACGCCAGCGGTGGTTGCAACCTGGAACCGGGCGATCTTCTCGGGACGGGCACGCTGTCGGGCGAGGAAGCGGGGAGTGTCGGCAGCCTGCTCGAGCTCAGTGGCGGGGGCAAGAAGCCCATCGAGTTGCCGGGCGGGGAGTGGCGCACCTTCCTCGAGGACGGGGATGAGATCACGATGCGTGCTGATGCGCAGCGCGCCGGATATGCCACGATCGGGTTCGGGTCGTGCGCCGGCCGCGTGGAGGCTCGCCGCCCGTAGGCGCCGGTGGTCAGCGATTCGCTTCGCGGTACGCGTCCGTCACGGCCTTGAAGAACGCCCGCGTTTCCGCATCCTTGGCATCGTCCCAGGCATCCGGCCAGGCCGACAGCTTCACCACCACGATGTGTTCGATCGGGTCCACCATGACGAACTGGCCGTGGATGCCTTCGGAGGTGAATGGGTGGTGCGCGCCGGGAATGCACCACCACTGGTAACCGTAACCCAGTGGATAGCCGGGCATCAGCTTGCCGTAGCCCACGTGCGGGGCCTTCGGCACCGTGGCTTCCTCCACCCAGCTTCGCGGCACGACCTGGCGCTTGCCCATCCGGCCGCCATTCGCGAACAGCATGCCGAAGCGGCCGTAGTCGCGCAGCTGCGCCTGCATGCCGCCCATCGCCATCTCCCGTCCCTTGGAGCCTGCCGCGTCGACGATCCAGCGAGCGGGTGCCTGTGCGCCCATCGGCTTCCAGAGCCGCTCGGACATGTAGGCCGACATCGACTTGCCCGTCACTCGCGTCACGAGTTCGCCGAGGATCAGGGTGTCGGCGCTCGCGTAGTAGAACTTCTCTCCCGGCGGGCGCACCGGCTTGAAGGAGCGGGCGAAGTCGTAGGCGCCGCCGTTGCCGCGGTCGTAGATGCCGACGAAGCGCGAGATGTCGGAGTTGGGGTCCGTGTACTCCTCGTTGTAGCTCGTGCCCGAGGACATCTGCAGCACATCGACGATGCGCGCGGGTTCATACGCAGAGCCCTTGAGTTCGGGCAGGTACTTGATGATGGGGTCCTGGATGCTGCCGATCTTTCCGTCCGCCAGCGCCAGCCCCACCAGTGTCGAGGTGACGGACTTGCCGGAGGAGAAGGACATGAACAGGTCCTGCCGGTCCGCTCCCTGGTAATAGCCCTCGAACAGGATCTCATCGTTCTTGATGACGAGGAGTCCGGTGGTGTCGGTGCGCGTGACGAAGTCCTCGAGGGTGTGGGTCGCGCCGCCGAATGAATACGAAACCTTGAACGGCTTGGTGGGTTCGCGCAGCGGTGAGGCATGAGCCGGCGCCGCGACGCGGCGCGTCGGCAGGATTTCCTCCAGGTTGCGGAAGGTTTCCGCCCGGCCGACGCCGAGCGCCCAGTCGCCACGGCCGGGGACCCGGTCGCCGGCGTCATAGGCCGGGGCGGGGAGCATCTCTGCTTCCGGAAGACGGGTCCCCGCCGTCGCGGGGAGGGCGAAGGAGGCCGAGCACAGCAAGGCCAGGAACAGAGAGCCGCGGCCAAGGGCCGCATTGCGCGTCGGTGTCACTTCATCCCCTCCAGCAGGCTCGCCGGCCCGCCCGTTGTCGTTGACCGGAGACTATAGCAGGCTGGCGGGAGCCTCGCGGTCCGGCCCCGGTTGCGCAAGGTCCTGGACCGCGCCCGTTCGCTCACGCCGGGAACAGGTGGCCGTAATCCTTCCACGCATTCTCGAACCGCGGCACCATCATTTCCGCAAGGCCGATCAGCCGCGGCGTCTGGCCGGGGAAGAACTCCTTCATGCCCTCGTCGTACTCCGCCGGGGTCACGTGGAAGTAGGGGTCGAGGTCGGTCTCGAGCACCTCGGTCACCAGCCGCAATGCCGCGATGGTCTGGAAGGAGTGCACCTCCTTCATCCGCTGCTTCAGTTCCGCGGCGCCAATCGAGCCATAGTAGTGCTTCACGGCCATCTCGCAGGTGGCCTGGTCGGCCTCGGCCCACATCAGCATCTCGCCGAGGTCGAACAGCGGATGACCGAAGCCGCCGCCGTCCCAGTCGATGAGCACGATGTCGCCGCCGGGCCTGACGATCATGTTCACGAAGGCCATGTCGTTGTGGGTGAACGTCGGCAGGAAGGGGCCGATGCCGCGCTCCAGCCGGTCGGTGATGTCACGGTAGCGCGGCAGCTTGTCGGCCCATTCGGATGGCTTGTAGTCGGTGGCCGCCTTGCCGAATTCCATCGAGTCCATATAACGGCGCACGGTGTCGAAGGGCCACCAGTAGCTCACGGTCTCGTGCACCGCGCGACGGCCGGCATGCACCTTCTTCATGAGATCGACGATGCGGCGGATGACCGCGGGGTCCTTCATCTGCTCGAGTTCGAGTCCCTTGCCTTCCACGAAGTCGGTCACCGACAGGTTCGGCTCGGCATAGACCAGCCGTGGTCCGATGCCGATCTCGTGTGCAGCGAGGGTGCACTGGATGACCGAGGTCTGGCGCGTACGGAACTGGTCGAAGCCCACGCGGATGGCGTACTTCGGCTCATCGCCGGCGTAGGCGAAGTAGGTGCGGTTGGTGAGCCCGCCGAACTTCTGGCGGATCTCCACCGGTTCCTTCCAGATGGGAAGGGCCGCGATGTAGTCGCGGACCTGGGTGGGTGTCCACTGGCGTCGGACCTGGGAGATTTCGCTGATGATGGGGCCGTCACGGTGCACGATGGATTCCTTCGGTTGGAGCCGGGATTGGCGGCGGGCGGGCGAGAGTCTTCCCTTGCAATGATTCGTTGACGGAAGATATTGTAGGACAAGATTGAAGTAGTGGGTACCTTTATGGCTTCGGCACTCCCCGACAAGGTCCGGATCGTCATCATCGGCGGTGGCATCATCGGCGCCTCCACCCTGTACCACCTGGCGAAGGCCGGAGTGGCGGATTGCGTGCTGCTGGAGCGGGACCGCTTCGCCAGCGGCACCACCTGGCATGCCGCGGGGCTGACGGCCCGCATCCGCGACTCGCGCGGCCAGTCGCGGCTGGTGCAGTACACCTCCGACCTGTTCCAGTCGCTGGAGGCGGAGACCGGCCAGGCCACGGGATACCGCGAGAACGGCGGGCTGTACATCGCCACCCACCCGGTCCGTCACGAACTGCTGCTGCGGCAGGCCTCGGCGGCGAAGCACATGGGCGTGCGGGTGGATCCGCTCTCCCGCGCCGAGGTCAAGGAACGCTGGCCGCTGCTCGAGGTGGAGGATGTCCTGGGCGGTGTCCTGATCCACGGCAATGGCCAGGTCAATCCGCTGGATGCGGCCATGGCGCTGATCAAGGGCGCCCGGATGCGCGGCGCCAGCGCCTTCGAGCACACGCCGGTCGAGGATGTCCTGACCCGCGACGGCCGGGTCATCGGCGTGCGGACCGCGCGGGGTGATATCGCCTGTGACCGGGTGCTGCTCGCCGGCGGGCTGTGGAGTCACGCGTTCGCCAAGCGGCTGGGCGTGGCGCTGCCGCTGCACGCCGCCGAGCACTACTACATCGTGACCGAACCGCTGCCGGGCCTGTCGCGTACCACGCCGGTGCTCGGCAACCCGGACGAGAGGATCTACTGCAAGGAGGACGCCGGCAAGCTGCTGGTCGGATTCTTCGAGGCGGTGGCGCGGCCCTGGCCCGCGAAGGGCGCGCAGATTCCGAAGGATTTCTCGTTTGCCGAGTTGCCCGGTGACCTCGAGCACATGGAGCCCCAGCTCAAGCTTGCCTTCCGGCGCATCCCGGCGCTGAACGAGGTGGGCATCAAGCTGTTCTTCTGCGGCCCCGAAAGCTTCACCAGCGACAGCCGCGCGCTGCTGGGTCCCACGGCCGAGATCCGCGGCCTGTACGTGGCCTGCGGGCTCAACTCCTACGGCATCCTGTCCTCGGGGGGCACCGGCAAGGTGATGGCCGAGTGGCTCATCGAGGGCATCCCGCCGCTCGCGATGACGGCCATGCACGCGCAGCGGACCATGGCTTTCCAGGCGAACACGCGCTACATGCAGGACCGGGTGGTCGAGGCCCTCGGGTTCAACATGTCGCTGCACTGGCCGGGGCATCAGCTTCGAACGGCCCGCAACGTCCGCCATTCACCGGTGCACGACCGGCTCATCGCGGCCGGCGCGCTGATGGGCGAGAGGGCCGGGTGGGAGATTCCCCTGTACTACGACGCTCCAGGCGCCACGCTGCCGACGACACCCAGCCTTGCGTACCAGGAGTGGTTTCCGAGGCTGGGCGCCGAATGCGCGGCGGCGTGCGATGCAGCGGTGCTCGTCGATCAGTCCTGCTATGGAAAGCTGCTCATCAGCGGACCCGATGCGGTGCGTGCCCTGAACCACCTCAGCGCGAACCAGCTCGACGTGCCGGTGGGCCGTTCCGTCTACACGCACTGGCTGAATGCGCGCGGCGGCATCGAGGCTGACGTGGTCATCCTGCGGCAGGCGCCGGACCGGTACCTGCTCATCACCGGTCCCGGCGGGCAGGTGCGCGACCGCTGCTGGTTCGAGGCCCGGGTTGCGGACGGCCTCAACGTGCAGATCCACGACGTGAGCGCGATGTACGGCATGTTCGCGCTCAACGGGCCGGCTTCGAGGAGCATCCTCGCGGCGCTCACCGATGCGGACCTGTCGAACGAGGCGCTGCCCTTCGGCCATGCCGGGCTGATCGACATCGGTTACGGCCGTGCGTGGGTGCAGCGCCGTTCCTACTTCGGCGAGTTGGGCTACGAGATATTTCCCACCACCGACCTGTGCCGCCACGTGTACGAGGTGCTGTTCGAGGAAGGGCGGCCCCGCGGTCTCGTGAACGCTGGATTCTTCGCGCTGCTTCACTCGCGGCTGGAGAAGGGCTTCGTGCATTTCGGCGCGGACATCGGCGAGGACGACACGCCGCTCGAGGCTGGCCTTGCGTTCGCCGTGGATTTCGACAAGCCGGACGGCTTCATCGGCCGGGACGCGCTGCTGCGGCAGCGGGATGCGGGCGCGTTGCGATCGAGGATGGTGTGCCTCAAGTTGCGGCAGTCCACGCTGAAGGAGGGCCCCTACCTGTACCGGAACGAGCCCGTGTGGCAGGGCTCGGAGATCGTGGGGTACGTCACCTCGGGAGCCTGGGGCTTCCGGCTCGACGGCTCGCTGGGAATGGCCTCGGTCTGGCGCGAGGGCGGGGTGACGGCGCAGTGGCTGCGCGAGGGCGGATTCGACGTCGAGGTCGCCGGCGTGCGCCATGCCGTCGAGTTGCAGTTCGGCGGCTTCTACGATCCGAAGGGACAGCGACTCAGGGGCTGACCGGCCTGTAGGCCGAGCGCCTCAGGAAAGCTGCGCGGCCTTCACCTCGCGTGCCACCCGGTCGATGGCGCGGCCCAGTCGCGCCACGATCTCATCCGCATCGGCCTTGCTGGCGAGCAGCGGCGGTGCGAGCGAGGCGATGGTGCGGTCATGTCCGCCGCGCACCAGCAGCCTTTCATCGAAGCAGGCCTTGCTCAGCAGGCTGCTGACCTTGGGGAATTGCGCGAAGGGCTTGCGCACCTTCGGGTCGGCATCGAGTTCCACGCCCACCAGCAGTCCCTTGCCGCGGATCTCCCCGACCAGCGGATGGGCATCGAAGCGCTCGCGCAGGCGCTCCTGCAGGTAGGCGCCGACGCGAGCCGAATTGCCCGGCAGGTCCTCCCTTTCCAGGATGTCGAGGTTCGCATTCGCCACGGCAGCACCCACCGGATGGCCTGACCACGTGAACCCGTGTGCAAACACGCCATGCGAACTGTTGTCCGCATAGAGCACGTCGGCAACCTTCTTCGACAGCAGGCAGCCGGCCATGGGGAAATATCCGCTGGTCAGGCCCTTGGCGATGGACATGAGGTCCGGCTGGATCCCGAAGGCCGGGCTCGCGAACCAGTCGCCGGTCCGACCGAAGCCCGTGATGACCTCGTCGGCGATCATCAGGATGTCGTGATGGTCGAGCACGCGCTGCACCTCGCGGAAATAACCCGGAGGCGGCACGAGGACCCCGCCCGTGCCGGTGATCGGCTCGGCGATGAACGCGGCGATGGTGTGGGCGCCTTCACGCTCGATGAGCTGGGTGAGGTTGTCGATGAGGTGCTGGGTGAAGCCTTCCGGCGTGGTGATCGCGGAGGAGCGGCGCAGGTAGTCGGTCGCCAGCGTGTGCACGATCCCGGGAATGGGCAGGTCGAAGGTCTCGTGCATCATGTGCAGCCCGGACAGGCTTCCCGCGGCCACCGTGGAGCCGTGGTAGCTGCTCAGGCGCGCGATGATCTTCTTCTTCTCGCGCCGGCCCAGCACGTTGTTGTAGCGGCGCACGATCTTGATCTGCGTGTCATTGGCTTCCGAGCCGCTGGAACAGAAGATGGCCCGCTTCATGTTCGCCGGCGCGAGCTTCAGGATCCGGTCGGTGAGCCGGATCAGCGGCTCGTTGCTGAACTGCCCGAAGCTGTGGAAGTAGGGCAGCCGGGCCATCTGCTCGGCGGCGACCTGCGCGATCGCCGTGCGGCCGTAGCCGACGTTCATGCACCACAGGCCTCCACCCGCGTCGATGAATTCCCGGCCCTTGCGATCCGTGACGCGCAGGCCGGCCGCCTTCTCGATGACGACGACGTCGCTCGTGGCCTGCGCCTGCAGCGCGGAGAAGCCATGCATGATCTCGCTGCGGTCGAGATGCTCGATGTCGGACGGGGAATCGGACGGGAGGGTGTTCACGGCGGGCGTCCCTTCAGGGTGATCCACCGGCTCGGTGGATGGCAATTTTGTATGACAATAACGGAGTCCAACCCTGTAGGTCATGATAGCGGAACGGGATGGGACGCGCCAGCGCCGGCGCCGTGCGGCACGGCCCGGCGCCAGGCCCGTTCGGCTGCCGGACCGGCTACTCCGCCGGGAAGGCCTCGTCGGGCAGGTCCCGCAGGGTCTTGAGCACCCGCCGGTCGTGCGCGGCGGATGCCTTCTCCGCCGCCCCGGGGTCTCCCGCGAGGATGGCGCGGGCGACGGCGGCGAAGTCATCGACGTCCGAGTTGCGCGCGTCGGCGTTGCGGTAGGACTGCGTCTGCAGGCGCAGCAGGTGGATGCGCATCGTGGGGAACAGCGAGGGGAGCTGGCTGTTGCCGGCGATGGCGATGAGGATGTCGTAGAACTGCTGGCGCTTCTGCGGCATGCCGGCCAGGTCGTATTCCCGGTCGCGGTAGGGGCGCAGCTCGCGCTCCAGCTCCGACAGCCGCCGTCCCCCCGACCGGCTCTTCACGGCCGAGGCGGCCAGACGCGAGGTGAGCATGTCGATGGCCTCGATCGCCACCATCAGGTCGGCCGCCTCGTCGCGGCTGAGCTTGCGGATGCACGCTCCGCGATGCATGGTGCGCGAGAGGATGCCCAGGGCATCCAGCCGGCGGAAGGCCTCGCGGACCGGACCCCGGCTCACGCGCAGGGCGCGTGTCAGGTCCGCCTCCACCAGCCGCTGGCCCGGGACGTAGCGCCCGGCGAGCACCCCGGCGGTGATGTGGTTCACGACCCTGTCCGCGGACGAGACGTCCTGCGCCTCCGCGGCTTCTGCGCCGCTGTCCGGCTGGATGGCTGCACGACGGGACGCGCGGGTGTTCTGCCGCGAGGTGCCTGAACGCATCGGTGGACTCCACGTGGGCCTCGCCGCCCCGGCGATCCGGATGGGTCGCACGGCGGGTTGCCTGCCGCCGAATTCTACAGGACTCGGCGCGGCGATTAAACGGCATGATTGTCCTACAAAGACGTACCGCAAATGCATTGACAGGCTCGCCACGCAGGGGGTAGCGTGCCGGAGGTCCAGACAAGGGTTGCCACGCTTGAGCGCTCGACCGAAAGTACGCCCCACCATCGATGCCCGGCTGCTGATCGACGGATCCTGGGTCGAGGGCGCTGAAGGCCGGACCCTGCCGGTCATCGACCCTTCGCTGGGCGAGCCTGCCGGCCGCGTGGCCGTCGCCGCCGCGGCGGATCTGGCGCGCTCGGTCGAGGCTGCCCAGCAGGGCTTCGCCGCCTGGCGTGCCGTGGCACCCTTCGACGTGCGCGCCTGCTGAACCGCGCCGCCGTGCTGCTGCGTGAACGGGCGGAGGACATGGCAGCGCTGCTGACCACGGAGCAGGGCAAGCCCTTCTCCCAGGCCCGGCACGAGATCGTGGGTGCCGCCGATGTCATCGACTGGTTCGCCGAGGAGGGCAAGCGCTGCTTCGGGCAGGTCATTCCGGGGCGCAACGGCACCACCCAGGTGTTGACGCGGCTCGAGCCGGTGGGGGTCGTGGCGGGTTTCACGCCCTGGAACTTCCCGGTCTCGCAGTCGGTGAAGAAGCTGGCCGCGGCTCTTGCGGCGGGCTGCTCCATCATCCTCAAGGGTCCGGAGGAGGCGCCCGCCGCCTGCGCGGAGCTCGTGCGGTGCTTCGCGGACGCGGGGCTCCCGCCCGGCGCGGTCGGCCTGCTGTTCGGCGATCCGCCGCAGATCTCGGGTCATCTGGTGCCGCATCCGGCGGTGCGACACGTCACGCTCACCGGCTCGGTGGCCGTCGGCAAGTCCGTCGCCGCACTCGCCGGCCGGCACATGAAGCCACTCACACTGGAACTCGGCGGTCACGCGCCGGCCATCATCTGCGCGGATGCCGACCTCGACCTCGCGGCGGCCGAGCTCATCCGGATGAAGTTCCTGAATGCGGGGCAGGTGTGCCTCGCGCCCACGCGCTTCCTGGTCGCCCGACCCGTGTACCGCGAGTTCGTGGATCGCTTCTGCGCGCTCGCCCGGCAGCTTCGGGTCGATGCGGGGCACGTGCCCGGTGTCGAGATGGGCCCTCTGGCCAATGCCCGGCGGCCCGTCTTCATGCAGGCGCTGGTGGAGGATGCCGTGAAGGCCGGCGCCACGCTCGAGTGTGGCGGCAAGGCCCTGCAACGGCCGGGGTTCTTCTTCGCACCCACGGTGCTGTCCGACGTGCCGGTCGAGGCAAGAGCGATGAACGAGGAACCGTTCGGCCCGCTGGCCCTGTTCCGCTCCTTCGACACGCTCGAGGAGGCCATCCACGAGGCCAACCGGTTGCCCTATGGCCTGGCCTCGTACGTCTTCACCCGCTCGATCGCCAGTGAGGCGATGGTGAGCGCGCGCCTGGAGGCGGGCATGGTGGCGGTGAACCGCATCTTCACCTCCAACATCGAGGCGCCGTTCGGCGGCGTCAAGGATTCCGGCTATGGCACCGAGGGTGGGAGGTTCGCGATCCGCAACTTCCTCATCGAGAAGATGGTGGCGCGTTTCATCGGCTAGGGTTCCACATTTGTCCACAGGAGATTCACGCATGATCGACCGACCGGCCTCGGCGCGGGGCCGCGAGATCGCCGCCCGGGTGGAAAGCTTCGTCCGGGAGGTCGTCATTCCATACGAACGCGACAAGCGATGGACCTCGCACGGTCCGGAAGCGGAGATGGTCGAGGAGATGCGCGCGAAGGCCCGCGCCGCGGGCGTCATCACGCCGCACGTCCCGGCAGGCGGGGAGCACCTGTCCCATCGCGACACGGCGATCATCCTGCAGGCGGCGGGCCTGTCGCCACTGGGTCCCGTGGCGGTGAACGTGGCTGCCCCTGACGAGGGCAACATGTACCTGCTCGGCAAGGTGGCGACGGCGGAGCAGAAGGCCCGCTTCCTCGCACCCATGCTCGAGGGCCGGGTGCGATCGGCCTTCCTCATGACCGAACCCGCCGACGACAACGGCGCGGGGTCCGACCCCTCGATGCTCAAGACCGTGGCGGAAGGAGACGGCGACCACTGGATCATCCACGGCCGCAAGTGCTTCAGCACGGGGCTGCTCGGCGCGAAGGTCGGCATCGTGATGGCGAAGACCGGCAGTGGCGCGACCATGTTCCTGGTCGACCTGCCCGACCCGGCCATCCGCGTGGAGCGCGTGCCCCACACCATCGACTCGACCCTGCCGGGCGGCCACCCCACCTCGCGCATCGACGGGCTTCGGGTGCACCAAAGCGCCGTGCTCGGCGAGGTGGGACAGGGTTTCAAGTACGCCCAGGTCCGGCTCTCCCCGGCGCGACTCACGCACTGCATGCGCTGGCTCGGCGCCTGTGTCCGCGCGCAACGCATCGCCTGCGAATACGCCACCGCCCGCCAGGCCTTCGGCAAGCCGCTCATCGACCACGAGGGCGTCGGGTTCAAGCTGGCCGAGAACCGCATCGCCATCAAGCAATGCGAGCTCATCATCGACTGGTGCGCAGGCGTGCTCGACTCGGGAGCCCTGGGCACCACGGAATCCTCGATGGCCAAGGTCGCGGTCTCGGAGGCGCTGTTCAGGATCGCCGACAACTGCGTGCAGGTGATGGGCGGTACCGGCGTGACACGCGACACCATCGTCGAACAGGTGTTCCGGGAGGTTCGCGCCTTCCGCATCTACGATGGTCCCACCGAGGTCCATCTCTGGTCGCTGGCGAAGCTGATCAAGAAGGAAACCCTGGGGATCGCGCGCAAGTGAGCGTGCTGCGCCATTCGCGCCTTCGATGGGTGCGCTCGTGATGCTGCCGCTGCAGGGCATCCGGGTGCTGGACCTGAGCCGCGTGCTCGCAGGTCCCCTGGTCGCGCAGATGCTGGGGGATCTCGGCGCCGAGGTCATCAAGATCGAGAAGCCCGGCGAGGGCGATGATTCGCGCGCCTACGGTCCGCCGTTCCTCGACACGAAGGATGGCCGGCGATCGCGCGAGTCGGGCTTCTATCTCTCGGCGAACCGCAACAAGCGCTCGGTCACCGTCGACCTGTCCAAGCCCGAAGGGCAGGACATCATCCGGCGCATCGCCGCGAAGTCCGACGTCGTGATCGAGAACTTTCGCGTCGGCACGCTGGCGAAGTTCGGCCTGGACTACGCCTCGCTGTCGAAACTCAACCCGCGGCTGGTGTACCTGTCGGTGACGGGCTACGGACAAACCGGCGCGATGGCGCGCAAGCCCGGTTACGATGCCATCTTCCAGGCGGCGGGCGGACACATGGCCGTCTCCGGCGCGCCGGATCACCTGCCCGGCGGTGGTCCGACGCGCAGTGGCCTGTCCATCGTCGACATCCTCACCAGCCAGTACGGGGTGATCGCGATCCTCGCGGCGCTGAATCACCGTGACCGGACGCCCGGGGGACTGGGGCAGTACATCGACCTCGCGCTGCTCGATTCCATGGTCGCGACGCTGAGCCATCGCGGCGTGCAGTACCTGATCTCGGGCAAGATCTCGCCGCGGCGGGGCAATGTCGGGGGAGGGGGCTCGCCCTCGCAGGCCTTCCGCTGCTCGGACGGCCAGATCGTGCTGACGGTGGGCAATGACCTGCAATGGCGCCGCTTCTGCGCCGCGATTGGGGAGCCCGGCCTCGCCTCCGACAGCCGCTTCCTCAAGGCCACCAGCCGCATCGAGAACCGCGAGCTGCTGACGCCGATGCTCGAGGCCAGGTTCGCCTCGAACACCAAGGCCCATTGGCTGGCCGTGCTGGATGGGGCCGACATCCCCAGCGGCCCGGTCAACGAGCTCGATGAAGTGTTCGCGGATCCGCAGGTGCGTGAGCGCGGCATGGTCGTGTCCGTGCCACATGCGCTCAACGAATCCCTGCCCTTGATCGCGAACCCCATCCGGTTCTCCCGCACCCCCCTGACGCGGTATAACGCTCCTCCGATGATGGGCGAACATACGGAAGGCGTGATGCGCGAGGTATTGGGCATGAGCGATGCGCAGATCGAGGCGCTGAAGCAGGCGAAGGCAATATGAGCACGCCAGGACAGTTCGATCCCGAGCTCGAACGGCGGGTGTCGGCGCTGGAGGCGGGCCCCGATGCCGGCTCCGACTTCGATGCGCGCAGCTGGGTATGGCTCGTGCTGCTGGGCATCGTCGGTCCGCTGGCGCTGCTCCTCTGGGGCTGGTTCGGTTGACCTGAGGAACATGGGAATGCCGGACAAGCCACACGCAGCGGCGGACACCGGGGTCTGGCCGCTGTTGCGCGCCGAGCGCACCTGGGGTCCCTGGCGCCTGGGGATTGCGCTGGCGACGGCCGCCGCGGCCACCTGGTGCTATCTCATCGGCGGCTACGCGGGTTACTACCTGAACTTCTTCCAGGGAAGCATCGCACTGACCGCCGGCAGCATGATCGGCATGCTGCTGGTGTTGCTCGCCGCGGGTCCCACCTGCATCCGCTTCGGCATCGAGTCGGTGGCCTCCACCAAGCCGCAGTTCGGATCGAAGGGCTGGGCCATCCCGGCAGCCATGCAGTTCCTGTCCATCATCGGCTGGAACGCGATGCTGCTGATCTTCTTCGCGAAGTCGCTCGCACAGCTCCTGTCGGTGCTGGGCTGGTTGCCGGTGGGCGTCGGCAGCCTGCAGATCACCCCGTTCACCACGCTGATCGCCTGCGCCATCGTGTTCGGTGTGCTGTTGTGGGGCGCAAGCGGCGTCACGCACCTGTCCAACATCCTCGTCGCCCATGTCTTCGTGGGTCTGTGGATGCTCTACCTGCTGGTTTCGCAGCGCTGGCCGGATCTGGTCACGGCGAAGCCGACGCTCGCCCACGCGGATTCGGTGTGGAACTACACCACGGGCATCGAGATCGGCATCACCTCGCTCCTGTCCTGGTGGGCCTACATCGGAGCCCTGATCCGCATGGCGCCCGACGGGCGCAAGATCGCCGTGCCGGTGATGGTGGGCATGGGACTGCCGGTGCCGCTGCTCAGCCTCATCGGCACCGCGGGCGTGCTGGTGCTGAAGGACTCCGACCCGTCCGTGTGGCTGCGCACCGTCGGCGGCCCGGTCTATGCCATCATCGCGCTGTCGTTCGTAGCGGCCGCCAACTTCGGTACCGCCATCGCCGGCATCTATGCCTCGGCGATCGGCTTGCGGAATCTCCGCTTCTTCGAACGCGCCTCCTGGTCGGTGGTGCTGATGGTTTCCATCGTGCCGGTGGCCTTCCTCGGGATGTTCATCCCGGAACTGGTGTTCAACGAGTTCGGCACCATTCTCGCGCTCATCGGTGTGTGCTTCGCCCCACTGTGTGGCATCCAGATCGCGGACTACTTCGTGCTGCGCCGCCGGCGCATCGACATCCGCGCCATCTTCGAGGGCACGCCGGGCAGCCCCTATTACTTCCTGAAGGGCGTGAACCCGGCTGCCGTCGTGGCCCTGCTGGTGGGCATCGCGCTGTACATCTACCTGCTCAATCCGCTGACCTACGAGTCGCACGGTCCCTACCGGTTCCTGACGGCATCGCTGCCGACGACCATCGTGTCCGCCGGCGTCTACATCCTCATCTCGCGGCTGTACATCATGCGCGCAGGCCTCGGTGGGTACGGCGGCGGGCGGTCATGAGCGTGACGGCGGAATCGGGAATCATCCATCGGGAGGCAGTTCCATGAACATGCAGGGCAAGCGGGTGCTGGTGACCGGCAGCACCACCGGGATCGGCCAGGGCACCGCGGAGCTGTTCCGCGAGGCCGGCGCGCGGGTGGCGATCAATGGCCGCGACCCGGCCAACGTCGCGCGGGTGATCGCGCAGATGGGCGGCGAAGGCTACGTCGCGGCGCCCGGGCACGTGGGCACCGTCGAGAGCTGCCGTCGCATCGTCGAGACCGCCATCGAGAAGCTCGGTGGGCTCGATTGCCTGGTGAACAACGTCGGCATCGGGCCGCTGGCGCGCATGATGCAGGTGCATGAGGCGCATTGGGACGAGACCATCGCCATCAACCTGCGTGCCGCGTTCTTCTGCACGCAGGCGGCGCTGCCGGCGCTGAGCGCCTCGCGCGGCTCGGTGGTGATGATCTCCTCGGTCACGGGCCTCATCGCCGGTCCGCCGGACAGTTTCGTCTACGCGATCACCAAGGGTGGTCTCATCTCCATGACGAAGAGCCTCGCCACGGAACTTGCGCCGCTGGGCATCCGCGTCAATTGCCTCTGTCCGGGCTACATCGACACGCCGATGATCAAGGCCGAGAACGAGCTGACCCAGGGCCAGCTCAACCGCTCCATCAGTGCCTTCACGCCGCTGGGGCGCATCGGCACGGTGCGCGAATGCTCCTCCTCGGTGGTGTACTTCGCCTCCGATGATGCCCGTTACGTGACCGGCGCGGTGTTGTCGAACGATGGCGGCTGCGCGGCGAATGGAAGCTGGGGCACGAATGAACAGGGCGCCGAGCCGGCGCCGACCACCGTCGGACAGGGCTGAGGAGCGCAACCATGACGATCCAGTTCGATTTCCGGGACAAGGGCGTGCTGGTCAGCGATGGCACGACCACGCTGGGCCGGCAGGTCGCGGCGGCTTTCCATGATCTGGGCGCGCGCGTAGCCATCCACGGACGCAGCGCCGGCGCGGTGCAGGAGGCGGTGCGCGAGCTCGGCGGCGGGGCGCGGCTGATTGCCGCGCCGGGTGAGCTGTCGAAGACGGCCGGGATTCCATCGCTGGTGGAGGGCGCATTGGCGGGCCTCGAGAGCCTGGATGTCCTGGTGTGTCTGGGCACGAAGTCGAGCCTGCGCGAGGTGGACAAGATCGACACGGATTATTTCGAGCAGGTGATGGGCGACAACGTCAAGCAGCTCTTCTTCCTCTCGCAGGCCTGTGTCCCGGCCTTGAGGAAGTCCCGCGGCAGCGTCGTCAACGTGGCCTCGAGCGTCGGACTCGT
>JAXMGQ010000080.1:0-9869 GCA_046347195.1 Steroidobacteraceae bacterium
ACGCCGCTCCAGTCGGGCCTGGCCTTTACCTGTGCCTGGGACAAGCCGGGCGGTTTCATCGGCCGTGAGGCGCTGCTCGAGCAGAAGAAGGCCGGCGTGCCCAAGCGCCGGCTCGTGCAGTTCCTGCTCGAGGATGAGAAGCCCCTGCTGTACCACAACGAGCCAATCTACCGGAACGGCGAGCGCAACGGCTTCATCACCTCGGCGATGTTCGGGCACACGCTGGGCGCCGCGGTGGGCCTGGGCTACGTGTCCAACGAGGCCGGGGTGAGCGATGAGTACATCACCTCGGGGCGCTATGAGATCCACATCGCCGACAGGAAGGTGCCGGCGAAGGTCTCCATCCAGCCGATGTACGACCCGAAGAGCGCGCGCGTTCGCGCCTGAGGGCGCCGCACACGCCGTGCGTGGCGTTCAGCGCCCCTGGTAGACGGGCCGTCCCTGGAACCAGGTCTCCTTGACCTGCGTGGCGGCGATGTCCGCTGCCTTGCCGGTGGCCGCGAGCTTGACGATGTCGCGGTCCAGCACCACGAAGTCGGCTGACTTGCCCACCTCGATGGAGCCGGCGTCCTTGTCGAGGCCCAGCATGCGCGCGCCGTTGATGGTGTAGGCATCCAGGGCCTCGAACACGTTGAGACTCTGGTGCGCATTCAACGGGGGCAGATTGCCCGCACGGCGCGTGATCGCGGCGGCCAGGTTCACGAAGGGGCGCGGGTCGCGCGTCTCGACGGGCGCATCGGACCCGGCCGCGGCGATGCCGCCGGCGTCCTTCACCGACCGCACGGCGTAGCCGTTGAGGTCGTAGTAGCCCTGCGGCCGGTGCAGCGCCGCGTAGGAGTTGCCGCTGACCTTCTCGAGGAAGGGGATCACCGTGACATCGTATCCCGTGGAGGTGGTCATCCACGAGTACGTGAAGGCCACGTACAGGTGATCGCGGCCGATGCGGGAGATGTCGGAGGAGTCCGCGAGCTGCACGTGTGCGAGACCATCGCGCGTGCGGGAGTTGCCGTCCGATGCGCGCGCCAGCTCGATGGCATCCACCGCCGTGCGCACGGCGCGGTCGCCGATGGCGTGGATGTGCAGGTTGAAGCCCGCCGCGTGGAAGCGGCGCGCGAACTCCAGGATCACCTCGCGCGAGTGCTGGAGCTGGCCGTCGGAGATGACACATTGCGCCGGGGAAAAGCCGTGTTCGCGCGTGAAGCTGGCGGCGGCCGCCGCGTCGTCGTAGGCGGCGGATTCCAGCCGCGCCTTGGCACAGGCGGGCGAATCGGTGTCGACGTAACCGGTCACCGTCGGCAGCCCATCCTTGTCGAGTGCGAACATCGGCTGCAGGTAGGGACGGAGCGACGCCGCGTTCGGCAGGGTGGGCGGATGCGAGAGCGGGTTTCCCTCCAGGACGCCATCCGCGAACAGCTTGACGGTGTCGGCCTTGATCAGCGGATTCGAGGCGTACTTTTCGCGCACCTGGCTCGCGGCGGCGACCATGGCATCGAAGTCGACGCGCCCAGCGGCCGTGCGGAAGCGCTCGGGGTCGTAGAACTGCGCGAGCACGGTGCGCAGGGTCATGCCGCCGCGCGCCTGCATGGCATCGTACACGGGCAGTGCGTCGGGCGTGGCCATGGCGTCCATGATGGCGGTGATGCCGACGCTGCTGAGCCGCTGCGCCACGCGCTCGGGCGCCTTGGCGACCTCCGGCAGGTCGGAGTTCAGCATGGCGTGCGGGTCGATGCTGTAGCGCGCATCCTCGTTGACCGCGCCGTTCGGCTCGCCGCGCTCGTCGACGCCGATGACCTTGCGATACGCGAGGAATTCCTTGGCGAGCGTCGCCTTGCTGAGGCCGATGACCTTGCCGTCCGGTCCCACCGCGGCGGCGAGCGCCAGGCTGTTGAAGGCGCCGTGATGTCCGTCGTTGCCGAGCAGTTCGATCTGCACGTCGGCGGAGACCTTGTCGAGTGCGGCGCGCAGCGTCGGCAATTCCGCGTCCGGCTGGTTGCCCTCGGTGTAGTTCCACTGGTGCACCACCAGTCGCGCGCCCTTCGGCGTCTGGTACTTGTCGAGGCAGGCTCGCACCAGCGTTGCGATTTCCGCAAGCGTCTTCGGCTCGCTCTTCAGGTCACAGACATCCAGGTCGACGATGTCCATGGCGTGTATGTGAGCATCCACGAGACCGGGTACCACGCGCTTGCCGTTCATGTGCCGCACCACCGTGCCCGGGCCGATCCACGCCAGCGCCTCCTTCTGCGTGCCGACGAAGACGAAGCGTCCGTCCCGCACCGCCAACGCGTGCGCGGACTCGCGCACGCCCGAAGCCGTGTAGATGCGCGCGTTGGTGAGCACGAGATCGGCCTTCGGGTGCTCCTCGGCAACGGCGGTGCCGCCGAGGAGGAGCAGGGCCAGGCAGGCCGGCAGGGGACGGGCGAACGCTGTAGTCACGGAAACTCCCCTTGGTGTAAGGTCGCAAGGATCGCGAGAGAATACCTAACCTAAGGGATGATGTGCGCATGTTTGCAAGATCATTGCTGGCCGTTCTGGGCTGTTCTGCCATCGCGGCCGTGGCCGCCGCCGCGGGCAACGCCGATACGGTGTTCCGCCATGGCAAGGTGTACACCGTCGATGCGAAGGACCGGATCGTCTCCGCCCTGGCGGTGAAGGAAGGCCGCATCGTGTACGTCGGCAACGACGCCGGCGCGGCGCGCTGGATCGGCAGTCGCACGGAAGTCGTGGACCTGAAGGGTGGCTTCCTCATGCCAGGGCTGATCGACGGGCACATGCACCCGCTGCAGGGCGGGGCATCGCTGATCAAGTGCAACCTCAACTATGAGGCGCTCACCGTCCCGCAGTTCCAGGCCCGCATCCAGGCCTGCCTCGACAAGACGCACGAGAAGGAGCCCGATGCGTGGCTGGATGTCGTCAACTGGTTCCAGACGGCGATGCTGCCATCGGGTGTGCAGACCACGCGCGCCACGCTGGATGCGCTCAGGACGAGGAGACCCGTCATCGTGGAGTCATCCTTCGGCCACAGCACGCTGGCCAATTCACGCGCCATCACGCTCGCCGGCATCTCCGCGAAGACGCCGGACCCGTTGGGCGGGAAGATCGCGCGGGATGCAGCGGGCAACCCCAGCGGCCTGTTCGAGGATTCGGCGCAACAGGCCTTGCGGGACAAGCTGCCGAAGCCCACGCCGGCCGATGATCTCGCCGCGGCGCGCGCGACGCTCCCGGCGCTGGCCAAGCAGGGCATCACCAGTTTCCTCGATGCCGTGGCGACTCCCGAGGCGATGACCGCCTACACCACGCTCCAGCAGCGGGGCGAGCTCACGGTGCGCGCGCATTTCGCACCGGTGATCACCCCGCCCGAAGGGGCGGATCCGGCCAAGGCCATCGCCGCCGTCAAGGCGTTGGCGCAGCGCTTCGACCAGGGCGCGCTGCGGCCGCAACCCGGCGTGACGGTGCGCAACATCAAGCTGTTCATGGATGGCGTGATCGCAGGTCCCGCCTTCACCGGCGCCATGCTCGAGCCGTACTGGGTGAATCACGGCACCGCGCAGGCGCCGGCCTGGGGGCCGGGGCCTTCACGCGGGCCGGCCGTGTATTTTCCGCCGCCCACGCTGGCCGCGCTGGTCACGGGGCTCGCCGAAGCCGGGCTGGATCCCCACCTGCATGCCGATGGCGACGCCGGTGTCCGCGCGGCGCTGGACGCCGTGGCGGCGATGCGCGCGAAGCACCCGGACCTCGACATCCGCCCGGCCATCGCGCACGACGAGATCGTGCATCCCGACGATTTTTCGCGCTATGCGTCGCTGAACGTGACGCCGGTGCTCTCGCTGCAATGGGGCAAGCCGGCATCCGACACCATCGACGAGTCACGCGACTTCATGGGACCCGCGCGCTTTCGCATGCTCGAGCCCGCGGGGTTCCTGCAGGCCGCCGGTGCGCGCATCGCCTACGGCAGTGACTGGCCCGTGGATCCCCTGGACGAGTGGTTCGCGCTCAAGGTGGGCGTGACCCGCACCAACACCGCCTCGATGCAGGCGAAATACCCGGGTCGCCTGGGAGACGATGTCGGCCTGTCGCGTGCCACGGTGCTGCGCGCCATCACCCACAACTCGGCCTACGAGCTGCACCAGGACCGGGAGACCGGCTCGCTGGAAGTCGGCAAGCTTGCCGACCTCATCCTGCTGGACCGGGATCCCCTGCGCATTCCGCCCGAGGACATCGCCAACGTGCAGGTGTTGCGCACCGTGCTGGGTGGCCGGACGGTGTACCGGCGCGAGCCGGCGGGTGCTCCGGACAGGTAACGCGCTCTTAATCCGGCCCGCCAGGAGGGGGGACTACAATCCCGGCGTTGATCAACCGGGAGGATGGTTCATGAAGACGAAGTTCCTGATCGGGTTGCTGGCGGCGCCATTGGTGTTTGCCAGCCTCAGCATGCCGGCTCTGGCGAAGAAGAAGGAGCCGGTGACCTGCGCGGATGGTACGACCTCCACGGCCAAGGGGCGCGGTGCCTGCTCCGGCCATGGCGGGGTGAAGAAGGACGATGCGGGCCCAGCGGCGAGCGGCGCAGCGGCGGCTCCCGCAGCACCGGCAGCAGCGGCCGCGCCGGCCAGCGGTGGTTCGGTGTGCAAGGACGGAACGACCTCCGAGAAGACGGGCCGGGGTGCCTGCTCGGGTCACGGCGGCGTCAAGAAGGGCGATGCGGGCCAAGCGGCGAGCGGCCCAGCGGCGAGCGGCGCTGCGATGAGCGGCGCGGCTTCGGCTCCCGCAGCGGCTGCCGCTGCTCCTGCCGCGGCCGCGAAGTCGGCGCCGGTGGCCGGGGCGCCCGCCGCCTCGCGTTCGTCGTCGACGGCTGCTGCCGGCAGTGGTCCGGAAGGCGCGACCGCGAAGTGCAAGGACGGAGCGTATTCCCACTCGATGAGCCACAAGGGTGCCTGTTCGCACCATGGTGGCGTGGATCAGTGGCTGAAGCAGTAGAGACGTTCAACCGTTGAAGAACCGGGCATCGCTGGCTGGGCTGGCGATGCCCTTTCCTTGTCAGGGGTACGCGGGGACCGGGTCGCCGCGCGCCGGCTATCTCGTCGCGACCGCGATGGCGGCACTGGCCATCAGCGTGCCCGTGCTGCGGTTCATGATGCGGATGGCGCGCGAGCTCTTGAGAAGCTGCCGGGCGCGCGCCGCGGCGATGGCGTAGCCGCCGAGGATCACCGGCTGCAGCAGCAGGATGACGAGGCCGATCTCGATGTAGCCATCCAGCGCCAGCGTCTGCAGGTCGACCACCGTCGGCAGCAGCGCGAGAAAGAAGATCATCACCTTCGGATTGCCCATGGTCAGCGCGAAGGTGGACAGGAACAGCCGCCACGGCGTCTCCGCACGCGTGGGCACGTGGGCCTCCATCGGGGTCGCCGGCGTGGTCCACAGCTTCCAGGCGAGGAACAACAGGTAGGCGGCGCCCGCGTACTTGATGAGCAGGAACAAGGTGGCTGCCTGCCGCGCGATGGCGGCCAGGCCCATTGAGGCGGTGGTGAACCAGATGAGATCGCCGATGACGAAACCGGCAATGAACGCGGGCGCGCCGTGCAGGCCACGTGACAGGGAACGCGCCAGGATGGCCGCAACGCCCGGGCCGGGGGTCGCCACCGCGAGCGCATACACGGCGCAGAAAAGACCGAATCCGTAAATGGACATACGGGAATCCCTGAGGGAACCGGCGAGGCCACCTGTGGTCTCATCCCGCCGTAGCAAGATGCTACCAAATCGAGAATCAACAGGGAGCCTTTCATGAATTTCATACGTAGTTCGGCGGCGCTGGGCGCCTGCCTGGGTCTTGGCGCGGGTTTCTTTGCCCCATTGGCGCATGCGGACTGGACCGGCAAGGGCGAGGCGGGCGTGCTCATCTCGCGTGGCAATACCGATTCCACCTCGGCGAATGCCAAGCTTGCCATCGCACGCGAGGAGGGCGTCTGGAAGAACTCCTTCGCGCTCGCGTTCCTGTACGGCAAGACGGCCTCGTTCACCACCGCCCAGCATGTCGAGGCCAAGTGGGAGACGGACCGCAAGATCAGCGACCGCATGTTCTGGTTCGGCGCACTGCGCGGCGAGCAGGACAAGTTCAGCGGCTTCGCCTACCAGGCCACGCTGTCCACCGGCATCGGCTACAAGTTCATCGACACCGATGCCACCAAGCTCGCCGGCACCTTCGGCGTGGGCTATCGGCGCCTGCGCCCGGAGCTGCTGACCAAGGACGCTGCGGGTCACGTCATCGCACGGGAGAAGCTCGACTCCGAGGGTGATGCGGTCGCCACCGCGGGGCTGGACTTCAGCCATGCGCTCACGGCCAACACCAAGGTGCTCAACAAGTTCGCCGTGGAAACCGGCTCGAAGAACACGCTGGTGGCGAATGACCTTGCGCTGCAGGTGAGCATGAGCGATGCGCTGGCCCTGTCCGTGGGCTACGGCATCCGCTACAACACCGATCCGCCGGCGGGCGCGAAGAAGTCGGACCAGCTCACCACGCTGAACCTGGTCTACAACATCAAGTAATCACTTCTTCAGCATCGCCTTCAGCGTCCCCCAGATGTTGTCGAGCAGCTTCGGCTGCCCGGCGACATTCGGGTGGATGCCATCGGACTGCATCAGGCGCGCATCCTGCGCCACCTGGTTCAGCAGGAAGGGGACCTGCGGAATCCTGAAATACTGCGCCACGTAGTCGAAGGACTCATGGAACTGCTGCGTGTACTGGGGTCCGTAATTCGGTGGCATGCGCATGCCGAGCAGCAGCACCTGTGCCTTCGCCTGCTGCGACAGGCTCACCATGCGCAGGAGGTTGGAGCGCATCTGCGCCACCGGCAGCGCGCGCAGGCCATCATTCCCGCCGAGCTCGAGGATCACGATCGCAGGCCGGTGCACCATCAGCGCACGCGGCAGCCGGGCCAGCCCCCCTGCGGTCGTTTCCCCGCTCACGCTGGCGTTGACCACTCGGTACCCGTAACCTTGGGATTGCAGCCGTTGCTGCAACAGGGACACCCAGCCCTTGTCCTGGCTGATGCCATAGGCAGCACTGATGCTGTCGCCGAACACGAGGATGACCGGTGCGGCCGGCGCCACGGCGGGTTGGGCCGGCGCCACGGCGGGACGGACCGGCGTCGCGGCATGGGCGGCGAGCGCGCTGCACGCCAGCCCTGTCGCCAGCAACCCCAACAGCCATCTCCTGGATTCCAGTCGCATGTCAGACATCGTGCTCCAAGCTCGGCAGATCTCCAAGGTCGTGCCCTCACCGCCCGGCAGCAGCGAAGGGCCCCTGACCATTCTCGCCGATGTCAGCCTGGAAGTGCGCGCGGGGGAATCATTGGCCATCGTGGGCGCATCCGGGGCCGGCAAGTCGACCCTGCTGGCGCTGCTCGCCGGACTGGACGCGCCTTCCACGGGCTCCGTGACCCTGGCCGGCCAGGACCTCACCGCCCTCGATGAGGATGGCCGTGCGGCGGTCCGCGGCCGCCACGTGGGCTTCGTGTTCCAGTCCTTCCACCTCGTGCCCTCGCTCACGGCCGCCGAGAACGTCATGCTGCCCCTGGAGCTGCTGGGACGCTCCGATGCGAGAGCCACGGCCACCCAGGCGCTGAAGGACGTGGGCCTGGCGGCGCGGCTGGCGCACTATCCCCGCCAGCTCTCCGGCGGCGAACAGCAGCGCGTCGCCATCGCGCGCGCATTCGTCACCCGCCCCGCGGTGCTGTTCGCCGATGAGCCCACCGGCAACCTCGACACCGCGACGGGTCAGAAGATCATCGACCTGCTGTTCGGGCTGAACGAGACACTGGGCAGTACCCTGGTGCTGGTCACGCACGATCATCAGCTCGCGGCACGCTGTGGCCGGGTGCTGCAGCTCGAGGCAGGGCACACGGTGCGATGATGGCCTCCCTTCGCTTCGCCCTGCGCAACCTGTGGCGCGACTTCAAGTCCGGCGAGATCGTGGTGTTGCTGCTCGCGCTGATGATCGCCGTGCTGTCGCTGACCGCGGTGGGCTTCTTCACCAACCGCATCGCCGCCGCCGTGCGGCTGCAGGCCACCGAGGTGCTGGCGGCCGACCTGCGCGTCGAATCCCCGCATGAGCTGCCCGAGGAATACTTCACGCAGGCGCGCAAGGAAGACCTGCGTGTCGCGCGCATGGTGCAGCTCGCCACCGCGATCTTCCACGGCGAGGCCTCGCAGCTCACCTCGCTGGTGGCGGTGAGTCCGGGATATCCCTTGCGTGGCACGGTGAAGATCGCCGATCGTCCGTTCGGCACGGCGCGGCCGACACACGAGATTCCCGCTGCCGGTCAGGCCTGGGTGGATGCGCGGCTGATCGCGCAGCTCGATGTCGGGGTCGGCGCCACGGTGCAGATCGGCGCTGCGCACCTGCGCATCGACCGCATCCTCGATTATCGGCCCGACCAGGGCTCGGGCTTCGTCAATCTTGCGCCCGCGGTGCTCATCAACCTCATCGATCTGCCGGCCACCGAGTTGATACAGCCGGGCAGCCGGGCCACCTACGATGGCCTGTTCGCCGGCGAGCCATCCACGATCGCGCGATTCCGCCAGTACCTGGGCAACGTGAAGAGGCCGGGCGAGCGGATCGAGGAGCTGGACGAATCCTCGCGACAGTTGAACTCTGCCATCGAGCGGTCGACCCGGTTCCTGAACCTCGCGAGCCTCGCCGCGGTGCTGCTAGCGGCGGTCGCCGTGGCCATCGGCGCGCGGCGCTACGTGGCGCGGCACCTCGATGCGGTGGCGCTGATGAAGTGCATGGGCGCCTCGCAATCCTTCATCCTGGGGGTGAGCCTGCTCGAGCTTGCCTGCGTCGGGTCGATCGCGGTGCTGCTCGGTGCGGCACTCGGCGCCCTCGCACAATCCGGCCTCGCCTGGCTGCTGAAGGACCTGATCCGCGGTGAACTGCCGCCGGCCACGGCGCAGCCGGTGCTGCTCGCGGCCGTCACGGTCATCGCCATGCTGGTGGGTTTCGCGCTGCCACCGCTCCTGTCGCTGCGCCGGACGCCGCCCGCGCGCGTGCTGCGACGGGACCTGGAGCCACCGGCGCTGCGCTACGGACTCTCCTACGTGATCGCGCTCGGCTCGCTCCTGGGCATCGTCTGGGTGCTGGTGCGCGACACCGAACTCGTGCTGCAGCTCTTCCTCGGCGTGCTGGGGGCAGGCCTCGTGCTGGCGGTCGCAGGCCTTGGCCTCGTGCGATTGACGCGACGGCTGCGCGGCGGGGTCGGCGTGTCGTGGCGCTATGGGCTCGCGAACGTCTCCCGGCGCGGCACCGAGAGCGTGGTGCAGATCGTGGCCTTCGGCCTCGGGCTCATGGTGCTGCTGCTGCTGGCCGTGGTGCGCGGCGACCTGCTGCGCGACTGGCAGCGCAGCCTGCCTGCCGATGTGCCGAACAACTTCATGATCAACATCCGGCCCGACGAGCGCGCACCGCTCCTGTCGTACCTGCGGGCGCATGGACTGGGGACGCCCGCGCTGTTCCCGATGGTCCGCGCCCGCATCCTCACCATCAATGGCGCGCCGGCGGGCGAGCGCGCGGGCCTGGACGATCGGGGCCGCGGATTCGTCGAGCGCGAGCAGAACCTCACCTGGTCCTCGCAGCTCCCGGCCGACAACCAGATCGTGGCGGGAAGCTGGTGGAACGAGGCGGACCAGGGTCGTCCGCTCGTGTCCATCTCCACCGAGTACCAGGAGGCGCTGCATCTGCAGGTGGGGGATCGCATCGGTTTCGATGTGGCCGGCGAGCCGCTGGAGGCGCGCGTGGCCAGCGTGCGAAAAGTGCGCTGGGATTCCTTCCGCCCCAACTTCTTCCTGGTGCTGCCGCCCGGCGTGCTCGATGGCGCCGC
>JAXMGQ010000081.1:0-9397 GCA_046347195.1 Steroidobacteraceae bacterium
GCTGGGCCTGGGCGACCCAGCCGGCGGGTCGGTGTGCGCACCCTTTGCACCGCCACCCAGGCTCGTCGCCGTGAAAAAGGATGGGGATTTCTCCTTCACGCAGTCGGGCTGGGGGCAGGGCATCGACCCCTACCAGTTCAGCGTGCCGGTGGGCAATGCCTGGTCGGCGGACATCTTCCACACCGTGCTCGACCGGCCGCTGTTCCGCGCCGGCGAGACCGTGTCGATGAAGCATTTCCTGCGGCGCCACCAGTCGAGCGGCATCGCCCTGCAGCCCGACATGCCGGTGACACGCAAGCTGGTGATCGCTCACCAGGGCAGCGGCCAGCGTTACGAGTTGCCGCTGTCGTTCGGCACGGATGGCGTGGCCGAATCGCAGTGGCGGATTCCGGCCGAAGCCAAGCTCGGGGACTACCGCATCACCCTCACCGATGAATCCGGCAACGAACGCGAGAGCGGCCGGTTCAAGGTGGAACAATTCCGCCTGCCCAGCATGCGTGGCAGCGTCGAAGGACCGGCACTGCCGGTGGTGCGGCCGCAGCAGGTGAGCCTGAACGTGCACGTGGGCTACCTCTCCGGCGGCGGCGCCGGTGGCTTGCCGGTGAAGGTGCGCTCGCTGGTCGAGCCTGTGCCGCAGAACTTCCCCGGCTACGAGGACTACAGTTTCGGTGGCAAGCCCGTGAAGGAGGGCGTGGTCGAGGGCGGCCCGATGTCCGGGGACTATGATTTCGAGGCAGGCCCTGCACCTGAGACCAGCCGCGCCCAGGAGACCGCCGTGACGCTGGACGCCGCGGGCTCGGCTCGCGTGACGCTCGCGCATCTTCCGGCCGTGGAGGTGCCCTCGCGGCTCACCGCGGAAGTGGAGTATGCCGATGCCAATGGCGAGATCCTGACCAGCACCGGCCGCGTGCAGCTCGTGCCGGCGGCGCTGACCCTGGGCATACGGTCCGAAGGCTGGGCGGGGAGCAGCGAGCAGTTGCGTTTTCGCGTGCTGGCGCTGGACCTCGCCGGCAAGCCACGCGCCGACCAGGCGCTGAACGTCGCGCTGTACCAGTCGAGTTCATTTTCCTACCGCAAGCGGCTGATCGGTGGTTTCTACGCCTACGAGACCACCACGGAGACGCGCCGGCTGGAGCCGCGCTGCGCCGGCCGCACCAATGCGCAAGGCTTGCTGATGTGCGAGGTGGCGCCCGGCGTCTCCGGCGAGGTGCTGCTGCGCGCGGAAGGCATGGACGCGCAGGGCGCGCTGGCCGGGGCGACGGCCTCCGTGTGGGTGGCAGGCAAGGATGACTGGTGGTTCGGCGGCACCTCGGGTGATCGCATGGACGTGCTGCCCGAGAAGAAGGAGTACGAGGCCGGCGAGACGGCGCGACTGCAGGTGCGCATGCCCTTCCGCGCGGCCACCGCTCTCGTCAGCGTTCAGCGCGAAGGCGTGCTGCGCAGCTTCGTCGTGCCGCTCAAGGGCACGGCGCCCACCATCGAGGTGCCGATCCAGCCGGCCGATGCGCCCAACGTGTACGTGTCGGTGCTGGCGGTGCGTGGCCGCGTGGCGCACCCCGACAATCCTAAGGTGCCGCGGGGCGAGGACATCACCGCGCTCGTGGATCTCGACAAGCCGGCCTACAAGCTGGGCATCGCGCGCCTCAAGGTGGGCTGGAAGCCGCATCGGCTGGACGTCGCGGTGAACACCGACCGTCCGACTTACGCCGTGCGCGCACCCGCGCACGTGCGTATCCACGTCTCGCGCGCCGATGGCGGTGCGCTGCCGGCGGGCGCCGAGGTGGCGCTGGCCGCCGTCGACGAGGCGCTCCTCGACCTTGCGCCCAATCCGAGCTGGGATCTGCTCGCGGCGATGATGGGCGAAAGGGGACTCGAGGTGTACACCTCGACGGCGCAGATGCAGGTGGTGGGCAAGCGCCACTACGGGCGCAAGGCGGTGACGCATGGCGGCGGCGGCGGCCGCGAACGGGACCGCGCGCGCGACCAGTTCGACTCGCTGCTGCGCTGGACGGCACGCGTGCGCCTGGATGCGGGCGGCAACGCCGAGCTCGATGTGCCGATGAACGACTCGCTGTCCTCCTTCCGCATCGTCGCCGTGGCCCACGCGGGCGCGCAGTTCTTCGGCACGGGCAAGGCCGTGGTGAACACCACCCAGGACCTGATCCTGCTGTCGGGCCTGCCGCCGCTGGTGCGCGAGGGTGATCGCTTCGCCGCCACCTTCACCGTGCGCAACACCACCGACCACCTGATGCGGGTCGAGGCCACGGCCGAACCCGGTGCGCCGGGCGTTGGCACGCCCGCTGGGGCACCCGCCGGGGCACCCGATGGGGCACCCGATGGGGCGCCCGTTGGGGTACCCGCTGGGGTTCCCGCCGCGCAGCGCTTCGAGCTCGCGGCGGGCCAGGCCCACGATGTGAGCTGGCCGGTGGCGACGCCGGTGGGCGTGTCCGCGTTGCCGTGGCGCGTGAGCGTGCGCGATCTCGCCGGCACGGCACGGGACCAGATCAAGGTCACGCAGCAGGTGATACCGGCCTTTCCGGTGCGCACCTACCAGGCGACCATCGCGCAGCTCACCTCGCCCCTGTCGATGCCGGCGCAGCGGCCCAAGGGTGCCGTGCCCGGTCGCGGTGGCATCGAAGTGACGCTGCGCGCGAAGCTTGGCGATGGGCTGGACGGCGTGCGCGAGTACATGAGCCGCTATCCCTACAGTTGCTTCGAGCAGCAGGCCTCGCGCGCCATGGCGCTGCGCGACCGCGCGCGATGGGATGCGCTCATGGAACGGCTGCCCGCGTACCTGGACCGCGACGGCCTGATCAAGTACTTCCCCACCGACTGGATCGAGGGTGACGATGCGCTGTCCGCGTACATCCTCGCCATTGCCTCGGAAGGCGGCTACGAGGTTCCGGAAGCCGAACGCCAGCGCATCATCCTGGCCTTGCAGCGCTTCGTCGCAGGCAAGCTGCTGCGCCGCTCGGCGCTGCCCACGGCGGACCTGTCCATCCGCAAGCTTGCGGCCATCGAGGCGCTGTCGCGCCACGGCGCGGCGCAGCCTGGCATGCTCGATTCCATCAGCATCGATCCCAATCTCTGGCCCACCTCGGCGGTGATCGACTGGCTGGGCATCCTCGACCGGGTCAAGGGCGTGAAGCAGGCCGCGGCGCGCCGCGAGGCGGCGCTCACCATCCTGCGCTCGCGCCTGAACTTCCAGGGCACCATCATGACCTTCTCCAGCGAGCGGCGTGATTCGCTGTGGTGGCTGATGATCTCGGGGGATTCGAACGCCAATCGCATGCTGCTCGCCGTGCTGGGCGAGAGTGGCTGGCGCGAGGACATCCCGCGCCTGGTGCGCGGCGCGCTCGGCCGTCAGCAGTACGGTCACTGGAACACCACGGTGGCCAATGTCTGGGGCGTGCTGGCGATGGAGAAATTCTCGAGAAGCTTCGAGTCCGTGCCGGTGAGCGGCGCGACCGGCGTGCGTTATGCGGACCAGCGTCCGGTGGTCAAATGGCCGCAACCGAAGGGTGAGGCGCAACTCACGCTGCCCTGGGCGCAAGGGCAGTCCAGCCTCGGCATCGCGCACATCGGCGGTGGCGCTCCCTGGGCGATGGTGCGGGCCACGGCGGCGCTGCCGCTGGAGGCGCCGCTGTTCACGGGCTTCAAGGTCACCCGCACGGTCTCACCGCTCGAGCAGCAGCGCGTGGGTTCGTTCACGCGCGGGGATGTGGTGCGCGTGCACCTGGACCTCGAGGCGCAGTCGGACATGAGCTGGGTGGTGGTGGATGATCCCATCCCGGCCGGCGCGACCGTGCTGGGCAGTGGCCTGGGCGGTCAGTCCGAGCTCAGCCAGCGCGGCGAGCGCGCCGAAGGCTGGGCATGGCCGGCTTTCGAGGAACGCCGCTTCGATGGCTATCGTGGCTACTATCGATTCGTGCCCAAGGGACGTTGGTCGGTGGAGTACACCGTGCGCTTGAACAACCCTGGCACCTTCCAGTTGCCGGCCACGCGGGTGGAGGCGATGTATGCGCCCGAGATGTTCGCGGAGGTGCCCAATGCGATGGTCACGGTGGATGCGGCGCCGCCTGCGCCATGATGCCGACCTCGCCGGCAGGCGAGGCGCGAGCGCCTCGCAGACCCGTCGCGACAGCGATCAAGGTTGCGGGTTTGGGCGCGCTGTTGACGGTGATGGCCGCAACCGCCTGGATCATCACCGCCCGTCAGCTGCCGGTGCCTGCCTTCGAGACGGTGCGTGCCGCGTGGCGTCCGTCGGCGGCGTACCTGGTCGATCGCCATGGCCGGGTGCTGGCGGCGCAGCGCATCGACTTCGGCGCACGGCGCCTGCTGGTAGGTGCCGCTCGAGTCGATCACACCTTGCTGTCGGCGTTGATCGACGCGGAGGACCGCCGCTTCTACGAACACCACGGCGTGGATCTGCGCGCGCTGCCCGGCGCCCTGTATTCACAGCTCCTGAGGCACCGCGCCCGCGGGCGACACGCTCAGCATACAGCTCGCCACCCTGCTCGAACCGCCGGCGAAGGCTGGCACCCGCTGGGAGGACCTGCCGCGCAAATGGCGCCGGGCAAGGCCGGCAACTGGCGCTCGAGGCGCACTGGAGCAGGCCGCAGATCCTGGAAGCTACCTCAACCTCGTGCAGTTCCGCGGCGAGGTGCGGGGGATCGGCGCCGCCGCGCAGGTGCTCGCCGGCCGCGAGCCTGCTGGCCTGGATGCGGCGCAGGGCGAGCTGCTCGCAGCGTTTCTCCCGGAGCCCGGCGCGCCGCTGGGGCGGGTGCTGGCGCGCCTGCGCCGCGCGTTCCAGCATGGGCGGACGAGGCGCGGGCAGATCCGCGATGCAGCGCCCGGGCTCGCGCCGAGCGCGGCCCCGGAGGCCGCCGATGTGCTGGCGCCGCAGCTCGCCGCACGCCTGCTCACCGCGCCGGGAGAACGCGTGCGCACCACGCTGGATGCACGCATCCAGCGGCTGGCGCGACATCCTGCGCAACCGGCTGGCAGAACTCGCCGATCGCAACGTGCGCGACGGCGCGGCGCTGGTGGTCGACAATGCCAGCGGGGAGGTGCTCGCCTACGTGGGATCCGCGGGGCCGGCCTCGCGATCACCGGCGGTGGACGGGGTGCGCGCCCCGAGGCAGGCGAGCTCCACGCTCAAGCCCTTCCTGTACGAACTGGCGATCAGGCGCCGCTGGCTCACGGCGGCTTCGCTCCTCGAGGATGCGCCGCTCACGCTCGACACCGGCACCGGCATCTACCTGCCGCAGGATTACGATCACGAGTTCAAGGGCCTGGTCAGCGTGCGCACCGCGCTGGCGGGTTCGCTCAACGTGCCGGCCGTGCGCACCTGGTGCTCACCGGTGTCGAGCCGTTCCGGGCCAGGCTGCAGTCGCTGGGATACGAGGGCTGACAGAGGATGGCAGCTTCTACGGGTATTCGCTGGCGCTCGGATCGGCGGAAGTGACGCTGTGGCAGCAGGCGCAAGGCTACCGGACGCTGGCGCGCGGCAAGGCGCGGCTCGCCCCTGCGCCTGCTCGCCGACGAGCCGGCCCCACCGGACCAAACGCTCCTCGCGGCGCCCGCGGCGTTCATCATCGGTGACATCCTGTCCGATCCGGCGGCGCGCTCGTTGAGCTTCGGGCTCGACAGCCACCTCAACACCCCGTTCTGGAGCGCCGCGAAGACCGGCACCAGCAAGGACATGCGCGACAACTGGTGCGTGGGCTTCTCGCACGATTACACCGTCGCGGTGTGGGTGGGCAACTTCGAGGGCGACCCCATGCACGAGGTCAGCGGCGTCACCGGCGCAACGCCCGCCTGGCACGACATCCTCGTCGCCCTGCGGCGCGAGCGCACCTCGCAGCGGCCATCGCCACCGGCGAGGCCATCGCCGGCACCGGCTGCGCTTCCAGGCCAGCCGCGGAGCCCGCGCGGCGCGGTGGTTCCTCGAGGGGCTCGCAACTCGCCGAGGTGAGGGCGGTGGCAGCCACGTCGAGGATCGCGCGGCTGACCTCGCCGGCCAATGGCATGATCATCGCGCTGGACCCGGACATCCCTCCCCGGGCGCAAGCCGTGCAGTTCGGGCGCAGGGCGCCGGCGCCGGCATGATGATCGAGCTCGACGGGACGATGCTGGGCCCGGCGGCGGTCCAGCACTTCTGGGCGCCCGTTTCGGGTGCCCACCAGTTCGCGTTGCTGGACGCCGCCGGCCGCACGCTGGATCGCATCCGGGTCACGGTGCGCTAGTATCTGCACACCGAACCGCGACGAGGAGCCCTGCGCGTTGACGTCGATCGTCTCCATCTCCAACCTCCACAAGACCTATCCGTCGGGCCTGCAGGCCCTCAAGCGCGTCGACCTCGAGATCCAGCGTGGCGAGATCTTCGCGCTGCTCGGACCGAATGGTGCGGGCAAGACCACGCTGATCAGCATCATCTGCGGCCTGGTGAACCCGAGCACCGGCCAGGTCGTCGCCGATGGCCACGACATCCGCCGCGACTACCGGCTCGCGCGCCATCGGGCTCGCACGCAGGAAATCACCACCGAGGCCTTCGACGGTGTGGGCGGCGGTGAACTTCTCCGCGGCCTGTTCGGCAGGCGCGCCGGCACCTGGCTACCTCGAGAAGGTGCTGCGCGACCTGTCGCTGTGGTCGAAGAAGGACAGTCCCATCCACACGCTTTCCGGGGGCATGAAGCGCCGCGTGATGATCGCCAAGGCGCTGGCGCACGAACCGCGCATCCTGTTCCTGGACGAACCCGGCCGGTGTCGATGTGGGCTTACGCGGCGCGACCTGTGGGAGATGGTGCGCGGCCTGCGCGCGGCCGGCGTGACCATCATCCTCACCACCCACTACATCGAGGAAGCCGAGGAGATGGCCGACCGCGTGGGCGTCATCAACAAGGAGAGATCATCCTGGTGGAGGACAAGGCCACGCTGATGCGCAAGCTGAGCGAAGCGACAGCTCACGCTCCAGCTCCAGAACCGGCTGGAGGACACCTGCCGGCGGTGGCCGCACTGGGCCTGGGCTCGCGCCCGGTGGCACGAACCGTGTACACCTTCGATGCACAGCGCGAGACCTCGAGACCAGCGCGCATGCTGCGCACCCTGAGCGAGCAGGGCATCGACTTCCGCGGGTCTGCATACCTCGGAGAGTTCGCTGGAGGACATTTTCGTGAGCCTGGTGCAGGAGTCCTCGTGAAAGCCAACTACTACGGCATGCGCACGCTGTACCGCTTCGAGATGGCGCGCTGGCTGCGCACGCTGGTGCGCAGAGCATCCTCTCGCCGGTGATCTCCACCTCGCTGTACTTCGTGGTGTTCGGCGCCGCCATCGGCTCGCGCATGTCCAGCATCGGCAGCGTGCCCTACGGTGCGTTCATCGTGCCCGGCCTCATCATGCTCTCGGTGCTCACCGAGAGCATCGCCAATGCGTCCTTCGGCATTGTCATGCCCAAGTACTCGGGCACGCTGTACGAAGTGCTGTCGGCACCGCTCTCGGCGGTGGAGATCGTCGCCGGCTACGTCGGCGCCGCCGCCACCAAGTCCATGCTGCTGGGCCTGCTCATCCTCGCCACGGCCCGCGTGTTCGTGCCCTTCGAGGTGCTGCATCCGTTCTGGATGGCCGCCTTCCTGCTGCTCACCTCGGTGACCTTCAGCCTGTTCGGCTTCATGATCGGCATCTGGGCCACGGGCTGGGAGAAGCTGCAGATCGTTCCCATCATGGTGGTCACGCCGCTGACCTTCCTCGGCGGCAGCTTCTACAGCATCGACATGCTGCCGCCGTTCTGGCAGAAGGTGACGCTGTTCAACCCGGTGGTGTACCTGGTCAGCGGGTTCCGCTGGAGCTTCTACGGGCTCGCCGACGTGAGCGTGGGCCTGTCCCTGACCATGACGCTGATGTTCATGCTGGGGTGCCTGGCCGTGATCACCTGGGTGTTCCGCACCGGCTATCGCGTCAAGCCCTGAACTCCCGGGGGGGCGGCAGGCCGCGACTGTGGTAGATTCCTGAGGTTCCGACCACACGTGTGAGCCCTTCCATGCCGACCAACTCCGAACTGCTCGAGCGCCGCCGCGCCGCCGTCCCGCAGGGCGTTTCCTTCGCCACGAATGTCTTCGCCGCCCGCGCCGAAAATTCCGAGATCTGGGACGTGGAGGGCCGCCGTTACATCGACTTCGCCGGCGGCATCGGCGTGCTGAACTCGGGCCACCGCCATCCGCATGTCGTCGAGGCGGTGCGTGAGCAGCTCGACAAGTGCATGCACACCTGCTTCCAGGTGGTGATGTACGAGCCCTATGTCGCGCTGGCCGAACGGCTCAACAAGCTGGCGCCGGTGGCCGGCCCCGCCAAGACCATGCTGGTGTCCACCGGTGCCGAGGCGGTGGAGAACGCCGTGAAGATCGCGCGCGCCGCGACCGGCCGTTCCGCCATCATCGCCTTCGCCGGCGCCTTCCATGGCCGCACCATGATGACCATGGCGCTCACCGGCAAGGTGGCGCCGTACAAGCAGGTCTTCGGCCCCATGCCGGCCGAGGTCTTCCACGTGCCGTTCCCCATCGAGCACTACGGCGTGACGGTGAAGGACAGCCTGAAGGCGCTGGAGACGCTGTTCAAGGCGGATGTCGCGCCCACCAGCGTCGCTGCGATCATCATCGAACCGGTGCAGGGCGAGGGTGGTTTCCACGTCGCGCCGGACGAGCTGCTGGCGGCGCTGCGCCGCCTGTGCGACCAGCACGGCATCCTGCTCATCGTCGATGAGGTGCAGAGCGGTTTCGGCCGCACCGGCAAGATGTTCGCGGTGGAGTACTCGGGCGTGCGCGCCGACCTCGTCACCGTCGCGAAGTCCCTCGCCGGCGGCATGCCGCTGGCCGCCGTCATCGGCCGCGCCGAGGTCATGGACAAGGTGGGTGCGGGCGGGCTGGGCGGCACCTACGCGGGCAATCCGCTGGCCTGCGCGGCGGCGCTCGCGGTGCTCGATGTGTTCGAGAAGGAGAAGCTCCTCGACCGCTCGATCGCGCTCGGCGCCATCGTCCGCTCCCGGCTCCAGGGGTTCGCACAGCGAACCGACCTCGTGCCCATCGCCGCCATTCGCGGCCGCGGCGGCATGCTGGCCTTCGACGTCGTGAAGCAGACCGGCTCGCACGATCCCGATGCCGATGCGGCCAAGCGCGTCACTGCGCGCGGGCTCGCGCGCGGCCTGATCCTGCTCACCTGCGGCGTGCATGCCAACTCGATCCGCATCCTCGTGCCCCTGACGGTGTCCGATGCCGTGCTCCAGGAAGGACTGGACATCCTCGAGGTGGCGTTGAAGCGGGCGGACTGAGCCGCTCGCGGCTCGACCGGGAGTCCCATGCGCGGCGGCCAGATCCCGCCGTTCCACACCAGCGTGATCGCGCAG
>JAXMGQ010000082.1:0-8585 GCA_046347195.1 Steroidobacteraceae bacterium
CTGCGGGCAATCTCCCGAAGAAGCTCCCTCGCCCGCAGCCCTATATCCCCTACCAACACCGGGTATCGATATTTCGTAATCCATACCAGATGGTACTTGCAATCCCAAACGGCATGGCTGCTACTCTTGTAGGCCTTAATAGAGCTGGCCTCGTTAATTTCAGACCTCCTGACATAGCTCCCTTCCAAGATGTCCGGTTTCGGAGTGATCAGGGGGCGGTAGCGGCGCTGCGGCCGGCGGGCGTGCCGGGGAAGGCGAGGCCGATGTGCGGCGGCGGACGCACGGCGAAGCGCAAGCGCAGGCGAGTTCCGGGGAACTCGGTGGCCGTCTGATCGAGCAGCTCGCAGAGGGCCTGGACAACTCGGGTCCTATGCGGAGAGCTCAGCGGCGCCAGGGTGATCTGCAGCTCATCGTCTGTGACGTGGATATCGCCGGCGGTGGCGAAGAGCTCGTGCAGGAGCGTTCTGCCTTCCTGCTCGGCGCGCGGATAGTGCGTACGCAGGAAGCAGAGCAAATCACTCTCGGCCTGGTAGGCGAGCATCTTGATCAGGTCGGTCAGATGCTTGCGCTCGGTAGCGAGCTTCACAAGGGTTCGCTCGCTGAGATCGCGGACCTCCACGCGCGCCGGTAGCCGGCGTCGCTGATCGAGGAGTTTTCGCAGCCGCTCGCGAGCGCGGCGCAGCTGCTGACCGAGCTTGCCGTGGGCGATTTTGAAGCCGCGCATGGTGGGGCGGTGCTGCTCGGAGTTGTCGGCGGCGGCCGCCCCGTACTGGCGCTCGAGGTCGGCGAGCTCGGTGCGGGCGGCGCGGATCTGCTTATCCAGGGCGCGCCGCTGGGGGTTGGGGACCGTGCGAGTGGGATCCTGCGGCTCGATGCGATAGTCCACGAGCGCATCGAGCAAGAACTCTTCTCGCATATACTTGAAGTAGTTTTCCTGTCGCCACCTCTCGAACATGCGGTAGGCGAGTTCGATGTCGCGCAGATCCCAGCGACTGGTGATGATCTGGGTCTGATGAGCGCCATCTTCACACAGGCGTGTGATTTGCCGCAGGCGCAGTTTTCCCCCGAGCAGACGCACCGGCTGATCATGTAGGTCGTAGCTGACCCAGTGGCCATCGAGCTTGGCGCGGCGGTGTACGAAGCGCTGCTCGGCGATGCGAGGGCTCTTGCCCTTGCGATAGGTGAGCAGGTCGAAGCCCTGCGTGATCATGCTGCGGAAGAGCTTCGGGCTCCACCCGCCGCGATCGAAGACGATGGTCACCTGCCGCTGCCCGACGGTGGCGCGCACCTCGCGCAGCAGATCGGGGAAGGATTTGGTGAGTGAGGCGTCGAGCTCGCCGGTGATCAGCAGCAGCGGATCACCGGCGCGATCATTGATCCAGTAGTCGATGGTAGCAGACATCGCCAGATGACGCCGGGCGACGAACGCCTTGGAAATCGTGTGTTTCCCGTGATAGGCGCGCACATGGCCGTCGATGTACAAGAACCCCATCAGCTCTCCGCGCTGCGCCACGCGCACTCGGGCGAGCTGCGCGCCGAGCGGCTCGGCGCAATGCTGGGCGGCCAGGCGAGTGAGTTTGCGCCGCAAAGTTTTCACCTCAGGTGCTCGGTCGAGCCCGAGGAGCCGGCCGAAGCTCGCTGGGTCGTGCTCCTTGAGCTGCTCGGGACGCTGGATGCGCAGCAGTGCCATCAGAAACAGCGTCACCAGTGTCGTGCGCAGTCCATAGAAGGCCGGACCGATTCCGACGTAGAGCTTGCGCGCGATGCATAGCAATCCGCTGTGCACCAGGTACGGTACCGCCAGCAGCGCCCCGACGCCGCCGATCCGCTCCCCGTCACGGAACATCGGCGCCGCATCATCGAGCAGTCCCGCGTGCGCGAGCTGCCGATCGAGGAGGCGATCGCCGGCATCCGAGTCCAAACTCATCGGCACCGGCTCCTCCTCCTCGGCTTCATCCTCCAGGAGCACCGCTTCCCGCCCACACTCAGGGGTTACCGGTGGCGGATCGACCGCCGCCTCCACAGGGATGACAGACACCGCCGGGGCCATCGGCGGCTCAATGAGCAGCCCCTTCGGGCCGGACACGAACGCGAGTTGCTTTGCCTGCTCGCTCCTCGACGGACCCACCAGCTTCCTGATGGCATTCTCGTGCACACCCAATCGTTGGGCGATCGCTCGATTGCTCAGACCCGCGCTCTTCAGCCGCTCGATCAGGCGCAGCCGTTTCCCCGAGATACGGCGCCGACCACTGCGCCAGCCGCCGGGACGGCCCAATCCCGCCGTTCCAGTTTGACCATAGCGCTGCTGATATCGACGGACACTACGCTCGGACTTGCCGAACGCCCGCGCCACCTCGGCTTGCTGCGCGAAACCCGCCTCCACCAACATCACGATCGCGTAGGCTTCGGCAACGGCGTCAGCGGCGCAGTAGTGATACACCGGTAGTCCTCCGACTACGACCACCCGCTGCTCTGCCTCACTGCGCAGCGTGCAGCGGGGATTGATCACCACGATGTCCGAGGGGGGCGGCGCGGGCAGCCCCAAGGCGAGCTGGCTGTTCATGGCCGCCAGCAGAACCGGACAGGTATGGGTCCGCAACCTCCAGGCGAAAACGCCCGCTATTTCCAGCTCTTACAAATCGCCATTCCAAAATACCGGACAGGTATTGGTGCGCACCCCAAGCGGCAAAAAGCCCTCAATCTCAGCCCCAGCACGGGGCTATGTCAGGAGGTCTGAAATTCTTCAGCTCGGGCGCCACGTCCCGCATCAAATGACGGAAAGAAGTCTGCGACTGGAGTATCTACGGAGAGTTTCCCATCATCGATCAGCAACATTGCTGCTGCGGCAGAAGCTCTGCTACGCCTTCTGTGTTTCGACTTGCAGTCTCAAATGCCTATACGAGCACAGCTGGCGATTGCCTTACGAACCTGGGCAACTGGGCGACAAGTCCCGGTTCATCAGGTCGGCGCGGACGAGAGCGCGTCAGCCCCAAGGGGCTTGATCTTGGGCCGCTTCTTCTTCGCGGCGTGCCACAAATCAAATGCAGCCTGCATGGTTAGCCAAGATTCAGCCGACCCTCCAAGCGCTGCCGCAAGACGAATAGCCAGTTCGGCGCTGACGGCGGCGTGACCATTTACCACGCGTGACAGCGCAACGCGCGAAACGCCTAGCCGCCTAGAAAACGCCGTTACCGTCATTCCGCCGTCGGTCCGTAGAACGGTGTCCTGAAGTACTTCCCCGGGGTGTGGCGGATTGTGCATGCGCGTCATGAATTAGATTCCTCAGTGATAGTCCTGATAATCGATCAGAACCGCATCGACGCCTTCGAACATGAACGTCAGTCGCCAATTCTCGTCCACCCACACCGACCAGTGACCCTGAAGATCGCTCTTGAGTGGGTGTAGACGCCACCCCGGACGGTTCATATCCTCTGGTCCTCGTGCTGCGTCCAGCTGACCGAGTTGCAGCCTCAACCGCTTCGCGTGCTTTGGTTGAATACCGGCCTTCGACCCAGTACGAAAATAGCGTTCCAGCCCGCGATGGCGGAAGTCTTTAATCATGGAAGAGTGTATCTCATAGCGATACAGTACGCAATTGCGCCATGGTCCACTGCTGTGTCGGCGACATCGTCTACCGGAAGTCGACCGAATGATAGTATTCGTGAACATTACTGAGCGAATAAGCTGGAAATTCCAGCTTCAGTGCCGACCTTCGCTTCAAGGCTGGATTACAGGCGCATTTCGGCAGTGATCGCATCGTAGGGTGCAGTGACACGACCATCCTCGCGCTGACGAAGCGCTTGCCCATCTCTCCAAGTGTGCCGACGTGGACCTTGACCCGCTTACTCATGACTCACCTCGCACGCGGCCGACATCCGCCAGGAAGTCCTCGATCAACTGCTCAGGTGCACTGAAGGCATAGGTATCTTCCTTACCACCGGAATCGGCGCCACGCAAAGCAAGACGACCGGCATGAAGCGGGCCTGTGGGGCAAGAACCTGACCCAGTATTGTTTCAACCGCGGTTCGCTGGCAGGCTTGCGCTTCAGTGACACCGCCACGGGCTGTTCGAACGAGGGCACGCGCTTCTTCGGCCTGAACTTCCACGCGAAATTCGAGTGATCATGAACGCGACATCCCAGACCCGCCGCCATTTCCTGCAGAGCGCTGCGCTCGCCGCGCTGGCCGGTTCACGGCTCGCCGGCGCGGCAGGCACGCGGGCGCCCTGGATACGGCCGTGTTCCGCGACATGAAGAACGCGTGGGTCACGTGGAACGGCACCATGCTGCCGATCCCGCCGAAGGCCTACAGCCACGGCGTGACGCCGGCCCACCAGGCCGACCACTACGCCCCGAAAGGCATGGACTGATGACACGACGCGGACACCTGTTCGTCATCGCAGCCCCTTCCGGCACCGGCAAGACCAGCCTCGTCAAGGCGCTGATGCAACGCCAGCCGCAGCTGCGCTTCTCGGTTTCCTATACCACCCGCGCTCCTCGCCAGAACGAGCGCGACGGGGTGGACTACCACTTCGTCTCGAAGGACACCTTCCAGCGCATGGTGGCGCAGGGGGAGTTCCTCGAGCACGCGCAGGTGTTCGACAACTTCTACGGCACCGGCGTCAAGGCCGTGAGCGAGGCGCTGGCGGCGGGCCAGGACCTGCTGCTGGAGATCGATTGGCAGGGGGCACAGCAGGTGCGCAAGCGATTGCCCGAAGGCCGCACCATCTTCATCCTGCCGCCCTCCCGCGCCGCGCTGGAAGAGCGCCTGCGAGCCCGCAGCACCGACTCCGATGCCATCATCCGGCGTCGCCTGCAGGACTCGGTGACCGAACTGTCACATTGGCACGAGTTCGACCATATCGTCGTGAACGACCGGTTCGAAGACGCCCTGGCCACGCTCGAGGCCATCGTCCACAACCGCCCCGTGGAAAGCTCGCCCGACTCCCCCGCCATCCGCTCGCTCGCCGCCCGCCTGCTGGCCTGAACCCGGCGGATTCTGCTATGCTTTTCAACCCTTTATAGGAAAGTGAAGCCGTGGCCCGAATCACCGTCGAAGACTGCCTGCAGAACGAACCCAACCTGTTCAACCTGGTGCTGCTCGCCGCCAAGCGCGCACGCAAGCTCGCCAATGGCGCTGAAGCCACGGTGGACTGGGAGAACGACAAGCCCACCGTCGTGGCCCTGCGCGAGATCGCCGCCGGCACGGTCACGGCCGCCATGATGGAAGAGCCCGAGGAAGTCATCGAACAGCCGGTGACGGAGATGGACATCCCGTCCGACTTCCGCGCCCCGCAGCTCGGACTCGGGGATTGACGACGCGGTAACCTGAGGCGTGAACCCCGTGAACTACGCCACTTCCATCCTGGGTTTCCTGCCGGGTGGAAGACGCGCCACGGGGATCAGCCAGCTCCTGGAGAAGCTCGAGGCCTTCCTGCCACCCGCGCAGGTGGAGCGCGTGCGCGAGGCCTACGAGTTCGCGAACGACAAGCACCGCGGCCAGAAGCGCCTCTCGGGAGAGGCCTACATCACCCACCCGGTGGCGGTGGCCGACATCCTGGCGGACCTGCGCCTGGATGTGGACACCATCTGCGCCGCCATCCTGCACGATGTCATCGAGGACACGCCCACCGCCAAGGCGGAGATCGCGGGCCTGTTCGGGCAGGACGTGGCCGAGCTCGTGGATGGGGTCAGCAAGCTGGACCAGATCCAGTTCAAGAACCGCCAGGAGGCGCAGGCCGAGTCCTTCCGCAAGATGCTGCTCGCCATGGTGCGCGACATCCGCGTCATCATGGTCAAGCTCGCCGACCGCATGCACAACATGCGCACCGTGGGCGCGATGCCGCCGGTCAAGCGCCGTCGCGTGGCGCGCGAGACCCTCGAGATCTACGCGCCCATCGCCGAGCGGCTCGGCCTGTACACGGTGAAGCTGGAGCTCGAGGACCTCGGCTTCCATGCGCTGTACCCGCACCGCTACAAGGTGCTCGAGCGCGAGCTCAAGCGGGCACGGGGCAACCAGAAGGAGTTCCTGAGCAAGATCTCCGACAACCTCAAGTCCACGCTGCGCAAGGCGGGGCTCGAGTCCAAGGTCGAGGGACGCGAGAAGCACCTGTACAGCATCTACAAGAAGATGCAGAACAAGGGCATCTCCATCGCCGAGATGGTGGACGTGTACGGCTTTCGCATCGTCGTGGACAGCCGCGACACCTGCTATCGCGTGCTCGGCCTGGTGCACGGCCTGTACAAGCCCATGCCAGGCCGCTTCAAGGACTACATCGCCATCCCGCGCGTGAATGGCTACCAGTCCCTGCACACCACGCTGTTCGGCCCGAACGGCATCCCCATCGAGGTGCAGATCCGCACCGAAGAGATGCACCGGGTGGCCGAGTCGGGCATCGCCGCGCACTGGAAGTACAAGACCGGCGAGCAGACCGCGAAGGAAGAGCACGACCGCGCCCGGCAGTGGCTCACCAACCTGGTGCAGATCCAGGAAGGGGGGTCGTCCGAGGAATTCCTCGAAAGCGTCAAGGTCGACCTGTTCCCGGACAAGGTGTACGTGTTCACGCCCAAGGGCGAGATCCTGCGCCTGGCCAGCGGCGCCACGGCCGTGGATTTCGCCTATGCCATCCACACCGACGTCGGCAACCGCTGCGTCGCCGCCAAGGTGGACCGGCGCCTGGTGCCGCTGCGCACGCCGCTGCGCAACGGCCAGACGGTGGAGATCATCACCGCCAAGGGCGCGACCCCGAACCCCTCCTGGTCGAATTTCGTGGTCACCGCCAAGGCGCGCGCCGCGATCCGCCAGTATCTGAAGAACCTGAAGCGCGGCGAGGCGGCCGAGCTCGGCAAGCGCCTGCTCGGCCAGGCGCTGGATGAGTTCTCCGTGAGCCTGAAGAAGCTTCCCGCCGCGCGCATCGAGGGCGTGGTGAAGGAGCTGGGCCTCGCGAACGCGCAGGATCTGTACGAGAAGATCGGCCTGGGCGAGCGGCTGGCGCCGCTGGTGGCACGGAGCCTCTTGCCCACGGAAGCGGGCATCGATGCCGCCGCGGCCATCGCGCCCGAGCCGCTGATGATCGCGGGCACGGAAGGCCTGCTCGTCACCTACGCGCGCTGCTGCTTTCCGATCCCGAACGATCCGATCATGGCGTACCTGTCCACCGGACGCGGGGTCACCATCCACCGGCAGAACTGCGGCAATCTCGACGAGTTCCGCAAGCAGCCGGAGAAGTGGATCCCGGTGGCCTGGCAGAACTCCGGCGACAAGCTGTTCGCCTCCGAGATCAAGGTGCAGGTCACCAACCGCATGGGCGTGCTCGCGGCGGTGGCCTCGAGCATCGCCAGCACGCTGACCAACATCGACCATGTCTCGCTGCTCGAGCGCGACGGCGACTCATCCTCGCTCAAGTTCGAGCTGCAGGTGCATGACCGCCGGCAGCTCGCGCGCATCCTGCGCACCGTGCGCCGCATGCCCGACGTGCTGCGCGTCTCGCGCACCATCGCCGCCAAAACCCGCTAACATGCGCCCCATGAGCAAGCAGGTCATCTCCACCCCCAATGCCCCCGCCGCCATCGGCACCTACTCGCAGGCCGTGCGCGCCGGCAACACCCTGTGGGTGTCGGGCCAGATCCCGCTCGACCCGGCCACCAAGGAGCTGGTGGGCGGCGACATGGATGCGCAGGTGCGCCGCGTGTTCGACAACCTCAAGGCCATCGTCACCGCCGCAGGCGCGAGCTTCGACGATGTGGTCAAGGTCACGGTGTTCCTCACCGACCTCGCGCACTTCGCGCTGGTGAACCGCGTCATGGCGGAGTACTTTCGCGAGCCCTACCCGGCGCGTGCCGCCGTGGGCGTGGCCGCGCTGCCGCGCGGCGCGCAGGTTGAAATGGAGTGCATCGTCGCGCTGTGAACGCCGGTGAGGCGGCCGTGCCCTCGGGCCCGGCCGCGGTTCCCGAGCCTCGCCCGGTGACCTCGCTCCGCGGCGTGGGCGAGGCGCTGGCCCGCCGCCTCGAGGCGCTCGGCGTGCGCCATTCCATCGACCTGCTGTTCCTGCTGCCCCTGCGCTACGAGGATCGCACCCGCATCGTGCCCCTGGGCGAGCTGCGGGCCGGCATGCGCGTGGCGGTGGAAGGCGAAGTGCAGCTCACGGAGGTCGCCTTCCGCGGCCGCCGCCAACTGCTCTCGCGCATCACCGACGGCTCGGGCTCGATCACCCTGCGCTTCTTCCACTTCACCTCACAGCAGCAGCAGGGGCTGGCGCGCGGCACCCGCGTGCGCTGCTTCGGCGAGGTGCGGCGCGGCGGCGCTGGCCTGGAGATCGTGCACCCGGAGTACCGGCGTGCCAGCGCCGCGGGCGAGGCCACCGAGGACCGGCTCACGCCCATCTACCCCGCCACCGAGGGCCTCACGCAGGGACGGCTGCGCCTGCTGGTGGGCCTGGCGATGGAGCAGGTGTCGGCGCAGGAGTTGCACGACTGGATGCCGCCCGAACTGCTGCGACGTTCCGACCTGCCGACGCTGCGCGAGGCACTGACGCTCGTGCACCAGCCGCCGGTGGATTGCGATGTCGAGCAGCTGATGTCGCGGCGG
>JAXMGQ010000083.1:0-7039 GCA_046347195.1 Steroidobacteraceae bacterium
GGCCCCGACTGCACCCGGTGCGGGATGTGCGTGGATGCCTGCCCGACCCACTCGCTGAAGTTCGACATCAAGGGACTCTCCAAGCTGCTGTGATGCCGCCATGCTGCTCAAGGCCACCACCACGACCGACAACATGATCCAGTGCCGCGACCTGAAGAAGAGCTTCAGGCGCACCGCTGTGCTCAACGGCATCGACCTGGAGTTCGACCGGGGTGACCGCATCGCGTTGATCGGTTCCAACGGCGCCGGCAAGACCACGCTGATCCGCTGCCTGCTGGGGCAGTACACCTGCGAGGGTGAGGTGCGCGTGGCGGGGCTGGATCCCCGGCGGCAGCGCGCCGAGGTGCTGCGCAACGTCGGCTTCGTGCCGCAACTGCCGCCGCCGCTGAAGATGCCCGTGGGGCTGCTGATCGACTTCTCCGCCTCGCTGTGCGAGACCGACCCCGCGCAGATCAGTGCCATCGCCGCGCGCCTGGGGCTCGACACGCGTGCCATCGCCGACCGCCAGTTCGTCCGCCTGTCCGGCGGCATGAAGCAGAAGATCCTCATCGCCATCGCGCTGGGGCGCCAGGCAACGGTGCTGCTGATGGACGAGCCGGCCGCCAACCTCGACCCCGACGCGCGCCGCATGTTCTTCGACCTGCTGGCCGAGCGCCAGCACGACACCACCATGCTCATCTCCAGCCACCGGCTCGACGAGGTGTCATCGCTGGTCAATCGCGTGGTGGAACTCGACACCGGCAAGGTGGTGCTGGATGACCGCGTCGCCGAGGATGTCAGCTTGAGCGGCCGCATCGCCTGCACCGTGACGGTGAAGCGCGCGGAAGCGGCGCTGGCGCGGTCCTTGAGCGCCTGGCAGTTCCAGGACCTGGGCGGTGGCCTGCGCTGGGAGGGCGAGATCGCGGGCGTCGACCGGCTGCGCTTCGTCAGCATGCTGTCGCGCTACATCGCGCTGATCGATCAGCTCTCGATGGGCGAGAAATGATCAGCCGGCGCAGCCTGCTCTCCGGCGGCGCCGCGGCGCTGTCCGGCGCCCTGTCCCCCTGGCTGCTGGGCGGCTGCGCGCCGAAAGGCGGCGCCACGGGCCCCGTCGCGATCCGGTGGGATCGCGAGCCGTGCACGCAATGTGGCATGGCGCTGTCCGACCGCCGCTTCGCGGTGCAGGTGCAAGGCGGCCCGGGCAACCAGCATCACGACTTCGATGACATCGGCTGCGCCATCACCTGGCTCGCCGCACATCAGTGGCCCGCCGAGCCCGCACCGCGCCTGTGGGTGGCAGCGCTCGACAGCCGCGGTGAACCACGATGGCTCGATGCCGCCGCCGCCTGGTATCTCGAGGGTCACGCATCACCCATGGGCTATGGCTTCGGTGCCGTGGATCATGCCGAGCCCGGCAGCATCGGGTTCCCGCAGCTTCGCGAGCGGGTGCTGGCGCGAACGAGGAGGACATCATGAAGCAGCTCCTGCTCACCGCCCGGCTCGACCTGGTCGAGTCCCTGCGCGCGCGCTGGTTCCAGCTCTACACGCTGGTGTTCGGCGGCATCGTCGCCGTGCTGTTCGTCTTCGGCGTCACCGAATCCCGGGTGCTGGGTTTCGTGGGGCTCTCGCGCCTGCTGGTGACCTACATCCAGCTCACCATGGCCATCCTGCCCATCTTCGTGCTCATCACCACGGTGCGCTCGGTCGCGGGTGACCGCGAGGCCGGCGTGTTCGAGTACCTGCTCTCGCTGCCCGTGTCGCTGGGCGCGTGGTTCTGGGGGAAGATCGTCGGCCGCTACGTCGCGATCTTCGCGCCGGTGATGCTCGCCATGCTCGCCGCCATCATCGTCGCGCGGGTGAAGGGCCTGCCCGTTCCCTGGGGCATGTTCGGCTACTACACCGCGCTGCTCGCGACCATGGCCGCCTGCTTCCTCGGCATCGGCATGCTCGTCTCGGTCATCGCCCGCAGCACGGATGTCGCGCAGGGCGCGGCCTTCCTCATCTGGCTGACGCTCCTGCTGTTCCTCGACCTGATCCTGCTCGGCGTCATGATCCAGGGGAAGGTGGCGCCGGAAGTGGCGGTGGGCGTGGCGCTCGTCAACCCCCTGCAGGTGTTTCGCACCGCGGCGCTGGCCATGTTCGATCCGCAGCTCATCGTCCTCGGCCCTTCCGCCTATGTGATCCTGGACAACTTCGGACTGACCGGATACAAAGTCTTCGCGCTCGCCTATCCCGCCCTCATCGGCCTGGGCAGCGCGCTGCTCGGATACGGTCTCTTCCGGCGCAGCGACCTGCCCTGATTCGCCTTTTCGGAGGGTGGCATGAACGCGGCGATCGAACCCACCCCGGCGGCGATGTCCAATCCGCTGCGGCGCTACATCGCCGCGACACGGCCGCCGTTCCTGAGCGTGACGCTCGTGGGCTGCCTCGTGGGCCTTGCCAGCGCCCATGGGAGCGGTGTGCACGTCGGCGCGCTCACCGCGACGGTCACCATCGTCTTCGCCCTCATGGCGCACGCCGGCGTGAACGTGCTCAACGACTACTTCGATGATCGCAATGGCACCGATGCCGCCAACACCGAGCGGGTGTTCCCGTTCACCGGTGGCAGCCGCTTCATCCAGAACGGCATCCTGACGCAGCGCGAGACCGGACAGTACGGCTACCTGCTGCTGCTCGCCGTCGTGCCGGCCGGCCTGTGGCTCGCGAGCCAAAGCGCCATCGGCCTGATCTGGATCGGCGTGGCGGGGCTGCTGGTGGGCTGGAGCTATTCGGCGCCGCCGCTGCAGCTCGTGAGCCGCGGGCTCGGGGAACTGGCCATCACCGCCGGCTGGCTGCTCGTGGTGGTGGGCGCGGACTTCGTGCAGCGTCGCGACTTCGCCTTCGCGCCGCTCGCCGCGGGCCTGTGCTTCGCGCTGCTGGTGGCCAACGTGCTCTACATCAACCAGTTTCCGGACGCGCGTGCCGATGCGCTGGCGGGCAAGCGGACCCTCGTGGTGCGCCTGGGCGCCGATCGTGCGCGCGCGGGCTACGCCGTGATCACCGCGATCGGCGGCCTGTGGCTCGTGGGCTGCGTCATCAGCGGCCAGCTTCCCCGGCTCGCGCTGGTGTCGCTGGCACCACTGGGTTTCAGCGCCGCGGCGCTCGCGGTCCTGTGGCGGGGCACGATGCGCCCCTCGGCGCTGGCGCCCGCCATCAAGCTGACCATCCTCGCCGCGGTGGCGCACGGGCTGCTCCTGTGCCTCGCATTGCTGCCCGGCTGACCTCCAGGGAGACCTGTCCGTGACCGTAAGTCCTTCGATCGCGTTGTCGCTTGCCTTGTTCGCAGCGGCGGCCGGCGCCCCGGCGCCCGCGGCTGGAGAAACGCCCGCGGCTGGAGAAACACCGGCGGCGGCAGAAACGCCCGTGACGAGTCAGGCACTCCCTTCGAAGCAGGCGCTGGAATCGATCGAGACGCTCGGCGAGGCCAACGGGCAGGCGCTGGCCTGCGGCGCGAAGCAAGCAGCCGCGCGTGCCCGCGAGCTCATGCTCCAACATTCGCCGCGCACCTCGACCTACGGTTCGGCCTTCGAGCAGGCCACGCAGCGTGGCTACCTGGGCCAGGTGCAGGGTAACAAGCCCTGTCCTTCTGAAGCGGAACTCAACGTGCGCCTCGAGACGATCGCCCGGAAGCTGCGCGAGACTTTGCCGCAGGGCGAATGAGCCGTCCGCGAAAATTGCTCCTTCGAGCCTGCGCGGCGCTTCTCGCCCTGTGCGCCGGCGGGATGTGGGCCGCCGTGCCGGCCCGGGCCGCTGATTCGGGCGCCACTGCCGCGGGCGCTGCCGCGGACGAATCGCCCGTCAACCCGCGCTACGTGCTGCTCGATGCGCATGGACGCATGGTGGGCAACGAGGACTTCCCGGGGCGCTTCCAGCTCATCACCTTCGGCTACACCTCCTGCCCGGATGTCTGTCCGACCACGCTGTCGACCATGGCCCGCGCGCTGCAGGCGCTGGGCCCGCTGGCGGAGCGCCTGCAGCTCGTCTTCATCAGCGTGGATCCGGAGCGTGACACGCCCGAGGTGCTCGCACGCTACACGGCGTATTTCGATTCCCGCATCATCGGTCTGACCGGCACGCCGGACCTGGTGCGGGCCTGTGCCGATCACTTCAAGGTGCAGTTCCGCAAGTTCCGCGAGCCCGGCTCGGGCCCGAAGGACTATGCCATCGATCACACCACGGGCATGTACCTGCTGGGGACGGACGGCAGCTTCATCCGCAGGTTTGCCGATGCCACGACGGCCGCCAGCCTGGGCGAGCAACTGAGCGCGGTGATGCGCGAGGAGCCGAGGCGCTGAGGGCCGCTGCGATCCTCACCGGTGGCCATGTTCCGAAGCCTCCGGCCGCTGCACCGGCGGGGCCGGTCTGAATGCGCGGCGGTGCACCCAGATGGCACGACCGACGTTGAACGCGAGCCAGGCGCTGGAGGCCGCGAACAGGACGCCGGCGGGACGCGCGAGTGCCGGCACGAACGGTGCAGCCAGCAGGGCCGGCATCGCGACGCCGAACAGCATGAACTGACCGCGGGCGCTGGACTGCGGGATGATGCTCGCGGTTCCCGGCGTGCGGCGGGGCCCGTGCAGGCGCGAGAGTCGCAGCCAGAGCATGAACGGCACGATCTTGTAGAGCATGCCGCTGATGGCGGCGACGAACACGCCCACCAGGGTGAGCACCCCCAGCGCCACCTGTGTGGCGGGTCCGAGCGATGCCGGCAGCATCGGCAGCGCGATGCTGCCGGCGCCGAGCAGCAGGATCGAGACCATGGCAAGGCGCAGGTAGAGCGCGCTCGCGTCCTTCGCCGGGCGGCGGCTGCGCAACATCAGCCACAGCAGCATGATGGCGAACACGCCTGCGGCCGCCAGCACGAGGCTCATGGCCAATGTCCCCGCAAGGGCCGGTCCTGCCGCGATGCAGGCCAGCGTCCAGGCAAGAAGCGCGGCACTGACCGCACCGGCGCAGGCGGCGAGCAGCCAGCGTGGAAAGCGTGCCGTGAGCTGCAGCATCGGCACCGCGACACCGGCCACGGACATCAGCAGGACCAGCGACCACCCGCCCAGGCCCCAGGAGGCGTGCAGGTCGGTGAAGGGAAGCAGGGGAAGAGCGGCCTTCCCGCGCAAGCTGAGAACGAGCCAGGTGCCGAGGACGGCGGTGACGGCGAGACCCATCAGCGCGAGCCACAGGGTTCCGCCGGTGCGCAGCCCCGCGCGTGAGCCCCCGAGGCCGGCGAGCAGGATCAGCAGGAAGAGGCCGATGCCTGTCGCCAGCAGCACGGCGGCGGGCAGCAGCAGGTGGAAGGCGCCGGCACCCAGCGCGCAGGGCAACAGCACGCCGCCGGCGAGCATGGGAACTTGCGACAGCCGCGCCGACCAGGCAGGACGCCAGATGCGCGCACCGGCGACCACGGGCGTGAATTGCAGCAGCGCGCCGCACATGGTCTGCAGCATGAAGCCCACGGTGAGGAGATGGGTGAGCGCGAGCGCCCCCGGGCTCCAGCGCGACTCGAGTGCGGTGGAGCCCTGCACCGCCAGCACGATGCCGGCCGCCACGAGAAAACAGGGCCCCGCGGCGAGGAAGGGCATGGTCACGCCCGGCGAGGGCGCATGGTCCAGCGAGAAGGTGACCGGCCGCATCGGACCCGTCCGTCAGCCGGACTTGGGTTTGCGGATCACCAGCTGATGGGTGCCGTCCTGGCGCACCGTCTCCTCCCAGGCAAACCCATGGTCCTGCAGGATGAACAGCAGCGGTTCGGGATGGCAGGCGACGAGCAGCGTCAACGACTCCCCGTCCGGCAGCGAGTCGAGCGCCTCCAGGGTCCGCTCGAGCGGCTCCGGGGGCAGCATGCCGCGGCCGTCGATCAGGATGCTCACAACGCGGCGATCTCCTGCGCGAATTGCGCAGCGAACTGCTCACCTTCGGCACCGAGCTGATGTTCGCACATCGGGTACAGGACGTTCTCCTCCTTGAGATTGTGCTGTTGCAGCAGGATCAACAGGGTCTCGGCGCGGTCGGCGAACCCCGCCCCGTCCTGCCGGCCGATCGCTTCGCCGCATTCTTCGAGGAGTTCGCGCATCTGCGCGTGCTCCTCGCGCATGACGGTGGTGGGACCGCCGCGCATCCCCGTGAGGGCCTCGAAGCTCGGGAACAGGCGGTTCTCCTCGGCCTGGAAATGCCATTCTATCTCGGCATTGAGGCGTTGCTGGGCCTCCTGCGCCGCCTGCCAGTCGCCCTCGTGGACCTTGGCCTCCACCGTGGTGAACAGCTCATCGCAGTGCTGGTGATGATGGGTCAGAATCGTCGTTAGCGCTTCCATCGGTTTCTCATTCGCAGGAGTATCGATGCATCCATGCTCCACCCCCGTGCCCTGTAGTGCCTTGATGTGCGTCAAGCGGGGCCGGCGGGCAGGATACACCCTGCTAGAATGCCCGCCGGCCAGTGGGGCAAGCGCCTGATACGAGAACGGACCTGGAGAGCGTGGCCGCACGATGAACCTGGATCAATTTTCCCCGCTCCGCCAGCATGCCCTGCTGGCGACACTGGATGATGAACAGTTCGCGACCGTCGCCGCGGCCAGCCAGCTGATCACGGCCGATGCCGAGCAGATCCTGTTCCAGCGCGGCTCGCCCGCGCGCCATTTCTACATCGTCATGGAGGGGCAGGTGCGGCTGTGCCTGCAGTCACGCAGCGGCGATGAGAAGATCGTCCAGGTGCTCGGCCCCGGGCAGTCGTTTGCGGAGGCACTGATGTTCGCCGAGAGCCCCGCATTCCCGGTCACCTCCATTGCCGTGCTGCCCACGACGCTGGTCGCCATCCCGAACGTCGAGTACCTGGACGTGCTGCGCGCGAGCAACGCGACCTGCCTGCGCATACTCGCGGACCTGAGCCGGCGGCTGCACTCGCACATGCGCGAGATCGAGACGCTGTCCTTCGAGAACGCCAGGAACCGCGTGATCACCCACCTGCTGAAACTCGCCGGCAACGGCACCGGCAGCGCCAGCGTGGTGCTCGGCGAGGCCAAGCAGGCGCT
>JAXMGQ010000084.1:0-6219 GCA_046347195.1 Steroidobacteraceae bacterium
GGTGCCTGGTGCTCGAATACCTGGTGGCGGGCTCGACCATCGCGGTGGGGTGGGCGGGATACTTCACCAACGCGCTCTCCAACATGGGGCTCACCATCCCCAGCGCCTGGAGTACGGCGCCTTTCGGCCTCGACGCGGGCCGTCACCTGACCGCGACCGGCGCCATCATCAACCTGCCGGCGGTGGGCATCGTGCTGGCCATGACCTGGCTCCTGGTGCTGGGTATCAAGGAGTCGGCGCTGGCCAATGCCATCTTCGTGCTGGTCAAGATCGGGGTGATCCTGGCCGTCATCTTCTGCGGCGCCTTCTACGTCCACCCGGAGAACTGGCACCCCTTCCTGCCACCGAACACCGGCGCGAACGGCATGTTCGGCTGGAGCGGGGTGTTCCGGGGGGCAGGCGTCATCTTCTTCGCCTACATCGGCTTCGAGACCGTCTCCACCTGCGCGCAGGAGACCCGCGACCCGCAGCGTGACCTGGGCTTCTCGATCCTGTGGGCGCTGATCATTTGCACCGCCCTGTACGTGGCCATGGCCGCGGTCATGACGGGCCTCGCGCATTACAAAGATCTCAATGTCGCCGACCCGATCATCATCGCCCTCGAGCGCGCCAGGCCGCACCTCGACTGGCTGAAGCCGCTGGTCAGTGCGGGGGCGGTCATTGGCCTTGCCTCGACCATCCTGCTGTCGGTGTATGGCCAGAGCCGCATCTTCTTCACCATGGCGAACGATGGCCTGCTCTGGCCGGTGTTCACCCGGCTGCACCCGCGCTACCGCACGCCGTATTGGGGCATCATCCTGGTGGGGTTGTTCTGCGCGCTGATCGCAGGGCTCTTCCCGCTCGACATCCTCGGTGAGCTGGTGTCCATCGGGACCCTGCTGGCGTTTGCCATCGTCTGTGCGGGTGTGCTGGTCCTGCGCCAACGGTCACCCGATGCCCCGCGCAGCTTCCGTTGCCCGGGGTCCCCGCTGGTGCCGGCGATCGGGGTCATCGGCTGCGCGTACCTCATGCTCAGCCTGCCGGCGGGCTCCTGGTGGCGGCTGCTGCTGTGGCTGATCGGCGGCTCGCTGATCTACTTCTTCTACGGCATCCGGCACTCCAAGGCGCGCCTCCCTTAATGCACTGCAAACGGTCGTGTTCTGCGGTGCCGCCGCGACTGGCACGACGATTTCCCGAAGGGCTCTACGGACATGCCGGCATGACAGCCACGTAACTGTAAGATGCTGATTATTAAATACGGAAAGTCAAACCTGCATCACACCCCGGGCATTGCAATGGCATCGGGAAACCCCATAATAGCTTCCGTCGCAAGGCTCATGAGTCATCGTGTTTCTTGCGTTGCAAATGGAAGAGGAGGTCGTCATGCTCGGGAATGTAGCTCGCTTGGGACACAACGTACTGTTGGTCGCCATGGCTGTCGTTACTGCCGCATTGATACTGAAAGCCATCTGATCATGCGACAGACCTGCGCGCCTCGCTCCGCGGGCCTTCGGGCCAGCTAGCGAGGCGCCTGGGCAAGCGGGGCGCAGGCGCTGCGTTCCCGCCGATTGCATCCCGACCCGCCTTTCGACACAGTCGCCGGCATGAGCCGACGACGGGTGATGATGTCCAAGGAACGCATGGTGGCGTTCAGCGATGGGGTGATCGCGGTGATCATCACCATCATGGTCCTGGAACTCAAGGTGCCGCACGGCACGGACCTGTCCGCCCTCGAGCCCCTGTTCCCCGTTTTCTCGAGCTACGTGCTCAGCTTCCTGTACGTGGGCATCTACTGGAACAACCACCATCACCTGCTGCAGGTGGCCGAGTACGTCAACGGCAGCATCCTGTGGGCGAACCTGCACCTGATGTTCTGGCTGTCGCTCATCCCCTTCACGACCGCCTGGCTGGGGGAGAACCATGCCGCCGCCGTTCCGGTCGCCGTGTATGGCATCGTGCTGCTGCTGTCGGCGATTGCCTATACAATCCTCAACGCGGCATTGATCGGCAACCACCAGCCTGACACGCTGATCGCGAAATCCGCGGGTGTGGGTCTCAAGGGTATGCTGTCGATCCTCTGCTATGTCACAGCCATCGTCCTCGCCTTCTGGTCTCCGTGGAGCGCTATCGCGCTATATGGCCTCGTGGCGTTCTCGTGGCTCATCCCCGAACGGCAGATCGAACGGGAACTGGCCCAATGAGCGGGCGCCCGCCGGCGCCATCATCGCGCAGACCTCGCGGCTGCTGCTGCGGGAACTCGAGGAAGGCGATGCGGCCTTCATCCTGAAACTGCTGAACGAACCCTCTTTCCTGCGATACATCGGCGACAAGGGTGCCCGCACGCCGGAGGATGCCCGCCGCTACATCCAGGACGGGCCACGTTCGAGCTACGCCCAGAACGGCTTCGGCCTGTACCTGGTGCAGACCCAGGCGGGCGGTGAGCGCATCGGCATCTGCGGGCTGGTCAAGCGCGAGGCGCTGTTCGACGTCGACATCGGTTTTGCCTTCCTTCCCGCCTTCTGGTCGCAAGGGTATGCGCTCGAGGCCTGTCAGTCCGTCATGCACCTGGCGCGCTCGAGGTTTCGCATCGAACGCGTGGTGGCCATCACCTCGCGCGACAATGAGAGTTCGATGCGCCTGCTGCGCAAGATTGGCCTCGACTTCGAGCGGACCATGAACCTGCCGGGGCAGTCGGAGAGCGTGAACCTGTTCGTACCCAAGGAGTGAAGAATGCATCCGTTTCCGCATGTCTATACCGTCTCCTCGCGCAGCGACCCTGCCGGCCCCGTGACGCTCGCCTCGCCTGGCCTTGCCGAGCTGCCCTCGGCCGCACCCAAGGAGTTCGATGGCCCCGGCAACCTCTGGTCGCCGGAAACACTGCTGACCGCGGCGGTGAACGACTGCTTCGTGCTGAGCTTCAAGGCGGTGGCGGCAGCCTCCAAGTTCGCGTGGACCTCGCTCGCGGTCAGCACCCGGGGCACCCTGGAGCGCAAGGACGGCAAATCCCTGTTCACGCGCTTCGACACCCAGGCCAGCCTCACGCTGCCGGCCGGCGGGGATGCCGAGCGCGGCAGGAAGCTGCTCGAGAAGGCCGAGCAGATCTGCCTGATCGCCAACTCGCTCAGCGGCGAGCGCCATCTCGAAGCCAGCGTGAACGTGGGTTGATCTGCGCGCGTGAACCGGTACGCCGCGGTCCTGGGCGTGGTGCTGGCGGTGATCCTCATCGCCTCCGGCATCGCGCCGTACGATCGCATCACCTGGCTGATGGAGACACTGCCGGTGATCATCGCGCTGCCGCTGCTCGCGGCGACGGCGCGGCGATTCCCGCTGACCCACCTGCTCTACACGCTGATCTTCCTGCACTGCCTGGTGCTGATCGTCGGCGGCATCTACACCTATGCGCGCGTGCCGCTCGGGTTCTGGGTGCAGCATGCCTTCGGCCTGTCGCGCAATCCGTACGACAAGCTCGGGCATCTCCTGCAAGGATTCGTGCCCGCGCTGATCGCGCGCGAGCTGTTCATCCGCAGGGACTGGGTCCGGCCACCACGCATCCGCGCTTTCCTGTGCGTTTGCGTCGCGATGTTCATCAGCAGCGTCTACGAGCTGATCGAATGGCAGTCGGCGCTGTTCATGGGGCAGGGCGCGGATGAATTCCTGGGGACACAGGGTGATGTGTGGGACACGCAGGAGGACATGGCCTGCGCGCTGATCGGCTCGGTCATCGCGGTGGTTTTCCTCGCTCGCTGGCATGACCGGGCGCTGGCGCGGCTCGAGGCATGACGGCGCGGCGTGGCGGCGCGAAGGATTTCCGGATTAAGTCAAACGCGGGGCTCAAGACCGCTGGGCTGGAAGCCGACAACGATCAGGATGAATACCCTCAGCCAGATCCATGCTTCCGTCCAGGGCCCCGGTGCCATCACCAGCGGCCTTGCCACCGTGGCCAAGGCCAATGAACGGCTCAACCGCGACGCACAGCAGATCGCCAACCCCGAGCGCACCGACCTGACTGCCGCCTTGGTCGACTCGAAACAGGCCAAGCGCCAGGCTGAAGCCGGCGCCGCCCTCCTGCGCGCTGCCGACAGGATGCTGGGCTCCCTGTTTGACGAACGGGCTTGATCTGATCGACATATATACATACATCATCTATATTTACGTATAAACGTAAATGGTGCTCTGATGTCTGACTCCGTGAGATGGACACTCAGCGTGTCCGAAGAAACCGATGTTGCCCTGCGCACGTTCCTCGCAGGCACGCGCCTCAAGAAGGGCGATCTGTCGAAGTTCGTGGAAGAGGCGGTGCAATGGCGATTGATGTCGATGAACATCGAGCAGGCGCGAGCGCGTAACGATCACCTGGAATCCGCGGAAGTCGAGGCGCTCGTGGAGCAGTCACTCGATGAGGTTCGCGCCGAGCGATCGACCCGTTCAACCTGAACCGTTGTCCGCCGGGATGAAGGTCATACTCGACACCAACATCCTGGTGAGCGCCTTGCTCACCCGGCGTGGGTCGTCGGCCCGATTGCTGGACGCCTGGATCGAACGCCGATTCGAACTCGTGACGTCGGCGATCCAGATCGCAGAACTGGTCGACGTAACGCGTCGGCGCCACATACGGCCTTTGATCATCCCGGCAGTGGCCGGACGATTCGTGAACGATCTGCGAAGACACGCCACGATGCTGGGTCACCTGCCCAGCCTGAGCCGCTGGGTCGATTCAGGCGATGATTTCCTGCTGGCCATGGCCGAAGTCAGCGAAGCGCAATTCCTCGTGACCGGCGACAAGCGTGATCTGCTTGCTCTCGCAGTTCATGGCCGCACGCAGATCGTGACCGCCAGGTTCCTGTTGCAGACGCTGAAGATCGTATGACCTGATGCTGGACTCGCGGCTCGACGAACGCGCTGGATTCAGCGCCGCTTCAATTCCGCTTCCAGTTTCTCGACGTCCGCCACTTGATCTCGTGCATCGCCGCCCTTGAAGAAAGCCCAGGCTTCGCGAGTCGATTCCCACATCTGCGAAAGTCGTTCGGACGGAGTGCCCGGCATATAGCCCCCGTCGTCGGCGGCATCGTGGGATCGGAATACGCGGACATGCTGCCGCTCGAGCGAGGGCATCAGGATGTCAATCGTCCATCAAGAACGAACGCAGCTGCTCCGAGCGCGAGGGATGCCGCAGCTTGCGCAGCGCCTTGGCCTCTATCTGCCGGATGCGCTCGCGCGTGACGTCGAACTGCTTGCCGACCTCTTCCAGCGTGTGGTCGGTGTTCATGTCGATGCCGAAGCGCATGCGCAGCACCTTGGCCTCGCGCGGGGTGAGGCCGGCCAGCACATCGCGCACGGTCTCCTGCAGGCCGGTGCCGGTGGCGGCGTCGATGGGCGACTCGACGTTGGCGTCTTCGATGAAATCGCCGAGGTGCGAATCCTCGTCGTCGCCGATCGGCGTCTCCATCGAGATCGGCTCCTTGGCGATCTTCATGACCTTGCGGATCTTGTCCTCGGGCATGTCCATCTTCTTGGCCAGCTCTTCCGGCGTGGGCTCGCGGCCCATCTCCTGCAGCATCTGGCGGCTGATGCGGTTGAGCTTGTTGATCGTCTCGATCATGTGCACCGGGATGCGGATGGTGCGCGCCTGGTCGGCGATCGAGCGCGTGATGGCCTGGCGGATCCACCACGTCGCGTAGGTCGAGAACTTGTAGCCGCGGCGGTATTCGAACTTGTCCACCGCCTTCATCAGGCCGATGTTGCCTTCCTGGATGAGGTCGAGGAACTGCAGGCCGCGGTTGGTGTACTTCTTGGCGATGGAGATCACCAGGCGCAGGTTGGCCTCGACCATCTCCTTCTTCGCGCGCCGCGCCTTGGCCTCGCCGATGGAGACCTCGCGGTTGATGTCCTTGATGTCGCTGATGAGGATGTGAAAGATCCCTTCCATGTCCTTCAGCTTCTTCTGGCGCCGCTCGATTTCCTCCTTGAACTTGGACAGCGCGGCCGAGTAGCGCTTCTTCGCCTTGATGTGCTTGTCCAGCCAGCGCGTGCTGGTCTCGTTCTTGGGGAACGAGGAGATGAAGTCCTTGCGCGGCATGCCGGCCTGCTTCACGCACAGGAACATGATCTCCTTCTCGAGCAGCCGCACCTCCGCCACATGCTGGCGCAGGTTGTCGATGAGCTGGTCGAACATCTTCGGCGAGAGCTTCAGTTCCATGAGCTCGGTCTGCAGCTTCTTGCGCAGCTTCGCGGTCTTCGGAT
>JAXMGQ010000085.1:0-6039 GCA_046347195.1 Steroidobacteraceae bacterium
CCGCCGACCAGGCCGCGGCCATCGAGGCCGTGGTCGCGGACCTGCAATCGGGGCGTCCCATGGACCGCGTGATCTGCGGTGACGTGGGCTTCGGCAAGACCGAGGTGGCGATGCGGGCCGCCTTCGTCGCGGCGCAGGCCGGCAAGCAGGTGGCGGTGCTGGTGCCGACCACGCTGCTTGCGCAGCAGCACTTCGCGACCTTCAGCGACCGGTTCGCCGACTGGCCGGTGCGCATCGAATCACTCTCCCGGTTCAGGACGGCGAAGGAGTCGCAGGCGGCGCTCGCCGGCATTGCCACCGGGAGCGTGGACATCGTCGTGGCCACCCAGAAGCTGCTCGCCTCGCCCGTCAAGTTCAAGGACCTCGGGCTCATCATCATCGACGAGGAGCATCGCTTCGGCGTGCGCGACAAGGAGCGGCTCAAGTCGCTGCGCGCGGAGGTCGATGTGCTCACCCTGACCGCGACGCCCATCCCGCGAACCCTCAACATGGCGATGGGAGGGCTGCGCGACCTGTCGCTGATCACGACACCCCCCGCCGAGCGCCTCGCGGTGAAGACCTTCGTGACCGAGTGGAACGACAACACCGTGCGCGAGGCCAGCCTGCGCGAGATCCGCCGCGGCGGCCAGGTCTACTTCGTCCACAACAGCATCGAGAGCATCGAGAAGACCGCCAACGCGCTGCGCGAGCTGGTGCCCGAGGCCGACATCCGCGTGGGCCACGGCCAGATGCGCGAGCGCGAGCTCGAGCAGCTCATGCTGGATTTCTACCATCGCCGCTTCAACCTGCTGGTGTGCACCACCATCATCGAGAGCGGCATCGATGTGCCCACGGCGAACACCATCATCATCGACCGCGCCGACCGGTTCGGCCTCGCGCAGCTCCACCAGCTGCGCGGCCGCGTCGGCCGTTCGCACCACCGCGCCTATGCCTACCTCATCACCCCGCCGCGCAAGGCCATGACCACCGATGCGGTCAAGCGGCTGGAGGCGCTCGAGTCGCTGGAGGAGCTGGGCGCAGGCTTCACCCTCGCCACGCACGACCTCGAGATCCGCGGCGCGGGCGAACTGCTCGGCGATGAACAGAGCGGCCAGATCCACGAGATCGGCTTCAACCTGTACATGGACCTGCTCGAGCGCGCCGTCAGCGCGCTGAAGGCCGGCCGCACGCCTGACCTCGAGAGCCCGCTGCAGGCGGGGCCGGAGATCGAACTGCCGCTGCCCGCGCTGATCCCCGAGGACTACGTGCCCGACGTGCACCTGCGCCTGGTGCTCTACAAGCGCATCGCCGGGGTGGTGAACGCCACCGAGCTGGAAGATCTCAAGGTGGAGCTCATCGACCGGTTCGGGCCCCTGCCCGACAGCGCGCAGACCCTGTTCCGGGCCGGTGAAATCCGCCTCGCCGCCGCCTCGCTCGGCATCCGCAAGATCAGCATGGGCCCTTCCAGCGGCTACCTGCTGTTCGATGCGCAGCACAAGGCGGATCCGGCCAAGGTGCTGAAGCTGGTGCAGGGCAAGCCGCGCGAATACCGGCTCGATGGCCCGGAGAAGCTGCGCTTCGCCCACGAGGCGCGCACGGAGGGCGCGGTGTTCGCCAAGCTCCGCCAGCTGCTGGAGGTGATCGCCTGAGGCGCACCGACGGCCGCCGTGTTCAGGCCAGCTGGTTGCGCCCGGCCTTCTTGGCCTTCTGCAGCAGGGTGCGAGCCTTGTCGATGAGCCCGGCGGGACTGTCCTTCGGACCGGGCGTGAGCGTTGCGACGCCGACGCTCACGGTGACATAGCGCAGCACGCTCGAGCGCGGGTGGTGGATGCGCATGTCGCGCACCCGCTCCACCATGGTGCCGGCGAGCTTGGTTGCCTGTTCCTGGTCGATGCCCGGCGCGAATGCCAGGAGGCTTCCGCCTTCGATCCGCGCCGTGACATCGCTGGCGCGGCGCAGGCACCCCGCCACGCAATGCGCGACGCGCCGGATGCACGAGTCCCCGGCGGCCCGCCCGAAGGTGGTGTTGTAGGAATCCAGCGCATCGATGTCGATGGCGAACAGCGCGATGCTGCGGCTCTCCCGCTGGGAGATCGCCCAGTCGCGCTTCAGCAGCTCCTCGAGATACCCTTCCGTGTACAGTCCCGTGAGCCGGTCGTCGCGGATCGCCACCGCCGTGGGCTGCTGCGCACCGCTGATCGAATCGCGACCCGCGCGTGGGTCGATCTTCAGCCGCTCGCCCGCGTCACGGTGGAAGCCGGCGAAATGCGTGATGAACCCTGCCGCATCCTTCAGCGGCACCACGCTCATCTCGTTCCAGAACAGCGTCCCGTCCTTGCGGTAGTTGCGCAGCAGGACCCGCGTGGGTTCGCCGCGCTCGAGCGACTCGCGCAGCCGGTGCCGCGCATCCTGATCGCGATCCTCGCCCTGCAGGAAGCGCAGGTTGCGACCCAGGATCTCCTCGAGCGCATGGCCCGTGAGCTGGCAGAACTCCTGATTCGCGTAGACCACCGGATGCTCGGGGTTGGTCGCATCCACGATGGCGATGCCGATCGGGGCCGTGTCGGCGAGGCGGCGGTGCAGGTCCGCGGGCAGCTCGATCATGCGTTCCCCTGCAGGCTGAAGGCCGGCGCCTCGCCCAGCTCGCGGATCCGTGCGACGGCCTCGCGCCATTGCGGGTTCGCCGCCAGGTCCACCGGCGCACCGGGCCGCGCCCGCATGCGCACCACCCGCGCCCGGGAGGCAGGCTCGGTGGACAGGTTTCCGGACGCATCGAGCACCGCATGCACGGCCTCGCGATCATTGCAGATCAGCGCCATGTCGCACCCGGCGGCGAGCGCCCGCTCCACGCGCTGAAGGATCGTCCCGGCGCGCGCCGCGGCCGCCATGCCCAGATCGTCGGTGAAGACGCAGCCGTGGAATTGCAGGCGCTGGCGCAGCACTCCGTCGATCCAGCGGCGCGAGAATCCGGCCGGCTGGTCATCCACGCGGGGGTAGACGACGTGTGCGGCCAGCACCGCGGCGAGCTGGTTGTCGATGAGCAGGCGATAGGGTTGCAGGTCCGCCTCGAGATCCTCGAAGGAGCGCCGGTCCACCGCCTGCGACACATGGGTGTCGGCCGCCACGGCGCCGTGTCCGGGGAAATGCTTGGCGACGGCATGCATGCCCGCCTCGCGCATCCCCACCATGAAGGCGGCGGCCAATGCGCCGACGGCCTCGGCATCGGCGTGCAGGGCGCGATCACCGATGGCCTCGCTGACGCCGTAGTCAAGGTCCACGCAGGGTGCGAAGCTGAAGTCCACGCCCACCGCGCGCAGTTCACTGGCCATGAGCCAGCCCGCGCTGCGGGCCAGCTCCAGCGCCTCGCGCGGGTCGATGTCCCAGCGGCGGCCCAGGCTCCGGGCGGCCGGGAGCGCCGTGAAGCCATTGCGGAAGCGCTGCACACGGCCGCCCTCCTGGTCGACGGCGGTCAGCAGCGGCGGGGAGCGCAGCGCGTGGATGGCTGCCACCAGCTCGCGAAGCTGGGCGGGATCGGTGAAATTGCGGCTGAAGAGGATCACCCCGCCGATGAGCTCGTGGCGCAGGACCTCGCGGTCCTCCGCGGAGAGCTCCGTGCCGGCGAGGTCGATCATCAGGGGGCCAAGGCTCACACACGCCTCTTGAAGACGGCGATCGATTCGACATGGGTCGTATGCGGAAACATGTCCATCACCCCGGCGGCGGCCAATTCAAACCTGAGACCCTCGGTCAGGATCCGGGTATCGCGCGCCAGAGTGCCCGGATGGCAGGAAATATACACGACTCTTTCCGGGGCCCACCGCGACATGCGTTCCATAACCTGGGCCGCGCCGGCGCGCGGCGGATCGAGCAACACCCGCTCGAAGCGCTGGTCCGCCCATGCGCCGAACCCCGCCGGATCGAACAGGTCCTGGACGTGGTACTCCACGTTGCCGATGCCGTTGAGCGCGGCGTTCTGCCGGGCGCGCGCAATGAGACCTGCGTCACCTTCCACGGCCACCACCCCCGCGCAGCGGCGCGCAACGGGCAGGGAAAAATTGCCCAGCCCGCAGAACAGGTCCAGCACGCGGTCCGCCGGGCCCGGATCGAGCCAGTGCAGGGCCTGATCCACCATCGCGGTATTGATCGCCGCATTGACCTGCACGAAGTCGGTGGGCAGGAACCCGATGCGCACCTGCTCCGATGAGACGAGATAGCTCAGGGGCGTGGCCGGGCCCAGGGCCCGCACGCTGTCCAGTCCGCCCGGCTGCAGGTAGACCTCGACCCCCAGCCGCGAGCCGAACTCCCGCAGGCGTTGCAGGTCGGCCTCCCCCGGCTCGGACATGACGCGGAAGACGAGCGCGATGGCGGCATCGCCCGCCGCCACCTCCACCTGCGGGATGCCCTCCTTCAGGTCCATGCCGCCCACCAGGCGCGCCAGCTCCGCGGGTAGATCCTTCAGGGGCGCGACCAGCACCTCGCAGCTCGACAGGTCCGCAAGGTAGGGAGAGAGCCGCTCGCGAAAGCCCGCCAGCACGCGCTGCTTCTTGCGCACGTGACGCACGCCGAGACGCGCGCGCCGGCGATAGGCCCAGGGTGGCCCGCGCAATGGCGCGAGCACCTCGCGCGGTCGGACCCCGCCGATGCGCTCCAGCGCATTGAGCAGCTGGCCCTGCTTGACATCGAGCTGCGCCGCCGCGTCCAGGTGCTGCAGCGAGCAGCCTCCGCACAGCCCGAAGTGCGGGCATGCCGGCCTCACCCGGTGGGGCGAGGGCTCGAGCACCTCCTCGAGCGCGGCTTCATCGAACTGCGAGCGCCGGCGGACCAGCCGGTAACGCACCCGTTCCCCGGGCAGGGCGCCGTCCACGAACACGGTCTTGCCGCCATGGCGGGCGATGCCGCGCCCATCCTCGGCCAGGTCGACGATGGACGCGGTGTCGGTGATGTTCAGCGGGCGGGCCACGCCGATTCGAATGCCTTCAGGTGATCGGCGCCCGAGTGGCGCAGCAACTCGCGCAGCCGCGCCTCCTCGGCACGGTGCTCGGCCGGCGTGAGCCGGCCGCGGATGAGCTCGAAGCGCAGGTACACGAGGTAGGTGTTGATCACGTCGGTCTCGCAGTACGCGCGGATGCGCGCGGCCTCGCCCCGCTGCCAGGCCTCCCACACCTGCGATCCGTCCATGCCCAGCTTGCCGGGAAAGCCGAGGAGCGTTGCCACCGCATCGAGCCCCACGCGGCCGCGGCCCTGGTAGGCCGAGAGGATGTCCATGAGGTCCATGTGGCGCCAGTGGAACCGGCCGAGGTAGTTGTTGTAGCGGAAGCTCGAGTCCTCATCGCCGGTCTCCCAGTAGCGGGCCGCCGGCACCGAATGCAACAGGCTCCGGTAGTGCAGCACCGGCATGTCGAAACCGGCGCCGTTCCAGGACACGAGGTCGGGGGTGAAACGGTCGAGCCCGTCGTAGAAGCGTTCGATCAGGTCCTTCTCGGGCGAGGACTCCTCGCCCAGGCTCCACACCTTGAGCGTGTCGCGCGATCGCATCACCACCGAGATGGCGACGATGCGGTGCTGCTCGTGGGAGAGGAACTCGCTGCCGGTCTGCTGCCGGCGGTGCGTGAACATGATCTGCGCGACCTGGGCATCTGACAGGTCGTGCAGCCCGAACAGCCGGCGGCCCAGGTCCGTGTCGGGCACCGTCTCGATGTCGAACACCAGCACGTGCATGTTCAGGCCGCCTTCAGCAGCACCGCCACCGCCACCACCAGGCCTGCCTCATCGCTCAGCGTGATGTGGCCCTCGCCGACGCCCAGTGCGCGTCGCACGCTTTCGCCGCGGGCCGAGTAAACCACTTCGGGCCGGCCCCAGGCGTTCTGCACGATGCCCACGTCACGGATCCACACCCCATGCGCGAACCCCGTGCCCATCGCCTTGACGATGGCCTCCTTGGCGGCGAAGTGCATGGCGAGGAAGCGCACGGGACGCGCGGTCAGCGCGAGCTGGGCGTGCTCGGCGGGCATCAGCAGGTGATCGACGAAGCGCCGGCCGAAGCGCGCATGGGTCTTCTCC
>JAXMGQ010000086.1:0-5457 GCA_046347195.1 Steroidobacteraceae bacterium
GCGGGCCGGCTTGCGCCAGTTCCTGGAGGGCGATCCGAAGCTCAAGGAAATCGGCGAGGCGGCAAGTGGCAGCGAGACGCTCGACAAGCTGCGTGCGAAGGAGTGGGACCTGGTCCTGCTCGACATCTTCATGCCGGACCGCAGCGGACTGGACATCCTTCGTCACATCCAGCTCGGGCATCCCAAGGTGAAGGTGCTCGTCCTTTCCGGACTCCCGGAGCAGCAATACGCGGTCAACGTCCTGCGTGCCGGCGCCAGCGGATACCTGGCCAAGGACAGCGCCCCCGAGGAACTGTTGAGGGCGGTCCAGACCGTGCTGTCCGGCCGCCGCTACGTGAGCGCGGCCCTGGCCGAGCTCCTGGTCGCCGATCTCGATGGCGACCCCGACAAGCCGCTGCACACCCGGCTCTCGACGCGCGAGTTCCAGATCTTCTGCAAGCTCGCCGGCGGGCGCGGTGTATCCGAGATCGCAAACGAACTGTCGCTGAGCGTGAAGACGGTGAGCACCTACCGCAGCCGGATCCTCGAGAAGATGAGCTTCAAGTCCAATGCGGATGTCACCTCCTACGCGCTGCGCAATGGCATCATCCAGTAACCCCCCGAAGTGCTGTAGGAAGTCGCTGACACTGCTTTGTGCGGTGGTTCGCGGTCCTTGCCTGCCTGCCTGACACACACTGGCGATGCATGAGCCGGCGATCCAATCCGTGACCAAATCCCCTGCCGTTGAACTGGAACGTACCTTGAACGTCCTGCTCGTCGAGGACTCCCGGGTGCTGACCGAGAGACTTTCGGAGGTCATCAGCCAGACGGCCGCCGTCAACCTCATCGGCTCGGTGGACAACGAGGCCGATGCCGTGGCACGCGTGCATCGCGAGAACGTGGACGTGATGATCCTCGACCTGCACCTGAAGCAGGGCACGGGCTTCGGCGTGCTGCGTGCGCTCGCCAAGGTGGCGGTGAGGCCCAAGGTCATCATCCTCACGAACTACGACCTGCCGGAGTACAAGCGCGCGGCCCTGGCCCTCGGGGCACGCTATTTCCTGGACAAGGCCCGGGACTACGATCGCATCCCCGAAGTGCTCGGCGAGATCTGTGACGACCCGGGCGCCGGCGCAACACCTTCGGGCTGATGCGCAGTTGACGTAATCTCTGCCTTCCTGCCGAAACTTCTACACCGCCTCCGCCATCCCTGACGAGCCCTGCTCCAGGCGGCGCGCCGGCTGCGCGATTCGCCGCTGGCATGCGGCTTGCTCCTCTTCCCTCAAGGGTCGCCTCGCGATCGTCATCGGCTGGAGTGCAACATGAACTGGGATCGGGTACAGGGGAACTGGAAGCAATTCAAGGGACGGGTCAAGCAACAGTGGGGAAAGCTGACCGACGACAATCTCGATGTCATCGACGGCCACCGCGACGTGCTGGCCGGCAAGATCCAGGAGTCGTATGGCATCAGCAAGGATGAGGCGGAGCGCCAGATCAACGACTGGCAGCGCTCGGTGAAGGACGATGACGCGGATGCGCGCCGGATGCAGAGATAGTCCCCATGATCGCACGCATCCTCACCTGTGGCCTGCTCGTCGCTGCCATCGCCGGCTGCGCGAGCGGGCCGCCGCCCGAGGAATCGCTGGCGGTCGCGAGGCGCAGCGTCGAGCGCGCCGAGCAGGCCGGCGCGACCCAGGCGGCGCCGACCGAGCTCAGTGAAGCCCGCAACAAGCTCACCGCGGCGGAGAAGGCCGCCGCTACCCGGGACGACAAGGTGGCGCTGAGGCTTGCGCAGCAGGCGGACGCGGACGGTCGCGTGGCCGAGGCCGCGGCCACGGCGCACCGCTCCCACGAGGCCGCAACCCAGCTCGATTCGAGCCTGCAGGCGCTTCGTGAGGAGGCCGCACGCGGCGCGGGCAGCGCTGCTCCGCCGCCACCACCCCCGCCACCGCCACCCAACGATTGAGGAGGGTGCACGATGCACCACTACACGAAACTGGGGCTGTCCACGGCGTTGGGCTGCGTGCTCGCCGCCTGTGCTTCACTTCCGAAGGAGAGCGCGCAGCTCGATGAGGCGCGCTCCGCCGTCCGTTCGGCGGAGTCCGACCCCAACGTGACCCAGTATGCCGCGCTCGACCTGACCAAGGCCCGCGAGGATCTGCAGATGGCCGAGACCGCCGCGAAGGCCCACGATGACGAGGGAATGGAGCAGCATGCCTACCTCGCTTCGCGCGATGCGCGCATCGCCCAGCTCCACGGCCAGGCAAAGGCGGACGATGCTCACGTGGCCAACGGCGAGGCGGAGCGCAACCGCATCCAGCTCGAGGCGCGGTCACGCGAGGCCAGCGAGGCCAAGGCGCAGGCGGCCGCGGCCAACCAGGAAGCCCAGCAGGCACAGCAGGAGCTTCAACAGCTCAAGGCCACGCAGACCCAGCGCGGCTTGCTCATGACTCTGGGCGATGTGCTGTTCGACACGGGAAAGAGCCAGCTCAAGCCCGGTGGCGCGCGCAAGCTCGATCCCCTGGCGGAGTTCCTCGAGTCGCATTCCAACCGCCGCGTCCAGATCGACGGTTTCACGGACAGCGTGGGTTCGGACAGCCTGAACGAGGCGTTGTCACAGCGTCGTGCCGATGCCGTCAAGAGCGAACTCGTCGGCCGCGGCATCGACGAAGGGCGCATCGGCACGCGCGGATACGGCAAGGCCTTCCCGGTGGCGAGCAACGGCACCACCGCCGGGCGCCAGCTCAATCGCCGCGTCGAGGTGGTGATTGCGCCCACCGACGATGCCCGGATCGCGCCGCGCTCGGAAGCTCCCTGAAGGCCATCCGCATCCCGCGACCTCACCGCAAGGCGCCCCGCGAGCGGCGCCCGCATCCTTCAGGCGCCGGGGGCGGCGGGCAGCAGTTCCTGCGCTTCGCGCTCCGGATCGACGATGGCGGCGAGCGGCACGCGGGCACTGACCACCGCGCCGCGCGACAGGTTGGCGATGGAGAATTTTCCACCCAGGGATTCGATGCGGTGACGCATGGCGGCGAGGCCATGCGACCCCAGTGAACGCAACCGATCGGGACTGAGGCCGCGACCGTCATCCGAGACCTGCAGCACGAGCTGCCCATCCACCAGTTCCACCGCGACGTCGAAGGACGTCGCCGAGGCGTGCTTGAGGATGTTGGTGAGGGCTTCCTGGACGGTGCGGAAGATGGCGATGGCGGCCGGTGGCCGCAGCGGCAGCTCTTCCTCCGGGTAGCTTTCCGAGATCGCGAGGCCGGAGCGGGTCGCCGCCTCCTTCACCAGCCAGCGGAGCGCGGAGAACAGGCCCATGTTGTCCAGCAGTGTCGGGCGCAGATCCTCGACCACCCGGCGCTTGAGGTTGACGCCTGCGGTGAGCGAGTCCTGGATGCGCCGGAAGCGACTGAGGACCGCGGGATCGTCGGTGGGGAGCTTGCGCTCCAGCCAGGACAGGTCCATGCGGGCGGAAACCAGCAGCCCGCCGAGTTCATCGTGCAGCTCGCGCGACACGGCGTGCTTCTCCTGCTCGGAGATCTCCTGCAGGTGGGTGGACAGGGCCGCGAGTTCCTGTGTGCGCGTTGCCACCTCGCTCTCCAGCTCCCGCTTCTGCGCCACGAGCTCGGCCGCCTGTCGTGAGCGCAGGCGCAGGTCGGAGACCACGAGCCCGATGGCGAGCAGCACGAGCAGGACGTTCAGCACCGCACCGGCCCCGGTGATCCAGCGTGACAGCAGCAGATCCGAGTGCCAGTGCTCGGTGGCGGCGTGACGTTCGCGCGATTCACGGTCGCGCAGCGCGCCCACCCGGTTGCGCAGGTCATCCATGTAGCGCTGGCCCGCGCCGGTGCGCAGCAGCTCCATCGCCGCCTCGGGGCCGCGGGTGCGTGCCAGGGCCAGGGTGGAATCGAGCTCCCCCATCTTCATGCCGGTGGCGAGCCGCAGCTGGCGGACCTGCTCCAGGGCGGCAGTGTCCTGCCGGTAGGCAATGCGGATCTCGTTGAGAAGCGGATCGATCCGCGCCACCGCCTTGCGGTAAGGGAGCAAATCATTTTCGTTCCGGGTGATGAGGTAGCCACGCTGCGCGGTTTCCGCATTCACCAGCTCGTTCATGTAGGCGGCGAGGAGCTGTTCGCGCTGGTCGGATTGCTGGACGCGGACGTTCGCGAGCTCGAGCCGGGCCTGTCCCTCGGTGGTCAGCAGGAACAGGCCCGCGAGGAAGGCGATGAGCATCACGGGCAGCAGCAGCAGTGTCCAGAGGCGGTTGCGCTCGAAATACACGCCGAGGAGCTTCATGGCGGGGAGTGTGGGCAGCCTCATGGCGGTTGTCCAGCGCGGGCTGTATTGCCCGTAACGGTCGGGTGAGTGAATTCCTACAGGGGCCGGCGCGGGGTGCCGACGGCAGGCACATGCTGCCCTGCGCACACTGGCTTCCCCCCGACATTGCGCTTTAAGGAGAAAGGGTTATGCTTCACTACGCTGTCGTTTTCTTCGTCATCGCGTTGGTCGCAGCCGTCTTCGGCTTCGGTGGCATTGCCGCCGGTGCGGCCGGCATCGCCAAGATCCTGTTCTTCGTGTTCCTGATCGGCGCCTTGATCACCTTCCTGTTCAGTGTCACGCGCCGGGTTTGATTTTCCTCGGTTCGACCCCATTTCCCGCACTGCAACCGACCTACCCTCAAGGAGTTCCACCCAGATGGAAAGCACATACGATGCCACCATGAACCAGGCCCGCAACGGCCGCAACCTCAAGGAAGAAGTGGCCGAACGGGCCCGCAACCTGAAGGATGCCGCGAGCGGTGAGTTCAGGAACCTGATCGACGACGTCGAGGAACTCGTGTCGCGGGTCTCGGATGTCAAGGATCCGGAGATCGCACGCATCCGCGACCGGCTGCGTGATGCGGTGTCCTCCGCGCGGGATGCCATCAACGACGGTGCCGACAGGGTACGCCGCCAGGCACAGGCCGTGGCGGGCAGCACCGACGATCTCGTGCGCGAGAATCCCTGGCAGGCGCTCGGCGTCGCCGCGTTGGTGGGAATTGCCATCGGGTTCCTCGCGGCGCGTCGTTCCTGACCGGTCCATGAAGGCATGGTGGACGCTTCCGCAAGCGCTGCCCATCCTGCTTCGGCATCTCCTTGCCTACGCGGAACTGGCCGAGGAGGACCTGCTGAAGTTCCAGCAGCGCGCGACGCGCCGTTTGATCGCGCTCGTCGTCGCGCTGCTGGGCGCCGTCTTCACGCTGCTGATGATCTGCGTCGCGGTGATCGCCGCGGCGTGGGACACGCCCTACCGACTGTGGGTCATCCTCTCGATGCTGGCCGTGTTCGCCTTGATCACGCTGGCGGGACTGGTGATGTCCCTGTCGCGGGGCAAGTCAGAGGAGACCCTGCTCGCAAACGTCAAGCGGGAGTGGCAACAGGACCGGGCACTGCTGGAACGGTTGCTCGGCCCGGACGAGCCGCCGCCGCCGGCGCC
>JAXMGQ010000087.1:0-4909 GCA_046347195.1 Steroidobacteraceae bacterium
TCCACAATGACATCGGTTCTTTCGAGATCATGGCAAAGGTGGTGTCGAGCATGCGGCCAGGGCAGGTGCTCATGTATCATGCCTGGGAGCCGTTCCAATTCAAGGGCGGCAAATCCTATGCAACCCTGGAGCCGAGCCCGATCAATCCGCTGCAGCTCGCGGGTGGGTATTTTCATTTGCAGCCGATTCCCTATGCAGGAACGCCGGGACCGTCGGATCGGGATACGAGGGTGGAGATCGAACGAGTACGGATGACATGAACGACCAGCCTCGAGGAGGGCAGATGCACGGCGCAGCAGAGCGGCCATTTCGCATCCTGGGTATCCAGCAAATCGCCATCGGCGGGCGCAGCAAGGCACGGCTGCGTGAGCTGTGGGTGGACCTGTTGGGTCTTGCGGTCACGGGTTCGTATCGATCCGAGCGCGAAAATGTCGAGGAGATCATCTGCAGTCTCGGAACCGGCCCAACGCGGGTCGAAGTCGATCTGATGGAGCCCCTCGATTTGGACGGCAGACCGGTGGTCCACACGACTCCGCTCAACCATGTCGGCCTGTGGGTCGACGATCTGGCGAAGGCCGTGGAGTGGCTGACGGCGCGGGGGTTGAGGTTCGCGCCGGGGGGCATCCGCAAAGGGGCGGCCGGTCACGACATCTGTTTCGTGCATCCGAAGGGCAACGAGCAGTTCCCGCTCGGCGGAGAAGGAGTGTTGATCGAACTGGTGCAGGCGCCGCCCGACGTGATCGCATTCCTGGACCGCTGAGGCCGCATGGCCGGGCGGCGGTATCACCTGCCGGCGCCCGATCTAGTCCTTTAGGACGTAGGCTCATCGCGGCTGGAGCGAGTACAAGGGGGCATCGAATCTTCCTGGAGTCCGTATGGTCCGGTCCCTCACCCGGCAGTGCCCCCGGCTGGCCTGTGCCGCGTTTAACGCCCACGGCGCCACGACCGGCAAACGGCACCTCTGCGCATGAACAAGCTGACGACGGCCGCTGAGGTCATTGCCCAGTTGCGCGATGGCATGACCATCGGGATCGGCGGCTGGGGCCCACGCCGCAAGCCCATGGCGCTGGTGCGCGAAATCCTGAGAAGCCCCCTTAAAGATCTGACCGTGGTGTCCTACGGCGGCGCGGACGTCGGCATGCTGTGTGCGGCCGGCAAGGTGAAGAAGCTGATCTTCGCCTTCGTGTCGCTCGATTTCATCCCGCTCGAGCCGTACTTCCGGGCCGCCCGCCAGGCAGGTGCGATCGAGGTCATGGAGATCGACGAAGGGCTCCTCCTGCTGGGTCTGCGGGCCGCAGCCATGCGCGCGCCGTTCATTCCCACGCGCACCGGTCTCGGCACCGACGTGCTGCGGCATAACCCGGAGATCAAGCTCATCGATTCGCCCTATGACGACAGGCAATGGGTGGCGATGCCGGCGCTGCCGCTCGATGTCGCGTTGCTGCACGTGGACCGTGCCGATGCGCGCGGTGTGTGCCAGGTCAAGGGGCCGGACCTGTACATGGACGATCTGTACGCGCGCGCCGCCGCCCGCACCTTCGTCACCTGCGACGAACTCGTGGCGCCGGAAGTTTTCGAGCAGGGAGAGGAGGCGCGTTACGTATTCTGGGAACGATCCCAGACCACCGGCGTGGTGCACGCGCCCTGTGGCGCCCATCCGTCGTCCTGCACGCCACTCTACGGTTTCGATGTCCGGCATTTCAAGGAGTACGCGGCGAGCGCGAAGGACCCGGGCGGATGGGCGCAGTACTACGAACGATACATCGCCTGCGGAGAAGCCGAATACCTGCAGCGGGTCGGCGGAGCCGAAGCGGTGCACAAGCTGCCGCTGCCGGTGTTCTGATGGAGCGTGCGCCCATGTCCGATACCACTCTCATTGACACGATCATCTGCGCCGCTGCCGAGGCCTGGCGTCACGACGGCGAGGTGCTGGCCAGCGGTATCGGTGTCGCGCCCCGGCTGGCTGCCTCGCTCGCAAAGCTGACCTGTAATCCAGACTTGATGATGACCGACAGCGAGGCGTGGATGGTCAGCGAGCCGGTGCCGGTCGGGCCGCGTGGCGACTACCGCGCCCGGTACGAGTCGCACATGGGATTTGCGCGGATCTTCGACAATGTCTGGGGCGGCAAACGTCATGCCCTGGTCGGACCGACGCAGATCGACCGGTATGGGCAGGCCAACATCTCGATGATCGGCGCCGACTATCGCAAACCGAAAGTGCAGATGCTCGGCGTGCGCGGCTTCCCCGGGAATTCGATGAATCACGCGAACTCGTTCTTCGTGCCGAACCACAACACCAAGGTGTTCGTGGAGCGGGAAGTCGACATGGTCGCATCGGCGGGTTACAACCCCGCACGGCTGGCGCGCGGCTGGCGGCTCGAGGATATCGACATTCGTCTGATCGTCACCAACCTGGGGGTCCTGGACTTCGGCGGACCCGGGCGGCAGGTGCGCCTGTGCAGTGTTCATCCCGGGGTCACGCCGGATCAGGTGCAACAGGCGACGGGTTTCCCGCTGCACCTGCCCGACCGCATTCCGACCACGGCGACACCGACCGCGGGGCAGCTGGCGCTGATCCAGCGGCTCGACCCGCAGGAGTTGCGGGCGTCGGTGCTCGGAGGCTGATGGCATGAGCGGCAGGACCGAGCGTCCGTTCCTCGATGGCTGGTTCGCGCAGGATGAGACGGGCGCGCACCTCGTGGGTACGCGCTGCACGTCCTGTGGTACCTACTATTTTCCGGGGCAGACGCGCTTCTGCCGCAACCCTGCCTGCGGAGGTGAGCAGTTCGAGGAGGTGCAGCTGTCGCGGACCGGGCGGCTCTGGTCATTCACCGATGCGTGCTACCAGCCGCCCGAGCCGTTCATTGCACCGGAGCCGTTCGTGCCGTTCGCGATCGCAGCTGTGGAACTCGATCGGGAGAAGATGATCGTGCTCGGGCCCGTGGTGGCCGGTATCGGTGTCGATGCGCTGCAGGTGGGCATGGAGATGGAACTCGTGATCGAAACGCTCAGCGAGACCGCAACCGAGCGTCACCTTTCCTGGAAGTGGAAGCCCGCGGCATGAGCAGGGATATCGCCATCCTCGGAGTCGGCATGCACCCCTGGGGCAAGTGGGGGCGCAGCTTCATCGACCATGGCGTGGTGGCTGCACGCGCCGCGCTCAAGGATGCCGGCGTCGAATGGCCAGCGGTGCAGTTCGTGAGCGGCGCGGCCACCATCCGCAACGGTTATCCCGGCCAGGTCGCAGGGGCCACTTTCGCACAGGCGCTGGGATGGCAGGGAGCGCAGGTCAATACCTCGTATGCGGCCTGTGCCTCGGGCGCGCAGGCACTGGCGGCGGCGCGCTCGAAAATCCTGTCGGGCGAGTGCGAAATCGCACTGGTGATCGGCTCCGATACCACGCCAAAGGGGTTTCTCGCTCCGGCGAAGGGGGAGCGGCCGGATGATCCGGACTGGGTGAGATTCCGCCTGGGCATCACCAATCCAACGTACTTTGCGCTTTATGCGCGGCGCCGCATGGCGTTGTATGGCGATCGCATCGAGGATTTCGCCCGGGTCAAGATCAAGAATTCGGAGCACGGCTTCGAGAACGCAAATGCCAGGTACCGCAAGCGCGTGAGTGCCGAGGAGATCGCGGCTTCACCGATGGTCGCGAACCCTTTGCGGCTCCTCGATGTCTGCGCGACCTCCGACGGCGCTGCTGCTATCGTCGTCAGCAGCCTCGATCATGCGCGCCGCGTCGGACGGGGCGATGCGCCGCGCATCGCGGCCATCTCGACCGTGACGCCCACCTTCGCCTCCGCCAGCATCGAGATGCCGGACATCGCGACGGACTCCGCCGTGGCCGCGCAGGCGCACAGTTTCCGCGCGGCGCTGCCGGTGAAGGCGTATGAGGAAGCGAGCATCGGACCGTCCGAAGTGAACGTGGCGGAGGTCTACGACCTGTCGACGGCGCTCGAGCTCGACTGGATCGAGGATTTGCAGCTGTGTGGTCGCGGCGAGGCAGCGCCGCTCCTGCGCAGCGGCGCGACGCGCATTGGCGGCCGTATTCCGGTTAATCCGTCCGGAGGGCTCGCCTGTTTTGGCGAGGCGGTGCCGGCGCAGGCGCTGGCGCAGGTGTGCGAACTGGCGTGGCAGTTGCGCGGTTGTGCGGGTGCGCGGCAGGTGAGCGGGGCCAGGGTGGGCATCACCGCCAACCAGGGCCTGTTCGGCCACGGTTCCGCGATCATCGTCAAGCGATGAGGGGCGCAAGGAATGCCGGATTTCCATACGCCACTCTGTGACCTGCTGGGATGCCGGTATCCGATCGTGCAGACGGGCATGGGCTGGGTCACCGGATCCAATCTGGTGGCGGCCACCACCCATGCGGGGGGCTTCGGTTTCCTGGCCGGCGCGACGATTGCCTCCGAGCGCATCGAGGCCGAGATAATCCGCGTGCGGGAACTGACCGGCGACAAACCGTTCGGGGTCAATTTCCACATGTTCCAGCCGAACGCGGCGCAGCTGCTCGATCTGGTCGTGAGGCATCGAATCCGCGCGGTGAGCTACGGGCGCGGCCCCGACCGGAAGGTGATCGGCCGCCTGCGCGATGCAGGGATCATCTGCATGCCCACGGTCGGAGCGCTCAAGCATGCCCAGAAGGCGATCGAACTGGGCGCCGACGTCATCACGATCCAGGGATCGGAAGGTGGCGGACACGTCGGCAGCGTGGCGACCACGGTGCTGCTGCCGCAGGTGGTCGATGCCGTGAAGGTGCCGGTGGTGGCGGCGGGCGGGTTCTTCGACGGCCGCGGGCTGCTGGCTGCGCTCGCCTTCGGCGCGCAGGGCATCGCGATGGGCACGCGCTTCCTGATGACGACCGACAGCCGGGTGCCGGCGGCGACTCTCGAGCGCTACCTGGGAATGAAGG
>JAXMGQ010000088.1:0-4380 GCA_046347195.1 Steroidobacteraceae bacterium
TACGCATATCTACCAGACCTTTCAACTACTTAGGGTCGGGGTTTAGCGACCGATTGTCGCGCCGCGGCAACCCGGCACCGGCAGCCGCGGAACTTTGACCCGGCACCGACGGCCGGTGTAAGACAGCGCGCATTCAGCCCGAGAGAGCCGACCATGCCGATCAGCCCTGGCGGTGCCGATACGAGCGCCCCGCCGACGCGGCCATGCTGCGTCGCCGTCCTCGGCGTCGGCCGCAGCGGTACGAGCGCGATCACCCGCGGCCTGGCCGCGCTTGGAGTCGAACTCGGCGACAAGCTGCGCAAGGCCACCTGGCTCAAGAACCCGACCGGATTCTACGAGGACACCGACCTGCTGCGGATCAACAAACGGTTGAAGCGGCTGCTCGGCGTGCGCGGCGACAGCGTCCGGCTGCTGGAGGACGACTGGTGGATCGCGCCGGAAGCGCAGCGCCTGCAGGCCGAAGCGGTCGAGACCATCCGCCGGCGCTTCGGCGGCCAGGTGCTGTGGGGCTACAAGTATGCGCGGACACTGCGCTTCATGCCGTTCTGGACGGCGGTGTTCGCAGCCGCGGATCTCGACATGCGCTATCTCATGCCGATCCGCAATCCCCTGAGCGTCGCGCGCTCGCGCGCGCGCCTGGATCCCTGGCGCGGCACTCAGGAGCAGAGCGATCTGGAGTGGCTTGTCAACGTCGTCCCCTATTTCCGGCTGGTGCGCGGGTGGCCTTGCGTGGTCGTGGACTTCGACCTGTTCATGGGCGATCCCGGCGGCCAGCTGGCGCGCATCGGCCACGGACTCGAGCTGCCGCAGACCACCGAGGTCCAGGCTTCGATCAAGAGCTTCGCCGACGGGTTCCTCGACCCCAGCCTACGTCACAGCCGCCACGGCGCCGGTGATCTTGATCGCGATCCCCGCGTCAACGAGGTGACGCGCCGAGCCTATCGACTGCTCTACCGCGTTGCAGCGGAAGAGGCGCCGCTGAACGCGATCTGGGAAGACTGGGGGCAGATCGAGCAGCAGGTGGCGGCCATGGCACCGATGCTGCGCCATGTCGATCTGCTGGCCGACAGGCTGCACCGGGCGCGCTGGAACCCGCTGGGGCCACTGCAATCGGTGCCCTGGTTGTGGTACGAACTGAAGCGGCAATGGCCCGTGCGCTGACGGAGGCTTAGGCCGTCGCTACCCGCGCCGGGCGCGACCACAGGCGCCGCCACCAGGCGCCAACTTGGCTCGGCAGCGCATATTCGGCACGGCGGACCGCGCCGTGCACATGGAACAGCAGCTGGCCGCAGGTCTCGACATGGAAGTCCTGCGGCGCACCCAGCGCTTCGCCGAAGCCGCGCAGGATGCGCTCGACGCCGGCGGCATCGATCTCCGGCATGACCTGGGCGTGGTGCTTGCGCGCGCGCACGCGCTGCATGTAGCCGGGATGCGGTCGCCAAGACGCGGACACCGGATGGGGCAGCAGAGCCAGACCGAAGGTTTCGGCCAGCGCATCCAGGATGTGCTGGCAGGCGAAGGGTCCGTGGACGCCGGCGAAGAAACGGTCGAACTCCGCGTGCAGCGCGGGCGGATAGCCTGACCATCGAGCGTCGGGGCCCGCGATGCCAGCGAGCAGCTTCAGCGCCTCGTCCACACCGAAGGCCACGTAGTTGACGAGGTTCGAGAGATAGATGTCGTTCACCGCGAGCGACGTCGGCCGCAGCGAGATCGCCGGCTTGTCGAGCGCGAAGGCCTCGACGCCCGTGGTGCAGTTGGTGTGGACCAGCGCATCGCTGGCCATGATCCAGGGCACGGCGGCGCCCTCGCGAATCATGCGCGTGCGCGCCAGGCCGCGGAGCACCTCGTTCCAGGTCTCCGCCCGTTCGATCGGATGCGGTCGCAGCACGATGTTGTGGCCGGGGAAGCGCCGCGGCAGCGCGCGCACCAGCTCATGTACGGCGGCAGTGTTGGCGCGCTCCATGGCAAAGACTTCGTCGAGGAAGACCATGTCCTCCGGCTTGCCGGCATCGATGCGGCCGGTCTTGATGAACCAGCTGCGCGTCTGCTCGGCCGTACGCAGCGACGAATTGAGGATGGCGAAGTTGGTGTTGATGAGGATGAACGGTGCATGCTGCCGGCGGATCTCCGCGACCGCCTGGGCGTGAGACCCCCGCAGTTCCGGACGCAGCAGGTCCCAGCGCGGATTTCCAACGACGCGATAGCGGTCCGCATGGGCGGGATGGAACTGCCGCAGCGCCTGCAGATGCTCTTCGCCGACCGCCAGCACGAGATCGCTGGTCGCGACCGACTCCGCCGCCACCCAGCGCAGCTTCTGCCTGGTCGCCACCAGGCCCGGCACCTCCTCGTCGATGGCGACGATGCGGTGACCCGCGGCGCGCGCCTTCAGCATGGCGACTCCGTCCCGCGCCGTCAGGGTCTTGAACATGACGATGCCCGGCGGGACATAGTGCAGGTTCTTGTTGAGGGTCCGCTTCCAGCCGATGACCACCTCGTAGCCCTTGGCCAGCGCGAACCAAGTGAGCAGCAGCTTCGAGTGCAGCTCGCGGGACGCCACCTCGATCGGCAGATAGAGATAGGGACCGACCGGGCGACTTGTCGTCATGCGCCCGCTTACCGCGTCGCCGCAGCTTGTGCAAGCCGGCGGCGGCAGGACGGCTACAGCGGAAAGAACGTGATCATGTCGGACCGGCCGAACAGCGATGCGCTGGCCGCGACGCCGCCGCCGGCACTCACGTCGAGCAGCATGTTGTAGTAGGCCGTGCCGTTCCACAGATCGATATGATCGCCCGTGGAGGGTCCACCGGCCGTGCGCCGGAAGCAATTGTTGAAGTAGATGATGCCGCGGCGGCCGGTGACAGATGTCTGGGCCGTGCCGACGCGGGCTCCTGGGAATTCTTCGAACCGCCCCATCACCCGGCGCAGATAGCGCTGCAGTTCGTCGGCGCCGAGCACATGCGGTATGGCGAGGTGACAGGCAGAACGATTGCGATGGACGCGCGCGGCGGGCTCGAAGCCGCTGATGGAAAAACCGCAGCGCTCCAGTGCCACGCTCATGCGCACGGCGCATTGATTGGTGACCCCGGCCTTGCAGGGCGAACGGTCGCGCCGAAAATCCTCGTAGGCTTGTTGCATCCTGTCGTAGGCAGGCCGCATCACGCACATGTTGACCAGCGTGGGCCAGGCGGGGTCACCCCCGATTGCACCGGCGGAGGACAGGATGCTCGGCGGGTTAACGATGGCCATGGCAGTATCTCCCCTTGCTGGATGCTATGAGCGCCGCATTGGGCTAATTCCAGCTTAACCCATTCCCGGCAGGACGGCAGTGATGACCGTCACTGGAGCGTCCCCGCCCATTCATCGGCCGTTAAGGTCGGCTGTGCTGCCATGTCGATGAGAACGAAGGGACAGATGGGGAGCAACCGTGAAGAAGACACTGTTCGCGACGGTCACCTTGGGCCTTGCCTGCACCCTGCCCGCGGCAGCTGCGCCAGTTCATGTTCCGGCTCCCCTGGGAGATCGGGCGAGCCTCGAAGGCGGCGTCGGCTGGATCGACGAGGACGTTTTCAGCGAGGGGCTGCTGCAGGTCCATGGCAAGAAGAAAAAGTGGAAGAACGAGCATGGCGAGGGCGGCGAAGGTGGAGAGGGTGGCGAAGGCGGCCGGGTGATCGTGCACAGGCCGGTCGTTCACTATGTGCCGCTGATTCCGCGCATCGTCGGCAGTTCGCTGGCAATCGTGCTCGAGCCCGACCTGCCCTTCTTCATCGAGTTCGAGCCGCGGATCTTCGCGGCCCCGGTCGGCGCGATCCTGCCCTGGTCGAACCCCGATACCGGCCACTATGGCGAGGTGGCTGTGCTCGACGATCGCTACGACGAAGGCTACGGCGGCAACTGCCGCACCTACCGCACCACGATCGTGATCGACGGGCGTCCTGAAACCGCCGAGGGCACGGCTTGTCGGGATACAGACGGCACCTGGCGCATCGTCAACTGAGGTGATCCGGCGTTGGCCGGCCGAGCAGCGACACGAAGTCCTCGAACTTGCCGGACGGCGCCAGCGGAATCGACTCGCAGTAGTTGAACTTGATCGCGAAGGGGTGACCGAACTTCTCGCGGGTCCAGGTCGCGATTGACTGTTCCTGGTCCATCGTCAGCGGTTGCGTCACCACCAGCCGCAATTCGATCGCCTCGGTTGTGCGCTGCAGGAACTGATATTGCCGGATCGGCGCCAGCTTCAGCAGCGCAGCGATGTTCGATGATGACAGCAGCGGCCAGCGCTGCTCGCCCGACGGCAAGGTCACCATATTCTGCTTGCGGCCGAGGATGCGAGTCAGAACCGGCAGGCCGCGGCCGCAGGCGCAGGAGCTCCCGACCTCCGCA
>JAXMGQ010000089.1:0-4329 GCA_046347195.1 Steroidobacteraceae bacterium
GACGGCACGGTTCGGCGTATCCAGAGCACCGAGCTCTTCCAGGGTCGGCATGTCATCCTGTTCGCCCTCCCCGGCGCCTTCACCCCGACCTGCAGCACCGCGCACGTCCCCGGCTACGTCTCCCGGCTCGGCGACTTCAGGAAGGCGGGCATCGAGGACATCATCTGCCTGTCGGTGAACGACCCCTTCGTGATGGACGCCTGGCAACGCAGCGAGAAGGCGCAAGGCGTGCGATTCGTGGCCGATCCTCGCGGCGAGTTCACCGAAGCGATGGGCATGACCATGGAACACCAGGACAACGGCCTGGGTCGACGGTCCTGGCGCTACTCCATGCTCGTGAACGATGGCCGGATCGAGAAGATGTTCATCGAACCCGACAAGCCCGGCGATCCTTTCGAGGTCTCGGACGCGGACACGATGTACCGTTACCTGAAGCCGAACCAGCAGCCGACGCAGACGGCCGTCATGCTGGCCCGCCATGGTTGCCCGCACTGTGCCCGCGCGCAGTCGCTGCTGAAGAGCCATGGCATCCCCTTCGAGGCGCTGTACCTGGGCGATGGACTCACCATGGAAGGCGTGCGCGCGGCCTCGGGCAAGGCCACCGTCCCCCAGGTGTTCATGGGCGGGCGCCTCATCGGCGGGGCGGATCAGCTCGAGCAGTACCTGCAGCAGCAGAATGCGGCGTAGTCGCACCGACCAGCGGGACCAACCGGGGCATCCACTCCCCGGCCAGTCCGCGCAGCGAATGATCCACGAGGTCATCCGCGGGGGTGGGCTGGGGATTCACCTGCACGGTGGTCGCTCCTGACTGCCGCGCGAGGTCGATGAGCGAGGCGGCAGGTTGCACCACCGCCGACGTACCGACGCAGAGGAAGAGGTCACATTCGCAGCTGGCCCGCACCGCGGCCTGCCACGGAGCCTGTGGCAACGACTCTCCGAACCACACCACATCCGGTCGAATCCGCCCGCCACAGCTGCCGCAGCCAGGAGGCGGGATGCGGGCACCGCCTTGCGCCATGGGCTGCGCAGGCCCCGGCGAGTCCAGCGTCGCGCCGCAGCCCTGGCAACGCGAGCGCATCAGCCGGCCATGCAGGTGGATCACGCCCGTGCTGCCGGCCCGTTCATGCAGGTCATCCACATTCTGGGTGATGAGCTGGAACGCGGGCACTCGATGCTCGAGGGCCGCGATGGCCTCGTGCGCGGCATTGGGTCGCGCCTCGCGCACCGTCTGACGCCGCCACTCGTACCATCCCCATACCAGCGACGGATCCCGCTCGAAGGCATCGGGCGTCGCCAGTTGCATCGGATCGTAGCGCTCCCACAGGCCGGTGAGCCGGTCCCGGAAGGTGGGAATGCCACTCTCCGCGGAAACGCCGGCGCCGGTGAACACCGTGACACGGCGCGCCTGGCGCAGCGCTTGCTCGAAATCGGGAGAACTCATGCGCGCCACTGTACCCACTGGCGGGCCACGCCGGAATGGCGTCCAATACGCGGTAGCCGATCGGTACAAGGACGTTGGTGAGAGACAATGAAAGGATTATTGCCCGCCGCCTTGCTGTTGATCTTCCTCTGTCCGGGCGCACTGGCGGCGACTGCTCCGCCCGACCCGATGCGGTTCTGGCCCGAGGCGATCGACGGTCCCGATGAACTGGGCGGCCCGGGCCGCCACGCCTTCAACATCATCCAGAGCGGCATCTTCGATGACCTCGAACAGGTGATCGCCCGGGCCGGCACGCTGCAGAAGCGCTATGTCGACGGCCGCTCCCTGCTGGAAGCTGTGCAGCGCGGGTTGTATGACGGCTATCTTCACTACGAGGGCCCGGTCGATGCCGGACTGATGGGCCGCGTCACCGAGTGGCGCATGAAGTCGCCGCAATCGGTGGCTGCCCCGATCGTCGAGTCCATCGCCTTGACGGCCCATGCCTGGAAAGTGCGCAGCAATACCTACGCCCGCGATGTCGCTCCCGAGGCATGGGAATCCTTCCAGGGAGCCTGGCGCGCGCCGAAAAGATCCTCGTCGATTCGAAGCCACGTCCTTCTTCGAATCCCCTGTGGTATTCGCAGTACTTGTACATTGCCCGAGGTCTGGGATGGGACCGTGCGAAGTATCTAGCACTGTACGATGAGGCCATTGCTCGCTTTCCGAACTACGAAGTCCTGCGACAGCAGTCGGTGACCACCCTCTCCCCCAAGTGGGGCCAGACACTGAGCCCGGCGTCCGCGACTTCATCCGCAAGTCCAGTGCGTCCGCCCCGGCGGGTGATCAGGACCTGATCTACTACCTCTATCAGCAGCCCTTGCGGGACGCCTTTCCCACCGGCGCTGATTTCATCAAGGCTTCGGGGGTTGACTGGCCACGGATGCGCAAGGGCTTCCGCGACCGGACGGGGCGCTATCCCGCCAGCTTCTGGCTGCTCAACCAGTTCGCCGCCTATGCCTGCCTCGCAGGGGACCGAGCCACGTACGCCGAGGTGCGGGGAAAGATCGGCTCGCATCTGTTCCAGGAGGCGTGGATCGACCGGTTTCCCGCCGATGCCTGCGATCGGCGCTTCGGCGTCACCACCGCCAGCACCGAGCCGGCTGCCCCGAAGATCAGTCCATTTCGCGGCATGCAGCGGCCGAACCCGATGCAGGGTCCTGAAGGCATGACCTGGATGGGCCTGAGCTTCATCGACAAGTTCGAAACGCGGCATTTCGCTGAACTGGAAGCCGCTCTTGCCAAGGCGGCCAGCCTGAACGATCGACTGGAGGACGGCCGCACCGTGCTGGAGGCGGCCGAATTCGGGTTCCTCGCCTGGGTGAGCGATGCGCAACAGGTGCGCGCCTACCTCGACTACCTTGCGCAGTGGCATCGCCAGGACCCTCACTCCCTTGCCGCTCCGATCATCGAGGCGATCGTCTGGCGCAACTCCGCTGCGCTGGTGAGCGAGGACGGCCTGCCACCCCGGTTGCGCTCGGCGCAGTCGATTTACCGGGAGCGAATCGAACAGGCGCAGAACCTCCTGGTGTCTTCCCGGGCGGGAAGTGCGGTCAATCCGTTGTGGTACGAGCAGATGCTGGTGGTCGCGCGCTCGCTGCACTGGCCGGCTGCGAAGCAGCGAACCTTGTATGCAGAGGCGATGACCCGATTTCCGGGTTACGCACCGCTCCACCGGGAAGCGATGCTGGCACTCACTCCCAAATGGGGCGGCAGCTACGCTAAAGCCGACCAGTTCATCAACGAGGCCGTCGGTCATCTTCATGGGGACGATGCGCGGGGGCTGTATGCGACTCTTTACTCCATCATCGATGCGCAGGCCGATGCGGGATTCGAGCTGTTCCGGCAAACCCCCGCCTCCTGGAGCCGGATGAAGGGTTCCTTCGAGGACCTGGCTGCCCGCTATCCACATTCTCCCTGGAACCAGAACCTCTATGCTTCATTTGCGTGCGCCGCCGGGGATGCCGCCGCTTACCAGGCGATGCGCCACACGATCGGCCGCATGGTCTATCGCATGGCCTGGCGCGAGAACCGGTCACCCGAGATCTGCGATCAACGCCTCTCGGGCGGCGCCCCGCCGATGCACTGACATCGTCGCGCCATGCGCGCGCGCCTACCCACTGGCGGCCCGCGCCGGAATGGCGTCCAATACGCGGTAGCCGAGTCATCAGTCGCTGGAGTCCCCGCCGTGTCCCGTACGTCCCGCAAGCAATCGCTCAAGGCACCCGAGTTCCACGCCCGCGAGGCGCGCCGCCGCACGGCGCCCGGTTTGCCGGTCGACTCCACGGATGGCCCGCTGCCCACCGAGCAGATGGTCTGGCGAATCGTCATCGCCGACAGCAGCGAGGCGCGTTTCTACGAAGCCGATACGCCGGTGCGCAACCTCGTGCTGCGCATGACCATCCACAACCCCGCCGCACGCGTGCTCGACCAGGAGCTGGTCAGTGATCGCGGCGGCAGCAAGCTGAACCGGGTGCGGGGTGGTTACCAGACCCTCACGCCGGGCAGCAGCGCCCATCGGGAATCCGGCGAACGGTTTGCCAAGGAAATCTCCACCCAGGCGGGGCGCCGGTTCGGGCGCGATGAACGCCTGGTGCTGGTTGCTGCGGCGCGCCTGATGGCGCAGATCGAAAAGGCCCTGTCCGCCGCCGTGCGCGGCCGCATCGCCTGCCGCATTCCCCGGGACGTCATGCACGAGCCCGGCACCCGTCTTCGCGAAAGGTTACGAATGGCATTGAAGTCTCCCGGCGGCTGACGTCGCCAAAATGGAACACTAGCCAACACTATGTTCAATCAGTACCCTTGCGGTGAATCCTGGTTGAAACATATTGCGGAGAGCACATCACATGTCG
>JAXMGQ010000009.1:0-122739 GCA_046347195.1 Steroidobacteraceae bacterium
TCCGTCGGTCATGGCCGTGAGGATCTCAACGGGCTCGCTGATCCGCTCCAGGTAACCCTTGAGCTGCTCCTTCAGTTGCGCATCGAGCATGTCGGCTCTCCTGGCGTCGCTGGTTCAGATCTTGCCCACGAGCTGCAGCGAGGGCTGCAGGGTCGAGGCGCCCGGCGTCCACTTGGCGGGGCAGACCTCGCCCGGGTGGGACGCAACGTACTGAGCGGCCTGCACCTTGCGCAGCAGTTCCTTCGCGTCGCGGCCGATGCCGTTGTCGTGGACTTCCATCACCTTGATCTTCCCTTCACGGTCGATCACGAAGGTGCCGCGCAGGGCCAGGCCTTCCTCCTCGATCAGCACCTCGAAGTTGCGGGCGAGCGTCGCGGTGGGATCGCCGACCAGCGGGTACTGCACCTTGCGGATGGTCTCGGAGGTGTCGTGCCAGGCCTTGTGGGTGAAGTGGGTGTCGGTGGACACGCCGTAGATCTCCACGCCCATCTTCTGGAAGGCCGCGTAGTTGTCGGCCAGGTCGCCGAGTTCGGTCGGGCAGACGAAGGTGAAGTCGGCGGGGTAGAACACCACGACGGACCACTTGCCCTTCAGGCTCTGCTCGGTCAGGGTGACGAACTTGCCGTCGTGGTAGGCGGTGGCCTTGAACGGCTTGATTTCAGTGTTGATCAGTGACATTGATTGCTCCGGTACGTGGTTGACGGGAACCATGTTGCCGGCCGGCGCCTGATCAATCCAATTGATTGATTTCATCGAGTTGATAGACGATCTCTATTGATTGGCGGGATTTCCGGGCCGGGACAGAGGGTCCGCCTGACGGGGAAGGCCGCAGTTGAGAGCGATTCTCGCTTGTGCCGGAAGATTGCAAGAGGCTCGCATTCGCCGGCGCGAGGAGTATTATTTGACACTTAAAACAAATTCCTGACGGGGGAACCGCGTGAGCACACCTGCCCAGAACTCGCTCAAGGCTGGCCGCTGGATCAACTCCACCTGCAAGATGTGCCTGCACTCCTGCTCGACGCGGGTGCACGTCACCGACGACGGTGTGATCAACAAGATCGAGGGCAACCCCACCAACCCCTCGAACGCCGGCAAGCTCTGTCCCAAGGGCAATGCCGGGATCATGCGTCACTATGATCCGCAGCGGTTCAAGCAGCCGCTGAAGCGCACCAATCCCGAGAAGGGTCCCGGCGTGGACCCGAAGTGGCAGCCGATCAGCTGGGAGGAGGCCTTCACCATCACGGCACGCGAGATCAAGAAGTCCCTGGACAAGGATCCGCGCCTGATCATGCCCTCGCTCGAAGACTTCCAGAAGATGCACATCTGGTTCTGGCCGCTGGCGCTGGGCAATCGCAATTTCTACCAGTCCGGCGGAACGATGTGCGGCGGTGCGTACCACCCGGTCAACGGCTACATCCATTCCAGCTTCGCGGCGGTGAACGACGCCAAGTACTGCGACTACTGGATCAGCAACGGCGGCGGGGACGGCTTCTCCTCGCACCTGCACGCGGCGGCGCAGTCGCACTGGGTGGCCAAGGCGCGCGTCGAGCGCGGCATGAGGGTGGTGACCGTGGAGCCGCGCATGTCGATCGCCGGCGCCAAGGCGGAGGAGTGGGTTCCGATCAGGCCGGCCACCGACCGCCTGTTCGCCATGAGCATGAGCCACGTGCTCGTGAACGAAGGGCTGTGCGACTACGACTTCCTGCGCAAGGATTCCAACGCCCCTTACCTCGTCGGACCCGATGAGCTGTTCGTGCGCGATGCGGAACGGCAGATCATGGTGTGGGACAAGGCGGCCAACCGCGCCCGCCGCTGGAACGATCCCGAGCTGAAGAACGAGAACCTCGCGCTCGAGGGGCATTACCAGGTCAACGGGGTGAACTGCCGGCCGGCCTTCCAGGTGTACAAGGACATCCTCGCCGGGGCTGCCCCTGAGGACATGGAGAAGGTGACCACCATCCCCGCGGCGACTGTGCGGCGCATCACGCGCGAGTTCTCGAAGGCGGCGCGCATCGGCGAGACCATCAAGCTGCCCGACGGGCGCACCGTGCCGCACCGGCCCGCCGCCTACAACTACTACCGCGGCGCGCAGGGCCACAAGACCGGCATGATGACCAACCACGCCTTCCAGCTCGTCAACATGCTGGTGGGCAACATCGACCATCCCGGTGGTCGCTGCGGCGTCACGATCACCGACGGCTGCGTGGACAACAACCATTGCACGCCGGGGGAGTGCGGCCAGATGCAGGGCGTTCCGCACCAGCTCGGCCACATGCCGCCGTTCGCCTGGCCGCCCAACGAATACCACCTCGCAGGCTACTTCCCCGTGGGCGTGAATGCGCCACACCTGAACCTGCTGTCCTACCTGGAGCCGGAGAAGTACGGCTCCACGTTCAAGCCGGACGTGCTGGTCAACTGCCATTCCAATCCGGTGTGGGCCATCCAGGGTCCGCGCGACAAGTGGCTGCAGTGGATCCGCGAGATGCGCTTCATCGTGTGCGTGGACGTGATCCCCACCGAGATGACCGACTTCGCCGACATCATCCTGCCCTCCAGTGACTACCTCGAGACCTGGAACGCGACGATGATCGAGCCGCCCTACACCGAAGGCATCTGCTTCCGCCAGCCCGCGACCCCACCGCTGTACGACACCAAGAGCGAGGAGGAGATCTTCTACGAGATCTCCGAGCGCCTGGGCGTGCTGGACCAGTACAACGAGGTCATCAACCTGATCCTCGGCTTCAACCAGAAGCCGCACCTGAAGCTCGAGCCGGGGCGCAAGTACACCGACCGCGAGATTGCCGAGCGCATGGGCAAGCTGTGGAACGACAAGCCCATCGAGTGGTACATGGAACGCGGGCATTCCTCCACCGAACGGCGCCTGGACAAGTGGTACCGGCCGTGGGAGGGCATGCGCCTGCTGTTCTACATCGAGGACCTGCCGATCCAGCGCGAAAGGCTGCGCGCGCAGTTCGAGGACGCCAAGGTCCCGTTCCGCGACGAATGGCCCTTCGAGGACTACCAGCCCCTGCCGCTGGCCGTGCTCGACCCCATCCACCTCGAGCCGGCGGAGTACGACCTGTACGCCATCACCTTCAAGGACATCCAGATGAATTTCGGAGAGAGCCTCTCCAATCCCTGGATCAAGGACATCACCTACCGCGATCCGGTGCACACCGGGCTCCTGCTCAACACGGCGACGGCGCGGAAGAAGGGCCTCGCCGATGGCGACATCGTGCTGGTCGAGTCGCCGTACGGCAAGCTCTACGGACGGCTGAAGACCACCGAGGGCATCCACCACGAGACGCTCGGCGTGTCCAACTCGCTGTCGCGCACGCGCAGCGAGAACCGCTCGGTGCTGATGTCCGGCGGCCACTACAACGACATGCTGCCCTACGACATGCGCAACACCGACGGCGCCTCCGGCCAACCCGAGACGAGTTGCCGCGTGAAGCTCACACGGCTCGATGACTGGCCCGACTTCCTCAAGCAGGGCGACACCGTGTACGACTACGTCGACTCGATCGAAAACGCGCGCGGCAAGGGAGAGTTGCACTGATGGCCAGAATGGGCATGGTCTTCGACCTCAAGGCCTGCATCGGCTGCAACGCGTGCGTCGTGGCCTGCAAGCAGGAGAACTCGGTGCCGGACGGCGTGTTCTTCACGCGCACGCTGACCTACGACTACGGCACGTACCCCGACAACAAGCGCCTGTACATCCACCCTCTGCAACCAGTGCGAGGATACACCCTGCGAGAAGGTCTGCCCGAGCGGGGCGACCTATACGCGCGAGGATGGCATCGTGATGATCGACCAGGCGAAGTGCATCGGCTGCTCGAGCTGCGCCGTGGCCTGTCCCTACGACATGCGCACCATGCTCACCGACGTCATGTTCAAGCGCGGCCTGTTCGGCACCGGCGAGATCACCCCGTTCGAGCAGCAGGGCTACGTCCGCTATTCGCCGGGCGCCGCCGCGAAATGTGATTTCTGCAGCGAGCGGGTCGATGCCGGGCTGCAGCCGGCCTGCGTCTCCACCTGTCCGACCAACGCCCGCATCTTCGGCGACCTCGACGATCCGAAGAGCGCCCCGCGTCAGGTCCTGGAGAAGCGGCCCGGTCGCCAGCCGATGCCTGAAATGAAGACCCGGCCCAAGGTCTGGTACGTGGATTGAGGAGGCGCACATGAACAGCACGCAGGGTACGGTCGGCAATTCCTTCCGCCTCGGATTCCGGTTCCAGCGCTACTGGGACACCTCCATGGCGCTGGCCTTCTTCTTCGCCGAGACGGGAGCCGGGCTGTTCGCCGTCTCCTGCTTCGCGGGATCGCGCCTCGGCATGTGGGTGGGACTCGCGCTGGTCGCGACGCTCAAGCCGTACTTCCACCTCGCGCACATGGGCGTGCCCGGCAAGTCCTGGCGCGCCATCATCCGGCCCGATCGTTCCTGGGTGAGCCGCGGCCTGCTCGGCCTCGTGCTGCTGATCGGCGCGGGCCTGGGCTATCTGCTGGCGCCCTATCTGGGCCTTCCCGAGGGCCTGGTCGCCGTGCTGCGGATCCTCGCACTGCTCGGCGCGCTGGTCGTGCTGTGCTACCAGGGATTCGCGATGGCCGATGCGGTGAGCTTCGCGCTGTGGGCGAATCCGCTGGTGCCGGTGCTGGGGCTCGCGCTGGGCCTGACCGCAGGCGCGCTGTGCTGTGCCGCGCTCGGTGCGTCCTCGCTTCCACCCCAGGTGCTGGCGCGGCTCCTGGCCTTCGCACGCGTGATGCTGGTGCTCGATGCCGTTGCGATCCTCGCGTGGCTCGTGCTGGTGCAACGAAAGTCGGCGGGCGGGGCCTTCTCGGTGGGGCTGCTGCTGCGCGGGGAATATGCGGCCGGCTTCATCGGCTGGGTGGTGCTCGCCGGGTTTCTCCTGCCGCTGGGGCTGCTGCTGAGTGGTGGCGCCATCGCCGTGCCGGTGGCGGCACTGCTGTTCCTGGCCGGTTTCCTCGCGCTGCGCCTGCTCATCTTCAAGGCGGCGGTGTACGAGCCCATCATGAAGGATGTGCTGGGCCTGGGGCTGGCCGGCGCCGTTCAGCGCGGCTGACGCTGCGGATAGGCGTCGATCTCGCCCAGCATCTCCGGGCCGCCGAGATCGCGCATCTGCGCGAGTATCCACGACCGCCGCCGCTCGAGGAACGACGACGGCGCGCCGGCATGCAGCACACGCGGATTCGGCAGCACCGCCGCCAGCAAGGCGGCGTCGGCCCGTGACAGCCGGGCGGCCGGCTTGCGGAAGTAGCGCTGCGCGGCGGCTTCCGCGCCATACACGCCGGGCCCGAATTCGGCGATGTTGAGGTACAGCTCGAGGATGCGCCGCTTCGGCAGCAAGGCTTCCGACAGCAGCGTGAACCAGCTTTCCAGGCCTTTGCGCACCCAGCTCCTTCCCGGCCACAGGAACAGGTTCTTCGCCACCTGCTGGGTGATGGTGCTCGCGCCGTGGATGCGGTGCGAGTGCTGGTTCATCTGGTAGGCCTTCTCGATGGCCGCGACGTCGAAACCCCAATGCTCGGGAAACTTCTGGTCCTCCGAGGCGACCACCGCGAGCGCGAGGTTCGGCGAGATGCGCGCCAGGTCGGTCCAGCGATGATCCAGCCGGAACCCGTGGCTGTCATCGAACCAGGAGGCCACCTTCGCCTCGATCATGAAGGCCGACAGCGGCGGGTCCAGCCAGCGCAGCGACAGCACGGCGAGCACGCTGGACAGCAGGAAGAGCAGCACCAGCCCGAGCAGCCAGCGGCCCGCCCGGCGCAGCGCGCCGCGTCTCGCGCTCACCGGGCGAGGCGGTGGGCGCGCATCAGACGCGCCGCGCGCTCTTGACGGTCACGGCCTCGAGCGGCACGTCCTCGTGGCCGCGCTTGCGGCCGGTCTGCACCTTCGCGATCGCATCGACGACGTCCAGGCCCGCGGTGACGCGGCCGAACACCGCATAACCGTAGTTGCCGCGTCCATGGTCGAGCGCGGCATTGTCCTTCAGGTTGATGAAGAACTGCGAGGTGGCGCTGTGGATGTCGTTGGTGCGAGCCATGGAGAGCGTGCCGCGCAGGTTCTTCAGGCCGTTCTCCGCCTCATTGCGGATCGGCGGCTGCGTGCGCTTCTGCGACATGTCCTCGGTGAAGCCGCCGCCCTGGATGACGAATCCCGGGATGACGCGGTGGAAGATGGTGCCGTCGAAGAAGCCGTCCTCCACGTACTTCAGGAAATTCGCCGCCGATATGGGTGCTTCTTTCTCGTCGAGTTCGATGTCGATGTCGCCGAGCGAGGTTTCGAAACGGATCATGATGGACCTTGCATGTGGGAGGAGAGGGAACCCAGGGTCACCCGCGGGATGCCTGAGTAATCGGGATGCGAGGTTACGTCATGGAAACCATGACGCTCAAGCAGATTCTGGACGGCCACGGCTTGTTCCGCCCCGTGCTCCAGCAGCAGCCAACCGCCGGGGCGCAGGTGCCCGGGCGCTGCCGGGATGATCCGCTCATGGGCCTCGAGGCCCGTGGGCCCCGGTACCAGGGCTCCCCGGGGTTCGGCCGCCAACGCCGGCAGGTGTGCATCGCCCGCGGCCACATACGGCGGATTGCAGGCGATGAGGTCGAAGCGCTCACCGCGGATCGCGCCGAACCAGTCTCCCTGGCGAAATTCCACCCCTTGCAGGCCATGCTCGCGTGCGTTGCGCTGCGCCACCTCGAGGGCGGCGGGCGAGACATCCGTCGCGAAGACCCGTGCGTCGGGCCGCTCCCGGGCGATCGCCAGCGCGATGGCGCCGCTCCCGGTGCCCAGGTCGAGCACGCGGGATGCCTGCCGTCGCGGCAGCCGCGCGAGCGCCAATTCCACCAGCACCTCGGTCTCGGGCCGCGGCACCAGCATCGCGGGGGTGACGTGCAGGCAAAGCGACCAGAACTCCCGCACGCCGACGAGGTAAGCGACGGGCTCGCCCGCTCGGCGCCGTGCGAGCAGCGCTTCGAAGGACTGCGCCGCCGGCGGGGCCACCTCGATCGCATCGCCCGTGAGAATCGCGGTCCGGTCGAGACCCAGCACGTGCGCCAGCAGGAGCTCTGCATCCAGGCGGGGCGAGGAGGAGCAGGCGAGGAGCTGCGCTGCCGCGCGCGCGATCAGGTCGCGGCGTCGCATCATTCCACCTGCTGCGCGAGTTCCTCGGCCTGGTGCTCCTGGCTCAGCGCGTCCACCAGTTCCTGGATCTCGCCATTCATGATCGCATCGATGCGGTACAGCGTCAGGTTGATGCGGTGATCGGTCACGCGGCCCTGCGGGAAGTTGTAGGTGCGGATCCGCTCGGAGCGGTCGCCCGAGCCCACCTGGAGCTTGCGCGAGCGCGCCTGCTCGCTGGCCTGCTTCTCGCGCTGCTCGGCGAGCAGGCGGGACTTGAGCAGGGAGAGGGCGCGCGAGCGGTTCTTGTGCTGCGAGCGCTCGTCCTGGCACTCCACCACGATGCCCGTCGGCAGGTGCGTGATGCGGATGGCCGAGTCGGTCTTGTTGACGTGCTGCCCGCCGGCGCCGGAGGCGCGGAAGGTGTCGATGCGCAGCTCCGCCGGGTTGAGCTCCACACTCTCCACCTCGTCGAGTTCCGGCAGGATGGCCACGGTGCAGGCCGAGGTGTGGATGCGGCCCTGGGCCTCGGTGGCGGGCACCCGCTGCACGCGGTGCGTGCCGGACTCGAACTTCAGCGCGGAGAAGGCGCCCCGGCCGATCACGCGGCTGATGATCTCCTTGAATCCGCCGTGCTCGCCCGCGCTCTCGCTCAGCACTTCCACTGACCAGCCGCGCAGTTGCGCATAGCGCGCGTACATGCGGAACAGGTCACCGGCGAACAGCGCCGCCTCATCGCCCCCCGTGCCCGCGCGCACCTCGAGGAAGATGTTGCTGTCATCGTGGGGGTCCTTCGGGATGAGCAGCTTCTGCAGCTCGATCTCCTCGGCCGCCACCCGCGGCGCGAGTTCCTCCAGTTCCTGCTGGCCGAGTTCGCGCGAGGCGGGATCGGCCTCCGCCACCAGCTCCTGCGCGGTGCCGATGTCCCGCTCCAGTCCCACGAAGCGCTGGTAGCGTTCCACCAGCGGATTCAGCCGCGAGTACTCCATGGACAGCTCGCGGAACTGCGACTGGCGCGAGATCACCGCCGGGTCCGCCAGCAGGTGGCCGACCTCCTCGAACCGATCGCTGAGTTTTTCCAGCTTGCGCCGGATGCTGTCCTTCATGGGGAGATTATAGCGGGGCGCGGCGGCCGGGCCGTCTACAGGCCGCTGTCCTTGACGAGCAGCCGGGTGATGACCTGGCCGAGTTGCGCATCGCCGATCTCCGCCGCATCGCGCAGCGCCTGGGTCGGGCCGTGCAGCAGCCGGTTGGTGAGGGTGTTGGCGAGGAAGTCCATCACCTCCTGGGGGCTCTTGCCATTGGCCAGCAGGCGCCGGGCCTGCTCGAGGGTCTGAGCCTTCACCGCGTCCGACTGGGCCCGCAGCGCGCGGATGGCGGGGCCCGCATCCTGGGTGCGCGCATCGGCGAGGAAGCGCGCCACTTCCTCGGCGATCAGCGCATGCGCGGCGTCGGCCTCGGAGGCGCGTTGCTGCCGGTTCTCCGCCACCACCTGCTGCAGGTCGTCGATCGTGAACAGGTAGATGTCCTCGAGGTCCGCGACGTCGGGTTCGATGTCGCGCGGCACGGCGAGATCCACCATGAACACCGGGCGCCGCCGCCGCACGCGCAGTGCGTTGCGCGCCATGTCCTGGGTGATGATGGGCACGGGACTCGCGGTGCAGCTGATGACGATGTCGGCCAGCGGCAGGTGCGTGCCCAGGTCCGACAGGGGCACGGCCGCGCCGTGCACCTCGCCGGCGAGTTCCTGTGCCCGCGCCAGCGTGCGGTTCGCGATGAGCAGGCGGTTCACTCCCTGCGTCGCGATGTGCCGGGCGGTGAGCGCGATCATCTCGCCCGCGCCGATGAGCAGCGCGGTGTGCTCGCCCAGGTCGGCGAACACGCGACGCGCGAGGCTGACGCTCGCCGAGGCGATGGAGACGGCGTTCGCGCCGATGCGGGTCTCGGTGCGGATGCGCTTCGCGGTGGAGAAGCTCGCCTGGAACAGCTTGTGGAGCGAAGGTCCCGTGCTGCCCGCCTCCTGCGCGGCGCGGTACGCATCCTTGAGCTGGCCGAGGATCTGCGACTCGCCCAGCATCATCGAATCGAGCCCCGAGGCCACCCGGAACACATGCTCCACCGCCGCCTGTTCCTCGTGCAGGTAGAGGCTGGTGGAGAGATCGTGCTCGCTGGGGCGGGATTGCCCGAGCCAGCGGATGAGCTCATCGCCGCTCGCCGTGCCCGACCAGTACACCTCGGTGCGGTTGCAGGTGGACAGGATCACCGCCTCGGCGATGCCTGCCTCGCGGGTGAGCGCGCGCAGCGCCTGCGGCAGGTGCTGCTCGTCGAACGCCACCTGTTCGCGGATCGCGACAGGCGCGGTTCTGTGATTGATGCCGAGGATGCGAAATGGCATTGTACGACCGTGTTCCCGGCGCCTATCTTCGCACGAATCGCGATGTGCACCGCATCGCTCGCGCTCGCCGGTTGCGCCGGCGCTCCACCGCGCGCCGCGCCGCCGACACAGCCGGATCTCGCCGCAGTGCTCCTCGCCGAGATCGCCGCCGCCCGGAACGATCTCCCCGCCGCCGCACACCAGTATGCGTCGGTCGCCGCGCACAGCGGCTCGCCCGCGTTGCTCGAGCGGGCCGCATCGCTCGCGCTCGAAGCGCAGCAACCCCGGCAGGCGCTCGCGGCGGCGGAGCGCTGGAGCACGCTGGCACCGGCGGAGGCGCGCGCGCACGAATTCGCGGGTCGCGCCGCCCTGGACCTGTACGAGATCGCCCTCTCCAGCCGCCATTTCACCCGCCTGCTGTCGCTGCAGGCGAAGGCGGAGGACGCCGGCTTCGCGCGACTTTCGGAGCTGCTGTCGGAGGCCGAGGATGCCTATGCGGCGCGTCGCGTGGCGGACCTGCTGGCTGCGCCCTATCCGGCCTCGGCGCCGGCGCTGCGCATGCGCGGCCTCGCACAGGCGGCGGCCGATGATGACGCATCGGCCGTTGCGAACCTGCGGCGAAGCTGGCAGCTCGCGCCGGCGGCGGAAACCGGCTGGGCCCTGGCCCGCGCGCTGGGCGCGAGCGGCCAGCAGCACGAGGCGCTCGCGCTCGCGAACGATCTCGCGGCGAAGGGCGAAGCGGCGGACCGGTTGCAGCACGCGAGCCTGCTGATCCTGCTCGACCGGACGCCGGCTGCGCAGGCGGAACTGGAAGGCCTGCTCGATTCGCCCGAACGTGGCGCGGACGCGCTGCGGCTCATGGGCCGCCTGCAACTGCAGCGCGGGGATCTCGAGGCGGCCGCCACGTGCTTCGAGCGCCTCGTGAAGCAAGGCCATTACCCTTCCGATGCGTTCTACTTCCTGGGCCGCATCGCCGAGCGGCGCGGCGATGACGAGACCGCGCTGCGACTGTACGCACGGGTCGAGGAGGGCGACAACGTGCTGGCGGCGATGCTGCACGCGGCCGCGATCCTGCGTCGCGGCGGCTCGGTGCCCGATTCGGACAGGCTGCTCGACGGATTGCTGCTCGATGCGCCCTCGCGCGCGCCGCAGATCATCGCGGCGCGCGCGCAGATCCATGCCGATGACGAGGAGGCGCGCCGCGCGCTGGCGCTGGTGGAAGCCGCACTCGTGCGTTACCCGGACAACTTCGAGCTGCATCTGAAGCGCGCCGAGATGCTCGAGCGCAGCGATGATCTTCGCGCGGCGCTGCGCGAACTCGGCACGCTGGAGCGGCGGCGTCCCGGCGATCCCACCGCGATGAATGCGCTGGGCTACACGCTGGCCGATCACGCGCAGCAATTGCCGCGTGCACGCCGGCTCATCGAGGCGGCGCTGCTGCAGGCGCCGCAGAGCGCCGCCATCCGCGACAGCCTGGGCTGGGTCCTGTACCGGCAGGGACAGGCTCGCGAGGCGTTGCCGCACCTGGTGGCCGCATTTGCGGTGGACCGGGGCGCGGAGACCGGCGCACACCTGGGTGAGGTGCTGTGGGCGCTGGACCAGCACGAGGAGGCGCATCGGGTCTGGGAGCAGGCGAGCCTGGACGACCCGCGGGATCGGGTGCTCAGGTCCACCGTAGCGCGCCTCACCGGGGGCCGTTGAGGTGCGCACGACGCGTGCGATCGGTTCGCTCATCGCCGCGGCACTGCTGCTCGCGGGTTGTGCGGCCAGGCCGCCGCCGGCGGCCCCCGATGCCTGGCCGCAGCGGCTGCAACAGCTCCAGTCCGCGCAGGCCTGGGACCTTGCCGGCCGTGCGGCGGGCGCGGTGGGAAGCCAGGGCTGGCAGGCCAACCTGAACTGGCAGCAGGCCGGCGAACTTGCACACGTGCGGCTGTCCGGTCCGCTGGGCGCGGGTGCGCTGGCCCTGAGCCTGGGGCCCTCGGGCCTCACGATCGATGCGCCGGCCGACGGCGCCGCATCGCCGCCACCGGCGGACCTGCTCGAGCAGCGACTGGGTTTCTCGCCCCCCTTTGCCCGCCTGCGCTACTGGCTGCTCGGCGTTCCCGCGCCCGGGTCGTCCTTCGACCTCACGCGCAATGCGCAGGAGCGCGCCGCGCACATCGGCCAGGATGGCTGGGAGATCGACTACACCGAGTACATGCGCGTCGGAGCCGACGTGCTGCCGCGGCGCCTGACCTTGCGGCACGAGGCGGTCAGGGTGCGGGTGGCGGTGGACCGCTGGACCGCGCCGCGGTGAGCGACCTTGAGCTGGCGGAAGGATTCACCCGCTGGCTTGCCCCCGCGAAGCTCAACCTGTTCCTGCACGTGCTGGGGCGCCGCCCCGATGGGTACCACGAGCTGCAGACCTGCTTCCAGTTCCTGGATCGCTGTGACCTCATCGACCTGCGCGTGCGCACCGACGGCCAGGTCCGTCGCCTGGGAGGACTCGACATCGAGCCGGAGTCCGATCTCGCGATGCGTGCCGCCCGCCTGTTGCAGCGGAGCGCTCGCAGCGCCCTCGGGGTCGATCTCCTCGTCCACAAGCGTATCCCCCACGGTGGAGGGCTGGGCGGCGGCAGCTCGGACGCCGCCACCGTGCTGCGGGTGCTCGATCGACTCTGGAACACGCGGCTCGAAGGCCCTCGCCTGGCCGAACTGGGCCTGTCCCTGGGCGCCGATGTGCCCGTCTTCCTGGAAGGCCGCGCCGCCTTCGCCGAAGGGGTGGGAGACAGGCTCACCGTGCTCACCGGCAGCGACCGGCCGGTCGAACATAACTACCTGATTATCAATCCGAATTGCGCCGTCAGCACCGCCGAGGTGTTCACTGCCCCTGAATTGACAAGGAATACGCCGCCGATCACAATTCGCGGCTTCCTTGAGACAGGTGGGCACAATGACTGCACCGCGACGGTGCGCAGTCGGTTTCCGCCTGTGGCGAGCGCCCTGGATTGGCTGTCGCGGTTCGGTGAGCCTCGTCTGACCGGCACCGGCGCCTGCGTGTTCCTGGCGCTGCCGGAGGCCGCGGCAGGCGAAACCATCCTGCAGCAGCTGCCGCTCGGGTGGACCGGGTTCATCGCCCGGGGACTGAACGAGTCCCCGTTGCTGACCCAGTTGCAGGCGCGAGGCGATCAGGCTTGAAGGTTGGGAGTGTTGGGGTGTCGCCAAGCGGTAAGGCAGCGGGTTTTGATCCCGCCATTCGGAGGTTCGAATCCTTCCACCCCAGCCAGTTTCGCTACAGCAGACACCGGGTGGGACAATGACGCGCGGAAATGAATTCGATCGCTCCTCCATGGCGGTGTTCGCGGGCAACGCGAATCCGGCGCTGGCGCAGGAAATCACCCGTCACCTGAGGGTGCCGATGGGCCGCGCGCATGTCGGGCGGTTCAGCGACGGCGAGGTGAACGCCGAGCTCATGGAGAACGTGCGCGGTCGCGATGTGTTCATCGTGCAGCCCACCAGTCCACCAGCCAACGACAACCTCATGGAGCTCCTGGTGATGACCGATGCGTGCCGGCGCGCCTCGGCCGCGCGCATCACGGCGGTGATGCCTTACTTCGGCTATGCGCGCCAGGATCGGCGGCCGCGCGCGACGCGCGTCGCCATCACCGCGAAGCTGGTGGCGAACATGATCGCGAGCGCCGGCGTCGACCGGCTGCTGACCGTGGACCTGCATGCGGACCAGATCCAGGGGTTCTTCGACATCCCGGTGGATAACGTGTACGCCTCGCCCGTGCTGCTGGGCGATGCGTGGAAGCAGAAGTACCCGAACATGATCGTGGTGTCACCCGACGTGGGTGGCGTGGTGCGCGCACGAGCGCTGGCGAAGCGGCTGGACGATGCTGACCTTGCCATCATCGACAAGCGCCGGCCGCGGCCGAACGAGTCGAAGGTGATGAACATCATCGGCGAGGTGTCGGGCAAGTCCTGCGTGCTCATCGATGACATGGTCGACACCGCGGGCACCTTGTGCCAGGCGGCGCAGGCGCTGAAGGACGAGGGTGCGATCAAGGTGGTGGCCTACATCACCCATCCGGTGCTGTCGGGCAAGGCGATCGAGCGAATCAACCAGTCGGTGCTCGATGAGCTGGTGGTGACCGACACCATCCCCTTGTCGGAAGGCGGCAGGGCCTGCAGCAAGATCCGCCAGCTCAGCGTCGCGGGCCTGCTGGCCGAGACCGTGCGCCGCATCAGCGATGAGGAATCGGTGAGCTCGCTCTACATCGACTAGGGCGGGCTTTTCGTGACTGGATTGAAGTCGATGGAAGGAAGGCGCGCGGTTGGTCGCGATTCGCGCGCAGTCCGGGTTCTTTTCTTACTTTGGAGATGTCCATGAAAACTGCTTTTGAACTCGATGCCGAGTTCCGCGAACGCCAAGGCAAGGGTGCGAGCCGCCGCCTGCGTCACGCGGGAAAGGTCCCGGCGATCCTCTACGGCGGGCACCGCGATGCGCGCGCCCTCACGCTCAATCACCAGAAGCTCATGCTGATGCTGGAGAACGAGCGGTTCTACTCCACGATCATCAGCCTGAAGGTCGGCGAGGAGCGCCAGGCGGCCATCCTCAAGGACATCCAGCGCCATCCGTTCAAGAACGCGGTGCTGCACATCGACTTCCAGCGGGTGGAGGAGAACGAGAAGATCCGCATCAACATCCCGCTGCACTTCAAGGGCGAGGCCATCGCGCCGGGCGTGAAGTCGCAGGGTGGCATCGTCTCGCACATGCGCTCCGAGCTCGAGGTCACGTGCCTGCCGCGTGACCTGCCCGAGTTCATCGAGGTCGACATCTCCGGGCTCCATCTGAACCAGAGCATCCATCTCTCGCAGCTCAAGCTGCCCGATACCGTGCAGTTGCTGGATCTCGCCAAGGGGGATGCGGTGGTGGTCGCCATCCACAGCCCGCGTGCCGAGGAGCCCGAGCCCACTGCGGCGGCGGCAGAAGGTGCGGCGCCCGCGGAAGGCGCGGCAGCAGCTCCGGCGGCAGCGGCCGGCGCGGATGCGGCGAAGAAGGCGGAGCCTGCCAAGAAGGACGAGGCGAAGAAGGCCGAGCCTGCGAAGAAGGACGCGAAGAAGTAAGCTCGAAAGCCGTGCGTCGTACGAGGGCCGCTCCCGTGGGCGGCCCTCGTCGCTTGCGGTGGAGGCGTCATGAACTCGAGCGGTCTGCCCCTGCGCATCATCGCCGGGCTCGGCAATCCCGGGCCCGAGCATCAGCTGACGCGCCACAATGCGGGCTTCTGGTTCGTGGACCTGCTCGCACAGCGCCATGGCGGGGAGTTTCGCGACTACCGCAAGTACTCCGGTGAAACCGCCCGCATCAGCGTGGCGGGCCAGGAACTCCTGCTGCTGAAACCCACCACGTACATGAACCGCAGCGGTGTGTCGATCCGCCAGCTGTCCGATTTCTTCAAGATCCCCGCCGCGCAGATCCTGGTGGCCCATGACGAGCTCGACCTGCAGGTGGGCACGGTGCGGCTCAAGCACGGCGGCGGCCACGGCGGCCACAACGGCCTGCGCGACTGCCTGACGCACATCGGCGAGGATTTCTGGCGGCTGCGCATCGGCATCGGCCATCCCGGCAACAAGGCCGAGGTGCTCGATTACGTGCTCAGCCGCGCCCCCCGCATCGAGGAAGACATGATCCTGGAAACCGTGGCCTATGCGGCCGACTGCCTGCCCCTGCTGCTCGAACAGGGCGCGGAGCGCGCCATGACCCGGCTGCACAGCCGGGGAGGGCGGAGCTGATGCCCATCCGCTGTGGAATCGTCGGGTTGCCGAACGTCGGCAAGTCGACGCTGTTCAATGCCCTGACGCGGGCGCAGATCGCGGCCGAGAACTATCCGTTCTGCACCATCGACCCGAACGTGGGTGTCGTGCCCGTGCCCGATCCGCGCCTGCAGGCGCTGGCCGACATCGTGCGCCCGGAACGCATCCTGCCCACCACCGTGGAGTTCGTCGACATCGCGGGGCTCGTGGCCGGCGCATCGAAGGGCGAGGGCCTGGGCAACAAGTTCCTGGCCCACATCCGCGAGGTCGATGCCATCGCGCACGTGGTGCGCTGCTTCGAGAACGATGACATCGTGCACGTCGCCGGGCGCATCGACCCGGCCAGCGACATCGAGGTGATCAACACCGAGCTCGCGCTGGCCGACCTCGACAGCGTGGAGCGGGCGCTGCAGAAGGCCGCCAAGGCCGCCAAGACGGCCGACAAGGAGGCGCTGCGCGCGCGTGACCTGCTCGAGCGCGTGCGTTCGCAGCTCGATGCGGGCAAGCCCGTGCGCGCGCTGGCCCTCGACCCGAACGAGAAGCTCCTGCTGCGCGAGCTCCACCTGCTCACCGACAAGCCGGTGATGTACGTCGCCAACGTCGATGAGGATGGATTCACCGCCAACCCGCGGCTGGACCGCGTGCGTGAGCTCGCGAAGGCGGAAGGCTCGGTGGTGGTGCCGGTGTGTGCCGCCATCGAGGCGGAGATCTCGCAGCTCGAGGAGGCCGACCGGGCGGATTTCCTCAAGGAACTGAAGCTCGATGAGCCCGGGCTCAACCGCGTGATCCGGGGTGCCTACGCCCTGCTGGGACTGCAGACTTATTTCACCGCGGGGGTCAAGGAAGTGCGGGCCTGGACGGTGAGGGCCGGCGCCACGGCGCCGCAGGCCGCCGGGGTGATCCACACGGACTTCGAGAAGGGCTTCATCCGCGCCGAGGTCATCGCCTATCAGGATTTCATCGCGTGCAAGGGCGAGGCCGGCGCCAAGGAAGCCGGCAAGCTCCGGCTGGAAGGCAAGGAGTACATCGTCCGGGAAGGCGATGTCATGCATTTCCGGTTCAACGTCTGAACATGGGCTCGCGGCCGGATATCCGCGAGCTGTTCGGCATCGCGCTGCCCATCGTGCAGGCGCCCATGGCAGGGTCGCAAGGCAGTGCGCTCGCCATCGCGGTGTCGCGGGCCGGCGGCCTGGGCTCGCTGCCGGCCGCCATGCTCTCGCCCGATGCGCAGCGCCAGGAACTCGCGGCGATCCGCACGGGCACCGATCAGCCCTGCAACCTCAACTTCTTCTGCCACCCCGACCCACCGGCGGATCCGCCGCGCGAGGCGGCGTGGCGCTCGCTGCTCGCGCCGTTCGCGGCCGAACTCGGCGTGCAGGACTCCGCCGTGCCGGCCGCGGCGCGACGTCCGTTCGATGAGGAGATGGCCGGCATCGTCGAGGAGTGCAGGCCGGCGGTGGTGAGCTTCCACTTCGGGCTGCCGCGGCCCGGGTTGCTCGCGCGCGTTCGCGCGGCCGGTGCGCGCGTGATCTCCACCGCCACCACGGTCGCCGAGGCGCTCTGGCTGGAAGAGCAGGGTGTCGATGCGCTGATCGCCCAGGGCCTGGAGGCCGGCGGTCATCGCGGCAGTTTCCTGCCCGGGCCCGAGGACCTGCAGATGGGACTCTTCGCGCTGTTGCCGCGCGTGCGCGCCGCGGTGCGTGTTCCCGTGATCGCCGCCGGCGGCATCGCGGACGAACGTGGCGTTGCCGCCGCGCTCGCGCTGGGCGCCGATGGCGTGCAGGTGGGTACCAGCTTCCTGCTCTGCCCGGAAGCGACCACCAGCGCCGTGCATCGGGCCGCGCTCGCGAGTCCTGCGGCGGAACACACCGCGATCACCAACCTGTTCAGTGGACGGCCCGCCCGTGGCATCGTGAACCGGTTGATGAGGGAACTGGGGTGCCTGCGCGCGGATGTGCCGCATTTTCCGCGTGCGGCGCCGGCGCTCGCCCCGATCCGTGCCGGCGCGGAGGCACGCGGGAGCGGCGATTTCTCGCCGCTGTGGGCCGGGCAGAACACGACAGGATGCCGCAACCGGCCGGCGGCCGAGGTGTTGCAGTCCCTGATGCCAGGCTGACGGATTCCGGGGCGCGCAGGACGCGCTATAGTGGGAGCGCATGCCACCGGGGGGACCGTTGCGATCCGAATTCACACGCGTATGAGCCGCACACGCATCGGCTCGGGCTCGAGCTTCGAGGAACTGATCGGTTACTCGCGGGCCGTGGTCGACGGCGACTGGATCTTCCTCGCCGGCACCACCGGCTTCGACTATGCCTCGATGCGCATCAGCGAGGACGTCGTGGCGCAGGCGGAACAGGCGCTGTGCAACATCGACGCGGCGCTGCGGCAGGCGGGCAGCAGCATCGATGATGTCGTGCGCGTGCATTACATCCTGCCGGCGGTGACCGATTTCGAGCCTTGCTGGCCCGTGCTGCGCCGCTGGTTCGGCAATGCGCGTCCCGCGGCCACGATGATCTCGGCCGGTCTTGCGGATCCGCGCATGAAGATCGAGATCGAAGTCACTGCGCGCCGCCAGGCGCCCTAGTCATCAGGAGCCGACATGCACGATGAAGAGCAGGCGGCTTCCGAACGCCGCGCCTTCCTGCGCCAGGCGGCCGCGCTGGCGGGGGCGGTCGTTGCGGGCGGCGTCGCAGCGCCGGCAGGAACGGACGCGGCCGTCCTGGGCGCGGACATCGGGATCTGCACACCCGGCCCACCGGGCGTACCGGGCGCGCCCGCGACGTCCGGCACGCACCCGCCGTCGATCGTCGAACCTGCACCGGCGTTCCCGGGATATGAATTCTTCGGCCCCGAGGAGGCGGCGTTCGTCGAGGCGCTGGTGAACCTCATGTGCCCCGCCGACGCGTACACGCCCAACGGCGTGGACTGCGGCCTGGCCGTGTTCTTCGACCGCCAGCTCGCAGGTCCCTTCGGCCAGGGCAAGGGCCGCTACCTGCGTGGCCCCTGGAACGAGGGGCCGCCGCAGATGGGGCCCCAGCTTCCGTTGACGCCGGCGCAGTACTTCCTCGAGGGCCTGCGCGCGGCGAATCTCGAAAGCCATCGCCTGCATGGCAAGCCCTTCGACCAGCTCGACCCGGCGCAGGGCGAGGCCTTCCTGCACCTGGTCGAATCCGCGCCGCCGCAGCAGGGCACGATTCCGCTCGCCGACTGGTTCAACTCGCTGGTGTATCCGTTGTTCGTGCAGGCCTGCTTCGCGGACCCGCTGTATGGCGGCAATCACGACAAGGTGTTCTGGAAGCTGGTGGGTTATCCGGGGCTTCCCGCCACGCATGCCCTGGACATGGTGCGCTATCGCGGCAAGCCCTATCCCGGTGCGGCCACGCCGCGCTCCATCGGGGATTTCTCGTGACGCCGACGCGGCTGGCGCGACGCACCGTCGTCATCGTCGGTGGCGGTCTGACCGCCGGTCTCGTGGCACGTCAGTTGACCGCGGCGGGGATCGACACGCTGGTGCTGGAACGCGGCCCGGATCGGCGCAATTCCGCGGCGGCACGCCTGCCTTCGCAGCGCGACGAGCTGCGCTGGTCCATCCGGCAGGGGTTGGTGCAGGACTGGTCGGTGTCGCCGGTCTCGCTGCGGCACGATCGCACCAAGCCCTCCTGGCCGATCCGCTGGATGTCCGCGTTCCTGCCGGGCGATGGCCTGGGGGGCGCGGCCAGCCACTGGAATGGCCAGGCGTGGCGATGGTCCGAGTACGACCCCGTCCTGCGCTCGCACCTCGTCGAGCGCTACGGTCCCACCGCCATCCCGGCGGACATGCCGCTGGCCGACTGGGGTGTGACCTATGCGCAGATGGAGCCGTATCACGACCTGTTCGAGAAGCTGTTCGGGATCGCCGGCAAGGCCGGCAACCTGCGCGGCCAGCGCCAGGCGGGCGGCAACCCGTTCGAGGCGCCGCGGCAGAACGAGTACCCGCAGGCACCGCTCCAGGCCATCGAGGCGGGCCTCATGTTCGGCGAGGCCGCCACTTCGCTGGGTCATCACCCGTTCATCCAGCCCGGGGCGAACTCGCCCGCGCCGTATGTGAACCCCGACGGCCAGAGGCTCGGCGCCTGCCAGTACTGCGGTCATTGCGAGCGCTTCATCTGCGAGGCGCAGGCGAAGGGAACACCCGAGGTGCTGCTGTATCCCGTGCTCGAGCGGCGCGCGCATTTCGAGGTCCGGCTGCACGCGCAGGTGCTGGGTGTCCGGTACGATGCCGCCGCGAAGCGCGTCAAGGGTGTGCGATACGTCGACCTGAACACCGGGCGCGAGTACGAGCAGCCCGCGGATGTCGTGGTGCTGGGCGCCTTCACGCTGACCAACACGCGCCTGCTGCTGCTGGATCGCATCGGCGCGGCCTACGACCCGCGCGCAGGCAAGGGTGGCGTGGGCAGTCATCTGTGCTATCAGACCCTGTCGGGCGTGGAGCTGTTCTTCAAGGATCGCTGGATCAACCCGTTCCTCGCCAGCGGCTGCACCGGCACCATCATCGATGATCTCAACAACGACAACTTCGATCACGCGGGCCTCGGGTTCCTCGGCGGCGGCAGCGTCGCGGCGGGCGTCTCGAACGGCAGGCCCATCGCCTCGCGCATGCTCCCCGATGGCACGCCGCGCTGGGGGACGGCCTGGAAGGCGGCGAATGCGCAGTGGTATGCGCATTCCTTCGGGCTATGGGTGCAGGGCAGTTGCTATCCACACCGCGAGAACTTCTTCGACCTCGAGCCCCATTACACCGACGCCTTCGGGCAGCCGCTGCTGCGGCTCACCTTCGATTTCCGCGAAAACGAAGTGCGCATGTCCGAGTGGGTCACGCAGAAGGTCACCGCCATCGCCCGTGCGATGCAGCCCGATCACCTGAGTGGCGGGCAGGGTTTGAAGCCGCCGTTCGACACGCGCATCTACCAGACCACCCATCTCACCGGCGGAACACCGATGGGCGATGATCCCGGTCACAGCGTGGTCTCGCCTCACCTGCAGCACTGGGATGCGGCGAACCTGTTCGTGGTGGGTGCCTCGGTGTACCCGCACAACTCGGGATTCAACCCGACAGGACCGCTGGCCGCGCTGGCGCTGCGCTTGGGGGATGACCTCGTCGACTACGTGCGCCGGCCGAGGATGCTGGGATGAGCCATGGAACCTGGTGGCGATGTGTCCTGTGCCTGCTGCTGCCGGTGTGGCCGGTGTTCGCCGCGGCAGCCACGCCGCCTCCGCCTGCCTTCGAACCCTGCGCCGTCTGCCATTCGACCGACGGCAGCAATGGCGTGGGCCCCAGCCTCAAGGGCATCCTCGGCCGGCGCGCCGGCAGCTTCCCGGGTTTTCGCTACAGCCGCGGCATGCGGGCGGCCAGCTTCAGTTGGGACGCATCGCTCCTCGACCGGTATCTCACCGATCCGCAAGGGCTGGTTCCCGGCAACGTCATGCCGTTCTCCGGCGTTGCAGATCCTGCCGCGCGCGCCGATCTCATCTCCTGGCTGGCAACCCTGAACTAGCGGGTCCGCGCGCCGCCCGCCGGGAGATCGGCCGGCCTCGATTCGTGATGATGCTCACACTCTCACCGGTCGATGCGTGCGCCGCTCCCGCATCCGACGCGCTAAGTTAAAGATCGATTCCCGTTCACCGATACCTCCACCGAATGGCGGGCCGAAAGACACGGCCGCTTCAGCATGGAGGTTGTGTGCTCGGATTGCTCAAACGTCACGCGGCGGCCAAGGGCCGCATCGGCATCGCACTCGGTGAGGATCGCCTCGCCGTGGCCGTGGTGCGGCGCGACACCGACGGCACCCCCCGCCTGGAGCGATGTGAATCCGTCCCCGTGCCGGCGCGTGAGCGCGCCGAGGCCATGACCGCGGCACTTCGGGAGCTCGGCCTGCCGCCGATGCCCGTCAGCGGCGTGCTGCGCGCCCAGGACTACCAGCTTGCGCTGGTGGAATCCCCCGACGTACCGCCGGCTGAACTGCGCGCCGCGATGCGCTGGCGGCTGCGCGACAGCATCGATTTCCGCGTCGAGGACGCGGTGATCGACGTCTTCGACATTCCGCCGCAGAGCCGTGGCAGCCAGGGCCGCATGCTGTACGCCGTCGCGGCGCGCCGCGCGGCGATCGATCAGCATTCCGCCGCACTGGCATCGCTCGGTGGCTTCGATGTGATCGACGTGCCCGAACTGTGCCTGCGCAACCTGGCCGGTCTCCTGCCGGCCGCCAATGCGGGCGTCGCGATGCTGCACCTGGGCGAGTCCTCGGCCAGTGTCGTCCTGGTCCGCGGCGCCACGTTCTATTTCGCGCGGCAGATGAGCCTGCAGCAGAGCCTCAATGCCGCGCTGGAGGCGGGTGCCGGCGGACGCGTGAACGGTGAGAGCGTGATGCTCGAACTGCAGCGCTCGCTCGACTACTACGAACGTCATTTCGACCAGCCGCCGATCACGCGCATCACGCTCGCGCCCGCCGGCCCGCGCGCGCAGACGCTGGCGGCCGATCTCAGCCAGGAGAGCAGCTTCGAGGTCGGCGTGCTCGACCTGAACGAGCTGCTGCCCTGTGCCCGGCCCATCGAGCCGGAGGAACAGTCGGCCTGCCTGCTGGCCGTGGGCGCCGCCCTGCGCCGGGAGCATCGCTCCTTGTAGCGGTGAACGCCATGGAACAGCAGGTCAATCTCTATCAACCGATCATGGGCGCCCAGAAGCACCTGTTCTCGGCGCGCGCCATCGGCATCGCCCTGGCCGCGCTGATGGTGAGCCTGGGTTCGCTGGCCGCGTACGCCGGCTGGCGAAACATCCGCCTGGAGCGCTCGCTCAGTGCGCTCGAGCAGCAGCAGACGGCGGAACTCGCGATGGCGCAGCGGGCGAACGACTCGCTGCGGCCGGCCCGCAGCATCGCCGAACTCGAGGCCGACGCCAGGCGCCTGGCCGCGGAGATCGCCGAACGCGAACGCGCGCTGGACGTGGTGAAGCAGGGCGCCGTCGATGCGCACAGCGGCTTCGCCGCCCGCATGGAGGCGCTTGCGCAGGCGCAGGCGGAAGGGCTGTGGCTGCGCCGCATCCTGCTCGCGGCCGGTGATGGCCAGCTCGCCTTCCAGGGCGCGACGACGGACACGCATCTGGTGCCCGCCTACCTCGCGGCGCTGTCGGCCGGGCCAGCTTTCCGCGGCGTGCGCCTGGATCGTCTCTCGATGCAGCGCGCCGCCGCGGAGGACGCACCGGCCGTGGCGATCTTCGAGGTGGCGGCCCCGGGACTGGACTTCCCCCGCGAGGAGCATCGGCCATGATGGCGCTCGGTACGCTCAATGCCCGCGTCAAGCCGATGGTCGAGCGCCTCGACCAGCGCTCGCTGCGCGAGCGGGGCCTGATCTTCGCCATCGGCGTCGTGCTGATCTACTGCCTGTGGCAGGTGCTGGTCATGGACCCGATCGCCGCCCGCACACGCCTGGCGCAGCAGCGCCTCGATGGCGCCCGGCAGAAGATCCTGGCCGTGGACCGCGCCGGGGATGCCATCGTGCAGGACCCGGCCGTGGCGGCCGCCGTGCGCAACAAGGTGCTGCAGCGCCGGCTCGAGGAACTCAACCAGCAGCTGTCGGGCATCGCCAAGGGCTACGTGTCGCCGGCGAAAATGACCGACCTGCTGCGCGAGATGCTGAAGGCGCAGCAAGGCCTGTCCCTGGTGAGCCTGTCGAACCTGCCGCCCCGGAGCCTCTCGCATCCGGAGCGCGCCCCCGGCGCGAATGCCGCCGGCGCGGGTGCGGCCGCCGCGGTAACACCGGCAGCGAATGCCGCTGAGCCTGCGGATCATCGCGCCGACCCCGGGCCCTTCGTGCATCCCGTCGAGCTCGTCGTCGAAGGTGACTATGCCTCGATCGTGGCCTACCTGCATGCGCTGGAACGATTGCCCTACCAGGTGCACTGGGAGCGAGTCGAGCTCGAGGCCCGCGAATATCCGCGCAACCGCGTGCGCATCGTGGTCGGCGCGCTCAGCCTGTCCCGGGAGTGGCTCACCGTATGAACCCGCAAGCCGCCAATCCCTGGATACGCCGCCTGCGCGCCTCGATGCCGCGGGCTCATGCGTTGCCCGTGATGCTGATGGTCACGATGTGCTTCATCGCCGCGGCGGGTGGCGCCCGCGCCACGGCGCTGCGCGATCCGACGCGACCGCCGCAGCCGGCCGTGCGCCTGCGGGCGGCGGCCGCGCCGTCCATGCCCGTGGTCAGCGCGATCCTGTCACGGCTCGACGGCGAAGGCTCGCCCGCGTCGCGTCGCGCGCTGGTCGATGGCCGCTGGCACCGCGCTGGTGACAGCGTGGGCGGCGGCCGCATCCTCGCCATCGACGCCGGCGCCGTCCGCTGGGAGCGTGCCGGCAGGACGCACGAGCTGCGGCTCACCGCACCCGAGAACCCCATCAAGAAGCCGGCGGTCGCACCGACGCAAAGCAAGGGAGCCTCCTGATCATGCACCTGTCCAAGCATCTGCTGCCGTGGCTCGTGGTCCTCGCGTTCGCCGCGCCCGTGCACGCCGAGGACGCGCGTTTCGACGTCGCCGTCACCGACGCGCGCGCGCGTCCCTTCTTCGAAGGGCTGGCCGAGGGCACGCCCTACAACATCGTGCTCGAACCGGGTGTCAGCGGCAGCATCACCCTGACCATGCGCAACGTCACGGTGCCCGAGGTGCTCGAGGCCGTGCGCGAGGCCTATGGCTACGACTACCGGCGGCTGCCCAGCGGCTTCGTGATCACGCCACCCGCCATGCAGACGCGGCTGTTCCAGGTGAACTACATCGACCTCGAGCGTCGCGGCACCTCGCGCACGCGGGTGTCCTCGGGCCAGATGGGCCAGAATTCGCGCGCCAATGGCGTCAATGGCCAGGCCGGCGGCAACAACGGGAGCGGTGAATCCAGCAACGGCCTGAGCGAGCCGCCGGGCGAGGTGTTCTCCGGCCGCGCCGCCAACGGGCAGAACGGTGACCGCGTGCGCGAGATCACCGGTACCAGCATCTCGACCCGCACCTCGTCGGATTTCTGGCACGAGCTGGAGGACAGCCTGCACGCGCTCGTGCCGGGCGAGGGCGGCCGCGCCATCATCGTCAATGCGCAGTCGGGCGTCATCGCCGTGCGCGCAACGCCCCGCGAGCTGCGCGACGTCGATCAGTACCTGAAGCAGATCCAGAGCATCGCCACCCGGCAGGTGATCCTCGAGACCAAGATCCTCGAGGTCGAGCTGTCGGATGGCTTCCAGGCCGGCATCAACTGGAACCTGATCGGCCACGACGGCGCGAGCCTGTTCGGTGGTGGACAGACGGGGCCGCAGAACGGCTTCGGCAGCTCGGACATGTTCAACCAGCCCAGCAAGGCCGTGACCCTGGGCGGTGCCCTCGGCAATACCGTCACCAACACGCTGGGCGGGGCGTTCACCATGGCCGTCAAGGCGGCGGACTTCAACGCCTTCATCGAGCTGCTCAGCACCCAGGGCAAGACCCGCGTCCTGTCGAGCCCGCGGGTGTCCACGCTGAACAACCAGAAGGCGGTGATCAAGGCGGGATCGGACGAGTACTTCGTCACCGGCGTCTCGAGCAACACCGTGGTGGGAACGGCCTCGGCCACCAATCGCGATGTCGATCTCGCGCCCTTCTTCAGCGGTATCGCGCTGGATGTGACGCCGCAGATCGGCGCCGACGGCGAGGTGATCATGCACATCCACCCCACCGTGAGCGATGTCAGCGAGAAGGTGAAGCAGCTCACCGTGGCCGGCGTCACCGATGCGCTGCCGCTGGCCTTCAGCCAGGTGCGCGAGTCCGACAGCGTGGTGAAGGCCGGCAGCGGCCAGCTCATCGTCATCGGCGGCCTGATGCGCACCTCGCGCACCTACCAGGACTACCGCACGCCCCTGCTGGGGGACATCCCCGGCGTGGGCAACCTCTTCAAGAGCCAGCGCCGGCGCGAAGTCCGCACCGAGCTCGTCATCCTGCTGCGCCCCGTGGTCGTCGAGGACGATGCACAGTGGCGCACGCTCGCGGCGGAGCCCGTGGACCGCGCCACCGCCATCGACCCCAAGGCCGCGAGCGGCGTGCGCTGAGCGCATCATGAGCATCCGACGCAAGGTCCGCCTCGGCGAACTGCTGGTCCAGCAGAACGTCATCACCGAGGAACAGCTCACCCAGGCGCTGGCCGAGCAGAAGCGCACCGGCAGGAAGCTCGGCCGCGTGCTCGCGGACCTGGGCTTCCTCACCGAAGGCTCGCTGCACGAGTTCCTCGCGCGCCACCTGCAGGTGCCCTTCGTCGACCTGAAGCAGGTGCGCATCGACCGGGAGGCGGTCAAGCTCCTGCCCGAACCGCTCGCGCGCCGCTATCGCGCGCTCGTACTGCAGCAGGACCCGCGCGGCCTGCTGGTGGGCATGGCGGACCCCTCCGACTTGCACGCCTACGATGAACTGCAGGCGCGCCTGAAGCAGCCGCTGCGCCTTGCGCTGGTGGGCGAGGCGGAATTCCTGCGCACCGTCGACCTGGTCTACCGCCAGACCGACGAGATCGCCTCGCTGGCGGAGGCCGTTCGCGATGAGCTCAAGGACGGCGATGTCGACCTCGAGAGCCTGACGGCGGACGAGGGGTCGCCCGATGCGCCGGTGCTGCGCCTCCTGCAGACCATGTTCCAGGATGCCGTGCAGGCGCGTGCCTCCGACATCCACATCGAGCCCGGCGAGGACAAGCTGCGGATCCGGCTGCGCGTGGACGGTGTGCTGCAGGAACAGGTGATCGAGGGCAAGCGCGTGGCGGGCGCGCTGGTCACGCGCCTGAAGCTCATGTGCGGCCTGGACATCGCGGAGAAGCGGCTGCCGCAGGATGGCCGCTTCTCGGTGCGGGTGCGCGAGGCCGGCGTCGATGTGCGCCTGGCCACCATGCCCACGACGCATGGCGAGTCCGTGGTGATGCGCCTGCTGAACCAGTCCTCGGCCAAGCTGAGCCTGGAGCAGCTCGGCATGCCGGCACAGTCCGAGGAGCGCTTCCGGCGCATGATCGAGCGCAGCGCCGGCATGGTGCTGGTCACGGGTCCCACCGGCAGCGGCAAGACCACGACGCTCTACGCCGCGCTCAACCACATCAACCGCCCCGGCGTGAAGGTGATCACCGCCGAGGATCCGGTCGAGTACCGGCTCGAGCGCATCACGCAGGTGCAGGTGCAGGCGAAGATCGGCCTGGATTTCGCGCGGGTGCTGCGCACGGCGTTGCGCCAGGACCCGGACATCATCCTGGTCGGCGAGATCCGTGATCGCGAGACCGTGGAGATCGCGATGCGTGGGGCGATGACCGGCCACACGGTGTTCTCCACGCTGCATACCATCAATGCCATCGCCACGGTCAACCGGCTGCTTGACATGGGCGCTCCCGGCTACATGATCGCGGCCGCCGTCCACGGCGTGCTGGCGCAGCGGCTGGTGCGGCGGGTGTGCACCGACTGCGCGCAGCCCGCCCAGCCCACGCCGAACGAACTGGCCTGGCTGGCGAGCTGCCGACCGAACCTCGTGCCCGAGCGCCAGGGATTCAAGACCGGCGCCGGTTGCACCTACTGCAACCTGTCGGGTTATCGCGGCCGCGTGGCCGTGTACGAATTGCTGGAGATCGACCGCACGCTGGCGGACTCGATTCGTCAGGGAGACCTCGAGGCTTTTTCGCGGGCCGCGCGCGCAAAGGCCGGGTACGTGCCGCTGGCGCAGGGCGCCATCGACCTGGCGCTCGCCGGGGTGACCTCGCTCACCGAGGCCATGGCGGTGGGCAGTGGTCTGGAGGAAATCCTCGACGCCGATGATGGCCCGATGCCGGCCGAGAGCGTCGACCGGCTGCTCGCGCAGCAGGCTTGAGGCATGTCGAACTTCCGCTACCGCGGGCGATCGGGACGGGGTGATCTGATCACCGGCCGGCTCGACGCCGACAACATCGAGGCGGTGGCGGCGCGCCTGCTGAACCTCGGCATCACGCCGCTCGAGATCTCCGATGACGATGGCTCGAGTGTCGAGCTGTCGGAAGTCTGGCAGAAGCTGCGCGCGCGTCGCGTCACCGTGGTCGACCTGGTGCTGTTCTCCCGGCAGATGTACTCGATCACCAAGGCGGGGCTGCCGCTGCTGCGGGGACTGAAAGGGCTGGCCCAGTCCACCCACAACGTGCAGCTTCGCGACGCGCTGCACGATGTCCTGCAGAGCCTGGAATCCGGGCGCGACTTCGCCACCTCCCTCGCGCGGCACCCGGACGTGTTCCCGCCGCTGTTCATCAGCATGGTGCGCGTGGGCGAGTCCACCGGCACGCTCGACAATTCCTTCCTTCGCCTGTCCGAGTACCTCGGCCAGGATCAGGACGTGCAGGACCGCGTCAAGGCGGCACTGCGCTATCCGCTGATCGTGATGGGGGTGATCGGACTCGCCGTCGCGGTCATCACGGTGTTCGTCATCCCGAAGTTCGCACCGCTGTTCCGCGTGCTCGGCAACGACATCCCGATGCCCACCCGCATCATCATGGGCACCTCGGAATTCGCCCGTCACCACGGCCTCGAGCTGATCGCCGCCCTGATCGTGGGGATCATCCTGTTCCGGCGCTGGGCGGCGACCGAGGAAGGCCGCTACCGCTGGGACCACTTCAAGCTGCGGCTGCCGGTGCTGGGCGAGCTGCTGCACCAGGCGGTGCTGTCGCGCGTGATGCGCTCGCTGGCGATCTCGCTGGATGCGGGGCTGCCGATGATCCAGGCGCTCACGCTCCTGGCGCGCTCGGCGGGCAACGCATACCTGGCTGACCGGCTGTTGCGCCTGCGCGATGCGGTGGAGCGGGGCGATACGCTGAGCCGCGCCGCCGGCGGCGTCGGCATCTTCCCGCCCCTGGTCCTGCAGATGATCGCCGTGGGCGAGGAGACGGGCGAACTCACCCACCTGCTGGAGGAGGTCTCCGGCTTCTACCAGCGCGAGGTGGATTACCGCCTGCGCAACCTCACCCAGCTCATCGAGCCCATCCTGATCATCGGCGTGGGCGCCATGGTGCTGATCCTGGCCCTGGGCGTGTTCCTGCCGATGTGGAACATGATCGGCAAGGTCGGGCACGTCGGTTGAGGATCGCCCTCGAGTGAGACATGAGTCTCAGCTCCAGGAAGGGAATCTCAAGACCGCGGGCGACGCTGCCGATTCCCTGTCTGGAGAGAGCGTGCAGATGCACGCATGTGTCAAATCGCAGTGGCGCCTGACGCGCCGTGGAGTTCGTAAATGAAGACGTCTTTCGCGCGTGGTTTCACGCTCATCGAGCTGGTGGTCGTGATCACCATCCTCGGCATCCTCGCGGCCTTCGCGGTTCCCCGTTTCATCTCGCTCGAGACCCAGGCGCGCGCCGCCACGGTCAACAGCCTCGCCGGCAGCGTGCGCAGTGCCGCCTCGTTGGCGCGCGGCATGGCCATGGCCACGGCGGCGACGGCGTCGGTGCCGATGGAAGGCAACACGGTGAATCTCGTGAACAGCTATCCGGATGCCGGCGCCACGGGCATCTCCAATGCGCTGAGCCCGATCTCGTCCACCGATTTCACCTTCACGCCGGGTGCCCCGGTCTCCACCGGCACCGCGAAGTGGAGCAAGGTCGGCGCGACCACTCCGGCGAATTGCCTGGTGACCTACATCCCCGCGGCTTCCGCCGGTGCGGCGCCGACGATCGCGGTCGATACGTCGGGCTGCTGAAGCAGCCCGGCCTTGATTCCAGGCCGGGAGTACCCGGCCTGACCTGACGAGGTTGGCATGAGGCGACCGGCATGGAATGGCCGGCGGTGTCCCGGAGGAGCCGGGTACACGCTGGTCGAAGTCATCGTGGTGATCTCCATCCTCGGCATCCTGGCGGCGACGCTGGGGCCGAGGATGTTCGATCAATCGGCCTTCTCGCAGCGCGGCTATGCCGATGAGCTCGCCGCGGCGCTGCGATTCGCCCAGAAGGCGGCGGTGATCACCGGCTGCCCGGCCCGCATCACGGTGAGCGCCGGCGGCTACGCCGGCGCGCAGCAGGCCGCTGCCGGCAACAGCTGCAACACGGCCGACACCACCTGGAGCACCGCGCTCCTGGGCCCCGACGGCGCAGCCATCTCCGGCAGCGCGCCCGCGGGGATCAGCGCCGCGCCCACCGGCACCTTCCAGTTCGATACCCAGGGACGCCTGAGCGCCAGTCCCGGCACCACGCTCACCCTCGGCGCGCGCAGCATCGGCATCGATGCCGGCAGCGGCTTCGTGACGGTGCAATGATGCCGCGTCATCCGCAACGCGGCGTCACGCTGATCGAGCTGGTGGTCGCGATCACCGTCATCGCCATCGCCGCCACCAGCATCCTGGCTGCGCTGTCCGCCGTGGCGAGCCGCAGCGCCGATTCCATGGTGCAGCAGCAGGCCGTCTCCGTCGCGCAGGCCTACCTGGATGAAATCCTGCAGCGATGGGTGGTGGACCCGAACGGCACGCCGCCGAACACCGGCCGCGCGAGCTGGGACCTGGTGGATCAGTACGACGGGCTGGTGGATGCCGGCGCGAAGGATCAGTTCGGCAATGCCATCGCGGCGCTGTCGGCGTACACCGTGAGCGTCAGCGTCGCGCAGACCAGCGCCCTGACCGGCGTGCCCGCCAGTGCGGCGCGGCGCGTGGACGTCACCGTGACCCGCTCGCCGAACGTGACCGTGAAGCTCACCGGCTACCGGACGAGCTACTGATGATGCGTCAGCGCGGCGTCACCCTGGTGGAGCTGGTCGTCACGATCGCGGTGAGCGCGGCCGTGGTCGGGTTCATGGCCATGTTCATCGTCGGCCCCATGAATGCCTACAGCGCGCAGGCGCGGCGGGCCGAGCTCGTCGACGATGCCGACAGCGCGCTGCGATTCATGGCCCGCGACCTGCGCAGCGCCTTGCCCGGCAGCGTGCGGGTGACGGTCAGCGGCTCGGTCACCGCGCTCGAACTGCTCTCGACCGTGGATGGGGCCCGCTATCGCGATGCAGGGCCGCTGACCAACCCGGCGCAGGAACTGGACTTCACCGCGGCGGACGGGGCCTTTGCGACCACCGTGCCGTTCACGCAACTGTCGTTGCCGTGGAGTTCGAGTTCGAATTACCTCGCGATCTACAACGTCGGCGTGCCGGGTGCGGATGCGTACTCGATGAGCAACGTCATCACGCCGGCGGGCACGACCATCAGCATCTCCGCGGGCGCGACACCGAACGAGAACCTCGTGACCCTGAGCCCGGCCTTCAAGTTCGCCTATGGATCGCCCGGCAAGCGCGTGTACCTCGTGGGCGGGCCGGTCACCTACCTGTGCGACACCAGCAGCGGCACGTTGATGCGATACGCAGGCTATGCGATCAGCGCCACCCAGTCCGTGGGCGCGGGCTCGCTGCTCGCGGCGGGCGCCAGCGCCTCGAAAATCTCCGCCGATGTCGGCGCCTGCCAGTTCACCTTCACCAACGGCACGGCGCAGCGAAACGCCCTGGTGACGGCCACGCTGCAGCTCGCCCGCGCCGGTGAGTCGGTGCAACTGCTGCACGAAGTGCAGCTGGCGAACGCGCCATGAATCGCGCTCGCCGCAGCGATTCGAAGGCGGGAGGGTTTGCGCTGGTTCCCGCGCTGTTCCTCATCGTGGTGCTGGGTGCGCTCGCGCTCATCGCGGTGCGCGTGGGGAACGGACAGGAGCATGCCGTGATCATGGGCCTGCAACAGGCGCGTGCGCTGGCCGCAGCGCGCACCGGGGTGGAGTGGGGCGCCTATCGTGCGTTGAACGGCAGCTGCGTCGCCAGCACCACGCTGAATCTCACCGAAACCGCCGCCAATGGTTTCGCGGTGGTCGTGACCTGTAGCGCCACCAGCTTCGCCAATGGTGCGTCGACGAACAATTCCTACATCATCCGCTCGACATCGACGGCAGGCGTCTATGGCCAGCCCAGCTACGTGCGGCGGGTGGTCAGTGCGACGTTCACGGACGCCACATGATCCTGCGCAACCTCCTTCGACAGGCGATCACCGGGCTGCTGTTGCTGTTGCTGGGATCCCCGGCCTTGCGCGCGCAGATCGTCGAGGTGCAGTCCACCGGCCTGTTCCAGACCGGCTCGGGCACCTCGGTGGCCTCGTCCTCCTTTGCCAAGGCGCCGACCGTCGGCAACACGCTGGTGGTGCTGACCTGGTCCTGGAACGGCAACAACACTCCCACGGTCACCATTTCGGATTCCGCCGGCAACACCTACACAGCCATCGCACAGACGACAGCGACGGGCTACAACCAGGGGTTCGAGGGCGCGGCCATCTTCACCGCACCCGTCAAGTTCACCAGCGGGAACCTGTCGGTGAAGGCGAACGTGGGCTACAGCAGTTCGCAGATCAATGCGGTCGCCATCGAATACGCCAATCTCGGCGCCGTGGACCAGGTCCGCACGGCCACCGGCACGAGCGCGACCGCCAAGGTCACCACCTCCGCTGCCACCGCCACCAGCAATGAACTCGTGGTGGCATCGATGGGCGTGCTGTACCCGTGGTCGCAGAACTTCGGGTCGATCAAGCCCAGCGCGGCGTATTCCACCGAGGCGGTGCAGGTGGACAACCTGAACTACACGGCCGGCAACGCGGCCAGCATGATGGCTGCCAGCGCCGGCACGCAGAGCATCACGTGGACGGGCGGGATCAATTTCCAGGGCTGGGCGGCGGCCATCGCGACGTTCCGCCCGCTCACCTCGGCGCCGGATCACTATGCCATCAGTACCAGCGGCTCGGCGCTGACCTGCGAGCCCTTGTCGCTGACCATCACCGCGCACACGAGTGCTCACGCCGCATTGTCGACCACCGACACCATCTCGCTCAGCACCAGCACGGGACATGGGGACTGGTCGCTGGCCAGTGGCACCGGGACGCTCACGCCGGGCGCGTCCAACTCGGGAACCGCGACCTATACCTACACGGCCACGGATGCCGGCGTCGTGCAATTGAACCTGCGTGATACCTATGCCGAGACGCTCACGGTCGGTGTGGTGGATGGATCGATCAGCACCACCTCGGGCTCGGCACTGGCCTCCGAACACAGCGCCATCACCTTCACGAACCCGGGTTTTCGCTTCACCAATGGCGCCAACGTGGCCACGACGATCGGCACGCAGGTGGCGGGCGTGGCCTCCACCCAGATCCTGGCGCTGCAGGCCGTGCGCACCGACACCAACACGGGCGCCTGTACCACCGCCTTTCCCAGCGGCGCCACGGTGACCGTGGGACTGGGCTTCCAGTGCAACAACCCCACCACCTGCATCGCCGGCCAGTCGTTCACGGTGACCAACAACGGCATCACCACCGCCCTTGCCTCGAATCCCGCCACCGGCATCACCAGCTACACCAACGTCGCGCTGAAGTTCAGCACGGCGAACGCCGAGGCGCCGATCCAGCTGAACTATACCGATGTGGGTCAGGTGACCCTGGCGGCGCGCTACAACATCCCGCTGGGCAGCGGAGCGGCCTCGGGCAACACCATGACGGGCAGCGGCAGCTTCGTGGTACAGCCCTACACGCTCACCCTGTCGAACATCAAGCGCAGCTCCGACGCTTTCGCGAACCCCGGCGCCTCCACCGCCAGCGGCACGGTGTTCATCGGGGCAGGGCAGGCCTTCACCGCCACCGTCACCGCGAGCAATGCACAGGGCAATGCCACGCCCAATTTCGGCCGCGAGAGCACGCCGGCCACGGTCGTGCTCAGCCCTGCGCTGGTGCTTCCCGCCAGTGGCCAGAACCCGGCCATCAGCGGCAGCTTCGGGAGCTACTCGAGTGGCGCGGCCACGGGTACGGCCTTTGCCTGGCCGGAAGCGGGCATCGTGCGCATCACGCCGACGGTGTCGAGTTACCTGGGCTCGGGTGCGGTCAACGGCACCCAGACCGGCAACGTCGGGCGATTCGTGCCCGCCAGTCTTGCGGTCAGTCTCAACACGCCCATCTTCGGCACGGCCTGCAGCGCGGGCGGGTTCGGCTATGTGGGCCAGCCCTTCACCTACACCGTGGCCCCGGTGATCACGGTGACCGCGAAGTCCGCCTCCGGCAGCACCACCCAGAACTACACCGGCTCGCTGTTCCGCCTCACCAATGCCTCGCTCACCGGGCGCAGCTACACGCCCACGCCGGCCAGTCCCGCGCTCGACACCTCGGGGCTCCCCGCCGCCAGCGCAGACCCCGCCATCGTGGACCAGGGGGCCGGTGTGGGCACGCTCACCTTCAGCGCGGGCTCAGGCCTCACCTACAGCCGCGGCAGCGTCGTGGCGCCCTTCAACGCCAACATCGCCCTGTCGATCAACGTGATCGACCTGGATACCGTGAGCGCGGCGAACCCGGTGAGCTTTGGCAGCGGCACCGGCATCGCCTTCAGCACGGGCGCGACGCAGCGCTATGGACGCCTGGCGATGCGAAACGCCGTAGGCTCGGAGCTCCTGGACCTGCCGGTCTCGCTCATCACGCAGTACTACCTGTCGGGCGGCGCGGGCTTCATCACCAACACCGATGATGTGTGCAGCGTGGCCCCGGCGATCAGCTTCAGCAATTACCAGTCGAACCTGTCGGCCGGGGAGACCTGCGTACGCGACTCCGGCTCGCCCGGCGCCTCTGGGGCCGGCTGCAGCGCCGCGGCCGCGATGGGCTCACGCTATCGCAGCGCTGCCCTGGGCGGGGACTTCAACCTCAACCTCGCTGCCCCGGGATCGGGCAACAACGGGGCGCTCACCATCACCGCAACGCCGTCCTCCTGGCTGCAGTATCCCTGGAACGCCGCGACGGGCACCTTGACAGGGCCATCGGCGATCGCCGCCTTCGGCCTGTTTCCCGGATCCGCATCGCGGATCTACCAGCGCGAGGTCTACTGAAGGCCGGCGTGATGAAGGCCGGCGTGATGAAGGCCGGCGTGATGAAGGCCGGCGTGAGGTTTGCGTCGGCGGCGCTCAGGCGGTGAGAAGCTGCAGGCCATCCGCCCATTCGATCGCCTGCTGGAAACAATCATTGGCGTGGGACGGTTCCAGCGCGTCGAACTTCAGGTCCTTCCCGTCGCCGAGTTCCATCGAAATCACGCAGTCCAGCGCCCTGCCGAGATCGCCCGCATGCTCGCGCAGGGCCGCCTTGATCTCCTCGGCCAGCGGCAGCTTGTCGAGCAGTTCGTTCATCGGCGTCTCCATCATCACATCCAGCAGCGAGAACAAGCCGACGGTGAAGTAGGCTGCGGGGTTCTTCCGGCCCGCCGCCGCGGCCAGCAGCTCGCAGGTGCGGGCGCGGACCAGCACCATCGTCAGCAGCTCCGAAGGCCGGGAGTTCAGGCGCGACAGTGCGATGAGGGCCGCCCAGTTCTGGATGGTCCGCAGGCCCAGCGCAATCACCGCCCGCTCGATGGACTCCACCCGGGCCCGCAGGCCCGTGCCCGCCGAGTTCGCCGAGCGCAGGATGGCGATGCTCATGGCCACATCGTTGCGGATCAGGGGAGCGAGGTCGGTGATGGAAACATCGGGCTCGGCCAGCCTCGCCAGCAGTTCCAGGACGTTCAGCCGGTTGGGCTGCAGCACCTGCGCGCTGTAGAGCTCGGGCCGCGCGAAGTAGTAACCCTGGAACAGGTCGAAGCCCATCGCGAGGAACTGCGCATGTTCCTCGCGGGTCTCGACCTTCTCCGCCAGCAGCGTGATGTTGCGTGACTTGATCGCGAGGACATGTGCGCGCAGGCCGGCCGCATCCAGGGCACGCACGTCCAGCTTGACGATGTCGGCGAAGTCGAGCAGGGGCTCCGTCGACTCGTTGATGATGTAGTCATCCAGCGCGATCGTGAAGCGCTGCTCCCGCAGGCGCGCGAGCCTGTGCAGCAGGGCATCATCCACCTCGACCGATTCGAGCACCTCGAGCACGATGTTCTGCGGCGGCAGCGACTCGATCAGCTCGCTCATGATCAGCGTGCGCGTCATGTTGATGAAGGCATGGTGCGAATGCGTCAGCCGTTCGATGCCGACATTGAAGATGGCATCCAGCAGCATCCGGGTGGATTCACGATCCCCGTTGCCGATGATCGCCGGCCGCCCATCGGCATCCCGGCACAGCAGCTCGTAGCCGAACAGCCGGCCCTGGACATCGAGGATGGGCTGGCGGCCGATGAAGATGCGGTCAAGCATCGGGCCTCCGGTCGCGCGCGGCGCGCCGCGCCAGCAGGCGCGTGAGGTCCACGCGATCCCGCAGGGGCATGAGCGTGAAGTTGGCAAGCCCCGCGGTGCGCAGCTGCAGCGAGAGCCCGTGCAACAGGCAATAGTAGTTGTTGCGCGCGAGCTGGCCTTCCGCGGCGAAGGCGCCCTCGAGCGGCGCACGTCCTGCATCGACGCTGAGGACGCGCAGGTCCTCCTCAACGAGCACCGCGAACGCGAACCGGGACTGGACGGGAGCCTGCGGCGTCCGCGTGATCATCACGTGCCGAGGCTTGAGGGGGTCAGCCCCCGCGGCCCGATACACATCGAACGGCCGCCGGCCGGCGGCGGGCAATTCGCGCGGCTGCCGAGAGCGCGGGTCGATGAGCCAGGCGCGATAGTCCGATGGCAGCGGCCGCCACAAGAGGCCCGTGCCCTGCGTGGCATCGTCACGATACTGACCAGCCACGAACAGGCCCGCGATCAGCAGTGCGGCGAGCCTGACGGCGTGCACGGCACGCACGACACGCGCGGCGGGCGCGGAAGCGCGCCAGGCCAAGAGCACGGGTATCGCGAGCAAGGCGAGGAAATCCGTGAACGCGGTGACGGGTTCCTGCGCATCCACTGGCGCCAGGGCGGTCCATGCCAGCGCGTATGCCAACAGGCCCAGGCACCCATAGCCGATCCAGCGCGGCGCACGCCGGGCGAGCACGGTGATGTCCGGTGATGTCACCAGCGCGGCCAGCACGAGCAGCGATGGCAGCGCACGATAGGTCAGCAAGCCGCCATCGATGATGCCCTTCACTGCGTTCAGCGTGGCAAGGCCCGCGAGCAGCAGCAGCCAGCGGCTGGAAACGAAGCGGCGGGCCAGGCGGGGAAGGATCCAGCCATACGTGATCAAGGCGATGGACAGGCACCCGCCGCACACCAGGCCCACCCAGGCGGGAACGACGGGGCCCCAGCCCTGGCCGATGTCGAGCGACAACCGATTGGCCAGCGGCGCCAGGAGCGAGGTGAAGGCCGCCTTGCCGGCATGGCTGTGGAACAGATAGGAGTAGGTGTTGTCCGCACCCTGCCATTGATACAGCGGCACCAACGCCGGCAGGCCCAGCGCGCGCGCGATCGCGAGATGGCCGAGCGTGTTGGCGGCATTGCCGATGGCCAGGGCGAGCAGCAGTTCAGGATTCCCACCAGCTCGCGTGCGACATCCGTTGCCGGTGCGCGCCGCATCAGCAGCAGGGCACTGCCGGCCACGAACAGGAACACGACCAGCGCCGCACCGCTCGAGGTTGCATGGGCCAGCGGGTCGCAGACCTGCTTCGCGATCACGCGCAGCGTGGGAGAGGCGATGACGCCTGCGGCGGCCGCCGCCGCGGCCAGCGCAACGAGCACGGCGCGGTGAGCGAGGCGATCAGTAGATCGGGCTTGCATTCCAGTTCACCGAGCCACCGCTGCCGTCGATGGTGATGGTGCGGCCCGACTTGGTGACGAACTGGATGGTGTTGCCCGAGCAGGCGTTCTGATCGGGATCCTTGAAGATGGCGCCGCGCATGCCGCCGAGACCGACGTAGTGACCGCCCGCGGAAGCCGGGTCGCGTTCGGTGGGCTCACCGGCATCACAGCGGGTCAGGTTCCACAGCGTGAAGTCACCCGGGCCGACATAGCCCGAGGGCATCTGGTTGCGGGTCTTGAAGTCGGCGAAGGACAGCAGGCGCGCGCTGCGCACGGAGCCGACGAAGGCATCGATGGTGGACTTCTCGGCGCGGTCACTGACCGCGATGAAGCGCGGAACCGCGAAGGCGGCGAGGATGCCGAGCAGGGTGATGACCACGACCAGTTCGATGAGGGTGAATCCTTTCGCGAACTTCCACATGGCGCACGGCTACCGCGGTCGACGCGGGAGAAAAGCCCGCGACCGGGTTGTCGTCCAAGCCTGCGAAAACTTTAAGGTTTTTGGCTTGCTTCGGCGCTGCGTGCTGCGTGGCGGGCGGTTGCCGGGCCATGTGGTCGCGGCAGGAGCGTCCGAGCGCCCGCACCGGCGTGTAACTCTTTGAAATGCAAGGAGACCGGTGCGATTTTCATTGACACGGAGAGGCCCTTTCGGAAAAATCGCGGGTCCACTGGGGTGAGGTAGCTCAGTTGGTTAGAGCACGGCATTCATAACGCCGGGGTCGAGGGTTCAACTCCCTCCCTCACCACCAATTCACTTCCGCCGGGTTCCGCCGGCGTCCACCGAAACGGGTTGCCTGAATGGCCGAGCGTCGACGAAAGCCCATGGTGGTGGTCATCGCCGGGCCCAACGGGGCGGGCAAGACGACTTTCGCGCGCCGCTTCCTTTCGGAAACGTCCGGCATCGTCCACTTTGTAAATGCGGATCTCATCGCGGCTGGTTTGTCTCCGCTGAAGCCAGAGATGGCAGCCATGGCGGCGGCACGCGAGTGGACCGTGTACGATAATTCCGGCCAGATGCCTCAACTGATGGAGAAAGGCCCATGAAAGCCAAGTCGCGTCGGATCAAGTCCAGCAGCTTGGCAACCCGTGTTGGACGAGCTCTGCGGCTTGCGGCCAAGGACGCTCGCAAGACGGCCCGCATGCACGGCACGCCCATCTACGTCGTGGAGAATGGCAAGGTCGTTGCCAAGAAGCCGTAGCGGATTTCTCTCGCTTGAGAAATGGGCCTCTATTGAAATCTGAGTGGGTAACCGGAGCTTTCTTCGGGGTAGATCTTGATCTTTGCTCTTCGATCTACTTTCATCGGCAAAGGCGAAGCGCGGTCCGGCGCCGCAGGCGGCAGAAGTCCGTGGCTGGTTGGGGCGCAGGCTCCTGAAGATCGAAGTGGAAGGGTCGAGATGGTCACCGAGAAGATATTCGAGTTCGCGCTTCGCGATCAGCTCCCCCTGGTTCATCGCCGGGATGAGCTTCGAGCCGAGCCAGAAGAAGCTGAACATTTGCGTGGATTTCGAGGTTGGCAGCCGCTTTGGGGTCGCTGGCGCGGACGGGCAGCACTCCGGTGCACGACACCGTGACCAAGACCTACCGGCACCTGAACTTCTTCCAGCACGCCGAATGCGAGCTTTCGGTGCGGGTACCGCGAGTGAAGCTGCCCGACGGGAAGGTTGTTCAGGTGAGCCTGCCGTGGGCGGGCAAGCTGTCGGGCTTCAAGCCGCTCTTTGAGGCCTTCGTGCTGCTGTTGAGCCGGGAGATGTCCTTCACGGGTGTCGCGCGCATCACCGGGGAGTCGGTTCATCGGATCATGGCCGTGTGCCATCGCTACGTCGATGCGGCGGTTGGTGCGGCCGATCTCCGTGAGGTGCGGCGCCTGGCGATCGATGAGACCTCGCGCGCCAAGGGACACGACTACGTGACGCTCTTTGCCGATGCCGACCCGGACCCCGAGCGGCGCCGAGTGCTGTTCGTGGCCGAGGGCCGCGAAGCCGAGACCGTGCAGGCCTTCGCCGCGAACCTGCGCGCCCATGCTGGCAAGCCCACCCAGATTGCCGCCATCAGCATCGACATGTCCCTGGCGTTCATCAAAGGCGTCGAGGCAAACTTTCCCAACGCACAGATCACCTTCGACAAGTTCCACGTGATCGCTCACGCCTCGGCCGCGATCGACGCCATGCGCCGCGCCGAGCAGAAGCTCGACCCGAGCCTCAAGGGGTTGCGTTGGACGCTGCTGCTGACCGCAGTCGGCTGGGTGGCCGCAGCGCGCCGAGCTCGATGCCCTGCTGGCGAACATGACCAGCAGCCGCACCGCCTGTGCCTGGCAGTACCGGCGAGCAAGCTGCGCGAGATCATGAGCCGCAAGCAGCCCAACATCGTGCGCGCTGCTCAAGCAGTGGTGTACGAACGTGATGCGCTCGAAGGTCGAGCTGATGAAGGCAGTGGCCGTCATGATCCGCAAGCACTTCGAGGGGGTCCTCGCCTGGGTCGAAACACGGCAAACGAACGGCTTCTTGGAAGCCATCAACGGCCTGTTCCAGGCCGCCAAACGCAAGGCGCCGTTGGTATGGGACCTTCCGCACCATCCGCATGGTGATCTTCCTTGTCGCTAAGTGTTTCGACTTCTCCAAGCTCAATCCCTACGTCGCGTAACCCACTCGAAATTCAACAGAGCCAGAAATGGAAAGCTGGATCGGTTCACGATCGATCGGTTGATGGAGATTGCGGCGCGGCTGGGTGAGACGGTGGAGATCATCATCAAAGCAACTCCTTCACCTGGTGAGAGGCATCTTCCCGCGCTGTTGGCCGGCCATCGGAAGGAAATCGGATTGCTCTGCCGACGATTCTCGGTGCAGTACCTGGCGGCATTTGGTTCGGCGGTTCGAAGCGATTTTGACGGGGCGAGTGACGTCGATCTGGTCGCTGCTTTCGGCAAGAGCGTCCGGTACACCCCGGCTGAACAGTATTTCGAATTCAAGTCAGCCATCGAGAGGCTTCTGGGCCGCGCCGTCGACCTTGTCGAATTGGGCGCCATGCCGGATTCGCGCCTGAAGCGGATCATCGAACGAACGCAGGTTCGAATCTATGGCAAAGCAGCCTGATGTTTACATCGAGATTGCGTTCGGAGCGGTGCAGCGTGTTCAGCGGTATCTGGCCAATCGGACGCTTGATGAAAATTTGATTGATGACCAGTGCCGGTCCGCAGTCGAGCGCCAGCTCGAAATCGCCGGAGATGCGCAGAGAGTCATCGTGCAGTCTCCTGTCGTGTTTCCTCGGGCGGAATGGAATCCAGATTGAACAGGCACTGGAACTTCTCAGGGAGAGCCATAGCATTGCCTTGATTGCGCGTGCCGTGGGCTGCCGGCATCAAAGCGCCTTCTCGTCCATGTTCCTGGCACACTTTGGAGCGTCGCCGCGGCAGATTCGAAGGCGAAGGGGTCAATGAGACTCAGGGACTGGCGCTGATGGCCTTGCTCACGTCCCCGTGCACGAGCTCCGCTTTCCAATCGACCCGCTCAGCTCGTCAGCCGTTCGAGCGCATGAATTGTCGCCATCCAGGTCGTGGTGGCCGCGAAGGGCACGATCGCGAGCGTGTAGAGGATCATTGCCGGACCGCCATACAGGAAGATCGGGTGCACGCGGCCGAGGCTGCGTCGCTCATGGACCATCGCGACGACGATCAGCAGCGCGGCCGTCAGCGCCGGCAGGACCAGGACGAACGGTGGTGGTGGGCCAATCGCACCAGCCGGCTTCAGCAGCGCGAGGAAGACGCGGGCGATCGCGGGGATCATGAACCCGACCATCATCAGGTACATGAAGCGCCGGTGGATTTCCGGGCGGCGAACGTTCGCGATCGCAGCGGCGAACAGCGCGATGATCATCGGCAGCGAGCAAAGTGCGACGGCCGAGAAGTGGCGCGCAGCATCGCCAAAGCCGTCTTGAACCTCGTGGTGCAGCAGGATCAGTCGGGTGGCGATGATCGAGCAGCACAGCACTGCGAAGAGCGCGATACCAAGCAAGCCGAGCCCCTGGTGCCGGGCGGTGCGGCCGGACGCGACGAGCCCGGTCTGCACGAGATACAGGATCGTCCAGCTGAACAGCAGCGCGCCGTGCACGTGCACGATCGGCGGCGTCGTGAAGCGACCGGCCAACACTGGCGCCCAATAAGTTGGGGTGAAGCCCCCGAAGGCGATCAGCACGAAGACGATCGCCATTCGGAAGTAGAAGCGGCTCGTGTCGAGTCCGCGCGCCGGGAGCGCCTCAATCGCTGCGACCATGAAATGTCCTGCTCTGCGCGAATACCGCCGTGGTAGCGCTACAGGTCGCGCCAGCGGTGGGGCTGTATTGATCCAGATACTCGCGCGAATGATGACCAATTGCAAATTCCGCTCAGCGAGCGGGGGCACGCAAGATCGCGCCTCGGGAATGTCCTCGAATTCGCACCCTCTGTTGTAAAGTCATCCCCCATGCGCATTCGCAATCTGCGGGCGTCCCTGGCCTCGGTCACCGAAACCCTGGCGATGGCCTTGGTGCACACCGATCGCCCTGAGCCATCCTGGACCGCGACCCAGTGGAAGCTCGCCCGCGCCGTGGCCATCATGCAGGGCATTTCCCCGCTGCTCGCACGCGGTAATCGCTGGCGGGGCGATGCCCGCTGGGGCGATTTCCTGCTGGAGCAGCGCCTGCATACGCAGTCTCGCCATCAGCGTATCGTGGAGCTGGGCTCGCGACTCGCCGACGCGGCGCGAGCCGCCGGCATTGCATTCATCCCGTTGAAAGGCGATGCGCTGCACGCGCTCGGTATCTACGAGCCCGGGGATCGGCCCATGGCCGATCTGGACGTGCTGGTCGCTCCCGGCGACCTGGCGAGCATGGTCGGGTTGATCGTCCCGCTCGGATATCGGGTCGAGCGTGACAATCCCGCGGGCGCCGTGCTCGTGCCGGTCGAGCCTCCGGGGCGCATCGTCGCCGGCGAACATGCCGATTCGCTGATCAGCATCGATGTCCACGCGCAGGTCTGCCAGCCGATGCCGGTCACCCCGGTGGACATCACCACCGATCTCTGGCCGGACACCAAGGTGGCCGGGGCGAATCACTACCGATCGCGTGCGGTCCTGATGTTGCACCTGCTGATGCATGCGGCGGTGAACATGCAGTGGCGGGCGCTGAGGATGATCCAGCTTCACGACATTGCGTTGCTGGCCCGCGAGCTGTCGGCGCAGGACTGGCAGGCACTCGAGCGCCGCCGCGAGTTGCCTTGCTGGTGGTATCCGCCGCTGGCGCTCCTGCAGCGCTACTATCCGCAGTCCATCCCGATCAGCCTGATCGATGCGGCGCGCACCGCCACGACGCCCGTGTTACGGGCGTGGTCCCCGCGCCTGCGCATCAGCGATGTGTCCCTGTCCAATCCGGGCCGCTCCGTGATCCGCGCGCTCTCCTGGTGTGGTTCCGTGGGCGAGGCGGTCCGCTACGCTGGCAGGACGTTGAGGTTGGGCGCGATGGTGCTGTCGGGCGGTGTCCGCGATCGCAACACTTCCCGTGTGTTGGCGCCATGGATTACGCCCTCGCGGCGCTGGAGCATGTTCCAGGTGCTGCTGCATCGGCCGCGGCCCGAGACCCTGATGATGGTGGAGTCGGTGCTGGCCGAGGAGAATTGAGCGCCCTCAGCGCTCGCGCCGGTCCCGCGCCACGAGATCCTCATGGAGACGCTCGAAACACTGCGCCGTATGGTCGGCATCTTCGCGCACGGCGCGCGCCTGGGCTGCCGCGGCCATCGCCAGGCGCCGCGCCTCATCCCCGAGCAGGGTGCCGATGTGTGCCGCGAGGCCAGCGTCATCACCGGGTGGAGCGGACAGCGCTGCCGCCGGCGCCCACTCCGCAATGTGACCCACATGCGTGCCAACGGTGGGCACGCCGGCCACGGCGGCCTCCAGCGCCACGATCGGGCCCGCTTCGTGAAGTGAACTCATCACGAGAACGTGCGCCGCTTCCATCAGCGGGCGCAGTTCCGACTGTGTCAGGAAGCCGTGGAACCGTACGCGCTCGCCCAGTCCCAGCGCGGCGGCCTGTCGATGGATCCGCTGCTGCAGCACATCCTCTCCGACGATGTCGAGGCTCGCGAGCGGCCACCGCTCGGCGACCCGCGCGAAGGCGCGCAGCAAGGTCGGCTGGTCCTTGACGCGGTTGAGGCTCGCCACGTGCAGCAGACGTGCGGGTCCGTCCAACGGCCGCATCGAGGGTGGCCGCCACGGCCAGGCCTTGAGGTCAATGCCCAGCGGCACGCGGGTTGCGTGGATACCGAGACCTTCGAGCGCTGAAATCATGGGCGCACTGGCGCTGGTCACCGCGTTCGCGAGTCGCAGCACCAGTGCCTCGCGCACACGCCCCTTCCAGGCGAGCCTGCCGCCGTAGGCGATGGAGGGGATCGCCGTGATCTCCCCTCCGGCGACGTGCACCGCGCAGGGGATGTGCGCAAGCTTCGCGGCGGCCACGGCGATCACGCCGCAACGTTCGGAAAAGATGGACTGGATCAGGTCGAAGCGCGCGCGCCGATGCTCCCGCAGGATGGCTCGCAGGGCACGCGAGCGCATGTGCCGCAATCCGATGTTGTGGATCCGGGCACCGAAGAGTTCCCATTCTGCGGGTTCGGGCACCTGGCGCAACGCGTAGACGTGCAGCTCATGCCTCGAGGCCAGCCGTTCGATGAGGGCCAGGATCGCCGGGATCACCCGGTGCGTGCCGCTCGGGTCGACGCCGCCGGGGACGATGAGGGCGATCTTCATGGGAAGCGTAAGGATCTATCGCGCCGCATGCCGGGCAGGCAGCAGGCCATCGAGTGCATCAACGGCCTCGCAAGGATGCCGGCCCCGGCGCAATTCGTAGCAGGGAACATCGCGCAGATTCCGCTCGAACGTCGACCAGCCGGGGAGCGATCTCGCGTAGGACTGCCCGAGCCGCATCCGCTCCCGAGCCCGCGCGCGCGGCAGGCGGGTGAGCGGGGCGCCACGGGCGGGACGGGATGACACGAACACCACGGCGTGCAGTCGCGGCGGCGATGCGGCGAGCCCCAGGCCGCTGCGCCGCAGGTCCAGTTCATGTTTGCGCACGCCGCTGCGGCGTTCGATCACCGGGGACTGGCGGATGCGCCGTACCAGGGCTGCATCCTGCACGAAGCGCAGCGAGCTGTCGCGCAGGTGCAGGAAATTGGCCACCCCGGTGCACAGCAGCCGGCGCGGATGGATGAAGGTGGCATCCTCGGTGACCAGGCCCATGTCGCGCGCGGCGCACAGCAGGGCGAGGGTGGATTTGCCGGCACCGCTGTCGCCGATCAGCAATAGCCCGGCGCCGGCACGGCCGATGCAGGCGGCGTGCAGGGGGATCAGGCGCTGGGCGCGGCACGCGAGGGTGAAGACGGCGAATTCGATCAGCTCGTACCGGGCGTGGTAGGGGTGTGCGAGCAGTTCCTTCGAAACGACCACGAGGCCACGCCGGTGCGCGGGGTCCAGGACGGCGAAGTTCGCCGCGTCCATCCCGCCGAACAGCAGCCCGGCGCCGCCCTGCATGCGCATCGGGGGCGGGTGCGCCCGGGCGCCTGGCGAGGCGTGCGCACTCGAATGCAGCCGGATCCGGAACGCGCTGCGGCCCGCTTCCAGTACGTGAGCCGGGAGATTGCGGTAGGCCTCATCGACCAGGGACAGGAGCCGTCGGCTGTTGCTCTGGAACTCGAACTGCCGGCCCAGGAGGCGAAAACGGCGCCGGAAGGGGTGGGCGATTCGCTCATCGAAGGGGTCGGCCCCCGGACCGTGCCTGGAATCGGTCTTTTTTTCTGGCATGCAGCAACCTGGATCGTGGAAAGAAGCACTCACCCCGAGTGAAGAGGCGGCAAGAGATGGAGTAAATCCTACAGCATGCTCTCTATCCTGATCGGCCACGCTTACTTCCTTCGCTTCGATCAGAAGCAGTGGCAGCGTGCCAAGCCCTACCCGCCGTTGGCCACCCTGCAGGTGGCCACGAGCCTACGCCGCGAGGGACATCACGTCGCCCTGTTCGATGCCATGCTGGCCACCGGCGTGAAGGAATTCGATGCTGCACTTGCGGCATCGCGGCCGCAGCTCGTGCTGTTCTACGAGGACAACTACAACTTCCTGACCAAGATGTGCCTGAGCCGGATGCGCGAAGCCGCCTGCGAGATGATCGCGACCGCCCATCGTGCTGGTGCGCGCGTCATCGTGGCCGGCTCGGACGCCACCGATGCACCGCAAGCTTACCTTGCGGCCGGCGCCGAAGCGGTGTTGCTGGGAGAGGGGCTCGTCTGCCTGCGCACCCTGATCGACCGGCTGGATGCCGACGCTGCCATCTCCACGGTGGAGCTGGTGCAGGGACTTCCCGGCATCGTCTCCAATGCCAAGGGCAAGCTCGCGCCGGCCAACTTCGCGCAGGTCCGCCCCGAGCACGAACACCCTGCCGTGGCGGCCTGGGACCTCATCGACATCGACCGCTACCGCGCCGTCTGGCGCGAGGCGCACGGCGTGTTCAGCCTCAACATGGCGTCCTCGCGCGGCTGCTCGTTCCGCTGCAACTGGTGCGCCAAGCCCATCTGGGGAAGCCAGTACCTGCAGCGCCCGCCGGCGGAAGTGGCCGCGGAGATGGCCTATCTCAAGCAGCAGTTCCAGCCGGACCATGTCTGGTTCGCGGACGATATCTTCGGATTCCGCGTGGACTGGGTCGAGCACTTCGGTGCGGAGGTGCGCAGGCTCGGGGGTGGCATCCCCTTCACCATCCAGTCGCGCGCCGACCTCATCAGCGAGCCCATGGCGCGTGCGCTCGCGGCGGCCGGCTGCAGGGAGGTGTGGATCGGGGCGGAGAGCGGCAGCCAGCGCATCCTGGATGCGATGAACAAGGGGACCCAGGTGGCGGACATCGGCAGTGCGAGAACACGGCTGGCGATGCACGGCATCCGCGTGGGGCTGTTCATCCAGCTCGGATACCTGGGTGAGATGCTCGAGGACATCCTCCTGACCCGCCAGCTGCTGGAAACCCTGCGTCCCGATGACATCGGCGTCAGCGTCTCGTATCCGCTGCCGGGCACGAAGTTCTACGAGACGGTGAAGTCCCAGCTGCAGGCAAAGACCCACTGGCAGGAGAGCAACGACCTGGAGATGATGTTCGAGGGCACCTACCATTCGGATTTCTATCGCGCCGTGCGCGACCTGCTGCACGAGGAAGTCTCGTTGCGCCATGGAGCCGGCGCCGGCGAGGGTCATGCGGAACTCGCGCCGGTCCAGCGCGAGCTGGACCGGCGCTGGGATCAGCTCATCGCCCAGGAGCGGCACTACCGTGCCGGCGCGCCGCAGGCCGCGATGCGTGGCTGAAGGGAGGGTGCAGCGGTGACCGACATCCTCCTGACCCACGGCTACTTCCTGTGCGAGGACGAGAAAGAGCAGCAGATCATGAAGCCGTATCCGCCGCTGGGCCTGTTGTCCCTGTCGGCCTGGCTGAAGACACGCGGCTTCTCGGTGGAAGTCCATGACAGCACGTTTGGCACTCGCGGGGACTTGAACCGCCGCCTGGCGCTTGGCGGCGGCGTCCTGGGCATCTACACCAATCTCATCACCCGCAGCGCGGTGCTGGGCATCATCAAGGTGGCGCGCGCCCATGGCTGGACGGTGATCCTCGGTGGTCCCGAGAGCGCCAGCCACGCGCCCCAGTACCTGGAGGCCGGCGCACAGGTGGTGGTGATCGGCGAGGGTGAGATGACGCTCGCCGAGCTGCTGCCGTCCCTGGCGGCGCGAGGCGCGGATCGCCTGCACGAGGTGCGCGGCATCGTCTTCCGCGACGGCGACGGCAACTTCGTGCGCACTGCCGAGCGGCCGAAGATTCCCGACCTGGATGCGCTGCCGTTCCCGGATCGAGGCGCCATCGACCATCAGCGCTACCTCGATGTCTGGCGCCAGCATCACGGTGCCGGCAGCATCAACCTGATCACCGCGCGCGGCTGTCCCTACCGCTGCACCTGGTGTTCGCATGCGGTCTACGGGTACTCGCATCGCCGACGCAGTCCCGCGAACGTGGCGGCGGAGGTGGCCGAGATCGCCGAGCGCCATGCGCCGGACCAGTTGTGGTACGCGGACGATGTGTTCACCATCAGCCATCCCTGGCTGCACCAGTACCAGGCACATCTGCGCTCGCGCGGCCTGAAGCTGCCGTTCGAGACCATCACCCGCGCCGACCGGCTGCAGAGCGAGGAGGCGGCGCGGATCCTGGGTGAACTGGGCTGCTATCGCATCTGGATCGGTTCGGAGAGCGGCAGCCAGCGGATCCTGGATGCCATGCAGCGCGGCGTCAGCGTCGAGCAGGTGCGCAACGCAGTGCGCCTGGCGCAGAAGCATGGCATCAAGGTGGGCATGTTCCTGATGTGGGGATACGAGGGCGAGGAGTTCGAGGACATCGCCGCCACCGTCGAGCACGTCAAGCAATCCAACCCTGACATCTTCTTCACCACGGTTTCCTACCCGATCAAGGGAACTACCTACTTCGACGAGGTCAGCGGCAAGGTGGGATTGCCGCTGGCCTGGTCGCAGGCCACGGACCGCGACTACGTCATCGCGGGCCGGCGGGGCCGGGAGTACTACCGCCTGGCCGACACCTGGTTGCGCAATGAAGTGGAGGCGCATCGCGTGGCGCCCACCGATGCGCAGCGCGCGTCGGACCTGCGGGCGGTGGCCGTGAACGCCCGCGAGGAACTGCGTCGCCGGCACGATGCGCCTCAGTCCGCCGCGATGCCGGCATCGGCTCTGATGGCCCGGTAGGCGGCCAGCAGCTTGCGGCCCACCGCATCGAATGACACTTCCCGTTCGAAATGCCTGCGTGCATCGGCTCGCTGCGTCCCCTGCGGCGCCCCTGCGATGCGGATCAAGGCGGCGCACAGGCTCTGCGGGTCCGATGGCTGCCACAGCGCGCCGATCCTGCCCGCATCGGTGAGCGCCCGGAAGGAGGGAATGTCGGTGACCACCGGCGGCAGTCCGCAGGCCAGCGCCTCGATCAGAGCATAGCCGCTGCCTTCGCGGTGGCTGCCCAGCACGAACAGATCGGCGGCCCGCATCAGGGTCTGCACGCGCTGATGCTCCACGCGGCCGATGAGGTGGACGCGGTCCTGGAGATGGGCATCGAGCCGGATCCTTTGCCGCACATCCTCGAGCAGCGGGGCGGCGCCGAAGCAGCACCAGAGTTGCAAGCCCGGCAGCTCACGCGCTGCCTGGCCGAGGCCCTCGAGGACGGTCAGCGGATCCTTGTTCCGGTCCAGGTGGCCCACCCACAGGACGGCAGGATCCCCGTGCAGGCCGCACTCGGCGCGGGCCTGGCCGCGATCACCGGGCGTGAAGCGGCTGCTCGATTCGGGTACGTCGAAGAGTTTCGCTCGCGCATCGATCAGCCCGGCCCGACGATAGCGGTCGGCATTGGCCGTTCCGGTAAAGGCCATGCCGGCGGCCAGTGACAGGGACCGGCGCCAGCGATGACGCCACCAGGGACGCGGCAGCGCGCCGCCGTGATCCTGCAACAGCACGGGAATGTCCGGTGCGAGCCTGGCGAGCTCGCGCAGGTCGTCGGCGAACCCGAGCCCGTGAACGTGCAGCACATCGGGCTTCAGTTCACGCAGCAGCGAGGCGAACTCACTGCCCTGGACGATGGAGCGGCGCGGCCGCGAGGGTGGCACGAAGTGATAGTCGACTGCCCCGCGGCGGATGAGGGCGCGGGTCGGGCAGGCCTGGATCACCGAGACGCGCGCACCAGCTCCGGCCACCGCGTCGGCGACATCCACCAGCGACACCCAGTCGGTCAGCAGCTGTTCCGGCGCGCGTCCCTGCGGATCCAGGTAGAAGCTGATCTGCAGGACGTTCAGCACGCCGGCGTCGAACGTGCTACAGGCTCGAGGCCTGCGGATCGTGCAGGCGGATGAGCTTCCTCGACAGGTCCAGTTCCCAGGGTCGGTCGTAGCGCCGGAATCGGTACCGCCACGAGGCCAGCAGGCGCAGCGCCGACTTGCCGGCCGGCGGCGAGCGGATGTCGGTGATGGTCGGGAAGCGGCAGCCCAGCACGGTGGTGAAGTCCTGGATGCGCCGGCGCAGGCGCCCGCTCAGCCAGGGTGCATCGTGATGGCACCAGTAGTCGATCCAGCGCGGCGTCGCCCATTCATCCACGCTCGAGGGATACACCACCGGCCGGCCCTGCGTGTCGAGCAGCTCCGGCGCCGGCCTTGCACCCCGCTTCGGCGCAAGGTGCGTCGAGGGCGGGAGCGGGGTGTAGATGTAGATCATGATCTCGGCGCGCGGATGCAGGCGCTTGATCTGGCGGATGAAGTCGAAGCTGCGCTCGGTTTCCCCTTCCGGGTCGTGAGGGGGCGCCAGCATGAACGAGAGCTCCGGGATCACGCCCTGGCTGCGGCACTTCTCCACCACCGCCAGGGTCTGGTCGGCGCGGGTTCCCTTGCGGATGTCGTGCAGCAGCTGGTCGTTGGGGGATTCCGCGCCGATGTAGGCCATGGCCAGGCGGCTCTTGCGCACCAGGGACCATGAGTGTTCCGACAGGTTCAGCAGCGCATCCGAACGCGCGAAGCACCACCACGGCAGTTCGAACCTTGCCAGCACCTCCAGGAGAGGCTGCATGTCGACTTCGCGATCGAAGAAATTGTGGTCGTAGAACTGGATCGCATCGGTCCCGAGGGAGGTCAGCACGCCAAGGTCCTGCTCGAGACGCGCCGCCGCGGGCAACACGGTCCGGCCGCGGAACATCTGCGCGACCCCGCAGAAGGTGCAGCGAAATCGGCAACCGAGGGCGGCCTGGTAGCCGGCTGTGCGCCGGCCCAGGTAGGTGGGTGTCAGGTACTGCCGCGGATTGGCCAGCGATTCATAGGGCAGGCTCACCGTCACGGGCGCAGCCGAGAACACCCGCTCGGGGTTGTGGACGGGGCGATCACCGTCGCGCCAGCTCAGCCCGGGAATGGATGAGAGCGATGCCGGATCCCGCGTGCCGATGCAGTCGAGCAGCTCGCGCAACGCCACCTCGCCCTGGCCGCGGATCACATAGTCCACGTAGGATGCCGCGAGGCTCGGGATGGGGCAGATGGTGGGGAAGTAGCCGCCCCAGATGATGGGCAGTTCGGGCGCGGCCTCGCGGATCGCGCGCGACACGGCGGCTGCCGTCGGCACCTGCGGTCCGCCCATCACCGTGATGCCCACCGCCTCGTAGCGCTGTTCGCGCACGGCAGCGCGCGCGGTGTCGATGAAATCGCGGTCGATGTTGCCGTCGATGAGGCGCGATTCGAATCGGTCGGCGAGCGAGGTGGCCAGGCTCAGGATCGCGAGCGGAAAGCGCGCGTGCCTTGCCTTGGTGATGGTCGGATTGATGAGCAGCAGGCGTCGCATGCGGGGCCTTCAGGACAGGCGCGGGCCGGAGCGGAAGCGCTCGATCAGCCGGTACTTCTGCGGCGACACCCAGGGGCCGGGCTGGCCATCGACGAAGTCGAACTGCGACCAGGCCTCGAGCGTGTCGGGCAGCCGGAATCCGTTGGCAACCGCCTCGCTGACGATGGCGCTGCCGGGATAGGGCTTGAAGTAGAAGAACGGCGTCGCGAAATCCGGGCTCATCGCCCGCAGGCGCTTGGCGCACTCCAGCGTGTCGTGGATGCTCTGGTCGGTTTCGTCCGGGAATCCGACGATGAAGGGGAAGTTGCCCGCGATGCCATGGTGGACCATCTTCTCCGCCGTCGCGAACACCTGCTCGATCTTGATGTCCTTGCGGATGCGCTTGAGCATCTCGTTCGAGCCGGACTCCACGCCCACCAGCAGCCGGCGCAGGCCGGACCTGCGGCTCTGCGCCCAGACTGAATCGGGCAACCGCACGCCCTGGTCGGCCCGCATCGTGCCGGCCCAGGTGAAGTGCAGGCGGCGATCGATGATCTGCTCGGCCATGCCCTGCACGCGGTCCCGCTGCGTGAAGAAGGTCTCGTCCTGGAAGTTGACGTCGTCGAAGCCGTATCGATCGGACAGCCCGTGCAGGCGCTCGACCATGGTGGCCGGATCCAGGCCCACCCACTTGCGGCCATAGACGAAGGGATCGGAGCAGAATGCGCAGCGGAAGTTGCAGCCCTGCGAGGAGATGAAATCCAGCTGCCGCTTGCCCTTGAGGTCGAAGTAACGCTGCACCGGAATCAGGCCATAGTCGTGCGCCCGGAACGACTCCAGCGGCCGCAGCGCTCGCGGCGGATTCACGCAGACCTCGCCATTGCCCAGGCGCACCGTGCAGCCCGCGCAGCCTTCGAGCGATTCGCGATGCGCCAGGCGCTGCAGGATCTCGAGAAAGGTCGCCTCGCCCTGGGCCTGCACCGTGACATCCACGGCCGGCTCCTGCAGGCAGTCGCTGGGGAACAGGGAAGGATGCCAGCCGCCCCAGATCACCGGCACATCGGGGTGGGCCTGCTTGGCGGCGCGCGAGATGCGCAGGGCGTCGGAGATCGGCGCGCCGGTCAGCACGGTGACGCCCAGGCACAATGCGCCGTTCATCGCCCGGGACACCGCGCCCACGGGATCAGCCTCGAGCCGGCCGTCGATGATGATGACCTCGTATTCGGCAGGATCCAGTTCCGATCCGATGGCCATCAACGCCAGCGGCATGGTGTAGAACACCGCCTTGGGGTTGTACAGCACGATCCTGTGGCGGCGTGCAGGCCGCGCGTCGTCGACTGCAATCATGCGGCTCTCCCCTGTGCATGCCGGAATTCGAGTCCGGGCTCTCGTACGCCCGCCTGTGAAATGCACTGGGCGAGGTCAGGGTCCATCAGTTTCGATGTCCCGTCGAGCTGTACCGGCCGCCAGTCGGTGGCCGGCTCCGCCGCGAGCATGCAATCGGGATCACCGATCAGCAGGCGCCCTTCCCGCATGACCAGCCGCAGGTCGGCGCGGGCGGTCTCGTGCAGCGCGGCCTCCGCCGGCAGGACGATCAGGTCCGCCCGGTAGCCTGGCCGCAAGGCGCCGCGGTCATCCAGTTGCAACAGGCGGGCCGCCTGGGTGGTGACCAGGGATTCCAGTTGCGGCTCCCGCCAGCCGGACACCTGTCGGGCGATCCGCAATTCCGCCAGCAGGTCGCGGCTGCCGGTCATGCGCGAGTCGGTGCCCAGCGCCACCCGGCCGCTCGAGGCCAGCGCCGATACCTCGGCAGTCCGGCCGAACAGGTTGAGGTTGGATGCAGGGCACCAGATGAGCGCAGCGCCCGCGCGCGCCATCCGTTCCTGCTGCGCCGGGGTCAGGGCCACGCCATGCACGAGCAGCGTGTTCGCCGTGATGCAGCCGAGCACATCGAGGGTATCGAATTCGCCGGCCGCCTCGATGTCGGTACCCTCGGCCGCGTGGATGACCCAGGGCCAACGAGCCGGCGTGCGCCGGAGCGCAGTGCGCACGGCATCGGCGCCGTCGATGTGCAGCGAATGTGACCAGCCCAGTTGCCGCACCACATGCGTGGGGAATCCCTCCTCGAAGAGATCCTCGTGCAGCGGGTCGTGATGCGCAACGCTGGTGACTCCGCTCAGCAGGTTCTTCAGCCCGCCGTGGAGTTGCCGCGTGCGGCGCGGCGCAGCGCGGCCCGCGAGCACCGCCGGGTCGCTGTCGCGCCGTGAAGTGACATCGTGGATCCACTGCGATGCATTGGCGTAGGCGTCGCGGTATTTCAGCGGCTCGTAGCCGTTCAACTGCAGGTGATCATGCGCGTTGATCAGCCCCGGCAGGATCCTGCCGCCGCGCAGGTCGATCACCCGGTCGGACGGTTTCGGCGCGGTGCCGACGCCGGCGATGCGGGAGGCGGCGATGCGCAGGGTGGTGGCCTCGGAGCCGCTCAGACGGGCATTGACGAAGCAGAGGCCACCGGCGCCGGGGCTCGCCGCGCTCACGGTCGGACCGCCCGGATGATGAGCAGCAGCGGCAGCCCATGCCAGCGGCGGTGGAACTCCTCGCAGCCGGGGAAGGGCTCGTTGAATCCGGATCCGACGCGCAGTTCCTCGATGATGTCGGTGCGCAGTCCCGCCTGTGCCAGCGCGGCGGTCTGAGCCTCGACCGGATGGTGTACATGCGGCAGCACCACCGTCGCGCCCGAGCCGTCGGTGAAGCTGCGCGTCAGGCCCGCCTGTGCCGCCTGCGGATGAAAGTCCGAGTACAGCAAGTGGCCGCCCGGTCTCAGCAGTCGCGCGCACTCAGCCGCCCAGCCGGGCATGGACGCGGCATGGCCCACCGCCAGACCGCAGATGATGGCATCGAAGCCGGCATCGGCGAACGGCAGGCGCATCATGTCGGCCCGCACGCGGCAGCAGGCGGGGTGGGCCGCGTCGAGACGCGCGAGCATCGCCGCGGAGAAATCGACGGCCACCACCTCGGCGGCACCGTCATCGAGCAGCCGGCGTGTGTAGCGCCCCGAGCCGCAGGCCAGGTCGAGCACGCGACGATTCCGCACGGCCGGCCAGTGCGACAGCATGGCGCGCTGCTCGGCGCGCATCAGCGGGTTGTGCGGCATGGGCGGATACAGCGCCGCCCAGCGATCGTAGGCCTCGCGCGTGGCGGTGCTGGCGGCGGATGCGCTCATAAAGCGCCGCCCTCGCGCCACACCGAGCACACGCAGGTGGCGCATTCGCGGCGCGCTCCAGCGCGGATGTCGTGGCGCAGTGCGCGCATCGATTCGCCGTCCAGTGCGTCGGCGACATCGGCGCCGGCCCGGACATTCGTCGTCCCCGGGATGAAGAAGCACGGCCTGACATCGCCGTCGGCCTGGATGACGGCGGAGAACTCCGGCGCATTGCAGCGCACCGGCGGATAGTCGGCGCGACCGAGCACGGCGGCGAAGTACTGCACCAGCCGGCGCAGCTTCTCCGGGTTCTCGGCGATGAAGCCACTGGCGAACTCCTCGGCGAATTCGACTTCGGCGCGATCGATGAGCTCGGCGAATCGCGGCAGGTCCTGCGCACGCAGCGCGAGGTCGGAGACGAATCCCGCCTCGCGGCCGAAGACATGCGGGTTTGCGACGTCCGCGGGCAGGAAGGACACCTGCCGTACTCCGAGCGCCTGCCCCAGCCGCACGAAATCGGCCAGTTCGGCATGATTCCGGCGCTGCACCGTGACGCGCAATCCGGTTTCCACACCGCGGGCCGCGATGCTGCGGATGCCCTCGCACACCGGCTCGAAGGCGTTCACGCCACGGATCGCGGCGTAGGTGTCAGCGTTGGTTCCATCCAGTGAGACGGTGACGCGCCCGAACCATCGTGCGACCTGTTCGGCGTGCTTCGCCAGCGACAGGCCGGAGGTCAGCAGCCACAGATCCAGACCGTGTGAGCGCAGCAGCGCGGCGATCCCGGGCCATTCGGGATTGACCAGCTGTTCTCCACCGGAGATCAGCACCAGGCGGGTGCCGAAGGATTCGAGGCTGGGCAGCAGGCGGGCAACGGATTGCAGGGTCATGTCGCCGGTGCCATGGCGCCAGTAGTCGCAGGACACGCAGCGGGAGTTGCAGCGATGGCTCAGGTACAGGGTGATGAGCGGCAGCTGCCGGCGGGCCGCGGCTGCTGCACGAGGAGAGCACCGCCGACATCAGGCCGCGACGCGCGGTGCGCCTCGAAGATGTAGTGGTCCGCCACCGACGCAAGCCCGCGGCTGCCCTGGGCCATGGACTCCAGCCGGGCCAGCCAGGCGAGGCAACGGGGCGAGCGGTCCAGCCAGCCGGCCGCGTAGCTGGGAGGCAGCAACCAGCCCAGCGGTGAAACCCGCGTCATTTCGAATCGGGGCGCCAGCAGGCCGCGAGCTGACCCGGTGTGGGATAGGAGAGCGTCAGGCCGCGCCGGGAAATTGTGCCGCGTGACCGGTAGCGCCGAAACGCCTTGCGTGGCTGTCCCCTCACCAGGTACCAGAGCCATTCCCAGGGCACGTGTCGTCCCATCACCACCCAGAACAGCCGGGCGTCGGGCAGCAGCAGTCCTGCCAGCCGGTCGGCAAGCGCCGCGACATCGCCCACGCAGTTCACCGCGCCGAAATTCGACACCACCGCATCGAAGCGGGGTGATGATGCAAGGCCCGACAGATCCTCCATGGCCATGCAATGGAATGATGCGCTCGCCACCCTCGTGCGCAAGGCCTGCTTGGCGCGGGCCTGCTCGATCATCTTCATCGAGGCATCCGTGGCAACCACCTCCACACCGCGCCCGGCCAGCCACAGCGCATCCTCGCCCGTGCCGCAACCCAGTTCGAGCACCCGTTGGCCGCGACTCACCGACTCTCCCAGCCGCGACCAGACGAGTTCGCGCAACACCCGGCCGAGGGCGGATTGCGTGAACGCCCGGTCGTAGCTGTCGGCCATGTCGTCGAAGGCGAACGTCGTCAAGGGTGGCTCTCGTCGGGATTCTTCGAAGGCGGCGTCATCGCCAGCCGTTTCACCCATCGGGTGAGTACCCGAGGAGTGGCGCTGGGTTGCATCGAGGGATGATGCACGGCAGCGGAACTGCCCATGCTCGGGCAGTGGATCCGCCGGACCTTGAGTCACTGACGGACGGGTTCAGCTGCCGGCTGGAGCCGTGCACTGCCGGTGGACCCTGCGCTGATGCGCAAAAGCCAGGTCAGGGCGCGGGTGACTCGTGCTCTTCCACGATGCAGAAGCAGATCTTGCTGCGGTCGAACAGCTTCTCTTCATCCGCCACGATTTCAGCCGTGACCTCGGGCTTCGACAGCAAGGCCATCGCCTTCTCGAACTCCGCCTTGTTGTCGAACCACAGCTCCGTCAGCACATCGTAGGGCAGCTCCGGTGCCGCGCCGCTGGCGTGGCTGCCCACCGCCTTCAGGTAGCGACGCACGTACTTGCGCGCATTCGGCACGAACCTCTCGCCGATCTTCCGATGCTGGTTCTCGTAGTAGCTGAAGAACTCCTCGGGCGACATGCCGGGCTTGCGCTTCAACAGGATCACGGCCTTGAACATGGTCTTCCACTCCGATACGCGGGTTTGCGGCAACCGTATCAGGAATCCTACCGGAACGTGTAGGCCACCCAGCCCATCAGGCTCCTCTGTGTTCGCTGCCGGGTGATGGGGCTGTCCGCCGCGTCGCCCTTAAGGTGCGCGATCGAGGCCTGGACGCCGAGGCGGTAGCGGGAGAGAAACTGCCATTCGGCCAGCAGGTTCATATGGGCATCGAGCAGGCCCGCATGGGGCGAAAAGGCGAACAGCCCGGGCGATGCCGCTGCCTGCCGGGGTGTGACGGCGAAGAAGGTCCGCATCGATCGCCCGTCCGTCCAGTCCGCTCCGGGACCGGCATTGATCGACAGGTTCCGCCCCAGCGGCAAGGTGGCCCACAGGTTGGCCTGGGCCGTGGTGCCGTGCCCCCGGCCGAGGATGTCGGTGGCGATGCTGGCATCCACCGTCACGAATCCGAAGGTCTGGCTGGCGAACAGCTTCAGGCGGGCCGTGTCCTTGACGGCAGGCAGTTGCCGAAGGCGTGCATCATCATGCGGACGTCGTTCGGTGGGATCCAGGTCGATGGCCACGCCGGACTGGGCCGTGTCGGACTTCCAGGCATAGACGCCGAACAGGTCCGAACCGCTGATGTAGTAGCGGTGGCCGTACTCCGCATCCACGAAGGGAAACACCCAGGTGCGATCCGTCGTCGCGCCCGGGTATCGCGCCGTCGTGTAGAACGCGGGCCCGAGCGACAGGTGCAGGGGCGCGTTGCCCGAGGCATCGTCCCCGGCTTGCGCCGCGCTCACCGGCAGGCACGCGCCCGTGAGCATCAACGCGATGATTGCGCGGTGCCCTTGCGCCGGCCGTCCTGCACCGCGGCGAAGGTTCATCGCTACTTGAAGTCCCACTTCATCTGGTCGGCGATCGGGATGCCACGGGCCGTCTCCACGCATCGCGACAGGTAGCTCGTCAACCGCGGCGAGGGGTCGAGGCCGGCGCTGCGCAGGCGCTCATTGTCGAAGACGTAGTTGAGTTCGGCGAAGCCGCCATAGAGCTGCATGGCGCGCAGCAGGAGCCGGCGGTTGGCTTCGGGCGCGATGCGCTTCAGCCGCGGCAGGAGGCTGGCGAGATCTTCCTTCGTCACCTTGCGATACTGATCGGCTATCGGCGGTACGCACCGGGCGCGCGACAGGGCCTGGTCGATCTCATCGATGGTGACGCTCGACTCGCGTCCCGCCGAGACGTGGTACACGTCGTGTCCCAGGTGATCGAGCGTGGCGAGCTGCAGCAGCACGTTGGCACACCAGTCGGCGGGTATCACGTCGATGAAGTCCTCCAGCTCGCAGGTGAAGGCGCCGAGCATGTGGCCGACCAGGAACACCCAGAAGATGCTCTGCGAGGGGGTGACGCCCAGTTGCGTGTGTCCCACGACGATGGAGGGACGCGCCACGACCAGCGGCAGGTCGGGCAGTTCCAGGCGAAGGCGGCGTTCCGCCTGCGCCTTGGAGGCCGTGTACGGCACCAGGTGATCCTCCTCGGCGCCCAGGTCCATGGACTCATCGATCACCGAACCCCGGCGTAGCGAGGGTCCCACTGCCATGGCCGTGCCGACGAACAGGAACCGTCTCAGGTGATCGTGATTCAACGCGCGGGCGAGGGCCAAGGTGCCGTCGACGTTGATCGAGGCGATCGAGGGATTGTGGGAAAAGGTCGGCAATGCCGCTGCGTGTATCACCCGCTCGATGGCATCGAGCTGGCGGCTGCGGCTGAACGCATCGGCATCGGCGAGATCCGCTTCCAGGATGCAGTCATGGCCCAGCGTACCGAGCTCGCGATCGGTGGCTCCCAGTCGCCGCAGGTTGTCGAACAGGCGCGAGCGTGCGCTCTGGTCGGACAAGGCGCGGGAGAGGAGGAGCAGGCGGGGGCCGTGGCCGGCGCGCAGCGCCGCGACCGTGACGGCGCCGCCGACGAATCCCGTTGCACCGGTGATGAGGAAGCTACGTCGAGTGGAGATCATTCAGCACCCTTGAGATGGCTTGTGGCACAACCTGTAGACGGCGGTGCCGGCAAAACCATTCGCTGGATGATCCGGAAAATGTGAACCCGCGCGGAATCGCCGCGTCGGAGGCTCGCGGGGAGAGTCGAATGACAGCCGGCGGTCAGTATGCTGACGGCGGGCTTTCGTCCGATGAATCAGCGATCAGTGGTGTGCCGCGGCCGGATAGGCCTGCCAGGCCTGGTCGATGAGGAACGCATGGATCGACTCCGCGTCCGCACGCGACAGCACATCATCCCAGCGCGCCATGCCCTTGGGCTGGTAGATGCCCTTGAGCACGATGTCGTAGAACATCTGGTGAGTCGCCGGCGCGATGCGTCGCAAATCCGGCAGCAAGCCGCGACCGAATGCGTGACAGCGGCTGCAGAAGCGGTTGTAGAGGAGTTCGCCCTGCGCGATCTGCGCGGGCGTGCCTTCGCGCGCGGGAGGCTCGGGAAAAGGCGCCTCGACGAACGCCGGCGGGATCGGCGTGGCCCCGCCGTCGAGCTTGAAGGTGAGGATGCGTCCGGCATTTCCCCGCTGGTACGCGGCGCTGTCCGCCGGGAAGGGCATGAACAGCACGCCGCCTCCGAATCCCGCCATCACCGAGACGTACTGGGTGCCGCCGATGCGGTAGGTCATGGGCGCCGCCATGATGGAGGTGCCCGTATCGATCTTCTTCAGCAGGCGACCATCGTTGGCCGCGTAGACATTGAGCTCCCCCATGGAATCGCCGCGGAAAACGAGATTGCCCGCGGTCGAGAGCACCCCGCCATCCCACAGGTTCGCGCCAGGCTGTTCCCACACGATACGGCCGGTGCGCGGGTCGAGCGCACGAAGGAAGCCCCGGGACCGCGGCGGCACCGCAGAATCCTTCGCCAGTGCGGAGAGCTCGGGCAGCTTTCCGAACAGGCCTTCCAGCGCCTTCGGGTCATAGTCTTCGGGGAAGAAGAAGGCGAGCTGGAAGTTGCCTTCGATGCTCTGCATGCGCCGGTTCGCGAGATCGACGTACACCATCGCGGCGTCCAGCACCGGGATGTAGACGAGGCCGGTGTCGGGACTGTAGGACATGGGCTGCCAGCCATGCGCGCCCGGCGCGGGCGGAAACACGAGCTTCGGGGACTCATGCCAATTGGCTGCCGCGGAGTAGATGGGACGATGTGAGCGCGGGTCCAGTCCCTTGTTCCAGTTCATGTAGGCGAAGGGCCACGCCGCCAGGAATTCGCCCGTCACGCGGTCCAGCACGTAGAAGTAGCCGTTCTTGTTGGCCTGGAACACGACCTTGCGAGGACGGCCGCCGAACTCGATGTCGGCAAGCGTCAGCTTCGCGGTGGCATCGTAGTCCCATCCGTCGCCGGGGGTTGCCTGGTAATGCCAGGCGTACTGCCCGCTGTCGGCGTGGATGGCGATGATGGCGGCGGTGTAGAGCTGATCGCTGCCGCCCTTGTCGCGCAGCTCGATCCGGTACGGTGCGGCATGGGCGGTGCCGATGTAGAGGAGGCGCGACCCGGCATCGTAGGTGATGCCATCCCAGGCCGAGCCGCCGCCGCCGTAGGACCAGTCGTATTGTTTGGGCCAGGTGGACAGCGCCTTCTCCAGGTGTGGCTGGTCCTGCGGGCCGAGCCTCGGGTCGCGCGGGGCGCTGTAGAAACGCCATTTCACCTCACCGCTGGCCGCATCCACGGCCGTGATGAATCCGCGGGCGCCGGGGAAATCCGACCCGCCGTTGCCGATGATCACGAGGTCGCCCGCGAGCACCGGCGCACCACTGATGAAGTAATGAAAGGCCTTGGGCCCGCGATCGAGCAGGGTGTCCGCGCGCCAGACCCGCTTGCCGGTGCGCGCATCGATGGCGTGCAGGTAGCCGTCCAGCGAGCCCACGTAGACCTTGCCGTTCGCCACCACCACGCCGCGATTCACCACGTCGCAGCAGGCATACCGTCCCCACCATTGACCGTCGATGCGGGGATCGTAGACCCAGAGTTCCTCGCCCGATGCGGCATCCAGGGCGTAGACGATGCCCCAGTTGCCGACGGCGTACATCACGCCGTCGACGACCACGGGCGTGGCCTCGAGCCCGCGCGTGGTGCCCAGCCGGTGCTCCCAGGCAAAACCGAGCCTCGCGACATTCCCCTCGTTGATCGCCTTCAGTGGAGAATGGTAGGTGCCCTGCGGGTCGCGGCCGGTGGCCAGCCATTGATCCGGCTCCTGCGCGGCATTCGCCAGCCGTGCCGCATCGATCTGGCCGTAGCTGCGGGCCGGCGATGAGGCGGCCGGCGGATTCTGCGCCGGTCTGCCGCAGGCGCCGAGCAGAACACAGACGGCCGTCACGGCGAACAGCGGCTTCCGGCGGGACCCGTGAGGCCGGCGAGATGAGAGTCTTCGGGTGAGCGACATGATCATTGAAGTGTCGCCGGATCGCCTCCGGCGGGCAAGGTCGCCCTGCACCGGGCGAGGCGTTGCCAGATCCTGGACCGACGCAGCGTTCCCGCCTCAGCGTGCGGCGGCGGGTGAGTCGAAGGCGAGGAGGATCACTTCGTAGGCGTCGAGTTCGAGATCCTGCGCGTTCGCCGGTCCGAGAATGTGGCGAGAGCCGTTCAACCGGTGCAGCTGCGCCGCGCGCGGCGTGAGGCGCCAGTGGATGCCGGCGCGGGCGGCACAGTCACACAGGTTGGCGACGACAGTGACATGGCGGGCGCCCGAGGCGTCCTCGAAGTTTCCCCAGGCGAGGGTCGAGGGGCCTTGGACCGCCAGCTCACCATCATGGTCACGAAATTCGGTGCCCCTCGCACCCAGGGCCGCGGCTTTCAGGCGCTGGAGTGCGGCCAGGTGTGCGGCGAACGCCGGGTAACGCCGGACGGTGCCGGATCCTCCATCGACGATGAGGTTGATGAGCATGCCTTGGGCGAAGGCGCGATTCGCGCCGGCGTATTCGAGGGCTTCGACATCATGGGAGAATTTCTGCCACGGCAGGCTGTAGCTGAGCACCTCGCCGTCATGCGATTGATCCCAGAGATACGCGCCATCGACGAGCGGGTTGACGAGGTCATTGAATCCCTCGCTCAGCAGAAGGCTTCCGGGCAATGCCCTGCGGATGCCGGACAGCAGGCGGGAATAGCCGTCGGGAAACGCTCGCTGCGGGGCCGGCTCCCGATCGCTGAAGTAGGAGAGGAAGGCCTGCTGCCCGACGCCGCGCAGCAGCAGCGCATCGAAGCCGTACTGATGAGCGAGCCGTGAGACATCCCGGATGAAGAAGGCGGAGGCCGGCGAGGAAGGGTCGATCTCCGCCCGGTACGATGCGCCGTCGATGGCATCGGGATAGTCATCCGTCGCCATCAGGAAATCGACCGGAAGCTGGTGACCGTGGCGGCGGGTCCTCACCGCCCAGGTGTCGAGTTCCGGCGGCATGCGGCCGTCCACGGGGTTCAGCAGGGTCGGGTGATAGGCGAAGATCAGGCGCCCGCCGCCTTTGCGCGCGGACTTCACGGCCGCCCCCAGGCCGGGAGCGCCGCCCAGCCGGTCGTCGGCGATCTCCCCGAATGGCGCCGGATTTCCTGGTCCTTCCCGTGCACGCCAGCCATCGATCACGATGCGCCGGAAGCCTGCCCCGCGGGCGGCCTCGAGCAGATCCGGCAGCTCAACATATTTCCAGCGGATCGTGTTCTGATCGTCCTTCAACCCATAGCTGGCGAATCCCGACTCGTGGTCCCAGCCATCGCTTGATCGTGGATGATGAACGGCCCGATACCATTCGCGATGCTCGGCGGCCACGCGGTGCCAGTCCGATGCGTGAGGGTGCAGCAGCATCGCGGCCGAGGTCCACTGCGCGCCCGGGGCGAGATGCGGGTAGTGGATCCACGCGATGAACGGAAAATCCTGGGGCGCGAGGTAGGCGGAGCCGGGCCCGAAGGGTCCGGGATTGAGGGCGAAGTAGGCATCCTGCACCTCGAGTCCGCTCCTGGCCTCGATCGCAAGGCTCACCGGTGCAAATGCGACACCGGCATCCGCCGTGGCGGGCATGTACTGCAGATTCAGCCAGGTGGCGGCCAGCAGCGCCGGATACCGCTGGGTCCGCTCGCCCGTCAGGGCACTCAAGGAATGCTGGAAGCGCCGCTGGCCCGCCGACGGCAGCCACACCTCGGCGTTGCGTCCTGCCTGGCGCGATGCCAGGCCCGCGACATAGGGGAACACCACACCGGTGATCGGAACCCGCGATCCATTGTTCGTCGTCATCGAGGCCGCGATGTGCTCGCCCTCGAGGCGCAGCGTGATGTGGACGTCGATGGCCAGCATGTCCTGCGGAAAGTGCATCACTCCGGATCCGAAGCGCACCTGGTCCTCGACCGGCTTCAATCCCTTGAAGTCGATGTCGATGCGATCGGTTCCGGCCTGCACGCTGGCGCGCTGCTGGCGCGAGTCGATGCGGCGCGAGAGATTCGAGGCATCGGGGATCTGCAGTTCGAACAATCCCGCGCGGCTGCGATCCTCGATGAACTCGACGCCCGTGGTGCGGTGATACAGGCTGGTGATGGCGCCGGTGTCGTCGGCCACGGTGAGCCGCAGCAGTGGGTTCTCGATCGTGGCGGCCGTGGCGCTGCCGGCACTCAGTACCAGGAAAAGCCATGCGCGGCGCAACGGCCTGCGCATCATCGGGGTTCCACCCCGCCCAGCGCGGCCTCGTGGCCCGAGAGGATCACGCGCACGTCGAAGGCATCGAGCTGCAGCGTGTCCGCCGCGGCGCCGGACTGCCTTGCCGGTCCCGGGCCGGATGGTGCGCCGAAGATCCTCCAGTCGGCAGCGCGCGAATCCGCGATCGTGAGCCTTGCGGTGCGGGGCGTGTCGGTGAGGTTCGCGATCACCACGGCGAGTCTTCCATCGGGCTGCAGGTAGGAGCGGGCGAGCAGCGCGGACCCCTCGCCCTGGAGAAGCGTGAAGCCTTCCTCATCGTTGAAGTCTCCGTCGTGCAGGTACGGAGCCACCTCGCGCTTGAGCGCCAGGAGCTTGCGCAGGTGCGCGAGGAACGCCGGATGTTGCGAAGGGTCGAGGAACAGGTCGAGTGGCGCGTTCATGACAAAGGCCTGGTTCACGTAGCCGGGATCCGGCGTGCGTATCGCGGCGGGCCTCGTGATCCAGGGAAGGCTGTAGCGGAAGTAGCCATCCCGCGCGGGCACGACATGACCGCCCTCGAAGGTCCAGCCCGAGTCGATGTACTGGCCCTGCAGGTCCGAGGAGCCCTCGGTGATCATGATGCCGTCGGGGGTCGCCTGCTTGACGATGGCGCGTACCTGCTCGAGCAGCCCGATGACGCCCTTGCCGTAGCGCAGTTGCGGATCGCTCCAGGATCGCGTCGGGGAGTAGGCCGGGAAGTTCTTGCCGACCTGGTCCATCTCCAGCCCGGCGAAGCCGTACTGGCGGATCAGGCGCGTAACGTTCTCCACGTTGAACGTCGCGGCGCCCGCGCCCATGTCGGTGTTGAAGATCGTGGACGCATCATCCGAGGTCGGCGGCCGGTCGGGATCGTACAGGCTCCAGCGGCCATCGATGCTCGCGCCGCCGTGGCGGTTCCACAGGATCCAGTCGCGACCCCGCTCCCGATGCTCCGCCTTGATCTCGGAACTGGTCGTGCCGTTGTACCAGGCCAGCGGATAGGCGCCGGCATCCTTGGCCTTCTGCAGGTTGCGGCGCAGGGAGTCCTCGCCGCCCAGGATCTGCTGGGGATGGTATTCGTACGACAGTCCGTTCATGCCGCCGTTGGCGATGCTGCCGAACCAGCCGTAGATCAACAGGTACGGCGTGCCGCTCGCGACGGCCTGCGCGGCGTAGACGGGGATCTGGTCGTAGCTGTTGATGCCCCGGCTCATCCAGCCCAGCGATTGCCGGAAGGCGGCCGGGACCACGGGCCGCCGCTGCCAACTCTGCATCCACTCGCGATGGCGCCGCGCGATGCCATGCCAGTCGCCACGATCGAAATGGATGCGCATCTCCGGCGAGCGCCAGTTCGCCCCCGGTGCGACCTGCGGGATGAATCTCCAGCCCAGGCCGTAGGTCCAGGCATTGCGCGCCGCGGATCGCGCATCGCGCTGCAGGGCCTGGGTCACGAACGCATACTGGATCTGGAAGGAGCGGTCGCGGCTCTCGAGCGCCACGCCGAACCGGCCGGCGGTGTAGTGAATCCAGGCGGTGCTCAGGGAAAAGCCGGTGGGATACTGGAACACCTTCCACTGGATGCCCGGATCGTCGTAGGCCCACCCCCGGTAGTCATTCGGATCCAGCCGCTCGAAGGGATCGTGCCTGAAGCGGATGCGATTGCTGCTGAACACATCGCGCAGGCGCAGTGAACCCTCTGCCCGCTCGAACGTTTCGCTCCCGTCGCCCGCCGGCAGACGCAGCGAGGGAAATTCGATCTGATCGATGGCGACGCCAGCCTGGTTCCACACCTCGAGCGACAACACGAGATCCTGGTCTTCGAGACGGTACTGCAGTCGAACACTGGCGTGGTCGGCAACTCCATCGCCGGTTGCCAGCGTGCCGGTCAGCGTGACGGCGGTGCCGGAGCGAAGCGATGGCGACAGTCCCCGTCGCCGGTCGGCCGTGAGCCATCGTCCCTCGACATTGCCGCGCGGCGCCCTCAGGCGCACCCCGTCGCTCGCCGCCAGCAGATCACTCGGGCCCTCGCGCCATCCGCCGCCGGTGATCGCCCCCGTGCGGGCCGACACCTCGACACGCAGGGCGTCGTTCTCGAGGGTGATGGTGTCGGCGGATGAGGCAGCCAGGGCGCCATTTCCCATGAGGAACGGCGTCATCAGGCCCAGGGCAAATACCCGGCACGGGAACGATGAGGGTTCAACCGACATAACTAACATGTTACATTACAGTTTACACGATGCAGGTACCCGCGGCCACGGCGCCGGGTCCTGCGCCGCCGGTGCGCAAGCCGCCCTCGACGGACAGGAGAAGAGAGTGATGCGATCCAGTGCCCTGCGCTCGATTCCCGTGCTGAGCCTCGTGCTCCTCGCACCGCTCGTGCACGCGGGGACGATCGTTGCGCTCCGGGACTCCTCATCGGCGATGCGCAATGCGGTGGAGCGCCTGTCGTCCTACACCGGATTGACAGTGGCGTCGGCTTCCGCGGGCGAGGGGGTGCTGCGCATCGAGCTCAACGCCCGCAGGAACGCGAGGATCGAGCCGCAGGGATACACCATCCGCTCGGAGGGCAAGGACAGGGGCAAGGGCGGGGGCATCATCATCCGCGCAAACGATGCCGAAGGGGCGACCAACGGCGTGTTCACGCTGCTGCGCACGCTGATGATCGAACATCGCAAGGATCCGTTCTCCCGGCGCTGGAGCGTGGAGGAAAAACCTTCGTTCACCTTTCGCTCGATGCAGATCTCACCGTATCGCTTCGGGGCCTCCTACGGCTTCGCGCGCTTGAGTCCCGATCGCTGGGACTTCGCCCAGTGGAAGGATTACCTGGACCTGATGCGCCTGACCAACATGACCAACCTGACCATGGGGTCGACGCGCGTCTACGACCCTGAGTATCCGGACAGCCAGCGGGAGAAGTTCCGCTATGAGATCTGGAAGCAGGTGATGGATTACTGCCACCAGATCGGGATGAAGTTCGACTGGTTCATGGAGCCGAACCTCGTGCCCGAGCAGATGTTCTGGGACCACCCCGACAAGCGCTACGTCAACAACAATGGCGCCTGGTACGGCAATGGCCTGGACTGGAACAAGGGCAAGGACCTGATCCTCGGCACGCAGAAATACACCATGGGCTACTTCAAGGACCTGGACAACCTGGTCCTGATGTTCACCGACGGCGGCTCCTTCTTCTTCGACAGCGTCGGGTACAGCGAGAACCCCACCGCGAACTTCGCCGACGTCACCAACAGTTACCTGAAGATGATGAGATCCGTGGGCAACGAGGCGAAGTTCATCAACATGAACTGGGGCCTGCAGTTCTGGGCGGATCTCGCGATCCCGAAGGAGATCCGCCAGAAGTATCCGAAGTACTCAACCCTGCAGCTCGACACCATCCCGCTGTTGCCCAAGGATGCCGGCTGGGAGGATGCCTCGGTGCTGACCTGGTTGCAGAACTTCGGGCCGCACATCCGCTACGGCGGCAGCCCGCCGGTGAGCGAGAGCCTGCTGCAGGCCAAGGAGGCCGGCTTCAAGCCGGTCATCGACCTGTTCTGGTACATGAACCCGGAGAGCGCGATCAACCTGTTCCCGCACCCGTACATCAAGCGCGCCATCCAGGAAGCGCACTATGCGCACGATGAGCTCGGCGTGGAGGGGGCCAAGGGTTACCGGTTGGCGCCGCCGATGCGCTTCATCGACGATTACGCGTTCTTCCGCGTGGCCTCGGATGCGACGCTCACGCAGGAGCAGATCGTGAACGAGGTGGCGGGTCTGCTCACCGAGCATTCCGAGAACCTGGCAACGGCGCGGGACGCCGTCGATGCCCTCGAGCGCTTCTGGACCACCCGCAAGCCCGAGGACATCGAATCGGCCGACCGACTGTTCCGCTCGCTGCTGCCCGTCGAACACGGCAGGAACCTGGAGTATGTCAGCAATGGCGTGACCTTCCTGAGCTTCATCGTGCGCATGGCGCAACCGGGCGTGGACGTGCACCAGCGCGCGAAGCTCAAGCAGCAGCTCTACGAGACCATCAAGGCGATGTACATCCTGCAGGGACTGGTTGCCGACATCGTGTGGATCCCCGAATCGCAGCGGTTCTTCAGCGCCCGGGTGGACATGATGGTACAGGACTACGGCTACTTCCAGTACGTGCCACCGCAGGACCTTTTCGACCGCAGCATCTACCCGAAGCCTTCATCGAAGCCGCTGCGGCTGCATTGGCCGGTGGAACCGGCGAAGGACGGGCAGGGCGCCCAGCCGTTCGCGGACGCGATCGACTGGCCGTATGCGCGCTGACGAGGGGTGACCTCATGAAAGACGTCTTTGCCCCGGTTCGAGATGCCATCGGTATCACCGTGCAGCCGGAGCACCGGCTGCCCATCGCGATCGTGGGGGCTGGAGAGATCGTCGATCTCGCCCATCTTCCGGCGTATCGGGCCCATGGGCTCGACGTCGTCGGCATCACCGACATGAATCCCGAGCGGGCGAAGGCGGTCGCCGCGCGTCATGGCATCCCGCGTGTCTATGCGTCGGTGCGGGAGATCGCGCAGGACCGTGGGGTGGCGGTGGTCGACATCGCGGTCTTTCCGTGGGCCCAGTGCGAGCTGGCCATCCCGCTGCTCGAGGCGGGCAAGCACCTGTTGTGCCAGAAGCCCCTCTCCTATGACTACGCCGAAGCCGAGAAGCTCGTCGACCGCGCCGAGCAGAACGGGCGACTGATCGCGGTGAACCAGCAGCTGCGCTTCTCGGAGAGCGTCGCTGCGGCTCGCGCCATGGTGCAGCTCGGCTGGATCGGCGACCCCTTCGAGATGAGCTGGGATTTCCACGTCTACACGCCGTGGGAGAACTGGGCCTGGGTCGCCAGACAGCCGCGTCTCGACCTGCAGCAGTTCAGCATCCATCCGCTCGATTCCGTGCGCTACCTCCTGGGAGACCCGGCATTCGTGTATGGAACGCAGGCGCGCGAACCGGAGCAGCCGGAAGCGGGCGAGACCCGCACGATCAGCGTGCTCGAGTATGCGGATCAGAAGCGCGCCTTCGTCCGCAGCTTCCACAAGAACCGCGCCTCGGATCCGCGCGCGGAGCTTCGCATCGACGGCACCCGCGGCAGCATCCGCGGCACCATCGGCCTCATGTACGACTATCCCAAGGGTCGCGCCGACACGCTCGAGCTGTGCTCGCAGGCGCTGCCCACCGACGGCTGGCTGCACTATCCCGTGACCTCGCGATGGATTCCGGATGCCTTCATCGGGCCGATGGCCTCGCTCCTGCAGGCGATCGCGACGCAAGGCATGCCGGTGACGAACGGGCGCGACAACCTGGCAACGTTGCGGTTGATCCACGCGCTGTACCGCTCCGGCCAGGAGCATGTGGTGGTCAAGCTGTGAGGGTGCCATGAAACTGCGGGGGATGCTGCTCTCGGCGCTGCTCACGCCGCTTCATGGCAGCCGCCACGTGCCTCGCGCAAGAGACGGTGCCGGGCGCCTTCATGAACCTGATGGTGCCGGGCAACTCGACCACGGCCCGCGTGTCGAGCTTCGATCACAGCGGCGGCAACGAGGACTTCCGGGGCATCGCACCGGGCAAGACGCTGGAACTGGCGGATCTTGCCGGGAGCGGGGTCATCCGCCACCTGTATTTCAGCGTGCTCGGCGGCGATCACTACCTGCGCGACCTGGTGCTGCGCGCCTATTGGGACGGATCCTCGGAGCCCTGCGTGGAAGTGCCCTTCGGTGATTTCTTCGGGCTGGGACAGGAGCGGCCGAGGTTCTTTTCCTCCTTGATTGTGACGGTGAACCCCGGGGACCTGGGTGTGCTCGGGACGCTCGGCCTGAACGCCTACTTCCCGATGCCGTTCGCCAAGGGCGCCCGGCTCACGCTGACCAACGAGGGAACGGATCCCGTGTTCGCGGTCTGGTATCACGTCGAGTACGAAAAACTCGACCATTTGCCGAAGGGCATGGCGCGTTTCCACGCGAGCTGGCATCGCCTCAACAAGACCGTGGCGGTGGGCGAGCATCCCGACGTCACCCTGCACCCGGGAAAGAACCTCACTGGCGATGACAACTACGTGATCCTGGAGGCCACCGGCCGCGGCAACATCGCCGGCATCTTCCTCAACATCGACAACTCCATGGGGAGTTGGTACGGGGAAGGCGATGACATGATCTTCATCGACGGTGAACGCTGGCCGCCGTCCTACCATGGCACGGGAACCGAGGAGATCTTCGGCGGCGGTGCCTGCCCGACGACGGAATACGCCGGCCCCTACACCGGCTTCCACCTGATCAGCAACCCGGACTTCTCGGGCAAGGTGTCGATGTACCGCTTCTACGTCAACGACCCGATCCGCTTCCGCAAGTCGATCCGCATGACCCTCGAACACGGCCATGCGAACAACATCGCCAATGACTACTCGAGCACCGTGTTCTGGTACCAGACCGGCCCGCACCGCAAGTTCCCGCCGCTGCCCGGCGCCATGGCGCGGCGGCCGGCGGAGGGCGAGGATCGCGCCGATCGCGCCTATCGCGAGCTGCTGGGGCTGCGTCAGCGGATGCTGCAGGTGTGGCTGCAGTCGGTGGGCGGGAAGAAGCCGATGCCGGAGCCGATGCAGACCTCGCTCAAGGTCGGACTCACGCGCACATACCTGGAACGCGACTACGATCGCCTGCACACCGAGATCGAGGCGATGAAGCGGCAGCTCGAGGCTATGCCGGCACCGCCGAAGTGACCGCCGGCAGGTGGATGAGCTGCATGATGCCTTCCTCGGTTGCCTGGCCCCGGTCGAGACAGCCGCGCAGGGCGCCCTCGTGCATGACGGCGATCCGGTCGCTCAGCGCGAGCACATCCGGCAGTTCCGAGGACACGAGCAGCACCGACATCCCGGACTCGACCATCGACCCGATGGCCGCGTGGATCTCGGCCTTGGCACCGACATCCACGCCCGCCGTCGGTTCATCGAGCACCAGGAACGAAGGCTGGCGAAGCAGCCAGCGTCCCAGCATCACCTTCTGCTGATTGCCGCCGCTCAACGTGCCGATGCCGGCATTCGCATCGGGTGGGCGAATGCCAAGCCGGCTCACCTGCTCCGCGACCTCTCGTGCCTCGCGGCCGCGGTCGATGAATCCCGCTCGTGACAATCGGTCGAGGCTGGCCAGCGTGAGGTTCTCGGCCACCGTCATGGTCGGCACCACGCCCTGGATCTTGCGATCGCGGCACACCCAACCCATGCCTTGCGCCATGATGGCGGCAGTCGTCCGGCCGTTCAGGGGTTCGCCCCATAGGCGGATCTCGCCGGCGCGGCGGCGGACGAGACCGAACAGTGCGCGCAGCAATGCCGTGCGGCCCGAGCCGCGCAGGCCGTACAGGCCGAGGACCTCCCCGCCCTGGACCGAGAAGCTGACGGGCGCCGACAGGCCCGGCGCGAGCAATCCCCGCACCTCGAGTCCCGGCATGCCGGCGCGTGCGCGGGCGCGTGTACGGCGCGCCGGGATGTCGCGCCCCACCATGAGCCTGGCGATCTGCGCCGCCGTGGTTTGAGCGGATTCGAGACTGGCGACCCGTCGACCATCGCGCAGGACGCTCACGCGGTCCGCGACGGCGAATATTTCCTCCAGCCGATGCGTGATGAGCAGCACCGCGACGCCCGTGTCGCGCAACCGGCGCAAGGTGTCGAGCAATCGCCCGGCGTCATCCGCGCCGAGGGAGGATGTCGGCTCATCGAGCACCATCAGGCGGCAGCGCGCGGCGATGGCCCGCGCGATGGCGAGGAGTTGCCGCTGCGCCACGCTCAAGGTTGCGATGCGGGCCTCGGGATCCAGGCGGACCTGCGCGGCAGCCAGGCAGTCGAGCGCGCGCCGGCGCTCCGCGCCCAGGTCGATGAACCCGAAGCGGCATGGCTCGGCGCCGAGCGAGAGGTTCTCGGCCACCGTCATGCAAGGCACCAGGTCGAAGTCCTGGTGGACGACGGAGATGCCCGCGGCGGTGGATCGGGCGGCGGAGCCCGGACGCACGCTGCGTCCGTCGAGGCGCAAGGCGCCCGCATCCGGCAGGGTCAGGCCCGCGAGGATGCGCACCAGGGTCGACTTGCCCGCGCCGTTCTCGCCGGCGAGCGCGTGGACCTCGCCCGCCGCGATGCCAAGATCCAGTCCGCGCAGCACCGGCGTCGCCCCGAAGGACTTGAACAGGCCCTCGACCGCGAGCAGCGGGGCGCTCATGAGCTGCGCTGCGGCGCCAGCAGGATCACCGCCAGCACGATGATGACGCCCTTGGCGATCTCCTGAACGTATGGATTGATGCCCAGCAGGACGAAGCCATTGACCAGCGTGCCCATGATCAGCGCACCGAACAGCGTGCCGGCGAGCGAGCCTCCCTCGCCCTTGAAGCCCGTGCCGCCGAGCACCGCGGCCGCGATCGCGTCGAGCTCGAGGCCCACGCCCACCGTGGGAATGCCGGCCGAGAGCCGCCCGGCCATCAGGAGCCCCGCGAACGCGGCGAGCGAGCCGCTGAGCATGAACACCCGCACGCTGACGCCGAGCGCGGAAATGCCCGCCTGCCGCGCCGCTTCCGCGTTGCCGCCCAGGGCACGGACGCGCCGCCCGAAGGTGCTGCGGTTGAGCAGGATCCAGGCCAGCGCCAGCGTGACCAGCGTCCAGATCATCAGTGCCGGGATCGGACCCGCCGTCCCGAGCGCGGTGAGGTCGAGGAAGGCCGAGTCCTCGATGTACAGGGTGCGGCCTTCACTCAGCACGAGCGAGAGTCCCCGCGCCACGCTGAGCAGGCCGAGCGTGACCAGGAAGCTCTGGATGCGCCAGTGCGCGATGATGAAGCCCGCGGTCGCGCCGAGCAGCGCGCCGGCGGCCAGCGAGGTCGCGATCGCCGCGGCCAGCGGCAGCTTCGCATCGAGCTGCAGCGCCACGAGGACCGATGAGAGCGACACCAGCGAGCCGACCGACAGGTCGATGCCGCCGCTCAGCATGACCAGCGTCATCGCGAAGCCCAGGATGCTGATGATGGCGGTCTGGTTGGCGATGTTGACGAGGTTGCCGGCCGTGAGGAACACCGGCGAGAGCACGGCGAAGGTGGCCACCGTGACGATGAAGGCGGCGATGATGCCGAATCGCGACCGGCCCAGGTGCCGCCATCCCGCGGCCTGCATCGGCGGGCGCATCATTCCCAGATTCGGCGCTGCAGCTCGTCGGCGTTGTCGCGTGTCACGACGGCCACCGGCGCCTCGACGTCGGCGGGCGGAGGCTGGCCGGCGAGGATGCGCAAGGCCGCCTCCGCCGCGAGCGTGCCGTGCACGGTGGGGAACTGCGCGGCGGCGCCGGTGATCCAGCCCTTGCGGATGCGCTCGATCACCGCGCGATCGGCGTCGATGCCGGTGAGCGCGACATCGCTGCGCCGCGCCTGGCGCAGGGCGTCGGCCGCGCCCACGAGCTGGTTGCTGAACGAGCACCAGATGCCGGCGAGGTCCGGATGCGCGATCAAGAGGCCGGCGACGACATCCTGCACCGCCGCCTGGTCGGTGCCGGCCTGGTGCGCCACGATCTGGATGGCCGATCCCGCCAGCGCATCCTTCAGGCCGCGCTCGCGTTCGTCGATGCGCCACAGGCTGTAGGGCATGTCGATGATCGCGATGCCGCCCTTGCCCTTCAACCTCTGGCGCAGCAGATCACCGCTCGCCTTGCCGTTCGCATAGTCGCCTCGCGCCGCAACCGTGGCCGCGACCTGGGCCTGGGGGATCTGGGTCACCGCGATCACGGGAATGCGGGCGGCATTGGCCTTGCGCAGTCCCGACAGGATGGCCTTCTCGTCGATGGGCACCACGATGAGGGCATCGACCTTCTGCACCACCAGGTTCTCGATGTCGGTGAGCTGTTTGGCGGCCGCGCCATTCGCGTCGGCGATGACCACGCGCGTTCCCGGGCGGCTGGCCGCGCGCGCGCGGATGGCGCGCACCAGCGCGCCCGCGTAGTCGTCGCGCAGGAAGTGCATCGAGACGCCGATCGTGGCCGGCCCGGCCGCGCGGCTGGCCGCATGGCCCGCCAGCGTGAACAGCAGCAGTAACGGCAGGAACAGGGTTCTAGAGCGACACACCGAGGTAACCTCTCGTGAGCTGGAAGTTCTGCAGGCCGCGCGCCGCGGCGCGTGGGTGGTACTCATCCCGCGCGGCGGCGAGCATCAACCCGAGCAGCCGATCACGGGTGTGGCCGGCATCGGCGTCCGGCTCGATCAGCAGGTCGAGGTCGGAGGTCGCCATCTTTCCGGCGGTATCCGCCACGCCGACCTGCACCGTGGGCACGAGCGGATTGGCCTGGCGCGCGCCGTCCTCGACGATGAGCAGGATGGCGCTGGCGCCGGTGGCCCCGAGTCCGGTCAGTACCTCGACGTCATGCTGGCTGGGCGTGGCCATGATGTGCAGGCCGGCGCGCGCCGCCGGCTGTCCGTATTCGAGTGTGTCGCGCCCGAGGTCGCATCGTCCGAGAGTGGTGAGGAAGGCCGCGTGACCCAGCATGCCCGCGCCCCTTGGGATGATGAGGCTGCCGCCCGAGGCGACCACCTGCACGACCAGGAGCCCCAGGGCCCGCGCCAGCGGATCGTTCATCGTGGCGCATCCGGCGAGGCCAATGCACAGCGGCGGCATCGCGGACTCGGCCGTCGCCGCCGGGCGGTGACGGAACCAGTCGCACACCTTGGCGACCACCTTGTCGATGCCGCCATCGAGCTGGATGCTGGCATAGCCGAAGAGCGCCGGATCCAATCCCTGGTGCTGCAGGGCATGGCGCATCAGGTCGTTGTGCGTGCGCTCGCAGCCGTGCTCGAGCAGCAGCGCCGGGCCGACCATCGGGTGGCGCAGGTAGCCGATCATCGTGCGCAGCAGGTGTTCCTCGTTCTCTCCGCCCGAGGCGCCGCAGCCTTCGGTGTGCGCCAGTGCGACGTAGCGCCTCACGTTGCCCGTTCCGCCGCCGACCTCTCGGTTCATCATGTCCGCGATGCGCAGCGCGATCTGTCCGGCGCACAGGCTGGTCGGCACGATCAGCCCCACCCGCGGCAGGCGCTCGCGCACGGTGGGCCTGCGGGCCTCGATGCCGGTCAATGCGATCGGCTCCCCGGTGGGACGAGCGAGGTGGCCCAGCCGCGGCAGCTGCGAGGCATCGCTCTGCTGCCAGTTGCGCCAGAGGGAGACCTGCGAATGCCCGGCGCGCTCGCCGGCGCTGCGCCGGCCCGAGGCGATGGACACCAGGTACTCGAAGGCCTCGCCGCCGAGCTGCTCCATCGATTCGCCGTCGAGGTATCGGCCGGCATTGAAGTCCATGTCCGCCGAGAGGAGCTCGAAGCGGCGGGTCGTCGTCATCAACTTGATGGTGGGGACCAGCGGATGGTTGGTGATGGAGCCGTTGCCGGTGGTGAACACGATGAGATTGCACCCTGCGCCGACCTGGCCCGAGATGCTCTCGAGATCATTCCCCGGACTGTCCATGAAGTAAAAGCCCGGCTCGCGCATCGGCTGCGCGTAGTCGATGACGTGGTCGAGGCGCACCTCGGGATCCTTCTTGCGTGCGGCGCCGATCGACTTGAGCGAGATGTTGTACAGGCCGCGGAACTTGTTGCCGCCGGTGGGATTGCCCTCGGCGCTGTGGCCGTGCCAGGCGATGCGCTCGGAGAAGACCCGCAGGCGATCGAGGAAGGCGCGTGCCGTTGCGACATCGCGCACATTGGCCAGCACATAGTTCTCGGCGCCGATGAGTTCGTCCGTCTCGGCGAGGTTCGCGGATCCCCCGTGCCGGATGAGTTCCTTGCTCATCCAGCCCGCCAGCGGGTTGGCCGAGATGCCCGAGAAGGCATCCGAGCCCCCGCATTGCAGGCCGATGCGCAGGTGCTGCAAGGGCAGCGCGACGCGCCGCGCCGCGCCCGCCGCGGCGAACCATCCGCGAAAGGCTTCCCGGCACTCGCTCATGGACCGGTCGAGATCCGGGCCCAGCGAATGGAAGCGGTGCGGCACCTGGTCCAGCGGATAGCCATGCGTGCGCGCATAGGCCTCCAGATCGGTGTTGTTCAGTTGCTCGTGGCCGAGGTCCACGGCCAGCACCGCGGCGACGTTCGGGTTGACGAGCATGCCGGCCAGGGTGCGCAGGATGATGTCGCGATTGTTCTGCGCGATGGGCCCGCTGCCTTCGGTGTGCGCGATCGCGACGATGCCATCGATGCCGGGATGAGCGCGCACTTCCGCCTCGAGGCTCGCGGCCAGGAGCCTGACGAACGAAGCCGTGGAGGAGGTCGTTCCCAATGCCACCAGGTAGTTGCGCGTGCCGCCGCTGCGTCCTTCGCGTGAGTATCCCAGGAAGGTGCGCGGATCGGCACGCGCTTCCACCTGCCGGCCGCATCGGTCGGCGAGATCCACGAGCTTCACCTCGGCGGTGGCGTTCTGGAAATTCGCGGCCTGAGGCAACGGAAAAGGCAGGTGGCGGATCCGCAAGGCATCCAGCACGCCCGCGTTGCACAGGTATTCGCCTGGCTGGATGGCGCGCAGCGCGCGTCCGAACGGCTGGTTCCACGACAGCAGCCAATCACCGGCGCCGATGGGCCGCACGGCGAAGCGATGTCCCTCCAGCATCGAGTGCGAGAGCACGAAGGTCCGGCCCTCGTGCCCGACGCACGTGCCGGCCTCGAGGTCGCGGATGGCGATGGCTGCATTGTCACCCGCGATGGGGATGCGCCCGATCGCCGTCAACGGCAGCAGCTCGCGGCTCACCGCAGGCTCCTTCGGTTCCTGTCGTGCGAGGCTCGCGGGTCGTGGCCTTGCATCATGGGTGGTGCGAATCTAACATGTTAGTAGCGGACCCACCAGTTGCTCGAGGGAGCCTCGTGACCCCTACGCGACGAGTTGCGGCGATGCGCCGCCCAGGGCTTCCCCGCCGATGCATCGCGGCGGGCGCGGCACTGCTGGCGTGTTGCGTAGCGACAGCGGTCGATCGTGCAGCGCCGGCGGTCGATCGCGCGGCGCCGGCCATCGACCGGATGCTGTCCGCGGCACAAGGTCCTTCCGCCATCTCCCGACAGCTCGTCGATCCTGCCCAACTGCCGGCATTCCGGCCGGTGGAGCGGGTGGGCTTCGTCTCCGGCTACGATCGTACCGGCGGCAACGACGATGGATTCACGGGCAAGTATTCCTTCGTTTCCCGGATCGAGGACGGACTCGTGCTGGCCGATCTCGTGGGTCCGGGCGCCATCACGCGCATGGTGCTGGGGGATCCCTTGCCCGAGGATCCGCTCGAGTTCTATTTCGATGGCGAGAGCGTGCCGAGGATCTCCCTGTCCGCACGGCGGGCCTTCCTCGGCGGCCACGCGCCGTTCACCGGCGATCTGGCCGGGCATGCGCTCGGCGGCTATTACAGCCTGGCGCCGATCGAGTTCGAGCGATCGCTGAAGGTGGTGCTGCGATCGCGGGAGTTCCACTTCTACGAGCTCAACTACCTCCGGTACGCAACGGGTGTGCCGGCGCGCAGCTATCGCAGCGGAGACGTGCTGCGGATCGGCGAGCTGCCGCGCGACGGGCAGGTGGTGTCGGCGACCCACGAATTGCGCCCCGGTGCGATCATCACCGTTTTCCAGACCCACCAGGCCGGAAGGATCCTGTCGCTTCGACTGGGTCCCGCCGGTGCATTCGCCGGAAAGGACCGGGCCATCGTGCTGCGCATCCATTGGGACGGTGCATCGCGGCCTGCCGTGGAGGTGCCGGTCGGTGATTTCTTCGGCTACAGCTTCGGCCAGCCCGCGACACGTTCACTTCTGCTCGGCACCGAGGACGACTGGAACTACGTGCGCCTGCCGATGCCCTTCCTGCGGGGTGCACGCGTGGAACTGGTCGATGAGCGCAGGAGCGGCGCGCCGCTGCACGTCCAGTCGGAGTTGCGGGTCTCGGCGAAGGGCCGGCAGCCGCAGGAAGGGAGTTTTCATGCCCAGTGGCGCCGTGAGAATCCGACGGTGGCCGGGCGCTCCTTCACCTATCTCGACACGAAGGGCAGGGGACAGCTGGTCGGGGTGACCCTCCAGGCGCAAGGGTTCGAGCCCGGCAGCACGGAATATTTCGAAGGAGACGAGGAAGCCTGGGTCGATGGCCGCCAGGCGTTCCACGGCACGGGGTCGGAAGTCGCCTTCAACGGCGGCTGGTATGGCCTGTTCGGCCGATGGGATCGGCGCCAGTCGCTGCCGTTGTTCGGTTGCCTCGACTACGACATCACGACCGCGCGCACCGGCGGTTACCGCTTCTACCTGGCCGATGCTTACAGCTTCGAGCACGAGTTGCGCCTGGGCATCGAGCACGGCGGAACCGGCAACAAGATCCTCACCGACTATGCGGGAACGACCTATTTCTACCTCGACAGTCCGGAAGGTCCGATGCAGCGGCTGGCGCCGGCCGCCAGCCGGGTGGTGATACCGCCCAGGGAGTTCCTGATCTCGCTGGCATCGCCCTCGTCGGTGGCGGCGCTCTACCTGGCCTCGCTGAAACCCGCGAGCACCACCATCGGTTCGGCCTGGGTCGCCTATGCCGAACTGGCGCGCGACCTCGAGGCGATTCCCCCGCTGGAGGTTGCACGCAAGTATTTCTCCGGGACAGACTGGTCCTTCGCGACGGATGAACTGCTCGCGCCACCTTCGGCCAACCTTCCCGATTTCGTCGACCGCTTCAAGGGGCCGCCGCAGCTCGGGTTGAACGTGATGGCACCGCAGGCGGGCCACTATCGAATCGCGATCGATGCGCTGACCGGTCCGCGCAGCGCAAAGCTCCAGCTGCGCGTCAACGATGATCCGGTGGGCGGCGTGGTGGACCTCTACGCGCCACGGCGCGCGCGGGGCGGTGAGCGGGTGCTGGGCACCGTCCACCTGGATGAAGGCCTGAATGTGCTGCATCTGTCGATGCCGGGACGCAACGCGAACTCCGCTGGAGCGGTGGTCGAACTCGTGTCCCTGCGCGGCACGCTGCAGGATTGAACCCGCGCCATTGCTAACATTATAGCTTTCGAGATCATCTTGACCTGGACTGGGCGGCCACGACACTTACATGTTACATGCTTCAATCAAATCAGTGGGTTGTGAATAAATTGCCATATTTCCACTTCGGCGGCCTGTCAAATCGCCTGCGTGCGGCAGTTGCGCATCGCCTTTCTAACATGTTAGTGTCGGCGAACATTGATGATAAGGGGGAGATCCATGTCCACTCGACACTTGCTGGCCTCTGGCTGCGCGCTGATGGCCGGCGTTTTCAGTGTTCAATGCTTCGCGGCCGATGCCTCGACGGGCACCGAATCCTCGGATCGCTCTGCCCGCGACGTGCTGCAGGAAGTGGTGGTCACGGCGCAGCGGCGCAATGAATCCATGCAGACCACGGCCATCTCGGCCACGGTGCTGACCGGTGAAATGCTCGCGGACAAGGGCATCGTCAACCTGACCTCGGTCCAGCAAGCTGCGCCGGGCATCATCATCGCCGACTATGGCTCGGCCAACACCTTCAACATCCGCGGCATCGGCCAGGCGCGCGTGGACATCGACCTGCCCTCGGGCGTCGCCATCTATCGCGACGGCGTGCCGACACTGACCGGTTACTTCCAGAACGCGCCGTACTACGACATGGCCTCCCTGGAAGTGCTGCGCGGCCCGCAGGGCACCTTCGGTGGCAAGAGCGCCGCGGCCGGTGCGCTGTTCCTGCACACGCGCGACCCCGTGCTGTCGGAGACGAGCGCCGACCTCATGGCCGGATTCGGCAATTACAGTTATCTGGAGACCACCGGCGTGTTCAACATGCCGATCGGCAGCACCGCGGCGATCCGGGCGTCGATCCACATGGAATCGCGCGCCTCGCTGTACGACAGCATCCGCTCGAACCCCCTGCCGGGCGGGGCGGGCGCCGGGGGCGATTTCCACGGTGATGACAACCGCAAGATCCACAGTGGCCGCATCGGGGTGCTGTGGAGGCCGAACGATGCCTTCGAGGCCATCCTGAAGGTCGACCTCGACAAGCTGTACTTCGGTGCGCATATCTCTTCGGGACTGGACCCGGTGACCGGCGTCGCCCAGGACATCCGCAACCCCATCGTCAACGGCCCTCACTACTACGAGGACCACGGTTATCGCACCTCGCTGAACCTGCATTACAAGCTGCCCAATGGCGTGACCATCGGTTCGCTGACGGGCTACTCCTATGTGTTCACGCATGCGGACTGGGACATCAACGGTGCGGATCCGAGGCCGTTCAGCCTGGCCAGCAAGGGGACCTTCAAGAACGCATCGGAGGAAATCAACTTCGTGTCGCCCAAGGATGGCAAGATCAACTGGGTGGCGGGCGTGTTCCTGCAGCGCTACGAGAACGACATCCCCGCCGACGGGTTCGGCTTCCTCACCAACAACACCACCAGTCCGTCCTACGTGACGCCCTGGAAGAAAAACGAGAACACGTATGCGGCCTTCGGCCAGGTGGGCTTCGTGTTCTCGCCGGAACTCGAGCTGCAGGTGGGCGCGCGCTGGGGTCATTACGACTTCGACCAGTTCACCCATTTCGTCATCGACTTCTCGGCGCTGGGCGGAGGCCCCAACACCTCCTTCTTCGACCTGGAACCGCCTGACGGCACCAAGCAGCACTACAAGGAGAACTCCACCGACTGGAAGATCAACCTCAACTACCAGCCGAGCCCGGAACACTTCCTGTATGCCTCCATCGCCCGCGGACATTCACCGGGCAGCATCAACCTGGCCTCGCCCAGCTTCTTCGCGGACCGGGACCACGGCACCTACCAGCCGATGAAGGTGACGAACTTCGAGGTGGGCTGGAAGGCATCGTTCCTCGATCGGCACCTGCAGTCGCAGTTGAGCCTCTACTACCAGAAGTTCAAGAACTACCAGGCGGACTTCTCGCTGGCGGCGACGCCCGGGTTGCCGAGCAACACGACCCTGTTCCAGTTCCAGAATGCGCTGACCGACAGCAAGATCTACGGCGCCGAGCTGGGGGTGCAGGCCAACGTCGCCGACTTCTCCTTCGACCTTGGCTTCTCCTACAACCACAGCAAGCTGGGCTCCTTCGGGGAGGTGGTGAACACCTTCGCCGGCGTGCCCGGCTTCGACCCCCGGCCCTCGGTGAACCTGGACGGGGCCAGCACACCGTTCTCTCCCAAGGTCACCACGGCGCTCGGCATCGCCTATCACGGCAACCTCTCCAATGGCTGGACGGTGACGCCGCGGATCGATCTGTCCTATCGCACGGATGCGTATTCGCGTTTCTGGCAGAACGCAGCCACGCGGCTGCCGGGCTACACCCTGCTGAATGCGAACATCCGGTTCGCCAAGGACAGGAAGTTCTTCGAGATCTGGGGCACCAACCTGACCGACAAGGATTACATCGGTGCGAAGCAGAACGTGGACGGTGCGGGGCCCGACGCGCAGTTCCCGTACGCCCACATCACCGGCATCGTGTATGCCGGGCTTCCAAGGCTGTTCGGAGTGCGGGCCGGTACGTCCTTCTGAGGGCGCCGATGGCATGAATCGCGGCCCAGGCAGCGCAAGGTGCCTGGGCCGCCTCTCGTTTCAGGGCTTGATCCGCGTCCGCATCAGCACCACGCGGTAGGGATCCCAGGTCGACACGTTCCACAGCAGCTCGATCGTGCCGGCGCGATCGGTGATCCACGGCTCGATGATGTTCGCGGCGTAGAAGAAGCCGTACTCCTTTGCTCGATAGAACGGTGTGCGCGTGTGCGAGGCGCAGGACGCCTCGCTGCAATCCGGGTGGTGCAGGGCGCCGCCGGGCCCGTATTGGCCCGCCGCGCGGCGGGTCTCGCCGGCGGCGATCACCGTCTGTGCCGGGGACCACGGCCCCCAGGGCTCATCGGCAGTGCGCATGCGGATGGCGCCATCCTCCATGTCGACCTCGCGGCACTCGTTGCCGGCGAAGAGCTGCAGCACGCCGCAGGCGGGTGCGAAGGGCAGCGGCAGGTCGGAACTCCCGCCACCATAGAGCATGACCCACTTGTGCAGGCGTCCGATCCACACCACCGACATCTGGTTGACGATGTCGTGCTGCTCTTCTGTCTGGGTGCCGGGTGATGAGTCGTCGAGATCCAGTGCGACGGCCTCGCTCTCGCGGCCGCTGAACTGCGGCACGCCGGCGCGAAGTCCGGTGAAGTAATGCATGCGCCACGTGGGCGTGCTTGCGGCCGGCAGGTCGGCGTAGCCGAAGTACAGGGGGAGGGAGTGTCCGTTCCGGCGGATGCCGGCAAAGCCGGGTCGTCCCCAGAGCAAGACCTTGCGGAAAGGACCGGCCGCCTCGGCGTTGCGGTAATCCGCGGCCGGCCCGCCGATCGATCGCGGATCGAAGCGCTGCACGGTGCGGGCCGTGGCGTTGATGAACCGGTTCGTCATCCAGCGGATGGAATCGTAGCGGGCGGGTTCATCCTGCCGGCGCGCGCCGAGGCGCAGCAACATCGCGACCCGCGACAGCCTCGACCGTTCGCTGCGATCCGTGCTTGCGCCCGCCACCACGCACAGGCCGCTGTGGGCGATCGCCCGGCCATCCTTGCCCGTCATCGTGTCGGCATGGCATCCCGGTATGCCATCGATGCAGGCGGTGGTGGCCCCGCCCTCCTCGGTGCAGGGCACGCCGGCGTATCCGAGGCCGGCATCGCAGGCCAGTCCCGATGTGCAATCCCGATCGGCCACGCACCCCTGCGGCTTGCCGAAACCGAACAGCGCGAATTCCGCGCGGCCGTTGCTGAAGCCGTGCAGCGGGGTCTTGCCCAGGTCCATGACCTGACCGGGATCGATGGCAGCGACCTCGTCCGTGCCCCCGAGCCGGGGCAGCACGGGATGCGGCAGGTGATCGCGATCGATGCCCGCGCCGTCCTTCCAGGCCGAGAGCGACAGGGTGCCCCAGGTGTCATCGAAGCGGCCGGCGGTCGATGGCTGGATCGGCGAGTAGCTTTCCGTCGCCCAACTGTCACCGAACAGGAAGACGATCTCTCCCGCGTGCTGGTAACTGAATCCAAGGTCGGTGCCATAGAAGTGAAGCGCGCGGGGTGAACGGTTGGCCTCATCCAGCGGCGCATCGTGGCCGAGGAAGGGACCGAGGTATTCCGTGGACAGGATGGTGGGAGCTGCGCGCGCCGTGGCTGCGAACACGACGGTCGCGCACAATGCCGTTACGCAGGACAACGGTGTCACCGAGGCTGGGTGGGCAGCGCCGTGCGGATGGCGATGGGACATGGCGATACACTCCCGGCAGCGTTGGTTGCGATGGCTCAATCTAACATGTTAGTGTGATTTGCATGACGTTGACATGCAGCGTAACGACGGCCGCGGGCGAACCGCCGGGACACCCGGCGCGAGTCCGGGTCGAACTGCGCCATGAAGACGGTGCAAGCGGGGTGTCGTTCACGCACCCGTCCGCGGCGTCGCGGGTCGACACGCTGGCGCGCGAAGTGCTGGCGTCGGCCGATCCGCGCGGCGTCACTTCCCTGTTCGACCAGCTCCTGTCGGCCGAGTCCGCTCTCGGTGGCGGCAGCCATGCCAGCGCCGCGCTGGATGTTGCCCTGTGGAACCTGCTCGCGCAGCGACGCTCGGAGCCGCTGTGGAAATGCCTGGGCGGCAGTGAGCCGCGGGCGCAGGCCTACGTCACGGTGCCCTCGGAGTGCAGCACGGATCCGGTGCTGGATCGCTGGTGCAAGCGCATCGGCCTCGAGTCGGGCATTCGCGGCGTCAAGCTCGAGGCAACGGCAGATGCGCAATCCGACCAGCGCCGGTTGGCGCGGATCGCCGCGGCGATGCCGGCAGGGGACCGCCCGGTGGCGCTGATGCTCGACTTCGGCGGACGGTTCACGGCCAAGGAGTGTGAACGACGCATCGCGTGCATTGAACGGGAGCTGGAGCTCGCGTTCGTGGAGGCGCCCGCGCTTGCGGGGGATTTCCTGGGCTGTCATCGCGTGGGCCGCGCGGTCAAGGCATCGGTGTGCTCGCCCCCCGGCATGGATGCCGGCAGCGGATGGCTGGGTTACTTCGACGCCCATGCCGTCGATGTGGTGCAGCTGGATCTCGAGACCATGGGATTGAGCGGCGCGCTGCGCATCGCAGATGCCGCCTATGCCTTCGAACTGCCGGTGACGGTCGCCTACTATCCCGGCAATCTCGGCGTGCACCTGTCAGGAGCGCTGCCGTACTTCATGAACGTGGAAGTCGATGGATTGCGGCCGGGCATGGCCGGGCAGGGCATGGTGCGCGCGTGAAGATCACCGGCTACCGGACTGAAGCCTACCTGATGCGCATGGACCGGCTCATCGGCGATGCCAACCTGCCCGAAGGCGTGGATCTCATGCCAGGCTCGGTGCTGTTCCTCGAGACCGATGCGAACCTGACCGGCATCTCGCTCGGCTATGGCGGTGACCTGCCGCCGTGGATGTTCGAGGCTGTGGAGGGGCGTGATCCGCGCGAGGTGCTGGCGCACTGGAGCCGGCTGAACGACCTGCTGCACAAGGGCGGGAATCGCGGCGCGGCGACCCTCGCGTTGAGCGCACTGGACATGGCGCTGTGGGATCTCAAGGCCAAGGCCGCCGGCGAGCCGCTGTGGCGGCTGCTCGGCGCGCGTGATGGGCGGGTGCCCGCCTATGCGAGCGGCCTGGACTATCCGCTGTCGGATGATGAGCTGTTCGCCTTCTACCATCGCATGGCCCTGCAGGGCATCCATGCCGGCAAGCTCAAGGTGGGGCTGGACTCCGAGGCTGACCTCAGGCGGCTGGGCATCATGCAGGAGGCGCTGGCCGCGAGCGGCAAGGCTCCGCAGCTGATGGTGGATGCCAATGAATACTGGTCGGCCAAGGAGGCCGTGCGGCAGATCCGTCGCCTGGAGGAGAAGTTCGAGCTCACCTGGGTTGAAGAGCCGGCACGCCGCTGGGATTACGATGGCCTCAAGTTGGTGTCGCAGCAGGTGCGCGCCGCAGTGGCGACGGGTGAGAACCTGCAGAGCGTCGCGGACCTGTATCCGCTGGTGTCGGAGCAGGCGGTGGACGTGATCAACGTGTCGACCAATCATTCGGGTGTGACCGGCTGCCGGCAGATCGCGCACCTGGCCCACGTGTACTCGATCCCGGTCACCATGAACAACGCGCAGGCGAACTACATGGCGCACGTGGCGGCGGCGCTTCCCACCCACTGGATGATGGAAATCGCCGACCCGGGGCGCGAGCACTGCCTGCGGTTCGACAACCATGTCGAGGACGGCTGCATCGTGCTCGGCGACTCGCCGGGGTTCGGGATCGAGGTGGATCGCGTGCGGCTCGAGGCGCTGCAACGTTCGCCGCCCACGGGGCAGGGCCGTTTCCCGTTTCCACGTGGCGAGGGAGCGGGCTTGCGCGTGACGCCCCCGGCGAAGGGCAAGCTCCCCTGGCGATGAAGCTGGCGGATTGCGTCAGCCGCCGAGGAAGCGCGCGACTTCCGCGTCGATGAACGCGGTGTCGGCCTCGCTGATCGCGGCGGCCGCAGCATGGCCTTCGATGGAAGGAATCTCGACGAAGCGGGCGTTCGCCATACCGTCGGCGACAGCGCGCACCGCCTCGCTGGGGTTATAGAGGTCCAGGGGCGGCGCCATCAGCAGCGCCGGCGCACGGAGGCGGGCCAGCGCATCGCGCCGGTCCCTGCAGCCAGGCGTTCCTCCCAGGTCGTGCGCATCGTACGCCCAGCTCTGATACACCCAGTCGATGGCGCGAATGCCGGTTGACCGGCAGGCGCGCGCGCGTGCGGCGATCTCCGCGCGCACATCGCCGCGAACGGCGGCCGGCGTGCGGGGCGCGATCACCTGCATCAGCGCGGCCCAGCAGTCCCAGCCCGCCGTGGAATTCTCATCCGCCCAGTCCGCAGGGTGCATGAGGGCGCAGCGGCCCGCTTCGTTGATCGCCACCGTCCAGGGTGTCGTGCAGGCCGGCGCCGTCAGCGCGACCACCTTGCCGATGATCGAGGGATGCGACACTGCCCACTGCAAGGCCTGCATGCCACCCATCGAGGCACCGACCACGGCAGCTACTGATTCGATGCCCAGGTGCTGCAGCAGCCGATGCTGGCTCTCCACCATGTCGCGGATGGTGAAGCGGGGGAACGCCAGGCCCGGTTGGGTCCGGCTGTTGCTCGGCGAGCTCGACAGTCCATTGCCCAGCGCATCCACGCACAGCACGCAGTACCGATCGGTATCGAGCGCGCGACCGGGTCCGATCCAGGGATCCAGCCGATGATGGGTGCTGCCGATGGCGGTCAGGCACAAGAGGAAGCGCTCGCCGCGGCCATGGCGCACGAAGGACACCATGCAGTCCTTCAGCACCTCGCCGCTCGCAAGCAACAGGTCGCCGAGGCTCGCGGATTCGTGCGGCCGGTCGATCCATCCGGGCTGCAGGGGCGGGTGATTCACGGGTCGAGGGTGATGACGGTGCGGATGGCGGAGCGGTCGCGCAGCGCCTGCATGCCTTCGTTGATCCCATCCAGCGTGATGCGCCGCGTGATGAGTTCGTCCAGCTTCAGGCGGCCCTCACCGACGGCATCGACGATGCCCGCACCCTCGTGGCCGAGTACCGCCGGCAGGGGCTGGGGCACCGCGCCGGTGACGACCTCGAGATCGGTGTGGCACAGGCCGCTGGCGGCCATCCGCACCAGCACCTGGTCGGGGCCCGGCGCGGCGAGCCGGGCTTGCTCCATCCGCAGCGGGGAATTCAGTTCGCGCAGAACAGCGGCACGAAACTCCACCGGTTTCTCAGGCCGTGAAGCCGCCATCGACGACCAGCGTGGCGCCCGTGATGTAGGAGGCTTCATCGCTGGCCAGGAACAGGATGGCGGCGGCGATCTCCTCCGGCTTGCCGAAGCGCTTGATGAGGCATCGCGGCTCGACGACGGCGCGGATGGTTTCCTCGCGCGTGAGCTTGATCTCGTCCATGGCATCCTGCAGCGCCGGTGTGTCGGTGAACCCCGGGCACACACAGTTCACGCGGATGTGCTGTCCCGCGAGGTCCATGGCCATCGACTTCGACATTTCTACCACCGCCGCCTTGGTTGCGTTGTAGGTCATCCAGTTGGGCATCGCGACCAGGCCGTTGATGGAGGCAACGTTGACGATGGCGCCGGACCCTTGTTTTGCCATCTGCGCCGCCGCACGCTGCGAGCAGCTCGCGGTGCCGTGGACGTTGACCGACCAGCATTGATCCCAGTCGGCCCGGGTGCAGTCCTCCACCCGCCGGTGGTGGAAGGTGGCGGCGTTGTTGACCAGGATGTCCACGCGCTTCCAGCGCTCCAGGGTCCGGGCGAACATCTCGGCCACCTGCGCATCGTTGGAGACATCGGCGGCGATGCCGATGGCCTGCCCGCCGGCGCCGTTGATCTCGGCGGCCACAGCCGCCGCGCGCGCGGCGTCACGGTCGCCCACGGTGACGCGCGCACCCTCGCGGGCGAATCTCAGCGCGGCCGCCCGGCCGATCCCTGAGCCTGCGCCGGTGACGATGGCGATCTTGTTGTCCAGGCGCATGGGGCCTCCTCGGGTGTTGCGTTCGGTCGTGGCCGGCCGTTCAGCCGGCCGCCCTGGGCCACAGCACGTGGCCGCGCACCTTCAGGCGCACGTAGAACAGCGTGGCGCCGCAGGTGATGTACAGCGTGCGCAGGTCCGCATCGCCGAAGCACACATTGGTGATCATGTCCTGGGGCAGGCGGATGAGGCCGAGCTGCGTGCCGTCGGGCGAGAAGATGTAAACGCCTGCTGGCACCGAGGCGTCCTCGGTGGCGGAGGCGGTATTGAGGCCCGCGGTGATGTACAGGTTGCCGTGCTCGTCCAGGCACAGGCCATCCGCCCCACGACCGGTGCCGAAGTCATGGAACAGCTTGCGCGGGCCCACGGAACCGTCGGCATTCAGCGGATAGGCCCACACCTTGCGCGGCGGGCCTTCGAGGTGATTGGTGTCCACGACATACAGGGTCTTCTGGTCGATGGAGACCTGGATGCCATTGGGGCGCACCACGTCGTCGATGATGCGCGTCAGCGTGCCATCGGTGTCGATGCGGTAGACGGATTCGTGATCGAGCTCCATGTCATCGCGCTCGGTGTAGCGCGGGTCGGTGAAGTAGATGCGGCCCTTCGCATCGATGTCGACGTCGTTGGGACTGTTCAGCCGCTTGCCCTGGTAGCGGTCGGCGAGCACCGTGATGCGGCCATCGGCTTCGGTGCGCGTGACGCGCCGGCCGCCGCCCTCCTGGGATCCTTCGCAGGCGAGCAGCCGGCCCTCGAGGTCGAAGATCATGCCATTGGCGCGTCCGGCGGGAGAGCGGAACACCTGGTACCAGCCGCCCTCGTGGGCGAACTTTCCCGTCAGCACGAATCGCAGGATGCGATCGTTGAGCAGGTCGGTGAAGTACACGCTGCCGTCTGAGGAATAGCAGGGGCCTTCGGTGAAGGCGACGAAGCAGCCCACGCGCAACGGTGCATCCGGCAGTCCGATGCGCTGGGCGGGCTGGGCGGCGCCGGCGGTTCCCGGGTTCGTCTTGGGCGTCTGGTTCATCGGGGCATCTCCGGCAGGGCAGGGACGAAACGCAGGTTACCTGGACAGGTTGCTGACCTTGCGGGCCAGCGCCTCGGCGTGCACCGCACTCTCGCCGTAGCGCTCATCGCGGGTGGGCGGCGCGACGAGGTCGAAGTGCCCGAAGCGGTCCTGTCCGCGTACCAGGATCGCGATGTCGCGCGCGGCATGCTTCTGGATGACATCCGGCGAGATGTAGCGCACGGCGACGCCGATGCGCGGTGCGTCGGACTGGTTGGGGCCGGAGCCGTGGATGATGCCGATGTCGTGCAGCGAGAACTCGCCCGGCCGCAGCGCCAGTGCGACGGCGGCGGCCTCATCGACATCCACGGCGATCTCCTGGCCGCGCGAGAGCATGTTGGCCTCGGCAAAGGTTTCCCGCTGCGGCAGCATCGTCTTGTGCGTTCCGGGCACGACTTTCAGGCAGCCATTGAGCTCGGTGCTCTCGGTCAACGCGACCCAGGCAGTGGTGACGTGCGGGGGCGACAACCCCCAATAGGTCGCGTCCTGGTGCCAGGAGATGTAGGCCTTGTCGTGCGCGGGCTTTGGAAACCAGTGCGTGTTCCAGACGATGATGTCCGGACCCAGCACGGATTCGACAGCATCCAGCACGCGCGGTGAGGACACGATGTCGTACACCCAGCGCAGGAACAGGTGCGTCTCGGTCAGGAACGCGCGCCAGTCGCGCGGCAGCTTGCCGACGCGCAGGTCCGCGGTCTCCTCCCAGTACGCATCGAAGCCAGCTCGCTGGCGCGCGACCTCGCCGGGCTCGAAGCCGCGCAACGGCCAGTGATAGCCCCTCTCGCGATAGGCTGCCTGCTGCCGTTCATCCAGTCGGGTGCTCTGCGATCCGGGCATGGGAGCCTTCCTTCAGCGTTTGAGGTGCGTGCGCACGAGGACGATCCGGTAGGGATCCCAGGTCGACACGTTCCAGTAGATGTCGGCGCCGTCGGCCGTGGCGCGCGACCATTGCTCGATGATGTTCGGCGCGTAGAGGAAGCCATACTCGTTCGGATGCAGGTCACGCTGACGCGTGGGCTGCGCGCAACTGGGGTCCTTGCAGTCCTTCTGGTAGAGCACGCCGCCGGGTCCGTACTGCTTGGCCGGAACGGACGGGTCGCCCGCGACGAGCACGTCCTGGGACGGTGACCACGGGCCCCAGGGCGCATCGGCAGTGCGCATCCGGATGGCGCCGTTGCCGAGATTCACCGACGAGCACTCGGGGCCGATGAACAGTTCGAGGACACCGCATTTCTTGAGACCGGGCTCGATCGGCAAGGTCGTCACGCCGCCGCCGTAGAGCATCACCCACTTGGCCAGCGCCGGCACCCATGCCACGGATACCTGGTCCACCATGTCGGTGCTTTCGGCGGCCTGCACGCCTGGCTGGGTGCTGTCGAGGTCCAGCGGTTTCGCCTCATCCTCCCGCGAGGAGAACCTCGGCTGGCCCTTCGCGTCGAGACCGGCGAAGAACCGGGGATTCCAGGCATAGCCGCGCGCCCTGGGCAGGTCGACGTAGGCGAAGTAGGCGCTCAGGGTGCGATTCGCGGCATTGAAGCCGACGAAATGCGGCCGGCCCCAGATGAACACGCGCGACCTCGACGCAGGATGATCGGCCCAGCGGTAATCAGGCGCGGCGGCGCCGGCGCTGCCGGGCTCGTCGAACGCACGCACGGTGCGCCATTCCGAGTTCATGAACTTGCGCGTGTACCAGGAATGATCGGTGTGATAGCGCTTGGGCACGGTGGTGTCGCGCGTGCCGATGAGCAGCTGGACCACCACGCCGTCGATGCGCCCGCGAGCCGTGTTCTGCCAGTTCGAGCTCGTCCGGTCGACGCACAGGCCGGAGTTCGGCACGGGCTTGCCCTTGGCATCCGACAGCGTGTCATTGCGACAGCCGGGGCTGCCGTCGACGCAGAACAGCGTCAGCCCCGCCTGCTCCGTCCATGGCTTGCCGATGTCGCCGAGGCCGGTGTCGCAACTGGAGTGATGGGGACACTGGGCGTCGGCCTGGCAGCCCAGCGGCTTGAAGGTGAAGAACACGCCGAATTCGTTCACGCCATTGCTGAATCCGCCGATGGGCGTCTTGAACACCTCGAGCGGCTGGCCCGGGTCGATGGCCGCGGTCTCGGTGGAACCGGGATTCTGTCCGATCAGCACGGGGGGGAGATGGCCGGGGCCGAAGGTCTCGGGCGAGTTCCAGCGCGCCAGGTCGATGCTGCCGAAGGAGTCGTCGAACTTTCCGCCGTTCGACTTCTCGATGGGCTCGCCGGTTTCATGCGCCGAGGTGTCGCCGAAAAGGAAGTGCAGGCGGCCCTTGTGCTCGTAGGAGAACCCCAGGTCCGTGCCGTAGAACTCGATCGGCAGCGGCTCGAGGTTCGCCCGGTCCTTGGTGGCGTTCTGGCCGACGAAGGGTCCCAGCACCACCGTCTTGCCGGCCGTGACGTCGGCTTGCGAAGGACCCGCGAGCGTGGCGCCCAGGGCGCACGCCGTGATGATCAGCCTGGAAAACGTGCTGGAACCGCCCATCGTGATTCCTCCCCCGCATGGTCGTGCCGGCCGAGCCTAACATGTTAGATGAGGTCTGAACAAGACTCGCCGCCAGCCCGGCGAGGGACGGCCAGCCGCCGCTGCGAGGCAGTGCCCGGCGTCGCGCGCGGCGCCGCCGCCCGGCCGTGACCGCAGGTATCAGCCTTTCAATTAACGGGGTTTCCTCAAGGTCGGCGCGCTCCTTCCATCGCGCTGCGGGATTCCGCCGCCCCGCCTTGCCGCTCGCCGGCGGGGCGGCCTCAAGTCCCGTTCGAGGTGTGGCGATGAGTGCGACTAACATGCTAGAGTCCGGCCATCGCGTATTCCACGATGCGTTTCGCGAGCCGGGGAGCCAGGGGGAGAACATGAAGATTTCCGCAGCGAGGAGCTTTCTGCTGAAGGTGCCGATCGGCAAGCTCATCGCCGACAGCATGCAGCAGGTCACGGACCTCGAGTTCGCCGGCATCATCATCCGCACCGAGTGCGGCCTGGAAGGCACGGGCTACACGGTCACCGTGGGACATGGCGGTGAGGTGATCCGCAGCGTCATCGACACGCTGTTCATCGAGAATCTCATCGGCCAGAACCCGCAGCACGTGCGCGAGATCTGGCAGAAGCTCTACTACGGCCGCTCCCACTGGATCGGCCGCGCCGGCGCCACCACCATGGCGCAGGCCGCGGTGGACATCGCGTTGTGGGACATCCTCGCGAAGTCGGCGAAGCTGCCGCTGTGGCGGCTGCTGGGCGGGGCGCGCTCGGCCGACGTGCCCATCTACAACACCCACGCGGGATGGCTGAACTACTCACTCGATCAGCTCAAGGAGGAGATCCGCAGCCTCCTCGATCAGGGCTACCGCGCCATCAAGATGAAGGTGGGAGGTCCCAGCATGGCCGAGGACGTGAAGCGCGTCAGCGCGATCCGGCAGTTCCTGGCCGATGACATCCTGCTGATGATCGATGCGAACCAGAAGTGGGATCTCGAGCAGGCGCGACTCGCCTTTCGCAGCATGGAAGGACTCGCGCTGTCTTGGATCGAGGAACCCCTGCATCCCGACGACATCGCCGGGCACGCGGAACTTCACAGCCGCGCGAACCTGCCGGTGGCCCTGGGCGAGCACGTCTACACGACGCATGCCTTCCGCGACTACATCGATCGGCCGGCCGTGGACATCGTGCAGGTCGATGTCTGCCGCGTCGGCGGCATCACGCCCTGGCTGCAGGTGGCGGCGATGGCGGAGGCCGCCAACCTGCGCGTGTGTCCGCATGCGGGCGATGTGATGCAGGTGCATCAGCACCTGGTCAAGGTCATTCCCAACCACTGGCTGCTGGAAGTGATCCCGATCTGGGAGAACAGTCCGTTCCGCCATCCCATCCAGCTTCGTGACGGGTTCTGCCGGTCACCCGAGACGCCGGGTGCGGACACGGAGTTCACGCCCGAGGCGTTCGAGCGATTCAGTGTCAGGCAGTGAGCGGGGGCATCCAGGCCATGAGCACCTTCATCGACGGCGTACAGTTTCCCGAGGCGCCCGTGCTGCTGCCCGATGGGGCGCACCTGTTCACGGAGATGTCGCCCGCCACCGGCTGGATCCTGTGGGTGAGCAGGGACGGGGCCGAGCGGCGCGTCGTGGCGAGGACCGGGCGGCCCAACGGACTTGCCCCGGACGGCAGTGGCCGCTTCTGGGTGGCGGAAACGCTGAACCGGGCGCTGCTGCGCGTCGATCTTGCGGGAACCATGGAGAAGATCGCGGGGGCGGGTCCCGATCACCCCTTCCTGTTCCTCAATGACCTCGCCTTCGCCCCGAACGGGGATCTGTACCTGACGGATTCGGGCATCGACATGGAGGCGTTCGCCCCGAACGGCGAACTCAATCCGCAGTGGCAGTCATTGGCATACGACGGGCGCGTGTACCGGGTGGCCGCGAACGATCACGCGGTGGCCACCATCGCGCGCGGCCTGCGATTCGCCAACGGCATCGCCTTCGGTCCCGATCGCCATCTGTACGTGGCCGAAACCCTCACCGGTTCCATCCACCGCTTTCGCTGGCAGGATGGCCGGATCCAGGGCGCGCCCGAGGTGTATTGCAACGTCATCGATCCGCAGGGGCCGCAGGGCCTGGTCGGTCCCGATGGCATGAAGTTCGCCGCCGACGGCAGCCTGTACGTCGCGGTGTTCGGGCAGGCTTGCATTGCCGTGGTGGATACGACGGGCACGGTCGTGCGCAGGATCCGGACGAATGGCGGCTGGCCGACCAACCTGCATTTCGGCGAGGCGGGCGAAGGCCGCATCTACGTCACCGAGGCGCAGAGCGGCACCGTGCAGATTTTCGATGTGGGTGTGGACGGGTGCCCGCTGTATCACCCGAAGGTGCGGAACTAGATTGCTGCCGCAGGACACCGCCGCATCGTCGCAGGAGGCTGGCGCCATCCGCGGGTCGGGGCACGAGCAGGGCCGGCTCTCATCCACCGGCGAACTCGCCGCCAGCCGCTGGGGCCAGTTCTGCTGGGCGCTGATCGAAGGCGCCCGTTCACCGTATCTCGCCCTGGTCCTGATCTACGTCTTTCCCTCGTATTTCGCCAAGGAGGTGGTCGGCGATCCGGTCCGTGGCCAGGCGCTGTGGGGCAGCGCGAACACCGCGGTCAGCATCCTCATCGGCGCGATCGCGCCCTTCCTCGGCGCCATCTCCGACCGGCAGGGGCGGCGCAAGCCCTGGCTCGCCGCCATCTTCGCGATCATGGCCCTGGGCTGCTGCTCGCTGTGGTATGCCATGCCGGGCGCGCAGGGAGGCCTGCCCGTGATCGCGATCCTCACGATCACGGCGACGCTCCTCGGCTGTTTCCTGATCAGCGAGGTGTTCCACAACAGCATGCTGCCCTCCATCGCACAGGGCGACCGGCTCGCGCCCGTGTCCGGGCTGGGCCTCACGCTGAACGCGGTGGCAGTGATGTTGTCGATGTCATTGGTGCTGGTGTGCTTCGCGCTGCCAGCCTCGGGGCTCGTCCATTGGTCCTTGATGCCGGACAAGCCCCTCTGGGGGCTCGACCCGCAGCGGCAGGAGCACATCCGCATCGTCGGTCCGCTGGCGAGCCTGTGGCTGGTCGGCCTCGCCTTGCCGTTCCTCCTCTGGACGCCTGACCGGCCGCCGACGGGCATCGGCCTGCGCCAGGCCGTCCGCGAGGGCTGGGCGCAGATCCTGCGCACCATCCGCGAGGCGCGGCGGCTGAAGAATGTCGGCCGCTACCTCATCGCCCGAATGTTCTACAACGACGGCAAGGTGGCGATCGCGGCCTACAGCGGCATCTACGCGGCAGGAACCTTCAAATGGGGCATCGTGCAGATGCTGCTGTTCGGCATGCTGCTCACGCCCTTCTCGATGATCGGCGGCTCGCTGACGGGAAGCATCGAATCGCGCCTGGGCGGACGCGGCACGATCTATCTGTCCGTCGGCGTCACGGCGTTGGCGCTGCTGGGAGCGATCTCCTGCGCACCGGAGCGCATCTTCTTCCTGCACGTGGACGGCCCGCTCGCCGGCCCGCTGTGGTCCTTCGCCTATTTCCGCACGCTGCCGGAGATCGTGTTCGTGGGCATGTACATGATCATCGGCTGCTCGATCGCCGTGGCCTTCGCGACCAGCCGTTCGATGATGGCGCGCATCGCGCCGAGATCCATGCTGAGCCAGTTCTTCGGCCTGTACGCCCTGTCCGGCAATGCGACGGCCTTCATGGGTCACGGCATGGTGACCCTGTTCACCAGGCTGTTCGCGAGCCAGGCCGTCGGGCTGGCCTCGACGCTGATCCTGCTCGCCATCGGCCTTGCGCTGATGCGCGGCGTGCGCGAGGAGCGGGCGCCGGACCTGTAGGCACGACGCAGTCCGTGCCGCACCGCCTGCGAATCGGACCGGACCGGGTTAGGATAGGTCCCCTTCCACATCATTCGCGCGGAGCCTGAACCATGAAACTGGGCCGATTGGGAGTGTTTGTTTTCTCCGAGAGCATGGATGCCGCGCAGCTGGCCGAACTGGCACCGCGTGTGGAGTCGCTGGGTTATTCCACGCTCTGGTACCCGGAGGCCGCCCATTACGAGACTTTCGGTCTCGGCGGTTACCTCTTGGGCAAGACCACGCGGCTGGTGGTCGGCAGCGGCATCGCCAACATCTACGGACGCGATGCGGCCGCCGCCGCGATGGGGCACAACACCCTGAACGAGCTGTATGGCGGCCGCTACGTGCTCGGACTGGGCGTATCGCACGCCCCCATCGTCACCCATATCCGCGGACAGGAGTACCGCAAGCCGCTGGCGGCGATGCGCGAGTATCTCGACGGGATGGATGCAGCCTGGCGCGCGACGCAGTCGATGCCGTCGGTCCGGCAGGTGGTGCTGGCGGCGCTGGGGCCGAAGATGTCCGAGCTTGCCGCGCAGCGAACGCTCGGCGCCTTCCCCTACAACGTCACGCCGCAGCAGGCACGCATGTCGCGCCAGGCCATGGGGCCCGCCGGGCAGATCATCTGCGAGCACAAGGTCTGTCTCACCACGGACCCGGCCCTCGCCCGGCGCGTGGCCCGCGAGACCTTGGGCATCTACATGACCTTGCCCAACTACGTCGAGAACTGGTACCGGCTGGGGTTCACCCCGGCCGATATCGAGGGGGGCGGGAGCGATCGGTTGATGGACGCGCTGGTGGCCTGGGGAGATGTGGCCACGATCCAGGCGAAGCTGCGCGCCTACTTCGACCAGGGCGCTGACCAGGTGGTCATCCAGCCGCTGTCGGTGCCGGGGGCGACGGGCGTCGACTGGAAGGCGCTGGAGGCGCTGCGCACCACATGAGCGGAGAACCGGCCACCCGGCTGCAGGAGGACGCGCTGGGCATCGGTGAATCGGTCGTCATGGGAGTCGCCGGCACCGCGCCAGCCTTCAGCCTGGCGGCCACCACCGCCGCGCTGATCGCCGCCGTCGGGTCGCTGTCGGCGGGAAGCCTGCTGTATTGCGGCCTGATCATGTTCGGCGTGACTTTCGCCTTCATGCACCTGAACCGGGTCATCGCCAGTGCCGGTGCGTCCTACTCCTGGGTGGGGGAGGTGTTCGGTCCGGCCGCCGGCTTCATCGCCGGCTGGTCGCTGCTGGTGTCCTCGGCCGTGTTCATGGTGTCGGGCACCACCCCGGCCGCCACCGCGACGCTCCTGCTGATCAGTCCTTCCCATGCCGACAAGCCTTGGGCGATCTCGCTGGTGGCGGCGATCTGGCTGGTGCTCGTCAGCCTGATCATCGTGCGCGGCATCAAGCCGACGAGCTTCTCGCAGGTGGCCATGACGGTCATCGAGGTCGGCGTGCTGGTGATCCTCATCATCGCGGCGTTCATCGAATATGGCGCGCATCCGACGCATCCCATGGCGCTGCGCTCGTTCTACCTCACCGAGTTCACGCCCACGATGTTCGCCACCGGCGCGCTCACGGCGCTGTTCTTCTTCTGGGGATGGGACGTGACGCTGAACCTCACCGAGGAGACGCGCAACGCGACTCACGCACCCGGGCACAGCGCCGTCTCGGCGATGATCATCGTCTCGCTGCTGTTCGTCACCTTCGTCATCGCCTGCCAGTTCGTGCTGACCGACCGGGAAATCGCGCAGTCGAGCACCAACGTGGTGTTCGCCCTCGCGCGCAAGCTCCTGCCCGACCCCTGGAGCTACCTCGCCATCGTCGCGGTGATGGTAAGCACCGTCGGGACGCTCGAGACGCAGATCCTGCAGTTCACGCGCACCATGTACGCGAAGGGACGCGACGGCGCGCTGCATCCCCGCTACGCGATCCTGCATGCCGAATGGCAGACGCCGTGGGTGGCGACGGCGCTGCTCACGGGCATCGGCCTTGCGCTGATCTTCCTGTCCTCGCTCATGCCCTCGGTGGGCGAGCTGATCAAGGTGTCGGTCAACGCCATCGGCTTCCAGGTCGCCTGTTACTACAGCCTGGCGGGTTTCGCCTGCGCCTGGCATTTCCGCCACAGCGCGCTCACCTCGGCGCACCGCTTCGTGTTCCTGTTCGCCTGGCCCGCGTTCTCCGCGCTGTTCCTGGTGTTCATCGCCGTCTACAGCGTGCCGACCTTCGACCTGGTCACCAACATCGTGGGCATCGGCGGGATCCTCGTCGGCATCGTGCCCTTCCTGCTGAATCGCCGCCGGCATCGCGCGCTCGCCCGTCCGATGCCGTAGACTGGCGGGCGGCAACGGGAACGCGGGAGAGCAGCGTGGTCAGCGCAGTGGTCTTGATCAATGCGGATGGCGGCCGGGTCAACGATGTGGCCCAGGCGCTGGTGCAGCTTCGCGGTGTGAGCCAGGTGTTCTCGGTGGCCGGGCACTTCGACATCGTCGCGCTGCTGAACGTGGGTGAGAACGAGGACCTGGCCGACCTCGTGAGCGATGGCATCCGCAAGATCCCGGGGATCCTGAAGACCCAGACGCTGATCGCCTTCCGCACCTACACGCCGGCTGAGATGGCCGCCGCGTTCAGCATGGGCGTGGAGGACTGAGCGGGCGCCGGCACCATGTCCATGTCACCCACCTCGAGCGCGCCCGGCACACTGGCCTTCACCTTCGTGAGCGAACTGGCGCGGGAACTGTCGGAGGGCAAGGTCGAACTGCCTGGTTTTCCGCAGGTGTTCGCGCAGGTCTGCCGCAGCATCGATGACCCCGAGATCACTGCGCAGCGAATGGCGGCCATCGTCGGTGCCGAGCCGGGGCTGGCCGCGCGCCTGCTGGCGGCGGCCAATTCCGCGGCGTTCAACCCGGGACATCAGCCGGTGGGAAACCTGCCCGGGGCCATCGTGCGGCTCGGTGCGGCCAATGTGCGCAGCACCACTGCGGCGTTCGCCGTCGCGCAGCTGCGGTTGTCGTCGGCACTGCAGCCCGTCGAACGCGACCTGCAGGAACTGTGGGAGCGCAGCACGCATGTGGCGGCGATCTGCTACGTCGTTGCCTCCGCCTCGCACCTGGATCCGGACGAGGCCTTCCTGGCGGGACTCCTGCACGGCATCGGTGAACTGTACGTGCTCGCACGCCTGGCCCAGCGCGCGGATCTTCTCGCCGGCGGTGGCGAGGTGCAGGCCATCCTCGACTCCTGGCACGCTCCCATCGGCAAGTCCCTGCTCGAGAACTGGTGCTTCCCGCCGCACATCGTCGAGGCGGTGGAGGAGCAGGACGATGCGGCGCGCCGCCCGCATGCGCAGGCCGATGTGGCCGATGCGCTGGTCTGCGCGAAGGCCTTGCAGGCGAGCGCGGGCGATGCGCAGCGCATCCAGGCGCTGGTGGCCACGAATCGCGCCTTCCGCCAGCTCAAGCTCGATGCGCCGCGATGTTCCGCGATCCTGGTCGAGGCCGCCGGCGAGATCAGCGCGCTGCGCAGCGCGCTCGGGGCACCTGCACACGGACAGTAGCGACCGGAATCGCATCGCGGTGGACACGAAATATACCGCGCGATGTGCCAAACCTTCTGCCAGTCTCCTTCATCGAACTTGCCGAAGCGGCGCGGAGGGTGCGCCGCGTCCTGCAACCTGAAGGAGACGACCATGAAGTCCATACGCAAGGGCGTGCTGCTCGCCGCCGCCGCGGCGATCCCGCTGTCACTGGCTGCCATCGCCGGGGCGCAGGATACGAGGATCCGGGTGTCCTACTCCGATCTCGACATCTCCACGCGCAAGGGGCTGGACACGCTCTATGCGCGCATCCACTCCGCAGCGGGCCGATACTGCGAATCGCTGCACCAGCGCACCGGCTCGCGCATCCTCAGCGGCTATGAAGCCTGCCTCAGCGATGCGGTGAACAACACCGTGCGCTCGATGAACCTGCCCTCGCTGTCGGCGCTGCATGCCGAGCGGAGCCATTCGCAGCACCGCAGCTGATCGCGGGGCGGAGCTATCCGGACGGGGCTGGACATGGCAAAGTGTCCGGCACCGTGACGGATTCCTCGCCCGACAACCCGGACGACGCGCTCGAGGTCGACCCCGCCCAGACGGGGCTCGTGCGCCAGATGCGCCTGATGCTGCGCGCGATCCTGGCCTCGCCGGCCGGGCGCGCGCTCATCTGGCTGTGCGTGGGCACCATCTTCGTGATCGTGGTGACCGCCTACGGCCAGATCCGCCTGAACCGGTGGAACAAGCCGTTCTACGATGCCATCTCCCGCCGCGACCTCGTCGACTTCTTCTTCCAGCTCGGCGTGTTCTTCCTCATCGCCGGGTGCCTGCTGGTGCTCAACGTCGTGCAACGCTGGCTCGTCGAGATGCTCAAGCTGAAGATGCGCGAGGGCCTGATCCACGACCTGCTCGATGACTGGATGAAGCCGCGGCGCGCCTTCTGGCTGGCGAACGCGGGCCAGATCGGCGTGAACCCCGACCAGCGCATGCACGAGGATGCCCGCAAGCTGTGCGAGCTGTCGGCGGATCTGGGCGTGGGATTGCTGCAGGCATCGATCCTGTTCGGCTCCTTCGCCGGCATCCTGTGGGTGCTGTCCACGGATTTCTCCTTCCGCATCGGCGATGTCGACTACGCGGTCCCGGGGTTCATGCTGTGGGCCGCGGTGCTGTACGCCGGTGCCGGGTCGGTGATGAGCTACTGGGTGGGCCGCAGCCTCATCGGCCGCAATGCCGACCGGTACGCACGCGAGGCCGATCTTCGCTTTTCACTGGTGCGCGTGAACGAGCACGTCGATGGCATCGCGCTCGCGGAAGGTGAGCAAGACGAGAAGCGCCGCATCGAACTGCACGTGACGAGCGTGCTGCAGGCCACGCGCCGCCTGGTGAGGGGACTGACCAACCTGACCTGGGTGACCGCCGGGTTCGGCTGGATCACGCTGGTGGCGCCGATCCTCGTCGCGGCGCCGCTGTACTTCACCGGCAAGATCTCCTTCGGCGGCCTGATGATGGCCGCCGGCGCCTTCACCCAGGCGCAGTCCTCGCTGCGCTGGTTCGTCGACAACTTCAGCGTCATCGCGGACTGGCGCGCAACCCTGCTGCGCGTGGCGACGTTCCGGCTGGCCTTGTCCGAGGTGCGTGAACCGGCCGCGCTGGGCTCGCGGATCGAGTATGCGGAAGGGGAGGCGGGCCACCTGCGGCTGGAGAAGCTCGAGGTGACCAGTCCGCAGGGCTGCGAGCGTCTCAAGGAGCCCGAGGTCGAGATCCGCACCGGGGACCGCGTGCTCATCATCGGTGCGCCGGGCACGGGCAAGGCACAGCTGTTCCGCGCCCTGGCCGGCCTGTGGACCTGGGGCGCCGGCCGCATCACGCGGCCGCGCGGCGAGCAGATCTTCTACCTGCCGCACGGCTCGCCCTATCTTCCGCGCGGTTCGCTGCGCGAGGTGCTCACCTATCCGGTCAAGGACCGCGCCTACGAGGACGCGACGCTGTCGCGCGCCCTGCACCGCATCGGCCTCGAGCGGCTGGCGCCCTACCTGGGCGAGACGCGCCGCTGGGATCGCGAGCTCAGCGCCGATGAGCAGCTGTGCCTGTCCTTCGCGCGCCTGTTGATCCAGCAGCCGCCCTGGGTGCTCATCGACGGTTCCTTCGGGTCGCTGGACGATGACGTCACGGAGCGGGTGTTCGACATCCTGGCGAACGAGCTGAAGGGCGCCGGCATCATCCACATCGGCGGGGCGGCCGAGGCGCACGATCCCTTGTATTCGCGCGTGCTGCATCTGGTCAAGGTGGAGCGCCGCGCCACTCCGCGTCCACGCCGGGAGCCGGCGCCGTGAAGCCCATCGGCGCATGGCTGATCGCATTGTCGGGCTTGCTGGCAATGGCCGGCGCTGCGCGGGCGGATGACCTCGAGTTCCACCCGCCACAGCGGGCAGCCGATGCCGCGGCTGTGGAGATCATGCGCGACCTCGCGGTGCGCGTGGTGCCGGTGTATCAGGACAAGGACGCCACCCGGTTCCTCGCCAATGTCTCGGCCCTGCAGATGGCCGCACGCAACTACACCGCCGCCACGGCGACCCGCCGCACGCTGCGTGAGCGGCAGCGCGGCAGCGGTGCGCCGCGCGACGCCGGACAGGTGATCCTCGACCTGTACGCACAGGCCCGCGCGGCGGAAGCCGAACAGCGCCTGGAACTCCAGAAGGGACTGTCCCAGGCCTACCGCGACCAGGTCGCGGGCCTGTCGGACCATGAGGCCTACGAAGTGTCGGTGTCGCTGCGGATGCCGGTGACGGCATTCGAGGTGTCGCTGCAGGAGGCCTTCGACCGGCAGCGCAGCCGCGACTCCATTGCCATCGACGATGCCATCGAGCTGATCTGGATCTACCTCGCCTTCGACGCCCACCGCAGCATGGCGCCGTTCGCGGACGAGCTCACCGCGCAGGATGAGGCGAAGCGCTACCAGGTGGAACCGGCCGTGGTGCTGCGTGCACCGGGCGGCGCGGGGCTCCGAGTCTCGGTGGTGCGGCCGCACTCGCCGGGGAGCGTGCCGGCCCTGCTCGAATACACCCTCGATCCGTCACGGGACTCCACCCGGGAGTGCGCCGCGCACGGGTTCGCGGGCGTGCTCGCGCGGCCCGAGCGGCCGGCGCACGGTCCGTCGCTGGTTCCCTACGAGCAGGATGGTGAGTTCGCCCGCATCGTGCTGGAGTGGATCGCGAAGCAGCCCTGGAGTGATCATCGCGTCGGCATGTACGGGGATCGCTACAGCGGCTTCACCGCCTGGGCGGCCGCGAAGCATCGCCCGGCGGCCCTCGCGGCCATCGCAACCTCCGCCACCACCGCGCCGGGGATCGACTCGCCGATGGCGGGCGGCATCTTCCAGAACTCGGCCTACCGATGGTCGCTGTACGTCACCAACACCGAGCCCGGGGCGGTGCACCGCTTCTACGACGATGAGCTGTGGCGCTCGCTCGACCAGCAGTGGTATCGCAGCGGGCGCCGCTACCGCGACCTCGGCCAGCTGTTCGGCCGCGCGAACCCCGTGTTCACGCGCTGGCTGAACCATCCGAGCTACGATGCCTACTGGCAGCGGATGGTGCCGTGGCGCGCGGAGTTCGGGCGCATCGACATCCCGGTGCTCACCATCACCGGGTACTTCGCCGGCAGCCAGCCGGGGGCGTTGTACTACTTCATGCAACACCGGCGCTTCAATCCCCACGCCGATCACACCCTGCTCATCGGTCCGTACGACGATGCAGCGCTGCAGCGCGGTCCGCTGCGCCAGTTGCAGGGCTACGAGGTCGATGCGGCGGCGATGGTCGATCTGCGCGAGCTTCGCTACCAGTGGTTCGAACACGTCCTCAAGGGCGCGGCGAATCCGCCGCTGCTCAAGGATCGCGTCAACTACCAGGTGATGGGTTCGAATGAATGGCGCTCCGCCCCCGATCTTGCGTCGGTGGCGGAGGGTTCGCGTCGCCTGTACCTCGATCCGGCGCCTTTCGATCACGAGCAGCGCCGGCTGTCGGAGCGCTCGGCGGGCAAGGCCTCGGTCCGCCAGGCCGTCGACCTGCGCGACCGCGGAGATGCGGCGTGGACCGCGCCCACCGATTTCGTCAGCCGGAGCCTCGCCGCGCGCAATGCGCTGGTGTTCGTCGGCGCCCCATTCGGCCAGCCGCGGCGCTTCTCCGGCCAGTTCTCCGGGCGGCTGGATTTCACCACCAACCGGATGGACTTCGACCTGAACATCAGCCTGTTCGAGCTGACGCCGGCGGGAGACTACGTGCAGCTCTACAGCCCGACCTACGAGCTGCGCGCGAGCTACGCCCGCGATCGGACGGCGCGGCACCTGCTGCAGGCCGGCGTCCGGCAACATCTGGCCTTTCGCAGCGAACGGCTCACCAGCCGCCAGTTCCAGGCCGGCAGCCGGCTGGTCATGCTGCTCGGCATCGCGAAGCGTCCGGACCGGGAGATCAACTACGGCACGGGGAACGATGTGAGCGAGGAGTCGATGGTCGATGCGGACGAGCCGATCCGCGTGCGTTGGTACGGGGACAGCTACATCGACGTGCCGGTGGGACGCTGAGCCATCCGCGCCGCCGGCAATGCCGCGGCGGCGTCCCAGTCGATGGGCCGCACCCGCGGGATCACCCATCCGAAGCCCACCAGTCCCAGCAGCGTGATGGCCGCGGCGACCAGGAAGGCTCCCGTGAACTGCCCGCTCAGGTCGATCAGGCGGCCGGTGAACCGGGAGCGAGCACGCCGGCGAAATTCGCGCACAGGTTCTACATGTCCAGCGGCCGGCGGCTCGCGGTCCGGCGAGTGTCTGCGTGATGGTGCCCAGCGGTGCGCTCCTGCACGCCGAAGAAGATGCCGGCCAGCAGCAGCAAGGATTGCGGCGCGCGGCGCCAGCGCGCAGGCGGCCATGGCCAGCGCCACCACGGCGATGCCGGTGCCGGCGGCGGATTTCAGCACGCGGTTCGCATCGGCTCCCCGCAGGATCAGCCGGTCGCAGATCGCGCCCGTCGCCGGTGCGCTGATCGCCTGCATTGCGTAGACCGCGGCGCCCAGCATCGCCATCTGCGGGACGCTGAAGCCTTCGTGGCGCACGAGGTAGGTGGGCAGCCACGACAGCATGAAGTAGTAGGCGTAGTTGCCGGCGAAATGACCGAGGCTCACGCCCCACAGCGACCGCTCTCGCAGCAGCGATGCATAGCCGACGGCGGGACCGCTGGCGGCCGGCGGGGGCGCGCGCCGCAGGGTCCGCTGCCAGGGCAGCAGCCACAGCAGCGAAACCGCTCCGAACACGAGAAAGGTGGCGCGCCAGCCCAGCTGCGCCATCAACATTCCGCCCAGCAGGGTGCCGAGCGCAGGACCGAGTGACTGCCCGGTGGCGATGAAGCCATTGGCGCGACCGCGCTCGGTGATGCTTGCCCGCTGTGCGAGGAGCCGGGCATTGCAGGGGTAGGACACGCTCTCGCCGATGCCGAGCAAGGCACGCAGCAGCAGCAGCTGGGTGAACCCCGAGGCGAAACCCGTCAGGAACGTCGCCAGCGACCACAATGCAACGCCGCCGGCCAGCACGTGGCGCACGTCGAAGCGCTGCGCGAGCCAGCCGGCCAGGGGTTGCAAGGGTGCGTAGGACCAGAAGAAGGCGGAGAACAGCAGGCCCATCTGCCCGGCGGAGAGACCCAGCTCGGACTGCAGGAGCGGTGCCGCCGTGGCGAGATTCCCGCGGTCGAAGTAGTTGAGGAACACGGCGGCGGACAGCAGCCACACCAGGCGGCGCAGCAGCGCAGGATCGGCTGGAGCCGGGTTCATCGTGGAGGCGAGGCCGGCGTGATCCTCGACCGGCACCAGCGTCAGCGCGTGGCGGGAAGCACGATGCTGGTTCGTGCCGGTCCGCCGAGTGCAGCGGGCGTCGCGGGCTCGATGATGAGCTGGAAGGACGCCGGCGCGGCACGGCTGGCCTCCGGCCTCAGTCGCACGAACAGCGTGGCCGAATCCCGGCCCTTCGAGAAGGTCTGCGGGGTGCGCGCCTGCGCGATGTAATCAGAACCGGCGCGGGCCGTGCCATCCTCGGTCCACCAGAGGAAGGAGCCCGCCCCCTCGCTCCGACGGACCCGGATCTCCACGAAGTTGGCGCCGTGCGGCACCCGCCGGCTCCGGGCACTCAGCCAGATGCGAGGTTCCGCCTGTGCCGGTGCGCGCATCGCCCGGCGAGTGGCGGCACTCCCGTCGTTGCGTCCACCAGGCCTCGCGCTGTCGGTCGAAGCGGTCGAGGCCGTCGCGGCGGTCGCGGCAGCGGCCAGCACCCGCGCGCTGCCGGCGGGCCGAGGAGTTGCCGCAACCACGGCCGTTGAGCCGGGCGCGCCGACGGTGACCGGCGGCGGAACAGAAGCCGGCGCCAGCGGCGGGGAGGCGACGGGCGCATGTTCGGCCATCCGTGGCGCGGGGCTGGAGGATGCGGACATCGGCGCCAGCGTACGATGCCCGGGCGCACCGATCCAGATGATGGCCGCGGCGGTCACCGCGGCCAGCGGCAGGGCAAAGTCCCGCCAGGGCCATTCGCGCCACGAGCGGTGTTTCGCCGGTGCGCTGAACTCCGGCAGCCGCTGGGGCTCGAGGTCGAGACCGAGCTGCATCAGCCAGTCCGCGACGGGGATCGACCGCTTCGCGCGGGTGAAGGACAGCCCCGCCCGCAACGTGCGCCAGGCGCGGCCGGACAGGCCCGCCGGCCGGCGCGGGCGCTCGTCCGCGGTTCGGGCCTCGAGCGAGCTGCGCTTGCCGAACGGATGTGCACCGGCAAGCAGTTCATAGGTGACGCAGGCGAGCGAAAACAGGTCATCGCGCGGATCGGGCTGATCGCCCTCGAGCACGTCGCAGCTCGCGTAGGGTGGCGTCGCTGTGAGCGGCAGGCCTTCGCCCACGGGCATCACATCGCTGGAGTTGCGTGAGGAGCCGAAGTCCAGGACCCGCACCTCGCCCGACTGCGTGATCATCACGTTCTGGGGCTTCAAGTCTCCGTGGATCACGTTGCGGGCATGCGCATGCGCGATCGCCGAACCCATGGCCCGGATGATGGACCACGCGTAGGGCCTTGGCAGCCCCGCGGGCCGGGTGCGCGCGAGCAGCGCGTGCAGCGGCTCGCCGTCGAGCAGCTCCATCGTGTAAAAGCCGATGTCCCCCTCGCAATCGAGCTCGTACACCTTGACCACGTTGGGATGCGACAGGCTCTGCGTGCAGTGGAATTCGCGGCGCAGCTGCACCAGCACGGCGGGACGGGGTCCGAGCCTTTCGCGCAGGGCCTTGAGCGCCACGCGCCGGTTGGCGGCCGCGGGAAGCGCGGCGTGCCGGTCGAGGGCCCTGTAGACCGTTCCCATGCCGCCATCGCCGAGGCAGTTCTCGATCACGTAGCGATCGCAGAGCACGCGACCGGGGCGCAAGGCCTCGACCAGGGCCGGTGCACTGGCCAGGGACGGGCCCGCCAATACCTGGGCGTCCTGCAGCTCCAGCACCACCGGTGCCGCCACCGACAGCGCGGATCCCGGCGCGGAGTCTGCCGCATCCCGCACCACGGTTCTTGCAGCCGGGACGTTCGCGGGCGAGGGGGCAGCGCTTCGTGCCGATGCCGGCGCCGCAGGGGTGGCCGGCGCGATCGGCACCAGCTCCACCGTCGTGCCGAAGGTATTGTCCTGCAGCTCGTTCCAGGCGATGCGCGACTTGATCGACTGGAACAGCTCATCGGGGATCTGGCCCAGGCGATACCGCTGGTCGATGAAGGAGAGCAGGTCCCAGGGTCCGTCGGTGCGGCTGCGGCCGGCGAGCGATTCACGCACGAAGTCATCGGCGCTGCACTCGCCGCGTGCGAGCTGCTCGAGTCTTTTTTTCAGATCGAACGCGGCGGCCGGCTCGCGTCGGCGCAACGTCCCGCTGTGCGCTTCGGACATGTTGCCTGCATTATGCTCGGGCGCGCGCAAAAGGCGAGAGGCGCCGGAGCTTATGTCAAGCAGTTTGCTGATAAAAACTACACGCGCCCTCGACCGCACTCCTGCGTCCGGCGAGGCGGCGCGACGAACAGCTCCGCCAGCTGCTCGATCATGGCGCCTGCGAGCTGGTCCACCTGCGTGATCGCCACGGCGCGCGCGTAGAAATCGGTCACGTCGTGGCCGATGCCGATGGCGGCCAGCTCGACGGTCGAGTGCTTCTCGATCCAGCGGATGACGTTGCGCAGGTGCTGCTCGAGGTAGCCACCCGGATTGGCCGACAGAGTCGCCTCGTCCAGCGGCACCCCATCGGAGATCACCATCAGGATGCGGCGCTGCTCGCTCCGGCACAGCAGCCGCTCGTGCGCCCACAGCAGGGCCTCACCATCGACGTTCTCCTTGAGCAGGTCCTCTCGCAGCATCAGTCCCAGGTTGCGTCGCACCCGGCGCCACGGCTCATCCGCCGGCTTGTAGATGATGTAGCGCAGGTCCGAGATGCGCCCGCAGCCGGACGGGTGGCCCGCGGCGAGCCAGTCCTCGCGCGAGCGTCCGCCTTTCCATTCGCGCGTGGTGAAGCCGAGGATCTCGACCTTGACCTGGCAGCGTTCCAGCGTGCGCGCGAGGATGTCGGCGCACAGCGCCGCCACCAGGATGGGGCGGCCGCGCATCGAACCGGAATTGTCGAGCAGGATGCCGACCACGGTGTCCTTGAAATCGATCTCATCCTCGGTCTTGTAGGGCAGCGCGCTCAGCGGATCGACGATGACGCGGGACAGGCGCGCCGCATCCAGCACGCCCTCATCGACGTCGAAGGACCAGCCGCGCAATTGCCGCGCGCGCAGCAGCCGCTCCAGCCGCTGTGCAAGCCTCCCCACCGCCAGCCGCACGGCCTGCGACTGCTCGTCGAGGCGTGCGCGCAGGGCATCGAGTTCCGCCGCATCGGCGAGCTCTCCGGCCTTCACCACCTCATCGTGCGCACGCGTGAAGATCCGGTAATGACGGTTGGGGTCGTCCGAGTCATCGACCGGCGCCAGGCGCGCCATGCGTGCGCCCCTGTCGCGGGTGTCCTCCTTGCGCTCCTGCTTCGCTTCGGTGGTGTCGCGTTGCGCGGGAGGCTCATCGTCCTCCAGCGGCGGTGCATCCTCCTCGAGCTCGCCGCGCTGGGCCTTCACCGCGAGCGGCGTCGCGGACTCCTCCGGTCGTGGCGCGGCGTCGGGCGGTGCGTCCGGCTTTCGTGGCTCGCGGCGGCGCGTGGAAGCCTCGCCGATCTCGTGTCCGATGCCGATGTCGCGGGCCAGGTCGTGCACCAGCCCGGCGTAACGCGCCTGGTCATGCATCGCCTCGGCGAGCATCGACAGCGTGCGCGCGGCGCGTGGCGCGAGATCGGCGCGCGCCCGTGCGATGTGCTCCGCGGCGAGCGCGGGCAGCGCGCGTCCGGTGAGCTGCTCGCGCGCGATCAGCGCCAGCGCCTCGGCGGTCGTCGGATTGCCGGGTTGCCCGGGACGAACGCCCTTGCGCTGCAGGGTGTCCAGCAGCATGGCGGTGAGATTCCCGCAGACGCCCTCGAGCACCGCGGAACCCAGTGCCTGGCAACGCACGTCCTCGAGCGCATCGTACAGTTCGCGGGCACGCGGCCCATCGGGGCGCAATCGGGAGTGCAGGGCGGCATCGTGATAGGCGATGCGCAGCGCCAGGCGGTCGGCATGCCCCCGCAGGCGCGAGGCCGCCGGAGCCGACAGCGGCGTGGGGACCGGCGGCAGGGTGATGCGGTTGCCGGCGAGGTGCGGCCCTTGCGGCCCGAACTGCACCTCGAGGTCCTCGCGGCCGGCCAGCGCGCGGGTGGATTGCACCAGCGCGCGCTGGAAACGTTCCTGGGGCGTGTCGGCGCCCGTGCCGCTCACACGACGGTCACGCGCGAAGCGGCTTCCGGCAGGTCCTGGCCGAAGGCGCGCTGGAAGAACTCCGCCACGGTGGCGCGCTCCAGCTCGTCGCACTTGTTGAGGAAGGTCACCCGGAATGCGTAGCCCACGTCCTTGAAGATGAGCGTGTTCTCCGCCCAGCTGATGACCGTGCGCGGGCTCATCACCGTGGAGATGTCGCGATTCATGAAGGCGTTGCGGGTCATGTCGGCCACCCGCACCATGGCCATGATGCGGGTCCGTCCTTCCGGCGTGTCGTAGCTCGGTACCTTGGCGAGCACGATGGCGGCCTCGGCATCGTGCTCGAGATAGTTCAGCGTGGTGACGATGCTCCAGCGGTCCATCTGGCCCTGGTTGATCTGCTGCGTGCCGTGATACAGGCCGCTGGCATCGCCGAGGCCGATGGTATTGCTGGTCGCGAACAGCCGGAACCACGGGTTCGGGCTGATGACGCGGTTCTGGTCCAGCAGGGTGAGCTTGCCGCTGGCCTCGAGGATGCGCTGGATGACGAACATGACGTCCGGCCGCCCGGCGTCGTATTCATCGAAGGTCAGCGCCACGGCGCGGGAGATCGACCAGGGCAGGAGTCCTTCGCGGAATTCCGTCACCTGCAGGCCGTCCTTGAGCACGATGGCATCGCGCCCGATCAGGTCGATGCGCGAGACGTGACCGTCGAGGTTGATGCGGATCATCGGCCAGTTCAGCCGCGCCGCCACCTGCTCGATGTGCGTGGACTTGCCCGTGCCATGGTAGCCCTGGACCATCACGCGGCGGTTGAACGCGAATCCGGCGAGGATGGCGAGCGTGGTCTCGCGATCGAAGCAGTAGCCGGGGTCGGTATCGGGCACGTGTTCGGTGCGGCGGCTGAAGGCCGGTACGCGCATGTCCGCATCGATGCCGAAGCTGCGGGCCTCGACTTCGGTGTCGGGTACGAGGTGGAGGAGATCATCGCCGTTGTCCATGCCGCCAATGATAATATCAATCCGATCCCCGCACCTCGTCCGCCGCGACGCCGGCTTGCGCGTGTGCGGCAGGAGGATCCGGGCGGCGGCCATCGACGGAACACCTTGATGAAACTCCATACCTACGATCCGGCGCCCAACCCGCGCCGCGTGAACCTGGTCCTGGCGGTGAAGGGCATCAGGATCCCCACCGTGCAGGTGGACCTGCGCGCGGGCGAGCACCTGGGGGAGTCCTTCCGCCGCCTCAATCCGCGCTGCATCGTGCCGGTGCTGGAGCTTGACGATGGCTCGGTGCTGTGCGATGGCCTGGCCATCTGCTGGTATCTCGAGAGCCTGTATCCCGAACCGCGGCTCCTGGGCCGCGATGCGTTGCAGACGGCGCGGATCCTGAGCTGGGAGCAGATGTCCTTCACCGACGGCTTCCTGCCGGCGGCCGACATCCTGCGCAACCGCAGCCAGGCATTCCGCGATCGCGCCGTCACCGGGCCTGCGGCCAGCGCACAGATTCCGGCGCTCATCGATCGTGGGCGCGAGCGCCTGCATCAGTTCTGGCGATACCTCGAGACCCACCTCGACGGCCGGCGATTCATCGTCGGCGATTCACTGACCTTCGCGGACATCAACACGCTGGTGATCATCGATTTCGCCGGCTGGAGCAAGGAGTCCGTGCCGGCCGAATGCCCGAAGGTGCTGCAATGGATGCAGCGGATCCGCGAGCTGCTGCCGCCGGAGCAACGATGAGCCGGCTCGCTGACCCGGGCCTGTGCGTGGATGGCCGCGGCCCGCGGCGATTCGCATGGCGTTGCCTGGTGATGCTGGCGGCTTGCTGTTTCGTGCTGCTGTTGCCGGTCGGCCGCGGTTCCTGCGCCCCGGCATCGGGTACACCGGTTGCTTCCCGTGCGGGGCCCACCCTGGACGAGCGCAGCGTACGCGCGTGGATGGAGTTCCTGGCGAGCGATGCCTTGCGCGGCCGCGGCAGCGGCACGCGTGAAGAATGGATCACCGCCGTCTGGGCCGGAGCGCAGATGCGCGGTGCGGGGCTCGAGCCCGTCGATGGCAAGGACTTCCTGCAGACCGTGGACCTCGAGCGCACCGAGGCCGCAGGCCAGCCGCAGTTGAGCGCCGCGTCGATGCGGCTGGATCCCAAGGCGGGATTTGTCGTGATCGATGCCGGTGTGCCGCAGGCAGCCGGTCCCTTGCAGCGCTTCCACCCTGGCGTCGTCGTGCGGCGCGGCGCCGTCCTGCTGATGCCGGGGGAGGCGGACCCACGCAACGCGTCGGGCCTCGAGAATGCGGCGATGGTGCTGTGGCACGAGACGGGGGAGATCCGCAAGCTGTGGCCATCGCTCGCGGCGCGGCCCCTGACGGTGGGGCGCACGCGGCTGACTGGCCTTGCGAAGCCAGCGATTCCCGCCGCTCCCGATGCTCCTGTGCAGATCGTGCTAGATGATGCGGCCTACGCGATCATCGCCCGCCTGCAGGAATCCACGGTGATGACCTTCCGCGTGCCCACGCGCACCGTCACCAGCCAGACCTGGAACGCGGTGGGACAGATCCGCGGAACCGAGCCGGGGCAAGCCGCCCAGAGCATCCTGCTCAGCGCGCACCTGGATCACCTGGGCGAGGGAGGCAAGGGGCCGGATCGCATCTACAACGGCGCCGATGATGATGCCTCGGGAACGGTGGCGGTGTTGTCGCTCGCGCAGTCGCTGGCGAGGCAGCCGCGGCCACGGCGAACGCTGGTGTTCGCGCTGTTCGGCAGCGAGGAGGTGGGGAGCCTGGGTGCCCGCTATTTCCTCGACCGTCCGACGGTGCCCTTGTCGCGGCTCATCGCCAACCTGGAGTTCGAGATGATCGGCCGCTCGGATGCGGCCGTGGCGCCGCACACGCTGTGGCTCACCGGGTGGGAGCGCAGCGACCTGGGGCCTGCGCTCGCGGCGCACGGCGCGCGGCTGGTGGCCGATCCGCATCCGAAGGAACATTTCTTCATGCGCTCGGACAACTACTCGCTCGCGCGGCGCGGCGTGGTGGCGCAGACGGTGTCGAGCTTCGGACTGCATGCCCAGTACCACGAGCCCGACGATGACCTGGCCCACATCGACATCGCGCACATGCTGGAGGCCATCCGCTCGCTCCTGGGCCCGGTACGATGGCTGGCCGACTCGGACTACACGCCTGCCTGGAAACCGGGCGGACGTCCGGCGCGCTGAGGCAACGGGCGGCGCGGGGCGGGGTCAGGTCCCCACCCAGTCGAGCGAGCGGCTGACCGCCTTGCGCCAGCGGGCGAACAGCCGCTCACGCTCCGCGGCGGGCATCCGCGGCAGCCAGCGCCGGTCCTCGCGCCAGTTGGCGCGCACATCGCGCGGATCCTGCCAGAAGCCCACGGCCAGGCCCGCGGCGTACGCGGCTCCGAGCGCGGTGGTCTCGCGCACCTCGGGGCGGATCACCGGCACATCGAGCATGTCGGCCTGGAACTGCATCAGCAGCTCGTTCCCCGTCATGCCGCCGTCGACGCGAAGGTCGCGCATCGGCAGACCCGCATCCAGGCGCATCGCCTCGAGCACCTCGCGCGTCTGGTAGGCGGTGGCCTCGAGCGCCGCGCGGGCGATGTGCTCGCGCGCCGCGAAGCGCGTCAGTCCGACGATGGTGCCGCGTGCATCCGCCCTCCAGTGCGGCGCGTAGAGTCCCGAGAATGCCGGCACGAAATACACATCGCCATTGTCGGCGGCACGCGCGGCCAGCGCTTCGATGTCGGCGCTGTTGTCGATGAGCCGGAGGTTGTCGCGCAGCCATTGCACCAGTGCGCCGGTGATGGCGATGGACCCCTCGAGGGCATAGTGGATGGCCGACTCGCCGAATCGATACGCCACCGTGGTGATGAGTCCCGCGGTGGAGGCCACCACGCGGGTGCCGGTGTTCATCAGCAGGAAGCAACCGGTGCCGTAGGTATTCTTGGCTTCGCCCGGTTCGAGGCAGGCCTGGCCCACGAGCGCAGCCTGCTGATCGCCGAGCAACCCACCCAACGGCACCCCGGCGAGGGGTGCGACGCAGGTGCCGAGCGGGGCGCTGGAGGAGACGATCCGCGGCAGTACCTGCGCGGGAATGCGGAAGGCATCCAGGAGATGATCGTCCCAGGTCGCCGAGGCCAGGTTCATGAGTTGCGTGCGGCTCGCGTTGCTCACATCGGTGATGTGCAGTCCGCCTCGGGCGCCGCCGGTGAGGTTCCACGCCAGCCAGCAGTCGATGGTGCCGGCCCGCAGGTCGCCTCGCATCGCCGCCGCGCGCGCGCCGGGGACTTCGTCGAGCAGCCATTGCAGCAGGCGCGCTGAAATAACTGGCCAGCGGCAGTCCCGTGCGCTGGCGGAACCGGTCGATGCCGCCGTCCTCGGCATACCGCGCGACCCGTTCATCGGTTCGCGTGTCCTGCCAGACCAATGCGTGATGCAGTGGCTCGCCGGTGCGCGCATCCCACAGCAGGCTGGTTTCGCGCTGGTTGGTGATGCCCACCGCGGCGATCTGTGCGGCGGTGACACCGGACTCCTCCAGGGTCTGCCGGATGACCTGGCAGGTGTTGCGCCAGATCTCCGCCGCGTCATGCTCGACCCAGCCCGGCCGCGGGAAGTGCTGCGCGTGCTCGCGCTGGGCACTGGCGTGGATGCGCCCCTCATGCGTGAACAGCATGAAGCGCGTGCTGGTGGTTCCCTGGTCGATGGCGCCGACGTACTGCGACATGCGGGTCGAGCCGTGTGGATCTTTGCGCTCATCCTACCGGAAATCTCCACCCCGCGTGTCCGGCTCTGGACTTGCGCGCAGGCGAGCGTGTAGGGTGCGACGACCGACGGCGTACCAACCGCCAGGGAGCGCATCTTGAACGAATCCCATCGCCGCAAACGCCATCACGGCGCCCGTGATCGCGAGCTTGGCCTGCACCTGCCGATCACGCGGCGTGATTTCCTGCAGGGCGCCGCCATGGGCCTTGCGCTGCCCTGGCTCCCCGGGGCAGTGCGCGCCGCCGGTTCGTCCGCGCCTGCCGCGCATTCATCCGCGCTGAACTATCCGCCGGCGCTCACCGGACTGCGGGGCAGCCATCCGGGTTCCTTCGAGACCGCGCATGCGCTGCGCGATGGGCGGCCGATGCCCGCTGCCCGCGACATCGGCGAGAGCTACGACCTGGTGGTGGTCGGCGCCGGCATCAGCGGCCTGTCGGCGGCGCATTTCTACCTCGCCTCCCGGCCCGGCGCCCGCATCCTCATCCTGGACAACCATGATGACTTCGGTGGCCACGCCCGCCGCAACGAGTTCCAGGTCGATGGACGGTTGCTGCTCATGAACGGCGGCACGCTCAGCATCGAAAGTCCCACGCCGTACAGCAGCGTGGCCGACGGCCTGTTGCGCGACATCGGCATCGATCGCAGCCGATGGGAGCACAGTCTGGAGGACCACAAGCTGTATGCCTCGATGGGATTGGGCCAAGGCGTGTTCCTCGACCGCGAGACCTTTGGCGCCGACCGGTTGCTGGTCCGAACCGAAGGCCAGGGCGTGCGTCAGATGCTCTCCGCATCGCCACTGCGCGAGGCGGTGCGCGCCGACATCGAGCGCATCGAGGAGGGAACGCAGGACTACCTGCCCTCGCTGAGTTCGGCGCAGAAGAAGGAAAGGCTCGCGAGCATGAGCTACGAGCGCTTCCTGCTCGACGTCGCGCGCGTCGACCGCCAGGTCTGTGACTACTATCGCAAGCTGCCGCACGGACTGTGGGGCGTGGGGATCGATGCCGTCTCGGCGCTGGATTGCTGGGGCGTCGGCTTTCCCGGGTTCAAGGGCCTGAAGCTGGAGCCCGGTCCGACCCCCCGCATGGGCTACACGCCGGCAGGCACGGCGAAGTACGGGTGGAAGCCTGCGATCCATTTCCCCGACGGCAACGCCAGCATCGCGCGCTCGCTGGTGCGGCGTCTGGTGCCGGCGGCGATGCCCGGTGCGGGCATCGAGGATCTCGTCACGGCGCGGGCCGACTATGGCCGGCTCGACGAGAAGGGAGCGCCGGTGCGCATCCGCCTGTCATCGCCGGTGATCCGCGCCGTGCACCTGGAGGCGAAGCAACCGGCGGCAGGCGTGGCAATCAGCTACCTGCGCGGCGGCGTGGTGGAGCGGGTGCGGTCCCGGCACTGCGTGCTCGCCTGCTGGAACATGATGATCCCCTTTCTCTGCCCGGAACTGCCGGCCGCGCAGAAGGCTGCGCTCCACGCGCCCTCGAAGGTGCCGCTGCTGTACGTGAGCGTGGCGCTTCGCGGGTGGCAGCCCTTCGTCAAGCTGGGGGTCAACCGCGTGTACGCGCCGGGCGGGTATTTCTCGGACCTGCGCCTGAACGAGGCGGTGAGCATCGGCCGCTATGCAACCGCGCGCGATCCGTCCCAGCCGATGGTGGTGCACGTCACGCGCACGCCCTGTGCGCCAGGACTGCCCGAGCACCAGCAGAACCAGGCGGGACGCGCCGACATCCTCGCAACCTCCTTCGAGACCTACGAGCGGCAACTGCGCGAACAGATGGGCCGCATGCTCGGTGCCGGTGGCTTCGATCCGGCGCGCGACATCGCCGCGATCACGGTCAACCGCTGGCCGCACGGCTATGCGCACGAGTTCAATGGCCTGTTCGATCCGCTTCTGCCGCCGGCCGAGCAGCCGAACGTGATGGGTCGCGCGCGATTCGGCAGCATCTCCATTGCCAATGCGGATGCGGCGGCGGCCGCGTACACCGATGCGGCCATCGACCAGGCGCATCGCGCCGTGGGCGAACTGACCGGCTGAAGCCCGACGGTGCGGGGCTGGATGCGGCGGCGCCAGCTTCGGTGCGCCGCCGCAGCTTCAGGCGATGGTCGCGTCCACCACCGACTGGGCTTCCGCGAACAGCTCCGCGAGGTGCGCCTCGCTCCGAAAGCTCTCCGCGTAGATCTTGTAGATGTTCTCGGTGCCGGAGGGTCTTGCCGCGAACCAGCCGTTCTCGGCGATGACCTTGATGCCGCCCAGTGTCCCGCCGTTGACGGGCGAGCGGTCCTGGATGGCGAGGATGGGTTCTCCCGCGAGCTGCTGGATGTGAAGCTGCTGCGGGGTGATCTTCGAGAGCTTCTGCTTCTGCGCGGCGCTCGCGGGCGCATCCATCCGGCTGGCGAAGGGCTCGCCGTAGCGCTGGGTCAGCGCGGCATATCGTTCTCCCGGATCCTCGCCCGTGGCGGCGAGCATCTCCGCCGCCAGGAGTCCCGGGATGATGCCGTCCTTGTCCGTGGTCCACACGGTGCCATCGCGCCTGAGGAAGCTGGCGCCGGCGCTCTCCTCACCGCCGAAGCCGAGCTTGCCCTGGAACAGGCCATCGGCGAACCACTTGAAGCCCACGGGCACTTCGTAGAGATCACGGCCGAGGGCGGCCGCGACCCGGTCGATCATGGCGCTGCTCACCATGGTCTTGCCCACCGCCGCGCCGGACTGCCAGCCGGGGCGATGACGGAACAGGTAGTCGATGCACACCGCGAGGTAATGATTGGCCGGCAGGAGCCCTTCGCTGCGGGCGACGATGCCGTGCCGGTCATGATCGGTGTCGCAGGCGCAGGCAACGTCGAAGCGGTCCTTCAGCGCGATCAGCGAACGCATGGCGTAAGGTGAGGAAGGATCCATGCGCACCTTGCCGTCCCAGTCCAGGGTCATGAAGCTGAAAGTGGGATCCACTTTCTGGCTCACCACCTGCAGGTCGATGCGATGGTGTTCGGCGATGCGCGACCAGTAGTTCACGCCCGCCCCGCCGAGCGGATCGACACCCATGCGCACGCCGCGCGCGCGGATGATGTCGAAATCGATGACGTTGCCGAGATCCGCGACATATTGTCCGAGGAAGTCGTGCTCGCGCGTGGTGCCGGCACGACGCGCCTGCTGCAGCGGCAGTCGCTGCACCTCGCGCAGCTTGTTCTCGAGGATGCCGTTCGCCGCGTTCTCGACCCAGCGCGTGACGTCCGTGTCGGCCGGTCCGCCATTCGGCGGGTTGTACTTGAAGCCGCCGCTGTCCGGCGGGTTGTGCGATGGGCTGACGACGATGCCGTCCGCGAGCTGTGAACGGCGGCCGCGGTTGTGGACGAGGATGGCGTGCGAGACGGCCGGGGTGGGGGTGTACTCCCCGCCCTGCGAGATCATCACCGTGACGCCGTTGGCGGCGAGCACCTCCAGGGCGGTCTGGAAGGCGGGGCCCGACAGCGCGTGCGTGTCGATGCCGAGGAACACGGGCCCGTCGATGCCGCGCTCCAGGCGATACTGGCAGATGGCCTGCGTGATCGCCAGCACGTGCGCCTCGTTGAAGCTGGCCTCGAAGGAGACGCCTCGATGCCCGGAGGTGCCGAAGGCCACCCGCTGGGTCGGGACGGCGATGTCCGGCTTGATGGCGTAGTACGCGTCGATGAGGCGCGGCACATCGACCAGCGTCGAGGCCGTCGCCGGCTCTCCCGCGAGTGGGCTGATCCTCTCGCTCATCGGGCCGCGGCGCCTTTCGCCGGCTGGCTCTTGTCGATGATCCGCTTCAGCAGGCCTTGCCAGGACTTCACGAATGCCGCGGCGCCGTCCGCCTGCAATTGCAGGGCGAGCGCACCGGCATCGACGCCGGCGTCGGCGAACCGGCGCAGCGCACGAGCCACCGCGTCGCGGTCCGCCTGGAGCGGTGCGCCCAGTCGGCCGCTCCCGGCGAAGGCCAGTAGCGTCTTTTCCGGCATGGTGTCGATGGTGTCCGGTGCGGCCAGTGCCTCGATGTACAGGGTTTCGGAAGCCTCCGGATCCTTCACGCCGGTGCTGGCCCACAACAGGCGCTGGGGTTTCGCACCGGCGGCCGAGAGGCGCCGCCAGCGGGGACTGGCGAGATGCTCGCGATACGCGACGTAGCACTGCTGCCCCACGGCGAGGCCCAGCTGGTTGTGCAACGCCGCTGGAACCCGGTCAGCCACGGCGCGGTCCCATCGGCTGATGAACAGCGATGCGACGCTCGCCACCTGCAGCGGCCGGCCCGCCTCCAGGCGGCGTTCCAGGCCGCGCTGGTAGGCCTCCACCGCGGCGAGGTACTGGTCGCAGGAAAAGAGCAAGGTGACGTTCACCGGAATGCCGCGCCAGATGGCCTCCTCGATGGCCGGGACGCCGGCCGGCGTTCCCGGGATCTTGATGAAGATGTTGTCCCGTGCAGCCCGCGCGTGGATGTCCTGTGCCGCGGCCACCGTGCCCTGGGTGTCGGCGGCCAGCAGGGGAGAGACCTCGAGGGAGACCCAGCCGTCCACTCCGCCAGTGGCCTCGAAGGCGGGACGGAACAGGTCGGCCGCGCGCCGCAGGTCGTCGATGGCGAGGTGGAGGAAGATGTCCTCGGGAGCGGCGTTGCTGGCAGCGAGCCGCGCGATGTCGGCATCATAAGAGCTGCCCTTGCCGATGGCCTCGTCGAAGATGGTCGGGTTGGAGGTGAGGCCCGTGACCGACAGGTCGCGGATGTAGCGCGCGAGCGTGCCGCTGTCGAGCAGTTCGCGGGTGATGTTGTCGAGCCAGAGGCTCTGTCCGAGGTCGTGGAGTGCTTGGGTGGGTTTCATGGCGTGAAATCTTCGGATCGTGGATCCGGTCCTGTGGGGTATACGAATCGACTGGAGTGGGCCGCATGCATGCAAGTGCACCATTATCGTCCGAAACGGGCCTCATCGCGATGCGTCGTCGGGAAATGCTGCTCGGCCTGTTCGCACTCGGGTGCCTGCCCGCCCTGAAAGCGGCGCAGGCCAAGGCCGGGTCCGACGAGGTCCGGGTTGAAGTATTTTCAGACGATGGCCGGAGCAAGGGAGTCTCCAGCCAGCCGCGGGTCCGGCGAAGCCCCGAACAGTGGCGGGCGGGACTGTCGCCAGCCGCCTACCAGGTGACCCGCGAGTCCGGCACCGAGCGGCCGTTCAGCGGGCAGTACTGGAACAATCACGCCGCGGGTCTGTATCGCTGCATCTGCTGCGGCACGGCGCTGTTCCATTCGGCAACCAAGTTCGAGTCCGGGACCGGCTGGCCGAGTTTCTGGAAGCCGCTGTCGCCCCACAATGTCTCCGAAGGACCGAACATCACGGTCGTGGGGCGGTGGGCCCCCGTTTCCTGCGCATTGTGCGAGGCGCACCTGGGACATGTGTTCGACGATGGGCCGCCACCCACGGGCCTGCGCTATTGCATCAATTCCGTCGCGCTGGATTTCCACCCCTTTGTCGAGGCCGCCCTCGGCGCGAGGACCTCGACATGAGTGGCGCCAGGACGGTTCGCACGCTGCTGCTGTTCATGGCCGCAGCCATCCTCGTCGCTGCCTGTTCCACCCATGCGGCCGAACGCGCCGTCGTGCTGCCGCCGCCGGAGGTCGATGCGCCGCGAGCAACCGGCCCGTTGCAAACGGTGGTCCTCGCCGGTGGCTGCTTCTGGGGCGTACAAGGCGTGTTCCAGCACCTGAAGGGCGTGCACCAGGCCATCTCCGGCTACGCCGGAGGCGAGCCGGGTGCGGTGGACTACGAAACGGTCAGCACCGGCACGACAGGCCATGCCGAATCCGTGCAGGTGAGCTACGACCCCGCGCAGATCAGCCTGGGGGAGATCCTGCGCGTGTTCTTTTCGGTCGCGCACGATCCCACGCAGCTCAACCGGCAGGGACCGGATGTGGGCACACAGTATCGCTCCGCGATCTTCTACTCGACCGAGGACCAGAAGCACATTGCGTCCAGCTACATCGCGCAGCTCACGCAGGCGCACGTGTTTGCGAGGCCCCTGGTGACTCAACTCGCGCCGCTGCAGGGCTTTCATCGCGCGGAAGAGTATCACCAGGATTATCTGCAGAATCATCCGGACCAGCCCTACATCGTGTTCAACGACCTGCCGAAGATCGAGCAGCTCCGTCGGTTGTTTCCGGACTCTTATCGTGATGCGCCGATTCTCGTACGGTCTGAACGCCAGCGGCCGCGTTGAGCCAGCGGTCGGTGCGGGATCCGGCGCGGAAACGACAGCCCTGAATCGGTGACTATTCGCGAAGAGGGAAGGTGATCGGCATTCGACCGTAAAGGGTATTGCATGCCCGTCCGCCGCGTCGCGATGGTGATCCATCACCGACTGATACGTATGAACAATTCAGTTCGAGGTCCCAATTTCTGGCGATATTGAACAATAATGAAAGTTTCGCCTCATTTAGGCGGATCTTAGGATCTGATTCGGCGATTTTTGCGACATTTAAGAATGAGGTGTTTCGTTTGCGTGCCTCTGACTTATCGATTATCCTATTTTCGTTTTTCCGATAGCCCACTTATGGATAGCGTCAAACTAGGCAAGAACGGCCAAATCGCCATCCCGCGAAACGTCATGAAGCGCCTGAATCTGAAGGGCGAGGAAACATTGCTGCTCGAGGTCACCGATGACGGCGTGATCCGTCTTCGGCCCGCGGCAGTCCTTCCCATCGAGATGTACTCGTCCGAGCGCATTCGCGAGTTCGAATCCGAATCGGCGGTGAGTCAGGAACTTCGCGAGCGCGTCAAGACCCGCTTGGCGCGCTCGACTCGATAGCATCCATTGCGGCTGTTTCTCGACGCCAACATTCTTTTCCTGGCGGGCTACTCAGCGACCAGCCCTGTACACGATCTGCTCTCGTTGGCAGGTGCCGGCGACTGCGAACTCGTGTCTTCCGAGTATGCCTTCGAAGAGGCACGGCGAAACCTGGAGCTCAAGGTCGATGCGAGCGCGGTGGCCGCCATGATTTCCGCCACCCACATGGTGGTTCGTGTCAACGAAGCAGCTGCGCCTGCGGTTCACATTGCGCAAACCACGGCGCTATCCGATAGGGCCGACATTCCCATCCTGGCAGCGGCGATCCAGTCCGCCGTCGATGCGCTGGTGACCGGTGACCGGCGAGCATTTGGCGATTACTTCGGTAGCCGACTGGCCGGTATTCGCATCATGCGCCTCCGTGACGCGCTCAACGAAATTCTTGCCGCCAAATAGGGCTCTGTTGAATTTCGAGTGGGTTACGCGACGTAGGGATTGAGCTTGGAGAAGTCGAGCTTGCCAGCGACAAGGAAGATCACCATGCGGATGGTGCGGAAGGTCCCATACCCGCGCGCCTTGCGTTTGGCGGCCTGGAACAGGCCGTTGATGGCTTCAAAAAGCCGTTCGTTTGCCGTGTTTCGACCCAGGCGAGGACCCCCTCGAAGTGCTTGCGGATCATGACGGCCACTGCCTTCATCGGCTCGACCTTCGAGCGCATCACGTTCGTACACCACTGCTTGAGCAGCGCGCGCGCGATGTTGGGCTGCTTGCGGCTCATGATCTCGCGCAGCTGCTCGCGGTACTGCCAGGCACGGGCGGTGCGGCTGCTGGTCATGTTCGCCAGCAGGGCATCGAGGAACCGGCGCGCTGCGGCCGCCCCAGCCGACTGCGGTCCTTCAGCGGCGTCCAACGCAGCCCCTTGAGGCTCGGGTCGAGCTTCTGCTCGGCGCGGCGCAGCAGGCGTCGATCGCGGCCGAGGCGTGAGCGATCACGTGGAACTTGTCGAAGGTGATCTGTGCGTTGGAGAAGTTTGCCTCGACGCCTTTGATGAACGCCGGGGACATGTCGATGCTGATGGCGGCAATCTGGGTGGGCTTGCCAGCATGGGCGCGCAGGTTCGCGGCGAAGGCCTGCACGGTCTCGGCTTCGCGGCCTCGGCGCGGAGCAGCACTCGGCGCCGCTCGGGGTCCGGGTCGGCATCGGCAAAGAGCGTCACGTAGTCGTGTCCTTGGCGCGCGAGGTCTCATCGATCGCCAGGCGCCGCACCTCACGGAGATCGGCCGCACCAACCGCCGCATCGACGTAGCGATGGCACACGGCCGCTGATCCGATGAACCGACTCCCCGGTGATGCGCGCGACACCCGTGAAGGACATCTCCCGGCTCAACAGCAGCACGAAGGCCTCAAAGAGCAGCCTTGAAGCCCGACAGCTTGCCCCGCCCACGGCGGGCTCACCTATTGAACAACCTTCCCGTCGGGCAGCTTCACTCGCGGTACCCGCACCGAAGCTCGCATTCGTGCTGGAAGAAGTTCAGGTGCCGGTAGGTCTTGGTCACGGTGTCGTGCACCGGGTGCTGCCCGTCCGCGCCAGCGACCCCAAAGCGGCTGCCAACCTCGAAATCCACGCAAATGTTCAGCTTCTTCTGGCTCGGCTCGAAGCTCATCCCGGCGATGAACCAGGGGAGCTGATGCCAAGGCAGACTCGAATGCTCTTTCTCGGTGACCATCTCGACCCTTCCACTTCGATCTTCAGGAGCCTGCGCCCCAACCAGCCACGGACTTCTGCCGCCTGCGGCGCCAGACCGCGCTTCGCCTTTGCCGATGAAAGTAGATCGAAGAGCAAAGATCAAGATCTACCCCGAAGAAAGCTCCGGTTACCCACTCAGATTTCAATAGAGGCCCAAATAGCAACCAGCTTTCGCGGATTCGCTGACGAGGTTTGAGGCAGTGGCCAAGGTTCGAGTGGCGGATCGCGGTTCAGGCGCGGCCGTGTCGCCAGTTTTGTCGGAGCGGACGATCGAGCCCGGAACTCTCAGCAGGTCACCGGAACTGGCGCTGGCAATGCATGGCGCCGGCGGCTGCAACTCAAGGCCCTGAAGGCACCGCGAAGGCGCCCGTCATGGTCCCGCTCTGACCACCACCAGCAGCGTTGAGCCAGCGGGCGGAAAGGCTTGCCTTGGGCCGCGTCGGAGCGCGGCCGATTCGACTCGCGGGGCCGCGCTGATCGGTGACCTCAGCTCTGTGATGACGCCATGTGCGATAGCGGCCCACCGAGTCGAATCGGATGCCTTCCCGCGCGACCGCGGCCCAAGGCAATCCTCTCCGCCCGCTGGCTCAACACCGCTGAGGGCGAATCAAGCGCAACCCCAGTGACAGCGCCCCTCAGCGACTGCGTTCGACCGCCTTCCAGCTGCCTGCCGCCGCCGCCTCATCCAGCAAGCGCACCGGCTTCCAGTGATCCCCATGAACGCGATGATACTCGAGCACCCAGTCACGCACCTGCGCCAGCCCCTGCTGTTCGGCCCAGAACATCGGGCCGCCGCGGTAGCGCGGGAAACCGTAGCCGTACACGTAGGTCACATCGATGTCGGAGGCGCGGCTGGCGATGCCCTCATCGAGGATCTTCGCGCCCTCGTAGGCCATGGCCGTGAGGATGCGTCGCACGATCTCCTCGCTGGAGACGGGCTTTCGCGTGATGCCGGCCCTGGCGGAGTACTCGATGATGAGTTGCTCGATGACGGGGTCCGGACTCGCCTCGCGTCCCTGGTACTGGTAGTAGCCCGCACCGGTCTTCTGGCCGAAGCGGCCCATCTCGCAGATGCGATCCGGCAGGGTGGTGTGGCGCAGGTGCTTCGGGCGGGTGGCCTCCTTGCGCTGGCGCACGCGCCAGCCGATGTCGAGCCCCGCCATGTCGCGCATCAGGAAGATGCCCATGGGAAGCCCGAAGCCCTTGAGCGCCTCGTCCACCTGCCACGGCGTGGCGCCTTCCTCGAGCAGGAACTCGGCCTCGCGTGCGTAGTTGGCGAGGATGCGGTTGCCGATGAAGCCATCGCAGTTGCCCGCCAGCACGGCGATCTTGCCGAGGCGCTTGGCGAGGGACATGCCGGTGGCCAGGGTCTGCGGTGCCGAGCGGGCGCCGCGCACCACCTCGAGCAGCTTCATCACGTTGGCGGGCGAGAAGAAATGCAGGCCGAGGACGCTGTCGGGGCGCTGCGTGACCGCGGCGATCTGGTCGATGTCGAGGTAGGAGGTGTTGGTCGCGAGGATGGCGCCGGGCTTCATCACGGCATCGAGCTTGCGGAACACCTCCTGCTTGACCGCCATGTCCTCGAACACCGCTTCGATGACGAGGTCGGCCTGGGCGAGGTCCTGGTAGTCCAGCGTGCCGGTGATGCGCGCCAGCGCGGCATCGGCCTTGTCCTTCGGCAGGCTGCCGCGCGACACCGAGGTGTCGTAGTTCTTCTGCATGATGCCGCGGCCACGCTGCAGCGCCTCCGCCGACATCTCGAGCTGCTTCACCGCGATGCCCTTGTTCGCAAAGGCCATGGCGATGCCACCGCCCATGGTGCCGGCACCGATGATGGCGACGCTGGTCACCGGCAGCGGCTTGATCTCGCGCCCGAGCCCCGGGATCTTCGCGGCCTCGCGCTCGGCGAAGAAGACATGGGAGAGCGCGGCCCGCTGCGGGCTTTCCTTGCATTCGAGGAACCGCGCCAGCTCGAAGGCGTACCCTTCGTCCCAGGACCTGGTCGCCGCCATCTCGATGCAGTCGACGATCTTCTGCGGAGCGATCAGTCCGGTCCACTTGCGCGCGTTCTTGGTGCGGAATTCCTGGAACAGCGCCGGATCCGTCCCGGCCAGCTTGCTTAAGGTCGCGCGCACCTGCCGCAGGGGCTTGCCCTGGGCCAGCGCCTGGCGGGTGAAGGCGAGGGCGCCCTGCAGCAGCGCATCGAAATCCTCACCGGGCACGATTTCGTCGATGATGCCGAGCGTCGCGGCCTTGGGTGCGTCGATGTGGGCGCCGCTGGTGATCAGTTCCAGTCCCTCGGCGGCGCCCACGATGCGCGGCAGGCGCTGGGTTCCGCCGGCGCCGGGCAGCAGTCCCAGCAGGACCTCCGGCAGTCCCACGCGCGCGCTGCGCAGTGCCACGCGGTAGTGGCAGCACAACGCCGTCTCGAGGCCACCTCCCAGCGCGTTTCCATGGATGGCCGCGACCGTGAGCTTCTTCGAGGCGTCCACCGAGTCGTAGGCG
>JAXMGQ010000090.1:0-4119 GCA_046347195.1 Steroidobacteraceae bacterium
CGTGAGCTTGAGCATCACGAGCTGGCCGGCGGGCAGTGCGTCCAGGCCCTTCTTCAGCGAGGCCTTGAGCAGCTTTTCCGCGCCCGCCTTGTCGGGGCAGTGGATGTCCACCTCGGGCTCGACGATGGGCACGAGGCCCGCGGCGATCACCTGCTTCGCCACGGCGATCTGCTGGTCCACCACGGCCTGGATGCCGGCGGCATTGGCCTGCTTGATCACCGAGCGTTCCTTGGTGCCGAAGATGCCCTTGGACTTCGCCTTCGCCAGCAGCGCATCGAGCTGCGGCATGGGCTTCATGAGCTGCACGCCATCGGCCTCGTCGGCCAGGCCCTTGTCGATCTTGAGGATCGGCACCACGCGCTTCACGTTCCACAGGAAGGTGGCGGTGGGCTGGCCCTGGATGTCGCGGTCCATGGTGGCTTCGAACAGGATGGCCGCGACCAGGCGATCGCCATTGAAGGCGGGGCTGGTGATGATGCGGGTGCGCATCTGATGGATCATGTCCATCATCTGCGCATCGCCCGAGTACGACGACTCGGCGATGCCGTACAGCTTCAGGGCCTTCGGCGTGCTGCCGCCGCTCTGGTCGAGCGCGGCGATGAAGCCGGACTGGGTGCGGAACTTGGTGGTCTGTTGTTCGAACTGGCTCATGGGCATCCTCGCGCGAAATCCATCGATGGTTGTCGAAACCGGGAAGTGTACCCCTCCTGAGGGCTGCCGGCGCATCGGCGAGCCCCCGTGATGCCCGGCGGCTGGCCGTACGCACCATAATTCCGCGGCGCCTTGCGACAGGGGATGCGATCCAGCGCAGAATACGTCTCATCCTGGGACGGAGGCGCCACCCATGTCCATCAGCGACGAACTGTCGAAGCTCCACGAATTGCACCAGCGCGGCGGCCTGTCCGACGAGGAATTCGCGCGCGCCAAGGCACGGCTCATCGACACGCTGCCGCAGGAGCCCCCGGGCCGCGTCCTGGCGGCCGCCAATGCCTGGCGCCGCAGTCGCCAGGATGCCTGGTTCGGCGGCGTGTGCGGCGGCATCGCCCGCGCCACCGGCCTCGAGTCCTGGCTGGTGCGGCTGCTGTTCTGCTTCCTCGCGCTGTGCGGTGGCGCGGGGCTGGTCATCTACCTGCTGATCTGGATCTTCGTGCCGGCGGAGTGAGCGCCGCGGACCGCGCACCCATGCTCAGCCCTGGAAGGAGGGCGGCGCCGCGGCATGGCCGGCGATGTTGCGCAGGCGGCGGCTGAGCTGCCGCCATCGTCGCTGGAAGCGGCGACAGCGCTTGCGCTGGCGATCCCGCGCGCGCCGCGCCGCGCGTTCGTGGTGTTCGAGCAGCCGGCCCATCAGCAGCAGCGTCGCCGGCGCGAAGCGCTGATCCGGGGAGGACGCCATCGCCTTCAGGCTGTCGCTGGACACGGCGGCATCCTGCAGCGCGCCGAGGGTGTCCTGCCAGCGGCGCAGCGCCTGCAACGCACGCTCGGCGCGCCGGTGATACAGCGGCGTCACGGTCTCGAGCAGATAGCGCAGCTTCTTGAGCCGGCGCCTCACCCGGTGGTAGTCGGCCGGCGAGGAATCCGTGCCGAGTCTGCGCGCGGCCTTGCGCACCTTGCGCCAGCGCGCCTCGAGCAGGCCGGGTGCGGCGATGAGCACCGGCTCCCCGCCAGCCGCCTGCGCACCGCCCGCACCATCATCCAGCGCCTGCGCCAGCCACTCGAGCGTCCGGTGCGTCGCCGGAACATCCAGCTCCTGCAGGAGACGCGTGTGCGCGGCACGGCGCGCATCGCGAAGATGGCTACCCAGCGGCTCGAGTGCCTCGCGCTCGAGCGGGTTCATGCGATGCGCGAACCCCTCGAGTTCTTCCAGCGCGACGTCCAGGTCCCGCACTTCGCCGAGCGCCCGCAACAACGGCTTGAAGCTCGCGCGCAGCTGGAACAGCGGGCCGGGCAGGTGCTCGCGAAACTCACCGAGGATCGCATCCAGGCGCCGGCCGGCATTGCGCAGTTCATGCACGGCGCGAGGATCATCGCCGAGCCTCGCGCGAAGTTCCTGAGCGTACCAGGCCGACAGGTGCCGCCGCAGGTTGGCGAATGCCACCTGCTGCAGCGTCATGCCGGCATGCACGATGGTGGGTTCGAACACCCGCGGTGAGGTTGGCGAAAGTCCGGCCGATCGCAGTCCCTGCTCGAACTTCGAGTCCGTGGCCGGGGTCAGTGCGCATTCGGTGCGCAGCGTCTCGACCAGTGCGGGCAGGGCCTCATCCGGCGCGTTGATCGCCTCGACCTCGACGCGACGCAAGGCGCCGCTGGGGTCCTGGCCTTCCGGGGGCGTGAACTCGGATTCGTCGAGGTCGATCTCGGCCAGCGCAGGGTCCGTGCCCGGCCGGCGCACCGCGTATCGCTGGCGCTCGGTGCGCACCTCGAACAGGGGCCGCAACCCCTGTGAGCCACTCACGGCGCGCACGCGCGAGCCCACCGGCCCCGGGGCGTGCTCCAGCGTCCGCGGCGTCGCTTCGGGCAGGGACTCGCTCACCTCGAACCGGTCGGCCCTCGCGTCGCTTGCCGGTTCCAGCGACTTGAGCGTGGCCTCGACCTTGCGGTCCTGCGCCCGCAGCCGCAGCGCGAGGCCAGCCCGATGCAGGCGCCAGTCATCGGTGTCGAGGTAGGTGTCGTGGATCTCGAGCGTGGGCAAGGGCTCGATCACCAGTCCCTCGAGCGGAGGATTTCCCTCCAGCCAGTGCCGGACTGCCACGAGGTCGTTGCACTGGAGCTGCCACTCGATCTCGCGGTTGCCGTGGCCGGCGGATTCCGGGGTTGATTCGCTCATGGGACGGCGGGCTCCGGTGCGACGGCCGGCGCGGGCAAGCCGCACCGGCATCGGTGCATCATGGTAGGCCAATTCTCGAGGACGGCGGTTCCGCTGCCCGGTCATCATCAGCCGGTTACGCTGACCGCAAGGCCCACCATTGAGGGCGCCATCGGAGGTTCCCTGCATCGCGTGTGGGAATGTGGGTAAACTATTCTCGATAACAACTGGCTCCCGTGGTCGACCCTAGCCATGAGCGGTCTCGCGCACGCGTATCTGCCTTCCGCGCTCGATGATGATGCCTGGGAAGATCTCCTGAGCTTCATCGAGGAACGGCGCGTCATTCCCATCGTCGGGCCGGAACTCCTGCAGGTGAACACCGATCGGGGCTCCCGGCTGCTGTATGACTGGCTGGCGGAGAAGCTGGCGGCGCGGCTGAACGTGGATGTGAGCTCCCTGCCCCAGCCGTACACCCTGAACGATGTGGTGTGCTGGTTCCTGGCGGCGCGGGGACGGCGCGAGGAAGCCTACGTCCGCCTGCGCAGCATCCTCAAGGATGCCAGCTTCGAGGCGCCTTCAGCCTTGCGCAAGCTGGCGGCGATCACCGACTTCGACCTGTTCGTCACCACCACGTTCGATCCGCTGCTGGAGAACGCGATCAACCAGGAGCGCTTCCAGGGAGCCGCCTCCACCGACGTGCTGTCCTATGCCCCCAATCGCGTCACCGACCTGCCCTGCGAGCGCGACCGCCTGCAGCGGCCGGTGGTCTACCACCTGTTCGGCCGGCTCTCCGCCTCGCCCACTTATGTCATCTCGGACGAGGACCTGCTCGAGTTCATCTGCGCGCTGCAGAGCGAGCACCTCGCGCCCGAGAAGCTGTTCCACGAACTCGAGCACAACCACCTGCTGTTCATCGGCTCGAGCTTCACCAACTGGCTGGCGCGGCTGTTCCTGCGCATGGCCAAGCGCCAGCGGCTCTCGGATCCGCGGGATGTGGGCGAGGTGCTCGCCGACGGCCACTCGGGCGAGGATGCGCGGCTGGTCGCCTTCCTGCAGCAGGTGAGCGTGCGCACGCGCATCTACATGGGCGCGGATCGCTTCGTGGACGAGTTGCACCAGCGCTGGTCAGCTCGGCGCAAGCCGCCGGCCCAGTCCCTCGCCGCCACGGCTCCCGCCCGGTTCATGCCACCCGCGCGCGAGATGCCGGACAATGCCGTGTTCATCAGCTATGCGCGCGATGACCTCGCCGCCGTCCAGCAGATCAAGGCCGGACTGGAGGCGGCGGGCATCACCACCTGGTTCGACATGGAAAGGCT
>JAXMGQ010000091.1:0-3899 GCA_046347195.1 Steroidobacteraceae bacterium
TGCCGCAGCAGCTTCTTGTCGATCTTGCCGACGCTGGTGCGGTCGATGGCCTCGATGAACAGCACGCGTTCGGGGATGGCGTAGCGCGGCAGGATACCCGCGTCCACCACGGCCTCGACCTCCTTCTGGATGACCTGCACGGTCGGCGGTTCGCTCAGGTTCGCGCGCGGCACCACCAGTGCCATGGGGCGCTCGCCCCAGCGCGCATCCTTCACGCCGATCACGGCGACTTCCGCCACGGCCGGATGGCGCGAGATGATGCTTTCGAGCTCCAGCGAGGAAATCCACTCCCCGCCCGTCTTGATCACGTCCTTGGTCCGGTCGGTGATCTGCAGGTAGCCCTCGCCGTCGATCAGCCCGACGTCCTGCGTGTGCAGGTACCCGCCACGCCAGAGCTCGGCCGACGCCGCCGGATTGCCGACATAGCACGAAGTGGTCCAGGGCGCCCGCACCACGATCTCGCCGCTGGTCCTGCCGTCGCGCGGCACATCGCGCATCTCCGAATCCACGATGCGCAGGTCGACGAGCGGGATCGGCAGTCCCGCGCGGCAGCGGCGCCGCAGGTCCTCATCGGCGCTGCCGGCCACTCGCAGCCGGGATTTCGTGAGCACGGGGCCGGTCTCCGACATGCCATATCCCGCCCACACGTCCACGCCTCGCGACATCGCCTCGCGCGCGAGCCCCTCGGGCAGCGCCGAGCCGCCGATGACGATCTTCCAGCCGCGCAGGTCCGCATTCGTCGCGGCCGCGGCCTTCATGAGCATCTGGAGGATGGCGGGCACGCAATGCGAGTAGGTCACCTGATGCCTCTCGCGCAACGCCAGCAGTTCCTCGGGCACGTAGCGCCCGGGGTAGACCTGCTTCACACCCATCAGGGTCGCAAGGTACGGATTGCCCCAGGCGTGCACGTGGAACATGGGCGTCATCGGCATGTAGACATCGGTCCCACGGAAGCACTGGCCGGCACCGGCGGCATTGTTGTTGCTGCCGAGTGCGAGCGTGTGCAGCACGTGCTGCCGATGGGTCGCGAACACCGCCTTGGGCTCCCCCGTGGTGCCCGTCGTATAGAACGTGGTGGCCATGGCGTTCTCGTCGAAATCCTCGAACGCGAACCCCGGCGAAGCGGCGGCCACCAGCGCCTCGTACTCGCCGGTGAACCATGAGGGCCAGTCCTGCCGCGCGCCATCGTCGATGGCGATCCAGCGCTGCACGTCCGGCAGCTGGGCTCGCAGATGCTCGACCACGGGCAGGAAATCCCGGTGCGTGAGCACCACCTGCGCGCGCGCGTGCCGCAGGGTGTACAGCATCTGTTCCGGGGCCAGCCGGATGTTCACCGTCTGCAGCACGGCGCCCATCATCGGGATCGCGAAGAAGCATTCGAGGTAGCGGTGGGAGTCCCAGTCCAGCACCGCAACGGTCATGCCGGCTTCGACGCCCTGGTCGCGCAGCATGCTCGCCAACTGCCCGATGCGCTCACGCAGGTCGCGATAGGTGTAGCTGTGGCTGTCCTTGTAGAAGATCCGCTGGTCCGGCGTCGCGGCAAGCGGCGTGTGCAGGAGTTGCTTGATCAGCAGCGGGTAGGCATAGGCGCTCTGCGCCGGCTCGACGATCCTGATTCCCATCGACATGGCGCTCATCCTCCGGCACCCGCCGCCGCCGCGCTCCGGCCGAGCCACTCGTTGATCGCGGGGATCCGCAGCGAGTGCACGCCATGCCGGTAGCGGATCTCGGACACGACGGTGTCGACCGCACGGTAACCGGCGCGGGGCACATTGGCATCCGCCCAGCGCCTGAGCCGCGGCAGCAGGCCCGGATCATGGGACTCGCTGGCGAGTCGCACGATGAAGCGGTCTTTTGCGCCGGAGTCGATCTTCGCCGCCACCTGGGAGGCATGCGCCACGGCGAAGTCGAAGGCCAGCGCCGGGTGATATCCCGACACGGCGTTGATGATCCGCGCCGCATCGGTCTCGGGCGGCTCGCCGCTCAATGCCAGTTCCAGCGCGCGCTGCGCGAGCGTGGCATCGTGCGCGGTGCCCAGCAACGAATACAGCTGCGTGCGGATCAGCGGCGTGCGCTCCGACCTCGCCATCGCATGCAGCCGCTCCCAGGTCGCCGCATCCGCGTTCGCGGCGACCACGCGAAGGATGGTCTGGCGCTGCCCGCCGGGAATCGGTTCCGTGGCGTCGGCATCGAAACGCCGCCGCGCCTCCGCCACCACGCGCGGATCCCCGAGGCCACCGAGGACGGCGATGAGCGTGTCGCGGAGCGAGGCGAGATTGTCGGGCTCGCCCTCGCGCAATTCCCAGCCCAGCCCCTCGAGCTTCGCGCCCAGGCGCGCCGAGGCGAAGCGCAGCAGCGCTGCACGCGCACCCGGATCCTCGCGATCGTAATCGCCCACCGTCTCGATGATGCGCGCGGCCCGCTGCCACACCTCGGGCGCGGCGTCGAGCGGCAGTGACTGCACCAGTCCCAGCGCATCCGCGGTGGGCTGCTGCCCCGTCATGCCGAATGCCCAGGCATCCGAGAGGATGCCTAGTTGGTCCACCGAGGCCAGCGCTGCGTAGTCCCGCCGCAGCTTTTCGAACGCTGCCGGTTCGTACAGCGTGCGGAAATAGCCGACCTGGCCGCGATTCACCACCACGGGACCGCAACCCTCCACGGACAGGCGTGCGCTGCCCGCATCGACCAGCGTGCTGGTCGAACGGGACCCCGTGCCCACCGTGACCGGCACGGCCCAGTGCCTGGGCTTGCCGACCACGCGGTCCATCTGGAACTCACCCTGCTTCAGCTCGATCACCGTGCGGCCCTGCTGGCAGGAAGCCTGGGTGAGGTGGATCAGCGGCACGCCGGGCTGCAGCGTGAACTGGCGCGCGATGGTGGTGACGGGCTTGTTCGCCGCGGCGCCCACTGCCGACCACAGGTCATCGCTGCGCGTGCTGCCGTAGGCGTGGGCGCGCACGTAGGCCTGAACGCCCCGTCTCCAGGCGTCGGGGGAAACGTACTGCTCGAGCATGCGCAGGATCGAGGACCCCTTCGAATAGGTGATCGAATCGAATGCCTGGTTGAGCGCTTCGGGGCTCTCGATGTGTTGCACGATGGCGTGCGTGCTCGCCAGCGCATCGAGATGGATGGCGGACTCGCGCGCCTCGACCGCGGCGAGGTCCAGGTTCCACTCCGGATGGAAGCGCTGCGTGGCATGGTCCGCCATCCAGCTCGCGAAGCCCTCGTTCAGCCACAGGTCATCCCACCAGCCCATGGTGACGAGGTCACCGAACCATTGATGCGCGACCTCGTGCGCCACGACCTCGAACACCGCGCGCCGGTCATCGACGCTCGAGATGCGCGGGTCGAGCAGCAGATACTTCTCGAAGTAGAAGATGGCGCCCCAGTTCTCCATCGCGCCGAAGAACTGGCTCGAACCCGGCGCCGCCACCAGGTCCAGCTTGGGCAGAGGATAGGGCATCGCGAAGTAGTCGTTGTACCAGGCCGTGACCTGTTGTCCCGCCGACAGCGCGAAGTCCGTCTTGTCGAGGTCGCCACGCTTGGTGACCACGGCGACCTCGGTGCCTGCCGCCCGGATCGCCTTGCGGTCGAATTCGCCGAGCGCGAAGAACAGCAGGTAGCTCGACATGCGCGGACTGGGCGCGAAGCTGATGCGCTCGCGCCCATCGCCCAGTGACTCTCGCCCCGACTCCGGCATGTTGGCGATGGCCTGCTGGTGCGCATCGCGCGTCACGAGGTGCAGGGTGAAGCTGGCCTTGCGCGCCGGCTCGTCCCAGCCCGGGAAGACGCGCCGCGCATCCGCCGGCTCGAACTGGGTGAACAAGGCGCGCTTGGGCGCGCCCTCCTGGGTGTAGTCCAGTGCGAACAGGCCCGAGGGCTGCGTGCTGATGCGCCCG
>JAXMGQ010000092.1:0-3817 GCA_046347195.1 Steroidobacteraceae bacterium
GCTGACGTTCACCTGACCGTCCTTCAGGCCATTGGCTTCGAGCTGCCGCCGCAGCAGGAAACGCCGCGCGATCTGCAGCTTCTCCTCCTCGGTGTAGCCGGTGAGCTCGATGATCTCCATGCGATCACGCAGCGGTGGCGGGACGTTCTCCAGCACGTTTGCCGTGGCGATGAACAGCACCTTCGACAGGTCGAAGGGCACGGCGAGGAAGTTGTCGCGGAAAGTGTTGTTCTGCTCCGGGTCGAGCACCTCGAGGAGCGCCGAGGAGGGGTCGCCTTGGTAGCTCGCGGACAGCTTGTCCACCTCGTCCAGCATCAGCACCGGATTGCGCGTCCCGGCCTTGCGCACCGCCTGTGCGATGTTGCCGGGCAGAGCGCCGATGTAGGTGCGCCGGTGGCCGCGGATCTCCGCCTCATCGTGCACGCCGCCGAGTGCCACCCGCTGGAACTTCAGGCCCAGCGCCTTGGCGATGCTCTGGCCCAGCGAGGTCTTGCCCACGCCCGGAGGGCCGACGAAGCACAGGATGGGGCTGCGCCCCTGCGGGTTCAGCTTGCGCACCGCGAGGAATTCGAGGATGCGGCGCTTGATCTTCTCGAGGCCATGGTGGTCATCATCGAGAATGGTCCGGGCCCGCCCGATGTCGTGCTGCTCCGGGTCGAGCTTCGACCAGGGCATCGCGATGAGCCAGTCCAGGTAGTTGCGCACCATGGAGTATTCGCCGGAAGCATCCGGGATCCGGTCCAGCCGCGCCAGTTCCTTCAGCGCCTGTTCCTCGACATCGGTGGGCATGCGAGCCTCGATGATCGATTTCTTCAGGTCCGACAGCTCCGCGGATGCACCTTCGCCTTCGCCGAGTTCCTCCTTGATCTGCCGCAGGCGCTCGCGAAGGATGATCTCCTTCTGGCGCTCGTCGAGGGCCTCCTTGGTCCGCTCGTCGATCTGGCGCGAGACCTTCAACGCCTCGATGCGCCGGGAAACCAGCGACAGCACGCGGTCCAGCCGAGTCTTCAGGTCGAAGGTGGCGAGCAGCTCCTGCTTCTCCGAGCTCTTGATGTCCATGAAGCTCGAGACGACGTCAGCGAGCGCCGAGACGGACTCGATGCCCTGCAGCGCATTGGCGAGTTCGGCCGGAGCCTGCGGCAGGAGGGAGAGCGCCTCGAGCGACTTCTCCTTCAGGTTGATGCCGCGTCCCTCGGTCTCGCGGTCGAGCGCGACGGGTTCGGCGTGGAATTCCACGCGGGCCACCAGGAAGGGCTCCTGGCTGACGTAGTCGAGCACGCGGAAACGCCGTTCCCCCTGGCAGATGAGGTGGTGGGTGCCATCGGGCGCGGTGATGAAGCGGACGATGGCCGCCACCGTGCCGACCCGATGCAGTTGGTCCGGGGCCGGATCGTCGATGGCGGGGTCGGTCTGCAGCAGCAGGCCGATCTTGCGCTGGGTGCGAACGGCCTCCTGGGCCGCGGCCAGTGACTTGTCGCGGCCGATGCTGATCGGCAGCACCACGCCGGGGAACAGCACCACGTTTCGCACGGGCACGATCAGCAGCACATCCTCCGGCGGGGAGGACGCGGGTGCGGCCTGGACTTCCGTGGGATCGTTCATCAGCGGACCTCCGTCAAGCGCAGATACAGGCAGCCATTGCTCAGGCGACGCTCGCTGAGCGCGTAATGACCGGGCGGCAGGTTGATGCGACGCCGCATCGTGCCGTAGGGGACCTCCAGCCGCTCGATCGCCATGGGGCGGGGCAGGGCCGGGGGCGCCGCGAAGGCGGTGATCTCGATGCCCGTGGGCGTGATCTCGATGCTCACGTTGTCGGCATCGGCGCCGGGCAGGGCGGCCACGAGGTTCCATTCCCCGTTCGAGTGGAACACGTTGACCGGCGGCTCCCAGGCCGGCTGCGCGGCGGGCGTGGCGAGCAGCCGGAAGAAGCGCCGATGCAGGCTCTCGGCCTGCTCGACCAGCGCGCAGGCATCCGCCCACATCCAGCCTTGATCGACCCGTTGTCTCATGGAATCCACCTGTCCCGTTGTGCCCGAACTGGAAGATGGGGATGGTTGCGAAAAACTAAAGCTCGCCCCCTTGGCTCGTCAGTGGCCTCGTGGCGACAGGGGTTCCGGCCCTCCGACGTTGTGATATACGTGCGAGTCCATAAAAAATTCCAACAAGCGCGACGAGCATGCCGGACGAGCCACTGCTGCAGGACGTATTCGATCTCGCGCCGATCGGCATGTACGTCGTCGACGCGGGATTTCGCCTGGTGGCGGCGAATCCGCTCGCGTGCGCGGTGTTCGGGGACACGGGCTGGATCGGGCGGGATTTCTCCGAGCTCATCCGCACGCTCTGGCCCGAACCCTACGCGTCCTACCTGCTGCAGCGGTTCCGCCACACGCTCGAGACCGGGGAGGCCTTCGAGCACGGCGAGCACAGCGAGGAGCGGCGCGACCGGCACCGCGTTGAGCACTACAAGTGGCGCATCCATCGCACGCTGCACCACGGCCAGCCCGTGGTCATCTGCTATTTCCGCGACATCACCGAGCGCGTGCTGGCCTTCCGGGAAGTCCGCCGGCAACAGGAGGAACTGCAGACCACGCTGGACCTCATCCCCATCGGCGTCGGCATCGCGCGCGACCCGCTCGCCAACGAGATCACACCCTCGCCACGGCTGGCGCAGATGCTGGGCCTCGGCGCCCACCAGAATGCCTCGCTGAGCGGTGCCGACGGGCCGGTCGGCAGGTTCCACGCGGTGCGCGATGGACAGGTGGTGCCGCCGGAGGAACTGCCGCTGCAACGGGCCGCCCGCACGGGCACCGAGCAGCGCGACGTGGAGCTGGACCTGCATTTTCCCGACGGACGCGTGCTCAACCTGCTGGTGAGCGCAGCACCGCTGTTCCATCCCGACGGACGGGTGCGCGGTGCGATCGCATCGCACGTCGATGTGTCGGCGTTGAAGAGCATCCAGCGCGCGCTGGAGGCGGCGGATCGCCAGAAGGACGAGTTCCTCGCGATGCTCGCGCACGAGCTGCGCAACCCGCTGGCGCCGCTGCGCAGCGCAGCCGAGTTGCTGCGGCGTGTCGCGCCCGCGGATGGGCGCCAGCAGAGCGCGGCGGAGGTGATCACCCGGCAGGTCGGCGTGCTCTCCCGGCTGGTGGAGGACCTGCTCGACATCTCGCGCATCACCCAAGGGCAGATCGAGCTGCGGATCGAGCGCGTCGCCCTCGGCCCGCTCATCGACATGGCCATCGAGTCCGTGACGCCGCTGATGCGCGAGCGGCGCCACGAACTCGTCAGTTCGGTGCCCACCGGGGAGATCCTGGTCGACGGGGATGCGACGCGGCTGGTGCAATGCCTGGTCAACCTGTTGACCAACGCCGCCAAGTACACCGACAGTGGCGGGCACATCGCACTGTCCCTGGGCACCGATGCAGGGAAGGCCTGCGTCGCGGTCTCTGACGATGGCGCTGGCATCGCGCCGGAGTTCCTGCCGCGCATCTTCGAGCTGTTCTCGCAGAGCGCGAGCACCCTGCATCGGGCCGAAGGTGGCTTAGGGATCGGCCTTGCGCTGGTGCGGCGGCTCATCGAACTGCACGGCGGCAGCGTGAGCTGCCAGAGCGAGGGAACCGGCAAGGGTTCGCGCTTCGAGATCCGGCTGCCGATCGCCTGACCCGGCGAGGCGATCCGATGTTGCGGGAATGATACACTTGCGCACGTCGAACGCCCGGACCCGCCAGGCGATAGGAGCGACATGTCCACAACCCTTGCGGCGCCTCCCTTGCGGCGGCTGACCCACCTGGAGCGGCTCGAGGCGGAGGCCATCCAC
>JAXMGQ010000093.1:0-3700 GCA_046347195.1 Steroidobacteraceae bacterium
GAGGACTCGGGACAATTGATTGTGTCGCCAGTTGCCGATCCGAAGTCCCTGAAGCGGATGGGCGTGGATCCCGACGGCCGCGTGAACGTTGGCGCCTTCTCGCAGGGCCAGCGGCGCTACCTCGAGTTTCACCGCGAGAACGTGCTACGCATGGCGCGCGGTATCAGCGAGCGTGCCGCCGAGGGCGGCCGTGTACGATGATCCCGGCTGCGCAGGTGGCCCACGGGACGAGAACAGGTTGATCGACTGCGGCGGATGCCCGCGTACCCGTTCATCCAGGCAGAGCACCACCTCAACAAGCCGGTGAGCACGCTGCGCTTCTGGTGCATGGGACAGTATGCTGTCTGGATGATGGAGGGCAGCGGCGCGTAAGCGTCCTCGGCCAGGAACTCGCGGACTGGGATGAGCGGGTTGGCAGGAGTCTGAGAGCTTCTCGAGCAAGGCATCGAGTCCTTCTGGTCCGACGACGTAAACGCCGTATTGGAGGGCCGGGCATGCATCGCTGCCGTGGGTGAGGAGGACAGGGATAACTTTCCGACCCGCGCAGGCCGCGTGGTATGCGCACAAGTCCCGGGCATATCCGAGCGCCTGGTCCAGCGCCGCGCGCGATGGATGTAGCGTGCCCTTGAGCTCGAGGACCGCCACGCACCCGCGTTCCAGGACGATGACATCGGGGCGCCGAGAATCGCGCGGCAGTTCGTATTCCAGGATGGGCCCTACGGGTTCGCGGGATCGGCGGCGCCAGCCTTGGGTGGTGCCCCCGGTGTCGAAGCCCCCTGTTGCGCGCTGCGCAGTTTCGCGGCCTGCGTGCGGATATAGAAGGCGAGGTCGGAGAGCTCCTCGTCGGTGAACTCCTCATAGCGCGGCATGCCGCGCGGGACCAGCGCGCCCTCCCGCACCACGTTCGCGAATGCCGCAGGGTTCAGCGGCACGACGGAGCTGCGCAGGTCGGGTGCACCGCCCGCGGCCATCGCGTGGACACCGTGGCAGATGGCGCAGCTGCGCCCGAACATGCCTTCGGCACGCAGCGCGCGCGCGGGATCTGCGCGGAATGCGGAGTCCTCGACGGCGCGCGCCACCACGACCGGCGCCGGCGGCAAGGTGCCGCGGCCGTCGAGCGCGAAAGTCAGCACCCGGCGCGCCTGCGTGCGGTAGTCGATGTTGAACCGCTGCATCAGCGGACCGTAGGCCGACGCACTCGATGACATGCCGGCCAGCACGGTGACGTACTGGCGACCGCCCACCGAGTACGTGATGGGCGGCGCCAGCACCGGCGCTTCCGTCTTGAAGGACCACAACAGCCGGCCGCTGCCGGCGTCATAGGCATTGAACCTGCGGTCGATCCGGCCCTGGAACACGAGATCGCCGGCGGTCGCCAGTACGCCGCCGTTCCAGTGACCGGGCGTCGGCACCTTCCATGCCGGCTTCTGCGTGACCGGATTCCAGGCCTGCAGCGAGCTCGTGTTATTCAGCGGATCGGCGCTCGCCGCGAAGAAATCCACGTTCACACCGCCGTCCAGGCTGCGGTGCGGCGCACGCCTCCAGGATCCCGGGTCGATACCGGCATCCGTGTAGCTGGCCGCCGTCTCGATCACCGGCACGTACGCGAGTCCGGATTTCGGGCTGAAGGCCATGGGCAGCCAGGTGTGCGCGCCCACGGGACCGGGCCACATCAGGAACGTGCTGCCGTCCGGGTAACGCGCGCCGGGCACTTCGACGGGCCGGCCCGTCTCGAGGTCGATGTGCGTGGCCCAGGTGACCCTGGCGATCGGCTCGGCCGAGATCAGCTTGCCGTTCGTGCGATCGATCACGTAGAAGAACCCGTTCTTCGGCGCGGTCATCAGCACCTGGCGCTTGCGGCCCGCGATCTCGAGATCGGCCAGCTGCATGTCCATGGACGCGTTGTAGTCCCAGGTCTCGCCGGGATTGACCTGGTAGTGCCAGCGGTAGGCGCCGGTCTTCGCGTCGAGGCCGACGATGGAGCACAGGAACAGGTTGTCGCCCCGGCCCTCGCTGCGGATCCGGTGATTCCACGGCGAGCCGTTACCCGTGCCGAGAATGATCGTGTCGGTTCCGGCATCGTAGGTGAAGGCATTCCAGACATTGCCGCCGCCGCCGTATTTCCACCACTCGCCGGACCACGTCTTCGCAGCCATCGCCATGGCCGCGTCCTCGAAGCCTTTCGCCGGATCGCCGGGCACCGTGTAGAAGCGCCACAACTGCCTGCCGGTCTCGGCGTCATAGGTCGTGACATAGCCGCGCAGGTCGCCGAAGTCGGCCCCCCCGTGGCCGATGATGACCTTGCCGTCGAAGACCCGCGGCGCACCGCTGATGAAACGCACGTCGGCGGGATCGACGGTCATCACGCTCCAGACCGGCCGGCCCGACTTCGCGTCGATGGCGATCAGGCGGCCGTCGGCGGTACCCGTGTACACCTTGCCGTTCCACCAGGCGATGCCGCGGCTGCCCCAGACCGTGCGCAGCTTAGGTCCGGCGGCCTCGGGCACCTTCGGGTCGTAGGTCCAGAGCAGGCGCCCGGTCACGGCATCCACCGCATGCACGATGCTGTAGCCGCTCGCGAAATAGATGACGCCGTCGACGGCGACCGGCCCGGTCGCGACGTTGCCGGCCGGCAGGTCCAGCGACCAGGCAAGCCCGAGCCGCGCGACGTTATCCCTGTTGATCGCGGCCAGCGGGCTGTAGTGCTGCTCGCCATAGCTGCGGCCGAAGGCCGGCCAGTTGCGCCCGTCGGCATCGTCGTGCAGCAGCACCGCGGAGCGCGTTGCATCGTGGCCGGCATCGTCGTGCAGCAGCGCCGCAGAGCGCGTTGCATCGTGGCCGGTCTCGCCTGTGGCGGTTGTCGCGCTCGTCAGCGCGACTGCGAGGCCAAGGGATGCCGCAACGCTCCGGATGATTCTCATGCCCACACCTTGCTGACCCGTGCATCGCCCGTTCGCCCGGGCCCCGTATTGTAGAGTGCCCGCGTTTGCGCAAGCGGCCGGGGACCAATGGGCGCCGAGCAGGGGTCCGGCGACTTCGCGACTGCGGCGCGCTGAATGTCGGTCAAGATCGCGCCCGGGTGCACGGAGTTGCGGCGGATGCCGCCCCGGTCCATTCCGCCGCGGCCGATCGGGTCAAAGCCCCTCCACCAACCGCCGAGCTAGTCGCGGCGCCCAGACCAGTAGCGCGGACGCCGACGAAAGTGCACTACTGCCAGGATCTGGATGTCGCTGCCCACCAAACGGTAGATCAGCGAAAACGGGAACCGACGCAGCTCGATGACCCGCAGGTCGGGCGCCCGCTCGATGCGATACCGACCTGGTGCTTCGACGATGCGCGCCAGCGCGTCCTCGAAGTCTTCGAGGTAGCGCGCGCCGAGGCCCGATTGCATCGATTCATAGTAGGCAATCTGGTCGAGGTGCTCCGCCTCGGCCGCTGCATGGAAGTGGACCTTCACTTCAGCAGGGTCCGGGCCTTCTTTGCGACCTCTTCGGCCGGTATGGGTGCGGAGCTGCCGCGGTCCAGTTCACTCGCGCGACGCTCGGCCTCATCCAGCCACAAGCGCCGTGATTCCTCGGGTGCCAGTGGCTCGAGGCTGTCGAGCAGATCGCGCGCCAGCCGGGCTCTGTCTCGCGGCGAAAGGCCCAAGGCCTTCTTTTCGACGTCGTCGAAGTCCATGCGTTGCATCGTATCAGCCTCG
>JAXMGQ010000094.1:0-3369 GCA_046347195.1 Steroidobacteraceae bacterium
TGGTGCTGCAGGAATACACGGTCAAGACAGCAATACCCGTGCGAGAGGGGTATGCGGGCCCGCAGGTGTCGGGTTGGCCAGCTTCGGAATCCTACGTGGGAGGCGGGATGCAGGTGCAGTTCCTGGTCAATCTGCGCGTTCCAAATTGGGACGACTTCCTGACTCCATCAGCTACGTTCGAGATTGCAAAATGAGCAGGTTTGATCAGCTTCAGTACATCAGTCGCCATAATCATCGGGCGCTCGTACATCATCCGGTCGATGACCCGTATCTTGGGAAGCCAAAGTCGAACGTCGCCATTCAGCTCATGCAGGATGGACCCATCGGCGTTTCCTGGCGGTACGGTGATGCGACGATCGAGAAGACTTTCGATGCCAGGATAGAAGTGGAAGTCGATCCACTCAGCGACCTTCTCGTAGTCATCGGCCACTGGGGTTCCTCCATCGGAGAATTCACCACCCCCGACAACGGTGTCGTCTTCAACCCGGACGGCGCCATCCACCGCCGCATCCTGGTTCCCCCGCGAATCACCAGGACCGACCTCCACAACGTCCTGTCTCCTGATTCCACGCGAGTGCTCGTCCCGGAAGCCCTGACGCTGGTGCATCGCAAGCCGGAGGGCATCGAACTGTGGCTCTCGTATCTAGACGGGGACTGGCACGAGATCCGCATGTACGATCCGAAGACCGGGGAGTGGGGCGAGACCAAGGGGCAGTATCGTGCAGTGTGAAGCATCCAACGGTGCGGGCGTCCAGGTCGACTTGCGTATACTGCGCGCATGTCCTCAGCCGACGGCGGGAAGCCGAAGAGAACCTATCCTCCGCGTCTGTCGGCCGGTGTGGTCATCGTGCGCGTGGTCGATCGCAAGCTGCGCTTCCTGCTGCTGCGTGCCTGGCGCAACTGGGACTTTCCCAAGGGCATGGTCGAGCCGGGCGAGGAGCCGCTGGAGGCGGCGCTGCGCGAGGTGCGCGAGGAGACCACCCTGGATGACATCTCCTTCGACTGGGGCGTGGATTTCATCGAGACCGGCCCTTACAGCAAGGGCAAGGTGGCCCGCTACTATCTCGCGCGCAGCAAGGCAGATCACATCCTGCTGCCCGTGAACCCGGAGATCGGCATGCCCGAGCACCACGAGGCGCGCTGGTTCGAGGTGCGACCGGCCTACGACATCGTCTCGCCGCGGGTGAAGCCGGTGGTGGCCTGGGCTTACAGGACCATCACCGGGCAGGACATCATCACCCCGCCAGGCTGATGCTCAGCGCTGCGGCAGCTTCCACAGCAGCTTCGCCCAGACCGTGCGGCCTGGCTCGTTGATGCGCACGGCTTCAGCCGGATAACCGAAATCCGCGCTGCCCGACAGGTTCAAGTGCTCGGTGTAGGTGCGGTCGAGGAGGTTGTCCACGCCCGCGGCGACGCTGATCTGCTTCGAGAACCGGTAGGCGCCGTTGAACGACAGCACGCTGAAGCCGGTGGATCGAGCCAGATCGCGGCCCACGACGTTGCCCTGTCCGAGGGCCACGCGATCCTGGGCCGCCACCAGGCGCAGCAGGGCGCCTGCCGACCATCGCGCACCCTCATAGGCCAGCGAGAGGCGCGCATCCAGCGGCGGGATCTGCGGCAGGGCGGCGCCGCTGGCGCGGTTCTCGCCCCAGGCGTAGGCCAGCGTCGCCCCGGCCTTGAGCTGCGTGAGCGGGCGGATCTCGATGCCGGCTTCGGCGCCATGCACGTTCGCATCCACCTGCGACACGCTCGAGCGCAGGCCCATCATCCCGCCGCCTCCGTAGGTGAACAGGATGAAGTCATCGATCCTGCCGGCATACGCCGACAGCCAGACGTCGTAGCGCCTGGTCTTGTACTGCACGCCCACATCGAGCTGCAGGGTCTTCTCGGGCACCAGCGCCGAGAAGGCGTTCATCGACCCGGCGGGTCCCGCATCAGGAGAGAACAGCTCCCAGTAGTCCGGCATGCGTTCGGCCCGGCCGAGGCCAGCGAACCAGTCGAAGGGCGTGTTGCGCAGCTCGTGTTCGTAGCGAGCGAAACCGTTGAGCAGGTTCTCGCGGCGCCGTACGCCCGCCGTGGGATTGGGCATGGGCATCATGGAGCCCAGGGTCTCGCGCTGGTCGGTCACCTCGGCCCGGTCGCTGCGCAGCCCGAACACGGCGCGGTCGTTCGGATGCAGCCGCCAGGTCGCCTCGGCGAACACACCAAGGTCGGCGAATTTCGCATCATGCTGCCAGGGCTGCTGCCGGTAGGCATTGCTTCCTAAGGCACTGCGCTCACGATGCCGGCTGTCCTGCGCGTCCGCGCCGGCGAGGACTTCGAGCGAGGCGAAACGCCAGCTCGTCACGAGACGGCCGCCGCTGGTCAGCCGGTCGACGTTCGCCGCCACCGGCATGGGCATGGCGCTCATCGGGTTCGGATCCCGCAGCGTGTAGTTGTCCATGACATGATCGGCGTAGTTGCGGAACACGCTGGCCTTGATCTCCTTGAGCGCGCCGGAGAGGCCTGTCCATTCGGCGCGCAGGCCGAGGCTGGTGCGCCGGAACTGCGAACCGTCCATGCCGCGTCCCGCGTAGCGTGCTTCACCGTCACCGCCGCCGCCGAACAGTTCCACCAGGGCGCCCGGTGCAGGGGTCCAGGCCAGCGCGGCATCGGCGTTCCACTTGTTCCAGCGCGCCGGAACCACCTGCCCTGAGCCGTCCTCGTAGTCGCCGGCCTTGGAGTGACTGGTGTCCAGGCGCAGGTATCCGAGGTCACCTCCGGCCAGCACTCCAAGCAGTTGATCGTTCCGGTCGTTCGATCCGGTGATGGCGTTGGCGTTCATGCGCAGACCCGGGTGTTCATGCACGCTGTCCTGCGGCCGGCGCTCGAAGCGGACCGTGCCTGCGGAGGCGCCTGGGCCCCACTGCACGGTCTGTGGGCCCTTGGTGACGACCAGCCGGTCGTAGGTCTCGGGCGATACATAGGACATGGCATTGTCCATGCGTGCGGGGCAGGCGCCGGGCATGAGTCCTTCGTTGGTGAGCAGGTTCAGGCGGGAACCGAACATGCCGCGCAACACCGGATCGCCGTTGGTACCCCCGTTGCGGATGGCGGTGAAGCCCGGGATGGTCTTGAGGTAATCCGCGCCGTCACTGGCGGGCACCGGCTGACGCGGCAGCTTGGGGTCGGTGACGAAGGTCAGCGGTGATTGTGGCGCTACGCTGGTCACCACCACCGTCGGCAGCGGCGGTTGCAGCGGTTCGTCGGGTGTGGTGGCACCGGCCTGCATCGTCATTGCCGCCAGCGACCCCGCCAGCAGCGTCTGTGTTCGTACACGCATCCCCAAGTCTCCAGCAACCGGTTGTCCGGTTGCATTGTCCCGCCCGC
>JAXMGQ010000095.1:0-3038 GCA_046347195.1 Steroidobacteraceae bacterium
TGCATCGGCATCGGCGCCTCGCTCGCGCAGGTACCGCACCATCGCATCGGACTGGCCATGCGTCAGCAACACGCGCGTCGCGCCCGTATCCTGGAACGTCGCGAGCAGGGAAGGCCAGTCCGCATGATCGGAGAGCACGAAGCCGCGGTCGTAACCGCGCCGTCGGCGTTGTCCGCGCACGCGCATCCAGCCCGAGCAGAAGCCGGTGGCGCAGGGGGTGAAACGCCGCATCCAGGCCGAGCCGGCTGCCGAGGGCGGGGCGAGGATCAAGGCCTCGCGCCAGCACTCGCGCCGCGCATCACGGCCGGCCTCCGACATCGCCTCGGTGGGCAGCATCTGCACACCGGCGTCTCGGTACATCGGCAGCAGCGCGTCCACCGCGCCATGTACGTACACCGTCTCGCGGGTGAAGGCTGCCAGTTCCGTGAGCACCCGCTGCGCCTTGCCCAGCGCGTAGCAGAACAGCACGCTTGCGAGTCCCGCCGCGCGGTTCACCTGCCACCACTGGAAGATCTCCCGCGCCACTTCCGAGGGCGGCCGCCAGCGATAGATGGGCAGGGCGAAAGTGGCCTCGGAGATGAAGGTGTCGCAGGCCAGCACCTCGAATGGCGCGCAGGTCGGATCCGGGTCGCGTTTGTAGTCTCCCGATACCACCCAGGTGCCCGAATCCGCCTGGATGCGTACTTGCGAGGAGCCCAGGATGTGGCCGGCAGGGTGGAAGGAAACCTCCACGCCCGCGAATTGCCGGCGCTCGCCGTAGGCCATGCCGTCGATCGGTGCCTGGGTTCCCAGGCGCTTGGCAACCAATGGCACGCCGGCCGTTGCGGTGAAATACTGCTGCGAACCTGCACGGGCGTGATCGCCGTGCGCGTGCGTGATCAGCGCACGCGGCACCGGGGACCACGGGTCGATGTGGAAATCACCCGCCGGGCAGTACAGGCCCTGCGGTGACAGGCGCACGAGGCCGGGCGTCACGACCCTGCGGGTGCGCGCTCCTCGAGGAAGCCGCGCAACGCCTGGGCTGTGTGGCCGGTGGCTCGCTTTCGCGAGTCCCTGCGCGCCACCACTTCGGGTGAGCCTTGGGCGACGATGCGCCCGCCCTCATCGCCGCCTTCGGGACCTAAGTCGATGAGCCAGTCGGCCTCGGCCATCACATCGAGGTTGTGTTCGATGACCACCACCGTGTTGCCGGCGTCGACCAGCCGGTGCAGGACACGGATGAGTTTCTCGACATCGGCCATGTGCAGTCCCACGGTGGGTTCGTCGAGCACGTAGAGGGTGTGCTGTCCACCGCGCATGGCCGTGTCCCGGCCGACGAGGTCGGTGCGCACCTTGGCCAGCTCAGTGACCAGCTTGATGCGCTGGCTCTCACCGCCGGACAGCGTGGGGCTCTGCTGTCCGAGCGTGAGGTAGCCCAGGCCCACGTCTTCGAGCAGGCGCAGTGCGTGGTGGATGGAAGTGTGGCTGGAGAAGAACTCCACCGCTTCATCCACGCTCATCGCCAGCACATCCCCGATGCTGCGCCCGCGGAACAGCACCGAGAGCGTCTCGGGGTCGAAGCGCCGTCCGCCGCACACATCGCACAGCACGCGCACATCGGGCAGGAAATTCATCTCGATGCGCTTCACACCCTGGCCTTCGCAGGCCTCGCAGCGTCCGCCGGCGGTGTTGAAGGAGAATCGGCTGGCGGTGTAGCCGCGCAGGCGCGCCTCGCTGCTGTCGGCGAACACGCGGCGGATGTTGTCGAAGAACCCGATGTAGGTGGCGGGGCAGGAGCGCGGCGTCTTGCCGATCGGCGTCTGGTCCACCTCGAGCACGCGGGTCACGGGCTCCCAGCCGGTGATCTCGCGGCAACCGGTGACCGCGGGCCTTGCGGTGCGCTTCGAGGAATGCCCCGCCGATCTCACCAGTGCCTGCAGGTTGGCGAGCAGCACCTCGCGCGCCAGCGTGGACTTGCCCGAGCCCGACACGCCGGTGATGACGCTGAGCCGGCTCAAGGGGATGCGCGCATCGACCTGGCGCAGGTTGTGCAGGTCGGCGCCGTGGATGGCGATGGACGGCGTGCGCGCATCCACCGCGCGCCGGCCGGCGAGCGGATGCGTCAGCGGCTGCGACAGGAACCGGCCGGTGACCGACTCCGGCATGCGCGCGAGTTGCGCGGCCGTGCCCTGCGCCACCAGTCGACCGCCGCGCGTGCCGGCGCCCGGCCCCAGGTCGATGACATGATCGGCGCGGCGGATGGTGTCCTCGTCGTGCTCCACCACCACCAGTGTGTTGCCCTTGGCGCGCAGGCGTTCCAGCGTGTCGAGCAGCACGCGGTTGTCACGCGGGTGCAGTCCGATGGTGGGCTCGTCCAGCACGTAGCACACACCCTGCAGGTTGGAGCCGAGTTGCGCAGCCAGGCGGATGCGCTGCGCCTCGCCACCCGACAGCGTGGGCGCGGCTCGGCCGAGCTGCAGGTAGCCCAGGCCCACATCGACCAGGAACGCCGTGCGCGAGGCGAGTTCGGCGAGGATGTCGCGGGCGATCTCGTGTTCCCGCCCGGTCAATCCCAGTCCCGTGATGAATCGCGCGAACTCGCCGATGGGGAGGTCGGCGAGCCGGGAGATCGAGCGGCCCTGGAACAGCACGTTGCGGGCGACGGCATTGAGCCGCTCCCCGCCGCAGGACTCGCAGGCAGCCGCAGCCTCCGCGCCGCTGTCGATCCAGGCGTGCTCCTCGCCGGTCTGTTCCTCATCGAAGCTCTCGAGCTGGCTGCCGGTGCCATAGCAGTCGGGGCACCAACCGTGGCGCGAGTTGAAGGAGAACAGACGCGGGTCGAGCTCGGGGAAGCCGGTGCCGCATCGCGGGCAGGCGCGGCGCGTGGAATACACCACGGGTTCAGCGCCGGCCCGCCCTGCGCCGGCCAGGATCTTCAGCACACCCTTGCCATGCTGGAGCGCGGTGTCCAGCGCCTCGCGCAGTTCCTTGCCGGTTTTCGGCTCGATGCGCAGCTCCGCCACCGGCAGGTCGATGTCATGTTCGCGGAAGCGGTCCAG
>JAXMGQ010000096.1:0-2661 GCA_046347195.1 Steroidobacteraceae bacterium
AAGCTCGACAAGGCCGATGGCGCCGGTGCGGACGCGCTGATCCTGGATCTCGAGGACTCGGTCGCGCCGGACAACAAGCCGCGCGCGCGCGATCTCGTGACGGCCTTCCTTCGTGCGCGGCCACGTGCGCATCGTGCCTCGCAGCTCTGGGTGCGCATCAACCCGCTGGATTCCGGCCTCGCGTTGGCCGACCTCGCCGCCGTGGTGGCGGCGGACCCCGACGGCGTGATGCTGCCCAAGGCCGACGGGCCCGAGGATGTTCGCCGCCTGTCGCATTACCTCGATGCACTGGAAGCGCAGCACGGACTCGAGCCGGGGTCGATCCGGATCGTGCCGGTGGCGACCGAGACGGCCATCGCCCCGTTCCGGCTGGGCGAGTATGCGACCGCCGGCCTGTCGAGACTCATGGGACTCACCTGGGGTGCCGAGGACCTGGCCGCCGCGCTCGGCGCCAGCACCAACCTGGCGGCGGATGGGCAATGGGCGCAGACCTACCAGCTCGCGCGCTCGTTGACGCTGCTCGCGGCGCGCGCCGCCGGCGTGCAGGCCATCGACACGCTGTACGTGAACTTCAAGGATGAGCCCGGCCTGCGCGCAAGCTCACGCGCCTCGCGCGCGGAAGGCTTCACGGGGCGCCTCGCCATCCATCCGGCGCAGGTCGCCGCGATCAACGAGTGCTACCGGCCCTCGCGCGAGGAGATCGAGCACGCGAAGCGCGTCGTGGCCGCCTTCGATGCATCGCCCGGGGCGGGTACCATCGGCCTCGATGGCAGGATGATCGACATCCCGCATCTGAAGCAGGCGCGCGCCGTGCTGGAACAGGCGAAGGCCATCGGCGCGTGATGCAGCGCTGGGACGCCGCGTCCCTGTGCTTGTGCCATCACTCCAGCAGTTGCTGCCGGAGGCGCTGGATCAGCGGCTCATCCACCCCCAGCACCAGGCGCAGGTAGCCGGGCACCCCGCCGAGGCGTTCATCCAGCGTCGCGAACATCGCCTCGAGATAATCCGCCTCGGCCCGCATCATCGGCTCCCAGACGGACGGGTCGATGTCCGCATGCCGTCGTGAGGAGGGCTCGCCGAACACCAGGCGGCAACCCTCCTCGAAGAAGCGTTCGGTCAGCAGGTAATCCTCCATCACCGTGTGGCGCGGCACCTCCAGGGTGGTGAGCAGGAGGGCGGCCGCGATGCCGGTCCGGTCCTTGCCCGCGGCACAGTGGAAGATCAGCGGCAAGTCGCTGTCGGCGATGCGCCTGAACACCTCGCGATAGGCATCCGCCTGCTCGTACGGCAGGGTGCGGTAAACATCGATCATCCTGGCGCGCATCGAGGCCGCGCTGGCCTGCGGAGCCCTCAAGGCGGCGACCAGTTCACCGACGCTGCCCTCGTGCTCGCGGTTCCAGTGCACCACGGCGTGCGAGTCCGACCAGTTGGTGGGACGCGCGGCGCGCTCGCGGCTGGAGCGGAAATCGCAGATGACGCGGATGCCGAGGTCGGCCATGTGCTGCTGGTCGGACGGGGTGAGCGTGGCCATGCTGCCCGAGCGGAACACCTGGCCCCACCGCACGCGTCGGCCATCCTGCGTGAGATAGCCGCCGATGTCGCGGAAATTGAAGCCGCCCTCGAGCGGGGCGATGCGGGATGGGGGGTGTTCGATCATGTCGCGGGGTCCGCCGCGCTCAACGCCGCTGCGGATCGAATTCCCTGGCAAGTCCCAGCCAATGGCTCCGATAGTCGTCCTGGAGCTTCGGTGTTCCGCCCAGCGCGGTCGTCGTGCACGCCAGCGGCAGCCTCGTTTCGAACATGAATGCCAGCGTGTCGGTGACCTGCTGTGGCGCCGTCGTGTCGATGCGGCTCGCGCGTTCGAAGGTCTCCCGGTCCGGGCCGTGACCGCTCATGCAGTTGTGCAGCGACGAACCGCCCGGCAGGAAGCCGGTGGCCTTCGCATCGTAGACCCCGTGCACCAGTCCCATGAACTCGCTCGCGACGTTGCGGTGGAACCAGGGCGGACGGAAGGTGTCGTGGGCGACCAGCCAGCGCGGCGGAAAGATGACGAAATCGAGGTTGCTGGTCCCGGCTGTCTCGCTGGGCGAGTGCAGCACCAGGAATATCGACGGATCCGGGTGATCGTAGGAGATCGAACCGATGGTGTTGAAGCGGCGCAGGTCGTACTTGTAGGGAACATGGTTGCCATGCCAGGCGACCACATCGAGCGGGGAGTGATCGAGCTGCGCGCTCCACAGGCGGCCGCCGAACTTGTGCAGCAAGGTCGCCTCGCACTCGCGATCCTCGTACCAGGCCGTGGGCGCGAGGAAATCCCGCGGGTTGGCGAGGCCATTGGAGCCTATCGGCCCGAGGTCGGGCAGGCGCAGCGGTGCTCCGCGGTTCTCGCAGAGATATCCCCGCGCCGTCCCCTGTGGCAGCAGCACGCGGAATCGCACGCCGCGCGGCACCACCGCGATCTCGCTGGGTGACACCGCGAGCCGGCCGAACTCGGTGTCGATCTGCAGCTCTCCTTGCTGCGGCACGAACAGCCATTCGCCATCGGCATTGCTCAGGAAGCGGTCCTGCATCGAGCGGCTCGCCGCGTACAGGCTGATGGCCGCGCCGCTGAACGCCTCCGCTGAGCCATTGCCAGCCATCGGGTGAAGGCCATCGATGAAG
>JAXMGQ010000097.1:0-2552 GCA_046347195.1 Steroidobacteraceae bacterium
GCAGCGCATGCTGTGACTGCGGATCCAGGCGCACGTTCTCCACCGCCGCATTCAGCCGGTGCTCGAACTCGCGGCGGTTGATGAGGCCGGTGAGCGCGTCGTGGCTGGCCTGGTAATGCAGCGCGCGGTGCAGGCGGCGTTCCTTGCTGACGTCGTGGAACACGATCACGGCGCCGATGAGGTGCCCGGCACGGTCGCGGATGGGCGCAGCCGAGGTCTGGATGGCGATCTCCTGGCCGCGGCGGTTCACCAGCATCGCCGTCTCGGTGGGGCCTTGCGCCTGGCCCTCGCGCAGGCAGCGGCTGATCGGGTTCTCGATGGGGATGCGGTTGGTCTCGTGCACCGTGGTGAGCACGTCGGCGATGTGCTGGCGCTGCGCGACCCGGTTCTCCCAGGCCGTGAGGCTCTCGGCCACGGGGTTCATGTAGTCGATGTAGCCGTCCGAATCGGTGGTGATCACCGCATCGCCGATCGACTGCAGCGTGACCTGGGCGCGCTCCTTCTCCTGGAACACGGCGGTCTCGGCCTTCTTGCGCTCGGTGATGTCCACCACCGTGCCCTCGTAGCCGATGGTGCGGCCCTGCAGGTCGCGCACCGCGCGGCTGCTCTCGAGCACGGTCACGATGCTGCCATCGCGGCGCCGCAGGTACATCTCCTCGTTGCGCAGCTCGCCCACCGTCTCCAGGCGCCGGACGAAGGCCTCGCGGTCCGCCGGGCTCGCGTAGAGCTGCGCGGCGTTCAGTTCGCAGACCTCCTCGGCGGATGGGTAGCCGAAGATCTCGACGAAGGCGCGGTTGACGGCGAGGATGCGCCCGTCGGCGGTGGTCTGGTAGACACCCTCCATGACGCTGTGGAACAGCCCGCGGAACTTCGATTCGCTGTCGCGCAGCGCATCCTCCGAATGGCGCCGCTCGATCGCGATGCTGGCGAGCTGGGACATGCGCGCGGTGAGTTCCTGGTCGCGCTGCGCGGGGGTCCCCGGCTCGCGGCGATACGCCGCGATGGTGCCGACCACGACGCCGTTGGAGGCGATGACCGGCAGCGACCAGCTCGAGCGCAGGCCGGCGATGGCGGCCGCCTCGCGCCGGAACTCCCACAGCGCATCGCTGCCGATGTCCGCGACGATGACCGCGCGCATCAGGAACACCGCCGCGGCACAGGAGCCGTAGCGGGCGCCCACGGGGCAGGCATCCATGGCCGCGACGAAGCCGCGTGGCAGTGGCTGGGCGCCACCCCGAACATCAGGCAGTTCGAGTCCTGGTCCAGCAGGTTGATGGCGCAGGCGGCGCCTTCCATGACGCGCTCGATCACCTCGGCGATGGCGCCCAGCGTCTCGGGCAACGGTGCGTTGGCGGCGATCTTCTCGAACACGCGGCGCTCGCCGCTGGCGATGGCTTCGTTGCGCTTGCGCTCGGCGATGTGCGTGATGCTGCCGCGGATCAGCCGGCGCGAGGAGCTCGGCAGCCGCACCAGCCTGACCTCGCAGGGCAGCAGGCGGCCGGAGGCATCGCAGTGCATCCACTCGAACACCGGCGCCGCGCCGTCAAGGGCGCTCTGGACGTAGCCACGCACCACGCCGAAGGAGGAGGTGCCATCGGGCTGGGTGACCGGGCTGACGCGGTCGGGACCTGCGGCGAGCAGCGCGGAGCGGTCCATGCGGAAGAAGCGGCAGGCATTCTCGTTGACGTCGATGAACTTCTGCTGGTCGACGTCGAACACGACGATGACCTCGGGCGCGTTCTCCACCAGCGTCCGGTAGCGCGCCTCGCTGTCGCGCATGTGCTGCTCGGAGATGTGCCGTTCGGTGGTGTCGCGGATGCAGACGATGTAGCCGTCACGGCGGTTCAGCTTCGCCTTGCTGACGGCGATCTCCGCCACGAAGCGCTCGCCACCCTTGGAGTTTCCCCAGATCTGGTGCGCCGCGAGGTCGATGTGGGTGTCATCGACACGCGCGGCGAGCTGCTCGAGGAAGGCGCGCGAGCCGCCGCGGCTCACGATCTCGGGCAGCAGGAAGTCCAGGGTCCGCCCAAGCAGCTCGGTCTGCGAGTAGCCGAAGATGCGCTCGCCAGTGGGGTTGCAGGTCTCGATGTGGCCCTGTTCATCGACGGTGATGATGGCGTCCTTGACGTTGTCGAGGATGGCCTGCAGGTGCGAGGCGCTCTGCTCACGGATCTCGCGGGTGAGCGCCTGCGCCTCCTCGGACATGAGCTGCATCGAGCGCACGATGCCGCGGCGTTCTTCCTCGATGCGGTCGTAGTGCAGGCTGATGCTGCGCATCAGCGTGTCCAGGTCGAGCTCGCCGCCGCGGCGCCGGGCCTCCCGGATCTGCTTCTCGAGCAGCCGGTTCAGGCCCTCGCCATAGGCAGTGGACTCGACCCTGCGCTGCGCTGCCCTGTCGCCTGACAACTCGACTCTCCCGTGCACCATGACCCACCGGCGCGCACCTCATGCGTGCGCCGTGAGGCAGCCATTGTCGAAGCCGGGGGGCGGGAGGCGGTGTGACGGGGGTCTCGAAACACCCAAGAATCGGTTAAATTCCCGCCAGAATTGCC
>JAXMGQ010000098.1:0-2369 GCA_046347195.1 Steroidobacteraceae bacterium
CTGCACCTCCTTGTGCAGCACCAGCAGCAGCTGGACGTAGAGATCCTCGATGTCCTCGAAGTAGTGGTAGGCGGAGCTCTTGGGTACCTCGGCCTCGGCCGCCACGTCGCTGAGCGTCAGAGCGGTCAGCCGCCGCGTGCGCAGCATCGAGCGTGCCGCATCCATCAGCCGGCTGCGCTGGACGGCCGCGCTCGCGCGCGGGGCACTCCTACGCTTGCGCAGCAGGGTCATACGCTTCTGCAGGCCCACCCGATTCTGGACAAGAGTCCAGTTTACAGTCCAATCTCCTTCTGTCGCAAGCAGCCGCGGGTGCGGCCGGATCCTGCATGGCCAAGCGCGTCCACGGATCACTGACGGAGAGCGCCGGCGAGCTGCCGCGCGAGTTCACGCTGCGTTCGGCGCTGTCGCTCGCCTTCGCCTTCCTGTCGCCGATCGTCGCCCTCTACTCGATTCTTGCATTGGGACTCAGCACCGCGGGCGCGGGATTCTGGCTCGGCTTTCCGGTGGTGCTGGTCGGCCAGACCTTCGTGGCGCTGCTGTTCGGCATGCTGGCGTCCCGTTACCCGCAGGAAGGCAGCATCTACCAGTGGTCGCGGCGGCTGGCCGGCGAGCGTTCCGCCTGGTTCGCCGCGTGGACCTACCAGTGCGCCCTGCCCATCGGCATGGCGGCCGTGACGCTGGGCTGCGCACATTTCCTCGCCGAGCTGCTCGGCCTGGATGCAGAGTCGGCCGGCACGCGCACACTGCTGGCGCTGCTGCTGCTCGGCTTCGCGACCTGGGGCAACACCCACGGCCGCGTGGTGCTCAATGCGGTGGTCGGGCTGTGCATCCTGGCGGAGATCGTCGCCTCGCTGGGCGTCGGTGCGCTGCTGCTCTGGCGCTACCATGTCAATCCGCTGCACGTGATCTGGTCGACGCCAGAGCTGTTCGGCGTCGACGGGTCGGTGAGTGGCTTCTTCGGCTCCGGCCTGGCGGCATCGATTGCGCTGTGTGGTTGGGCCCTGCTGGGCTTCGAGAGTGCCGGATCGATCGCCGAGGAAGTCAGGAACCCGGAGTGGGCCGTGCCCCGGGCGATCATCTGGTCATTGTGGTCGGTGGGCGCGATCGTGTCGTTTGCCGCGCTGTCGATCATCCTCGCCATTCCGAACCTCGAGCAGGTCGTGGCTGGCGCGGGCGGTGACCCGGTCGCCGCGACCTTGACTGCCCACCTGGGCGGGGTCGCGTTCAAGCTCATCCTGGTCCTGTTCATACTCGGCTTCGTCGCGTCGATGATCGGCATGCAGGCGTCCGTATCCCGCGTGACCTGGGCACTCGCCCGGGATGACGAACTTCCGGCGTCGGCGTGGCTGAAGCGCCTGTCGCGCAACGGCGGGCTGCCGGTCAATGCCATCCTGTGCACGGCAGTGGTGTCGGCGGCTTTCGTGCTGCTCAGCCTGACAGATGTCTTCGCGGTGCTGCTCGCCTGTACCATCGCGCTGGTCTACATCGCCTACGGCTTCCCGGTGTTGGCGGCAGCGCATGCGCACCTGCGCGGCCGGTGGCGCAATGGCCCGTTTCAACTGGGATGGGCCACCGGCCCCACGATCTACCTCGCCGCCGTCTGGGTCGTCTTCGAGACCGTCAACGTGTCCTGGCCACGGACCCAGGGCGCACACTGGTACGAGAACTGGATCGTGCCGCTCATGGTCGCGGGGCTCGCGCTGTCCGGCATTGTGCTGCGGCAGTTGCGGACGGCGGAGCGAGTCAAAACGAGGAGTGAATCATGATCAGGGCCGATTCGATGAGGTGGCCGCTGCTGGCCATGGCGGCTGTGCTGCTCGGTTCCGTCGTCCCGCAGCCGGTCCGCGCGGATGTGATGGAGAGCTACGAGAACCGCCATGATCCCGGCCCGCCGCGCAACCTGGCGCCGCCCGGGGCGAAGTCATTGCTGGTGACCGTCGGCACTGGCAACCCGGTGCCGAACCCGTATCGCTTCGGGCCGGCCTCGGCCGTCGTGGTCAAAGGCACGCCTTACCTGTTCGATGCGGGCGAGGGCGTGTGGCGCGGCCTGGCGAAGGCGGCCACGTTTCACGGTGGCACCATCGCGCGGGCGTTCGGGGTGGACAACCTGACCCATCTGTTCATCACCCACATGCACCCGGATCACACGATCGGAATTCCGGCGCTGATCCTGCAGCCGTGGTATCTCAACCGCGCCACGTCCATGGATATCTACGGGCCGCCGGGCATCACGCGCCGCGTCGACGCGATTCTCGATGCCTGGAAGGACACCATCGAGCTGGATCTCGCCAAGGACCCGACCACGACGCCGAATGGCTGGAAGGCGCGCGGGCACGATTTCGCCATCGCCACCTCCGGACTCGTCTACC
>JAXMGQ010000099.1:0-2323 GCA_046347195.1 Steroidobacteraceae bacterium
AGGCCGCCGCCTGCCCATACCCGACCCTGTCGGCGACGACCGCAATCGGCAGCGAAGTCTCCTGCAGCAGCTTCCAGCCGAGCTGCAAGAGGAGCTCGAGGCGATACTCCGAGATCGTCTGTTCGAACAGATGCTTGAAGCCGAAGGTGAGCTTGTTGCGGTTGATGCCGACGCGCCGGGAGAGCGCCTGGATGCTCGGCTTTCCGGCCGGGGTCTGCGCGAGGATTCGCCGCACCTCGTGCAGCGCGTCGACGTCCCGCGGCAGGAGCCGAACGGTTGATTCGGCATGGCTGCACGGCCGCAGCACCTTCGACATCATGCAGATAAGTTCGGTCGCCTTGGCCTCGAGGTGAACGCGCCTGAGGTCCCCCGCGTAGCGCTCTCCGAGCAGCTGGTTCATCGCCAGCGCCATTTCGGCCGACAGCGACCAGTTTTCCAGCACGAAGTCGTCAGCGCCTTGGGCAAGCCGGCGCAGCGGGTCGGTAAGGCCGATCGAATCGAGCCTGAATCGCTCCGTCAATAGCCGCGGGCGCATGAACACCGTCACCCAGTCGAAGGCGACACCGCCCTCGATCCACTCCTCGTCAGGCAGTCCGACCGGCTGGTGCAACACCTGGCAAAGCGGGCCCTCGAGTTCGCTGCAGGCATGGCCCTCGAACTGCATCAGGGTACGCGCAGCCTTGCGGAAGTGGAGCCGCGTCCAACCCTCGCCGACCCCGTGATAGCTGAGATCACGATCGAAGCGACAGCGCATGCCGACGACGATGAGTTCGTCGTCGAACGACGCGATATCGAGGGTGCCGCTGCCGAACTGCGGCAGGATCCGCGAATTGATCAGGGAGATATCGCCATCCTTCGTCAGCATCGGCTGCGACGACTCGCCGCAGAGCATGCGATGCCAGTGGCCTATCCCTTCGAACAGGCTGGTCGAATCGAGCGCGTGGACTTCGGAAGAGCGCATCTGTTGGTTGTCCAGGCCATCCGCAGCGCACATTCCGCGGGCCACCTCAGCTGGCGGGCGGCGTCACGGAACTCTTGCGCGAAATGCTGGTGGCGAGGCTCACGATGGAGGCGAGGTCGGTGAGGTTCGCTGGCACCACCAGCGTGGTGCCGGACTGGGCCAGCTTGCCGAACTGGCGCACGTATTCCTCGCCGATGCGCAGTTGCATGGCCTCGATGCCGCCACGCTCGCTGAGCGCGACGCCCACCTGCTTGAGCCCTGAGGCGGTGGCGGCGGCCACGGCCAGAATGGCCTCGGCCTGGCCCTGAGCCTCGTTGATCGCCTGCTGCTTGGTGGCCTCGGACTGCTTGATGACGCGCTGCTTGTCGCCTTCCGCCTGGTTGATCTTGGCGTCGCGGTCGCCTTCGGAGGTCAGCACCACGGCGCGCTTCTCGCGCTCGGCCCGCATCTGCTTCTCCATGGCCGAGAGCACATCGCGCGGCGGGGTGATGTTGCGGATCTCGTAGCGCAGCACCTTGATGCCCCAGGGAGCGGTGGCCTTGTCCAGCTCGCTCACCACGTTGGCGTTGATCGTGCCGCGCGCCTCGAAGGTGCGGTCCAGCTCGATCTTGCCGATCTCGCTGCGCAGCGTGGTCTGCGCGAGCTGCGAGATGGCGAAGTTGTAATTGGTGATGCCGTAGGAGGCGAGCCGCGGATCCAGCACCTGCAGGTACAGCACGCCATCCACGCCCACCTGCACGTTGTCCTTGGTGATGCAGATCTGCTCGGCGATCTCCATCGCGATTTCCTTCAGGTTGTGCCGGTACGCGATCTTCTCGGCGAAGGGGATGAGGATGTGGAAGCCCGCCTGCAGCGTGCGGCTGTACTTGCCCAGGTACTCGACCACGAAGGCGCTCTGCTGCGGGACCACGGTCACCGTCTTGACGAAGGCGATGACCACGATGATCGCCGCGGCGATGAAGAAATAGCTCACCGGAATCTCCTCCATGGGTCTGCTGGCCTCAATCCCGCAGGTACAGCTTCAGGCCCTCGACCCGCTCGATGCGGGCGCTGGCGCCCGCCTGCAGGGTGACGGGCCCGTCGTTGATGGCATCCCAGGTGCTGCCGCGGTACTCGACGCGGCATTCCTGTCCCGCACCCAGCGCCACCGGCACATGCACCCGGCTGCCGACGAGGCCGTCCGGGAACTCGGGCAGGCCGCGCCGGAGGCGTGTGTAGATGCGCTGGCGGAAGCCCACGAGCGCGACGAGGGCGAGCAGGCTGAACAGCAGCCACTGCAGCCAGGGCGCGAGGTCCACGCCCGCCACCGCGAGCATGCCGACCACCAGGGCGGCGCCGCCGATGAACACCAGGTAGAACTGC